>JANQKV010000005.1 GCA_028280945.1 Opitutaceae bacterium
CGGGGTCCAGTTCCGGCGCTGGGCTTCGACCGTCCTCAAGGAATACCTGCTCAAGGGCTTCGCCATGGACGACGAGCGGCTCAAGAACCCCGACGGCCGCCCGGATCATTTCGACGAGATGCTGGCGCGCATCCGCGACATCCGCGCCTCGGAGCAACGCTTCTACCAAAAGGTTCGCAACCTCTTCGCCCTCAGCACTGACTATGACAAGACCGACCGCGCTACCCAGCAGTTCTTCGCCACCGTCCAGAACATCCTGCTCCACGCCGTCACCGAACAAACCGCGTCCGAATTAGTTATGGCCCGCGCTGATCCCAACGATCCGCATTTCGGCTTGCTGAGCTGGAAGGGCGACCGCGTGCGCAAGGCCGACATCCTCATTGCCAAAAACTACCTGACCGCCGAAGAGATTGACACCCTTAACCGCCTCGTCGTGATCTTCCTCGAAACCGCCGAGCTCCGTGCCAAGAACCGCACGGAAACCCGCATGAGTTTCTGGAAGGAAAACGTCGATCAAATCGTCGCCTCCAACGGCTTTCCCTTGATCGAAGGCGCTGGCTCAATCAGCCACGAGCGCATGGAAGCCGCGGCGTCCACCCGCTACCTCGAGTTTGATGCGCGCCGCCAACAGCAGGAAGCCCTTGCCGCCGACCAGGCCGATGAAGCCGAACTCAAAGCCCTCGAAGCCAAACTAAAAAAGCGCAAGCCATGACCAGCGCCAATTCTCCCAGAGTAGCGGGAGCTTCCGGCTCCCGTCACCAGTACACCGCCGCGTGAGTTGGAAGCTCCCGCTACTTTCTGCTCTGGGTTTTGTTGTATTTCTTGGTCTGAAACAATTGTGTCTATTGGCGTTCATTAGCGGTTAAAACCTTTGCTTTTAGGCTCAGATTACCGCTCGTCAGGATTTTGGCGCGAAGACCACCGCGGCCTTTGAGGAAGGCCTCGGTGCCAGGGACGTAGGCCTGGTCCATCCAGTAGCAGGGGGAGCACTCGCGGGTGCCGAAGAAGCGTATGCCTTGGATTTCAAATTCTTCGCCAATCAGGGTATTAAGATCCATGTCCGCAGTGATGACATTGCGGCGCAGGTCTGCCGGGCTGCGATCATGCAGACCGAACTCTGCCACCAGTTCGACAAACACCTCGCTGGCGAAGAATGTGATTTGCCCGGCGTAGTCGTCCTTGTAGTCGAAAAACCGGTCACCCCGGATGCCCTTGCCCGCGATGCATTCGATCTCCTCAACCTCCACCACGGGATGTTCGCCCGCGGGTTTCCCGTGGTGGCCAAAGTAGTTGTGCCCGGACGAAAGGTAGAAGTGCAGCAGGTTCACGATCTTGATCAAAAGTTAGGATGTCGGGCTTAGCAACTGGAGCAGAAAGGAAGCCGATGTCACCGCTTTCACGGCGTGAGGCATATTTGGTGGCAGGTGCAGCATGTCGCCGGGACCAAGGGCATGTGTGGCCGCGCCGTCCGTCACCCTGACCTCACCGGTGAGCCCATGCAAGATCGCATGGTTGGGGTTGGTATGTTCGGTGAGTTCCTGGTCCGCGTCGAAGGCAAAGAGCACTGATTTGGCGGTGGGAGTCTGCAAAAGCGTGCGGCTGGTGATTCCCCCGGCTGGCGCTGGCGGGTGATCAGCCAAACTGAGGAAAGTGGCCGTTTGGGCCGATGGATCAAAAAAAGAGGAAGCCATGGTATTTGGAATTTTTAAGTCCCGCCGAACCGAAACCGCAGTCCAATGTAGACGAAGGCGACGGACATGATGGTGACGGGAATGATATGCCAGGCGAGGGCGGTGAGATTGTCTTTGCTCAATTTGGGAATGATGCGAAGTCGGGCATCCAGTGCGAGTCCCAGCGTCAGGGCCAACAGCCCGAGTTTAAGCAGTCCCGCGCGGGCCATCGGGTTTGCCCAATCCAATATCAACGACCACTCCGGGAAATAGCGGCCGAGCAGCATCACTCCGGTCACCACTTGAATCAGCAGGGCGGGGATGCCGATGCGTTCAAATCGGGATTCGAAGGCCTGGATGGCGGCGGCGTCACGATGCCTGAGCGCGGCAGGCAGAACCCCCAATGCCAGCACCAGGTGACCCCCGGTCCAGATCGCGGCGCCCAGCAGATGCAGCAACAGCAGGTGAAACGTTGCGGTCACGGTTGGGTTTCGATGGTGGCGGCGATGTCTTCCTGACAGATTCTCACCACCCGCAGCCCGTTGGGAGTGGCCAACAGCGTATCGCACCATTCCCGCTCGTCGTAAAGGTAGCGCACCTGTACCGCGCGCAGAGCACCGTTGCTCAGTCCCGCGGCCGCGCCATCCAGCGTTAATTCCGCCGCCGGATCAATGTAGCCGGTGGCGCTGAGTTTGGGCCGGACGGCCAGGATTTTGGTGCAGGCGGCCAGGTCGCGAAAGAGGGCGGCGGCGGTGGCATCGTCCAGCACGGTTTGCTGCAACGGTGGCAGGGTCATGCCGGACGAGGATGCAGCGGCGGACATGGTTGTTGAAATGGGGAGGGGATTAGAATTTAAAAACCGTTTGTAACCAAAATTTGGTGACGTTGGGGCGGCCGTTGGTGCCGTCGAAACTGGCAAACTTGGCCAGGAGGTTTATGTCGTCGGTGAGTTTGCGGGCGGCGGAGATGTTGAGCTCGTTGCCGTAGGAAATGCTGCCGGATGACGACGAGAAGTCGTGGTAGAGCGCCGCAATTTTGAATTTCTCAACGGTGGTGGCGACTTTGACATAAAGGTCGGTCAGTCCGGATCCGGGGGTTCCCAGAAACTGGTCGGCCCAGCCGTTGAAGGCGTGCAGGGTGGCGAGGGGAGTGCGAAAGCCCACGCCGTTGTCCGAACCGAGATCCTCGTAGCCGCCGAGCAGGGTCCAGCCGTTGCGAGTAATGCCGCCTTCAAGGCACCAATAGTCGGCTTCGTAGTCGAACGGGCTGGAGGCGTGGTCGGTTTGGCGGGCGAACTCGAGGCGGTATTGCAGGGTGGTCGTCTCGTCGCCGATGGGGTGCTTGCCGGTGAGAGCCAGCCCCGTCGTGGCGCAGGAATTGGCCCGGGCGTCATCGAAGTCGAGCAGGTAATTGTAACCGGTCACGGTGAGGTTGGGGCGGGCTTTCCACTGGATATGGACGAGGTGTGATTCGGACTCCCATTCGCCGGCCGGGTGGTCACGACCGAGGACACGCAGAACCCGGTCGAGGTAAGCATAGTCAAAAGCAATGCCAGTGTCGGGCGCGGCAATGGTCACGCGGGCGGCGTCAAACGTCTGCATGTTCTGGCGCCAGCCCACATTGCCGACAAACCGGGCGTTGTCGTAGATGATGATTTGCCGGCCGAGTTTGGCATCGATCGCATCGTATTTGGCGGCGACCCAGAGTTGATTGAGTTCGGTGATCTCGGGGTCCGCCACGACGGCCCGGTCAGCGCCATCCGGATTCAGGCCGGCCTGATTGTAAGCGTCGCCGTCGAGGGCGGCGGTGTTTTCCAGTTGGGCGTAAAATTTGACCTTGTCGTAAAAGGAAATGGCATAGCCGAGATCGGAGCCGAGGGTGAGCGCCCGCGCATCACCGCGACCGGTCTGACTGACGGTCTCGAGGCGGGCATTCAGGGTATAGTCAAGCTTGCCGGTAACGTCGCGGTCCGGGGATTCCGCGGAGACGAAGGAGGTCAGGACGAGGGTGCCGGCAGTCAGCAGGGATGCGAGGTGCAGTCGGGTGGTTTTCATGGTGAGATGGCAGGGTGGCGCCGGGGCGTGACCAGGATGGCGTTGACCGGAGCGGGGCAGACATCGGCACAAACGCGACAGCCGGTGCAGGTGGCCGCTTCGATCCGGGGCATACCCCGGTCAATCACGATCGCGCCCGGGACCGGGCAGCGTTCGGCGCAGGTCGAGCAAAAGGAGTTTTGGTAGGCGAGGCAGTTGCGTCCGGCGATCACAGCCACGAACCCGCCCACTGGCTCGCTGGCATTCGCCGTGGGGAGAGGGTCCGGTTGCCGTCCAAACACGGTGCGGATCCAATCACGTCGGTTGAGCGTGGCGGGTGGCATCAGGCGGATTCAGGGGGTGGCGGCAAGAAAGGGCTCGAGCGAGGCGGGGCGTTGTTCGAGGGCCGGATTCAGGGGATGGCATTGGGTGCAGCTTTGGCGGCTGGGGTGCGAGGTGCGCAGGGCGCTGGAGCCGCCGGGACCATGGCACGACATGCAGTTCTCCCGCATCCACGTGGTGTGGGGGATGACCGCGGGCGCGCTGTCAAAAGCACGTTCGCCGGGGGCGGCCTCGCGGTGTCCGGGGAAGGTGTTGGTGGCGGCCAGGGTTGCGAGGTCGATGCCTTCGACAGGAGGTGGCAGGCCTTCCCAGGTCGACGTGGGTCCCGCTCCCGATGCGTGGCACTGCAGACACTGACTGTAGTGGGACGGATGGCTGATCTGGGGCACGACTAACTGGCCTACACGCACGGGATTGCCGTGGCAGGCCAGGCAGGCGGCGGAGCTCATTTGGTCCACTGGATGCGGGGCGATGGGCGGAGCCCCATCAAACGCCCGCCGCTCCGCCCGAGCGGCACGCAGCTGCCTTTGCTCCAGGACGCTAAGGATCAACGTGGTGCCGTCGATTCCCTGGTCGACCAGCGGCAGCTGGGAAGTGCGCGGTTGCCAGTCGTGGTTGGGTTGAAGCCGGTGGTGCGGAAGCTCGGCGTAGGTGGGGGCCTCCGGAAACTCCGTGTGGGACGGGTAGGTGGGTTCCGACCACGTCGCCGCCACTTGGCGGGAGTCGGCCGCCTGTCGACTGGTCTGCAGCAAGCCCATAAAAAAACCACTGAGGCTGGTGATGAACGCGGCCACCGCGGCAATGGCAGCGAGTTTGCGACCGGGGGTTTTCATGAGGGAAGGAGCGGGGGCGGGTCAGGCGGTTTGATGGCGACGGCGCAGGCGCACGGCGCATTTCTTGTAGTCGGGCTCCTTGGAGATCGGGCAGGTGTCGCTGACAGTGAGCTCGTTGACCAGGAGGTTCTGGTCAAAGAAGGGCACGAACACCGAGCCCTGGGGCGGACGACCGCGGCCGTTGAACCAAACGGGCAACTCGAGTTTACCGCGGCGCGACTCCACGATCACGATTTCACCCTGGGCAAAACCGAGACGAGCGGCGTCGGCGGGATGCAGCTCGACATAGGCATTGGGCATCGAGCCGCGCAATTGGGACACCCGCATGGTCATGGACCCGGTGTGCCAGTGCTCGATCACGCGGCCGGTGCTCAACCAGAACGGGTAGTCAGGGTCGGGTTCTTCCGTGGCGGGCTCGTAAGGATTGAACCAGATCTGAGCCCGGTCGTCACCGGTGGTGGAGTGGTAAAACTGAAACTCACTGCCGCGCTTCACGTAGGGGTCGCTGAATTCGGAGAAGCGGAACGGAGTTTCCTTCCAAGAGCCGTCCTCCTGCTGCACGACGGGCCAACGCAGGCCGCGTGACTTGACCAGTTCGTCGTAGGGCGCGAGATCCTTGTGCTTCATGCGGCTGAACGGGCGGTATTCCTCGTAGAGCGCGCGGTCGACGTTGATGTCGGTCCAATGATCCCAGTCCCAGGCAGGCACTTCCCGGCCGTCTTCGTCGCGCACGGCGAGAAGGAAATTGCCGTCGCGGTCCTTCATGCCGGGATGACCGAGTTCCATCAACCGATGGGCGATGGCCATCGTCATCCAGGTGTCGGGCCGGGCTTCGCCGGGTGGTTCGACCATTTTGAACCATTGCTGGGTGCGCCGCTCCGAGTTGCCGAAGATGCCGTTTTTTTCGACCCACAGAGCGGCGGGCAAAACCAGGTCGGCAAGCTCGGTGGTGGCGGTGGGGTAGACGTCGGAGACGATGAGGAACTTGTCCTCCAACCCCCGCTTGTTCTGGAAAAGCTTGGCCAGGTTGGGCAGGGACTGACCGGGATTGGTCACCTGCACCAGGATCGTGTCGATGTCGCCGCCTTCCGAGGTCGGGGTGCAGAACTTTTCCCATAGTAACACGGTGTGGTAACCGGGTTTGGGATTGATGCGGCCGGGTGGCAGATTCCAACGCTCTTCAGCGTCCTTGCGGTGAGGCTCCTTGGCCACCAGACGGCCGCCCGGAAGGAGGTGGGCCAGCGTGCCAACTTCGCGGGCGGTGCCACAGGCGCTGGGTTGCCCGGTGAGGGAAGTCGGCGAGTCACCCGGACGGCCGAAATGGCCGGAAAGCAGATGGATGCCGTGGATGAGCCGGTTCATGGCGGTGCCGCGGGTGTGTTGGTTCACGCCCATGCACCACAGGCTGGTGATGCGCACGTCGCGGCGACCAAAGAGCTCGCCGAGCATGCGAATATCGTCGGCGGACACGCCGGAGATTTCCGCCACTTTCTCGGGAGTGTAGGGAGCGACGGCCTGCTTGTAGGTCTCGAAATCGATCGCCTCGCCAAAGAGCGACTTGGCCGTGGGGTCGTGGCGGAAGTTGCAGTGCTTCTCGATAAACTCGCGGTCAAAGGTGCCGTTGGCGATCAGCAGGTGGGCGATGCCATTGGCGATGGCGAGATCACTCTGAGGGTTAAATTCGAGATAGTGGTCGGCGTATTCCGTGGAGCGGGTGCGACGGGTGCCGAGGTCGATCAACGTCACCGACTCGCCCCGGGAGCGCCGGTCGACGACACGCGAGAACAGGACCGGATGCATCTCGGCCGCATTGTTGCCCCAGAGGATGACCACATCCGCCGCCTCCAGGTCCTCATAGCAACCCGCTGGTTCGTCGACCCCGTAGACCGAGAGAAAGCCCGTGACGGCCGACGCCATGCAAAGGCGGGCGTTGGGATCAATGTGGTTGTTGGAGAGCCCGGCCTTGATGAGCTTTTGTGCGGCGTAACCCTCGGGAATCGTCCACTGGCCCGAACCATAAATCCCAAAGCCCGCGGGGTTGCGCATGATGCGGCGGGCGATCACGTCAAGGGCCTCGTCCCAAGTGATGTCTTCGAGTTTGCCGTTGCGCCGGAGTTGCGGAGTGGTGAGGCGGTCCCGCCCGTAGAGGATTCCTCCCACGTGGTAACCCTTCATGCACAGCAGCCCTTTGTTCACCTCCGCCAACTGGTCGCCCTGAATCGCCACAACCTTGCCCTCCCGCACGCCGACCTGTACGTGGCAACCGGTGCCGCAGAACCGGCAGGGCGCCTTGTCCCAGGTGATGCCGTCGCCGGCCGGGGGCAGGGCGGGACCGATGGTGGGAGGGGTTCCTTCGGAGGCGGCGATGCGCTGGGCGATGACAGTTGAAGCGGAGGCGAGCGCGGTGGATTTGAGGAAGTCGCGGCGTTGCATGACAAGGGGCGAGGGGGTGGAGAAACTTTAGGCGGGGAGGTCAGTCATGGGGCTGTCGGTGGGAACCTCGACAAAGGTCACTTCAACGAATTCCACACCGGGCAGGGCGCGAAGTTGATCGCAGGCGTCCTGGGGGGCGGTGGACTCGAGCACGGCGGGAAGCCAAGGTTGCCGGTAGTCACCGAGTTCAAGCCCGGGGAACTCCGCTAGAGCTGCCAATGCGGCCGTTTTGCTTTCGCCCCCCGGTTTTAACGTCAGAACGAGGGAGCTGATCACAGGCGGTGATGCGGAGCTCATGGCCCCGAAACTAGATGGCCTTTGCTATATAACAAGATTAAAAGAAAAAGAATTCTTGAATTATCGAGCCCACGTGTCACCCTCCGGGACGTGAACCCCTCCGGCTTTCGTTTTACCCGCCTGACGCCGGCCCTTGTCGTGGTGGGGTTGGTTTGGATCGCCGGCGGGATGTGGTTGCTCGCCCAGGAAGCGCGTTCGCCGGCGCAGCCGGGCGGGGGGCACATGGCTGAAACATCCACGCCGCGGGCGCAGCCATCCGAATTGAGACTTCCCATGCGTTCGGCCGGGGTGGCTCAGCCCCGGGTGTTGACCGATGAATTCGATCATCACGGCGATCCCGTTTACGCGGCATGCTCGACCTGCCACGCCACGCGTGAAGCCAACTTCAAAGCCGGCTTGGACCTCCTGCCCACGGAGTTTCACCAGGGCCTGCGTTATTCGCACGGCGAGCTCAACTGTCTCAGCTGCCACAATGCCGACAACTACGACACCCTGCGCCGGGCCGACGGCCGGGCGTTGGATTACCAGAACGTCATGGCCTTGTGTTCCCAGTGCCATGGTCCGCAGACGCGTGATTACAATCATGGTTCCCATGGTGGCATGGTGGGGTTCTGGGACCGCGCCAAGGGGGAGCGGGAGCGCAATCGCTGCATCGACTGCCATGACGTGCATGCTCCGGCTTATCCCCGGGTAAACCCCGTCTTCCCCCCACGGGATCGAGGAGCGCTGGAGCAACTCCGCCGCGAACAAGCGCATTCCGCCAACCCTTCCTCCCATCGCCATGATTGATCGCCAGAATTCCTCCGATTCCGAATCTTCGGGCGTGACGCGCCGCACCGCGCTCAAGGCCGTGGGGGCGACCCTGGGAGCGGCCGCCTTTGCCAAGGCAATCTCTCCCCTGACCGAGTGGGCGGCCCACGAATCAATCGACGACTTCCTGCAGAAGCACTACCGCGAGCTCTCGCCCGTCGACATGGCGGTGGTGCTCGAGCGCATTGCGCAGGATACCAGGGAGGACTACGGCGCCGAGGTCGAAGTGGCCGATCACCGGCCACAGCCGGGGGTGAAGCTCGGTTATGCCCTGAACCTTTCGATTTGCGTCGGCTGCCGCCGTTGCGCCCAGGCCTGTCATGTGGAAAACAACCACGACCGACCTTCGGGAAATTCCTACATCAGGGTTTTGGAGATGGAGAAGGGCTCCCTTGATATGGCCAAGGGCAACGTCAACTACGACGGTCCGGTGCCCAAGCCTGACAAGTTCTACATGCCGGTGCAGTGCCAGCAATGTGACCATCCCCCCTGCGTGGATGTGTGCCCGGTTGAGGCGACTTGGAAGGAAGATGATGGCATCGTGGTGGTGGACTACAATTGGTGCATCGGGTGTCGCTACTGCGAGGCGGCCTGCCCCTACCACGCCCGCCGTTTCAACTGGACCAAACCCCGGATCCCTGCGGCCGAGGTAAACCCCCACCAGAGTTATCTCTCCAACCGTATTCGACCCCAGGGGGTCATGGAGAAGTGCACCTACTGTTTGCATCGCACACGCGACGGCCGGCTGCCGGCTTGCCTCGAAGCCTGCCCAACAGGGGCGCGGGTGTTCGGCAACCTGCTCGATCCGGAATCCGAAATCCGGTGGGTTCTCGCGCACAAGCGTGTCTTTGTGCTGAAGGAGGAGTTGGGCACCAAACCGAGTTTCTTCTATTTCTTCGATGAGTAAGTCCGTCCCCACGCCTCCCGCGGGTCCGGTTTCGATCGGCACTCCCGACGACCACCTGCACAGCTATCCAAAGTTCCTGTGGCGTGCGGTGCGGGATGCCACCGACGGCTCGCCGTGGTTCTATGCCTGGATGGTGCTGCTCACCGGGGTTTCGCTGGTCGGGCTGCACGCCTGGGCGGTGCAGGTGCGCGACGGCATGATTGTGACCGGCATGACCGATCATGTTTCGTGGGGGGTCTACATTGCCAACTTCACGTTTATGGTCGGCCTCGCCGCCGGTGGGGTGATGATGGTGATCCCCGCCTATCTTTATCACGACCATGAGATGCACGATGTCACCATCGTGGGTGAACTACTGGCGATCGCCGCCGTCGTCATGGCCATTTGTTTTGTGGTGGTCGACTTGGGGCGCCCGGACCGCTTCTGGCACCTGATTCCCGGATTGGGACAGTTCAATTTTCCCATCTCGATGCTCACGTGGGATGTCATCGTCCTGAACGGCTACCTGCTCATCAACCTGCATATTTGCGGTTACCTGCTCTACATGCGTTTCCGCGGCCAACGGCCCAATCCACGCTGGTATGTGCCCTTTGTATTCCTGTCGATCGCGTGGGCGATCTCGATCCACACGGTCACGGCGTTTCTCTATTCCGGACTGGGGGGACGTCCGTTTTGGAACACCGCGTTGTTGGCCCCGCGGTTTCTCGTGACGGCGTTCGTGTCGGGTCCGGCGTTCATCATCGTGGCGCTGCTTTTTCTGCGGCGCTGGTGTGATGTCACCATCGGGGATCGGCCGGTGCAGATTCTCGTCAACATCGTGCGCGTCACGCTGCTCATCAATCTGCTCATGGTGGTCTCGGAACTCTTCACCGAGCTTTACGCCGGGAGCGCCCACACGGCCTCATTGCGTTACCTGTTCTTTGGACTTCACGGCGCGCATGGCCTGGTGCCCTGGATCTGGACCGCGGTGGTGATGGGCGTGATTGCGGCGGTCATGTTTTTGCGGCCCCACGTCGAGCGCCACCCGAGCTGGCTCATTGTTGCCTGCCTGTTTGCGTTCGTGGGGATCTGGATCGAAAAAGGCATGGGCCTGATCGTTCCGGCATTCATTCCCTCGCCCCTGCATGAGATCGTGGAATACCAGCCCAGCATGGTGGAGACGCAGATCAGTGCCGGCATTTGGGCGTGGGGATTCCTGATCCTCACGGTGGGGCTCAAAGTTGCGCTGCCCATCCTGCGACAACCGTTTCCCGAAGAAAGTGAATTGAAGATTAAGAATTCCGGTGGCCAAGCGGACAGAAGCAGTTTGGGTGTTCGCCATCCATGATTCGATTCGGCAAACTCGCTCAGACCGCCATCGCTGCCATGAGTGTGTTGGCAGAACGCTATGATGGTGGAGAGACCAAACTGAGCTCGGCTGACATTGCGGCCGAACGGCAGTTACCCCAGCCCATCGTGGCCAAGGTGCTCACCACCTTGTCCTCCCTCGGTTTGGTGGATGGCACCCGGGGGCCGGGTGGAGGTTACTGGCTCAAGAAGAAGCCCACGGAGATTTCCCTGATGGATATCGTGGCTGAGTTTGAACGGGCCGAAGACACCATCATGTGTCCCTTTGGTCCCAACTGGTGCGGCAACGGCGACCCTTGTCCGATGCATGACTCACTGGTTGAAATGACCGACCAGTGGCATGCGTATCTGGAGGGCACGAGTTTGCAGATCTTCCACGCGTCAGAGTGAGTCAAAGTAGGGGGAGCTTCCAGCTCGCCCAGCGATGGAGTGGGGACTGAGAGGCAACGGCGCGAGCAAGATGCTCCCGCTACTATGGCAGGGCTTCCAGCTCGCCTCGCACATTCTGATAGCGTAACCACCCACCATGTCGGATCCGCTTTGGGAATACTTCAATCCGTTGACCGAGATCGACATTCGCACGGCTGGAAATCTGCCGCATTGGGAGCAAGGAACAGTTTGGTATTTTGTCACCTTTCGCTTGGCCGATGCGCTGCCGAGCGCGGTGGTGGAAAAGATCCAACTCGAGAGAGAGCATTGGCGGCGGACTCACAATCTGGCCGGCCTCTCGCCGGAAGCGCAGCGCGAATATCATCAGTTGTTCTCCGTGCGTATCGAACGACTTCTCGATGCCGGCAGTGGCTCATGTATTCTTCGCGATGCGGCTAGTGCTGAAATCGTTCGAGGAGCACTGCGACACTTTGAGGGCATTCGCTACGAGTTGGATGAGTTCATCATTATGCCGAATCATGTGCATGTGTTGGTGCAGCCGTTGGCACCACACGGACTCGCGGAGATTCTGCACAGTTGGAAGTCATACACTGCCAACGCGCTTAACCGGCGACTCGGCCGGACCGGCCAAGTATGGCAACACGAGTCCTATGATCATATCGTGCGCAACGAGTCCGCCATGAACGCGATCCGCCGATACATTCGGGAGAATCCCAAAGCGGCAAAGTAGAGGGAGCTTCCAGCTCCCTTGGTACCGGATGCGAATGCGCGAGCAAGATGCTCCCGCTACCGTGGCAGAGCAGGAGGAGCTTCCAGCTCGCTCACTACGCGTCCTTCACCCCGCGTAAGTATGAACGCTTTGTTCGGCGGAGGGCAGGTAGCTGACGCCGAACCAACACACCATCACGACGGCGCTGGACAAGGTGAGGTAGGCCGCCGCCCGGCGGGGGTGTGCCTGCCACTCGGACCGTAAATGGAGATAACCCAGGTACACTGCCCACGTCAAAAAGGCCCACGTTTCCTTGGGATCCCATGTCCAGTAATGGCCCCAGGCCTCCTTGGCCCAGACCGCCCCGGCCAACAATCCGAGAGTCAGGAAGCTGAAGCCCAGCCAGAGTCCCACCTCGGCCAAACCCAGGGCTCGGCCACAGGAACTCCGAGCCGCAGCGTCGTCCCCGCGACCAAGCCACCAGGCCCAGGCGGCGAGCGCGGCGGCATAGGTAAGAAACGCATAGGCCAACAGGTAGAGCACCACGTGAGGCACGAAGAACGGACTCTGTAGTGCGGGCATCAACGAACGATCATGCGTCTCAGGGCGCAGTGCGGTGACGCTGAGAAACAGCAGGGCAATTGCTGCGGCGTAGGCCAGCGGCCAGCGCCACCGCACCAGCGCGTAAATTCCGAGTCCGCAGAGAGGCAACAGGGCACCAAACCAAAGTCGCGTCTCACCCAGGGTGCGCAGGGGAGGGCGCTCCAGATGCATCCACAAGCCGGCCAAAAACACCACGATCAGCGCAGTGCCTGCGAGCACCCAGGGCCAGGGCC
Source organism: Opitutaceae bacterium (assembly GCA_028280945.1). Lineage (GTDB taxonomy): Bacteria > Verrucomicrobiota > Verrucomicrobiia > Opitutales > Opitutaceae > Actomonas. The sequence continues at coordinate 12,608 of JANQKV010000005.1, forward strand.
GTTGGCGGCCGATCGTGAATCCTCCCAGCCAGAGCGCGCCGGCTCCGCCGACAATCCAGGGGAACACATGCCAGGTCATGGGCTTTCCTCCTTCACGTCGGGGGCGACTTGAGTGGGCATGGCCCGCAACAACCCGGCCGCCCGGCCAAGGCCCAGCAGGGCGCCGAGGGCCATGAGGACCAATCCTGCATAGACGGCGGGCAACCACGGATCGCGGATCGCTTCGATTTGCGACCAGCGGCGGCCGTCGGGGCGAGCGGTGTCATACCCTTTCTGATACAACCACCAACCGTCCACCCGCAGGGGCTGATTCACGCGGATCGTGGTCGGCAGGGGCTCCTGGTCGGGTCGCACGAGGGTGAAATCGGATTGATACAACCGGGCGCGGAGGTCGGGCATCACTGCCACCACGTCGCCCAGGCCTACAAACAGGGGGGGTACCCGGGCATTGCCCGCGGATACCCAGCCCTCCACACGCTCCCCATCGGGGGTGGCCACGGCGATCCGCGCGGCGGCGACGCCGTCGTCCGGAGACGCCGACCATGGCGCCTGCCGGGTGACTTCCATCACTTCCACCGAGTGGCCTGCCAGTGTGCCTTGAGTTCCAGCTTTAAGCGTGAGCAGATCCTCTCCGCGGGCGAGCAGCGGATCGCCGGTCTCGGCGTTGAGCAATGTGAGCTGGGGAGGATAGTAGTCGATCGTGAGTTTGTGCAGGTGAATGGCGAACGGGGTATCAAAGGTCGCGTGCCGTTCGTTGTCAGTGCCCTGCCAGACGAAACCGTCCTCATGCACCCACAGGTCCAGGCGGCGCAGGTCGCCCACCCCGAACAGCGCCGCGGTCACGGCCACGTATACCCCCACGTGGTTGCAGAGAAACAAGGATGACCACGTTAAACCACGCACCACATGGGAGAGTGTGGCCCATGCCAGGTTGCCCGTGAGCAGCAGCAGCAAAAATACGAAAGGTGGCGCGGTCAGCACACGTTGGTGCAGCGCCACATGTTCACCGTGGGCGTGCGTGACCTGGGGAAATGTTCCCAGCACCGCTCCCCAAACGACCAGCCCGGCCAGCGTCATCACCGCCAGGCGCGATCCGACCAGGGTCGCCAGCAGGGTCGTGCCTCTCGCGAGGATGAACGTGAGTGCTTGCAGGGAGATCCATGCCGCCAGCAGCACGCCATTGAGCGGCCACATCGGAATGGGGAAACCATGGCCATGCAGGGCATGGTCGACGCCAAATCCGGCCGCCGTGGTGCCGGCGAGAACGAGGACTGCGCCCGTCCAGGTGTTGCCCAATGGCAGGCTGGTGAGGACAGCCGCGATCGGTCCGTTTGAGCGGGGTCGCGGCAGGACCGATGCAGTTTCAGGCATGGCGTTCAGGCGGGTGAAATCGCGACGACTCGGATCACGCGTCGGGATAGCGCGGCGAGTCGGCGTTTAATGCCGGCGGCAGTTTGGCCTCCCGTTCGGCTGCGGCCTGGTCCCAACGCGGGAAGTCCTCGGCCTTTTGGCGCGCCTTGATACCGTGGATCTTATCCATGTCGATGCCGACGTAAGCCTGCGCCTTTTCCTTGGTGGATATGTCGGGCATGGGCACGGGATCGGTGATACCGTGAGCAAACAGGACCCGGGTCAGGGCATTGCGGGCGGACTCGGCTTTCTGCACCGCCGTGCCCAGCACGCGGGTGGCCTCGACGGGAGAGTGGAAGCCGTAGCCGTTGGCGGACGACACCCAGTCCCAGCGCCATTGGGCGTGGCGAATCAGGGTCTGAATGGGTTTCATTTCCTCCGGGGTTGCTCCCGCCTCAAGCGCCGCCTTGGCCTCGATGTGCGCGGCCACCAGTGCCTTCTCGGTCAACGTCAGCAGTTCGATTACCCGGTTCTGCCGAACGTAGACGTCGCGCTTGAGCGTCTCGTCGTTTTCGCGGTGGCAGACAGCGCAGGATTCCGCGGTGTTCGCGAGCGGACTGCGCACGTGATGGTTGGTGAATTTCTGGCCGCCCTCGCTCTTGTAGGGCATGTGGCAGTCCGAGCAGGAGACCCCGCGTTCGGCGTGCACGCCGGTCATGTAGAGTTCGTAGTCGGGATGTTGCGCCTTGATCATCGGCGTCTTCGAAAGCGGGTGAATCCAGTCGGCGAAATCCCGGTTGTCGTAGTAGGCCTCCATCTCATCGGCGGAGTAGCCATTGTCCCAGGGGAAGACCAAATACTTGTCCTTGCCTTCGAAGTGGTATTCCACGTGGCACTGGGCACAGACGAGGGAGCGCATTTCCTGATGGGTGGCGTTGTTGATGTCCTTGCCTTGACGGGCCCAGGCCTCGGCCAGAGCCGGACGCGTGATGCGCAGCGACATGCCCTGCGGATCGTGGCAATCCTGGCAGCCGATGGCGTTGTTGATCTGCTCACCCATCTCCATGATGTTGGAACCGTAAAACGCGGAAGCGCCCATCTCGCCGATCACGCGGGGCACGTCGGTGGATTTGCAGGTCCAGCAGGTGCCGGGCAGGGACTCGACGGTGGAGCGCAGGGAATCACGCACGTCGGTGATGGCATGGGCATGGCCGCGGCCCTGCTTGTAGTCGCGCGAGAAGGCGTAACCGGCCCACAGGATCACCATGCGCGGGTTTTTCTTTAGGTAGTCGATCTCCACCGACCCCATGTGGGCGGAGGCAAAGTCGCTTTCGAGGGTGCGTTTGTAGGAATCGTATTGGCGGGGGAAGTTCACACCCCAAACCCCGTTGCGTGGTTCGATTTCGGCGATGGGTTGCACGAGTTGCGTGCGGAAGGTTTCCTGACGGCGCTCGACAATCGAGGCGGCCAGCAGGCCAACGGCAAAGACTCCGGCGACGGTGCCAATGAAGAGCAGCCAGCCGATCCAAGGACGACGTTCGACGGTTTCGGTGAGTGATTTCATGACAAAACGGAGCGGTTAGGGTTGAGGGGGCGGGGTTTCGCTGAGCTGTTCAGCGAGCCACGATGGAAGGTTGAGGGGGGCGAGTTGGGGCCGGTCGCCATCGGGCACGGCGGAGAGACTGTTGACGCGTCCATGCGGAACCCCTTGGTGGCAGTCCCAACACGCCTGGCCGGTTCCGTGAGCGGTGGCGGCCAACACCGAGCCGGTCTCGGCGAGCAGATCTTCATGACAGCGCACACAGTTGTCCTGCACGACCTTGGCTCCGGGAGGGTGGATGCGGATGACCTGGGGTTCCATCCGGAACGTAAACATAAAGGCATGGCGCGATCCGTCGTAGGCCTTGAAGCCGTATTTCTTGATCACGCTGTCGTGCGGCACGTGGCAATCGTTGCAGGTGGCAACCCGGGCATGGCTGCTGGTGGCCCAGGTGGCGTATTGGGGGGCCATGACATGGCAGTTCACGCAGGTCGCCGGGTTGTCGCCCAGATAGGACGATGCCCGGGAAACCCGAAACGTCAGGGCCGATAGTCCGACAAAAACTCCCGCCGCCGCGATTACGCCGATATGCCAACGCGGAGGAGGCCGCAGGGCTTTGAGCAGGAAAAAAACACGGCGAATGACGGACACAGCGGGGGTCAGCTGAAAAGCGGAAGGGGTTACTTCGGCAGTCCATCAATAGATGGGGGAAATGACAAAAGGAGAAATAAGGAGTATTTTATCTTTTATTGCGCGTTTTTTGACCTTTGCCAGAGAACAACAAAGGATATGCGGCGCCAGCGGCAGTGAAAAACAACTGCTCTGATGGAGAAATGGTACCCGCGAATGACTGCGCTGACTATGTTTGCATGCCAACCCGGTTGCTGTGTGTCGGCGGAAACTCCAAACGATTGAAGGTCGAGGGCTTAGTGATATTCACATGAATGCCATTGCGTGCATTACCGCCAAATAATTGCACAAACGATGCGCCCTGCCGGACAGAGTGTGCGAAGCCGGATGGACCACAAAAGAGTAGGGTGGGGGGCATGCAGACCAGCATGATTGACCGCCTGAAGCAGGCTCGGGCGCGAATTGCGGCCGAGTGGACGCAGTTGGTCATGTCCAGTTCTCGGGACAATCCCTTGGCTCCTCCCGAAACCATGGTCCATCTGGTCGGACCCGCGCTGGATCGGTTGTTTGAGCGTTTGAGTTCCGTCGAAGTCAATCCTCCCGGCAAAGTCGTTCGCGGTGCGAATACGTGGCCGCCGCGCTGTGCCTGCGGCCGTAATCCCTATCTGCAGTTTTATGTCGCGGGCGAGCAGGCGTTGATGGATCAACTTCCGGAGGAGGTCATGTTGGCACCCCGCGATATTGATCAACTGCGGGACCAGTTCCGGATCGTCGCATTGGAGGACATCCGCCTCTTCGGTGGCATGTGCCAGCTCGTTCCGGCCGGGGCGAAAGCCAGCTGCGGCTGATCAGAGGGAAACGAACCGCACGTTACTGGCGGCCTTCCTCGATGTCATAGACGTCGAACCACACGCGGACCTGCCGATCCGCGGGGATGAACTGCGGGATGTAGCCTTCGAGGAACATCTGCAGTGGCACGGGCATTTCACTGATGCGCATGTCGCGCATCTTGTTGTTCCACTGCACGACCTCCTCGCGGGTCCCCACCTTGGAATGCTCATTGATCCACGCACCCACGGCGTCGTCGTCCGCGCCGGTGGCGACGTAGTCCTTGAATGCCTCGTGATCGATGCCGGTGAATTCAAAAAAGAAACCGTCCAGCGGGCAGTTGTAGTGATACTCGCCGGCGGTCCCGGCCACCACGGCCCGGCACTTGTCCAGCATGCGTCCGGCGTGCACATAGCCGCCGAGCAAAGCGCGCGGGCTGCGGGGAAATTCCTTGGAAAGATCGAGAGCGAGATCGGAAACGGAAGCCATGGTTCAAGGGAGCTCAAAGCGTCCGGATTCGCAAATTGGCTGGGCGATGAAAGGGGTCCCCAAGCCGAGCAGTGTCCGAAGCCTCCGGGGTCATGTCGTTAAAAGCGAAACGTCAGTTCGCTTCTTCGACGTGACCCCTTTTTGCGTTCGAACTTCGATCACCTCCCGCCGCCTCTCACTCCGGCAGCGTCCACCGCGTCTGGTAAATTGCCGTCGTGTGGTCGTGTTTGTTTTCCGGGTTCCAGTCGGGCTTTTGGTAGTAAAAGGTCAGGATTTCCCCCGGCGCCGTTTCGACCGAAACGGGGTAACCCAGGTCATGATTAGGCGCATCATCCCGCAGGGTGATCTCCGCGGCATGGTTCCACGTGATGCCGTCTTCACTGATCATTGCCCGCTGACCAAACGGTGCGGTGCGGCGGCCGTAAGTGCACAGCAACCGCCCGTCGGAAAGCACGAGCAGATGCGGCGGAAAACCCAGCATGGGGGTCGGGATCGGCGGCGACCAAGTCCTGCCGTTGTCATCGGAATAGATCTGCCAAAGGAAGAGATCGTGCCGCTGGTCGTCGTAGGGACGGGCCGTCGCTCGCATCATGATGACAATACGCCCGCTGGGCATCTGCGCGATGTGGGGTTCACCAAAACGCAGGTGCGGGGCAGATGGTGCTTCCTGCGTGTGGATGTGCCGCCACTCCGCGCGTGAGTTTGCGGCGTGGTGCACCTTGATGGAATCGCGCAGCTCCCGATACGCCCCGATCATCAGCGAACCGTCCTGTAGTGTAATGCCTCCGTGGATACTGTCGGGCCCCCAGCCCACGTGCTCCCAGGTCACGCCGTGGTCGGTCGACGAGTAAACATGGCTGCCGTTCCAATCGGCGGCAGCGAGATAGCCCGGCTGGACCACCTCTTCCATCCAACGTTCCAGCATGGGACGCGGATAGGCTTCGGGACCGAGCGCATCGTAGGTGTCCGGTTCCCAAAACACGGAACGCACGTGGAGCAGTAGCTCCCCTCCCGGCGCTACGGTGAGCCCGCCTTCGCGATCATCGATGGGCGTATCGACAACGTCGACGGGTTCGGTCCAGGTCTTCCCGTTGTCGGGGGAGCGCATGACGGTGACGGCCCCGTCTGGGCTCATGTGCTGTTCGGTGCGGATGAAGCTCAGCACCAGATCGCCGTTGGCGGCCCGGACGATGGCCGGCCAGGCGGAATAGACCTCGGGGTCATGATAGAGTTCGCGATGCTCCGGTTCGGCGAAGGCACGAATGGAACCGAGGCAACCGAGTGCAGTGATCAATAGGAGTCGGGACATGGTGATTTTCAGGTGAGGGAAAGGGAGACCTTGCGGCCTGGTTTGGACGTGGTGAGCGAGACCTTGGCCGCGCTGACTCGAGCGATGACGGGTCCGTGCGGACCATCGAAAGTCCAGCCCTCGGCCGATTCCCGCCAGGCAGCGTTGCCGCCGAACGCGGCGGCTTCACCGGAGGCAAACAGGGTGAGCAGACGGCAATGCGAGGCCTGGTGGGTGGCTTCGATGTAGCTTTCGTGCCGTTGCTCCAGCGGGTCACCACTGCGCTCGAGATGGTAGGGCTCACCGTAGCGATGTTCGTGGCGGGCAAAATCGAGCTGCGCGTCGTCGAGCCCCACGATTTGCCCGGTCGCCGCCGCGATACCGTTGCGAACGACAAACGCGCCATCCGGTGTCGGCGCGGCTTTGTCGATGGTATGCCAGCGCAGTGAGATTTCTTCTGATTTTTCCAGCTCCGCCTCGTCCAACACCAACACGTAACCCGGATGCAGGTGGAGCACCGTGCGGGTAAACCCCTTGATGTGTTCGTAGGCAGGCGTCAGGTCCATGCGCCAGGCCGTGCCATGGTCGGCATCGTGCCACCAGTCGAGGAGCTTGCCGGCGAGGTGATGCACGATGATCGGTTCACCGCGTTCGCGCACCGGGTAGCGTTGTTCGCGACCGCCGAAGATGAGGGTGTTGTGGCCGCGCACCGAAGCGTTGTAGTAGTTCCACCGCGCGTAGTGTTCAAAAAAGTCTTCCGGGTAGGACGAGGGCGAACCAATATCGATGATGAGTCGTTCGCCGAGGATATCGAAACCCACCTGGCCAATGTCGTTGTTTTCGTGGTTTTCCTCCCGTCCGAATTTGCTGAACACGATGCACCCGGTCCGTTCCTGGTCCCACGACGTGCGGCTCACAATCATGCCACCGTGCGCCGCAAAGGCGACCGCCAGCGGCTCGCGACCCTGCGGCGACAGCGGTTTCACCCGGGCATCGTAGTAGAGCAGGTTCAGCGGGTGGGCATCCTCCTCGGCCCGGGTGGTGAGGAAGAAGTGCTGCAAAACCGGATCCCGCGTGGCGGCGGCCACCGCGGCGACATAGCCGGACATAATCGGGCGATCGGGCCAGGAGTCGCCGAAGGGCACCGGGCGTCCGCCGTCCAGCGTGCCGTGCATGACCCAGCGGCACATTTCCGGAAACGGCGAGTCGCCGAGGCGGTCCACCTCGCCGCCGGTGGCGAAACGCAGGGCCGCGAAGTAGCCCACGGGGATGCGATTGGCGCCGGCGTAGGACACGGATTCGTTGAACTCCCCGCGCGGTCCGTAAGTTGCGAGGTAGTCGTCGAACTTTCCGGTGGCGAGGTCGATGATGGACTGGGCGTCGGGATGATGTTCCCGCATCGCCATAGCGGCGATGGCCACCCCGCCGGCGATGACGGTCACCCAATTGTTGAGGTCCTCCATCCACCAGGGGTTCTGCGCAACGGATGTAAGGAAAGGTTGGATACCACGCCGGTCGATGCCCTCCCGAATCTCGGCGCGTTCGGCTTCGGACAGCGAGTCGTGGAGCCAATCATAAGCGAGCGCGCAGTCCTGCGAGAGCATGCCGGTGCGCAGGTCGGCCGGGTGGCCGAAGCGGATGTGCGCCTGATCGATCCAGTCCGGCCACTGATCGGGATCCAGCACGGCCCGCAACTGCGCGAGGGCGGCATCGCGGCACCCTTCGTCTCCCGTGACGAGGTGCACCAGGGAGAAACGGTTCATGCGCGCGCCGGTCTGGTGGCAGATGTAATAGTCCAGGTTGCGATCCCGGATCATGCTCGCCGGCCGGGCGGGCACCGGCGAGTCGGGTTGCAGCGGGGGCAGCTTTTTTTCGGCGTGGGCGAGGGCGACGGTTTTGCTCCAGGCATCGCCCAGGAATCCACCCTGTCGCACGGCCTCTCGAAAATCAGCCACGGATTGGAGCCCCGCGTCGTTGGACTGCGCAGCGATAAACAGCCGGGGGTGCGGTGGCAGGTTTCCGTTCGCGGCACGGGCCGCTCGAAGCTGCGGTAGCAGCGACCATGCGGCCGCCACGGTGGCGGAGTCGCGAAGAAATTTACGGCGTTTAATCGGCATGCGTTTCAAGGGGTTGACGGCTTGATCACGAGGTGGGTTTCGCCGTGCAGTTCCGGCGACGTCACCACAAATTCGATACGGCTCACCAGGTCGCCCCACACTCCGACGAGCCGGGAGTCGGTGACCTCAAAGTTCGTAATACGAACATTCAGTTTTTGCGGATCGAAGTGGATCGCAGCGGATCGACTTTCGGGGGCATCAGGAAAAGGGCCGAGGACAATCCGGCCGGCCGCGTCGATATCCACCGGCCGATTGGTCACGAAATGCTGTGCGGTGGGGCCGCCTTTTTCCGCCAAAACAAAGGTGTCGGTGAGCTCGAGGCTGATTCCCCGGTTCAAGGTGATGGCGCGATGCCAGGCATCAACCCTGGCTTCGGGCGGATAGGCTGCTGCCAGATCCAGACTGAACCGGGCAAACTCGTCTGTCGCCTCGTAGTTCACATCGCGGGCGGCGAAGTTGCGGCCGGGAGCCTGCTCAACACCGTTGACCAGCGGCACGTTGTGCCAGCCGCTGCGCATCGTCCAAATCTCGTAGCGTTGGTCGCTGAAAGTCTTGGCGGTGTAGATCTCCGGGCCGACGTCGATGATGAGGGGCAGACCGTCAAGGTAGGCGATGAACGAGCCGACGTCATTGTGGTTGTGCGACTCGTCGTTGTGGCCCCCTTTGGCGGTGAAGTAGAGCCCCTTGGTGGTGCCGGCTTTGTCGCGGGCGGTCATGATCTGCAGGTCGGGCAACCAGCCATCGCGGGGCAGCGGATCCTTGGCGGGGACCTCGGCCAGTTCGGCCGCGAGAAAGAGGTCGGGGATAACTCGACCGATCGATCCGAGGTTGGGCGGCGGACCTTCCTGTTGGCGTTGCCAGAGCCAGGCGCCAAACGCCGCCAACTCGTCGTCGCCGACCGCCTTGCCATAGCGGTAGGTGAGGGCGCCGTCGACAAAGGTCCGGGCATTGGCGTCGGCAAAGTTTTTATACCAGCCGTTCCCGACGTGTGCGGTCAGGATGTAGCGGCCCATGTTGGCGATGAGGGGGTCGTCAAAAATCGAGATGCGTCCATTGCTGGCGCCATGCATCCAGTCGAGCGCCTCAAACATGCTGGCGCCGGCGCGACCCCAGTAGGATGGTCCTTCGTCGCAACCACCGTCGGCCGGATAGCTGTTGATGAAGATGTCGATTACCCGCTGGGCCTTTTCAATGTGGCGGGCGCGCAGTTCGGGATCCTTTTCGATCAGCAATGCGCTCGAGATCCAGTTGGCGACGATCCAAGGATTCCAGTTGTTGATGGGGTGTCCCTGCGTGTCCCATGCCATCCACCAGAAGTCGGCACGGTTCAGGCAGGGGTCCAGGATGCGGGTTTGGATTTCGTGGGCGATGCGCGTGCGGATGACGGGCGAAACGGTGTCGAGCTCCGGTCCGAGCAGGTAGTCGATCCAGGAAATGAGCGCGGCGGTTTCACCGGCGCCCAGGTCGACCACCTGTTCGCGTGCGTCCGGCAGATCCGAGCCGGCGCGCTGCATGAAAATGTGGGCGGGGTAGACCCAGGACGTTTCCTCACAGATCGCCCAAACCCCATCGGTGATGGCGTCCAGGAAGCGCCCTTCACCTTCGGCGCATTCGGCGAGCACCAAGGCTTTGAGACGGTTGCGCCGATCCGCCCACGGGGCCTGATAGGACCGCCGATCGCCATTGCGCATGTAGTCGAGGTATTTGGTGGCGGGCAGCGTCAGCCACGGTCCCTCCGCCAACGCCGCATCGCCGTCGGCGATCAACCGCTCGCGGGTCGCGGAGGCGAGACCCTCCCAACCGGCGCGATCGCTGGCGCGCGGAAACGGTTCCCATTCACCATGTGGCAGGAGGGCGGCTTGGACGGCGGGAATGTCCCGGCCGAGTTGGTGTAGCTCGGGTTCCCCCGCCAGCAGATTACGGGGCGTGAGCGTTGGGCCAGCGCCGCTCCAAGGTGCTGATAATAACAAGACCAACAAGCCGATCAAACAGCGTGACAGAACAGCAGAATTTTCAGTCATGGGGTGAAGCGGGGTGAATGCACCAAAACGCACAAATCATTGATAACAACGATGAAACAAAGATTATATTGGGAAATTTCGGCATGAAATTTCAATGACTCCATCGACGATCGCCCAAACAAAACACCGCGAGCAAGTTGCGTGTTTTGCTGAAATTTCAGCCCCAGCAAAAGCGGGGACGGACCATCGAGCCGTCTGTCTTGTTGCCTCCAAGTCCGCGTGTTGCTGGATAACCGCAGATTACGCAGATGTTCACGGATCCACTCCGGTGAAAAACTGCTCCATGAGCAGATGTGTTCTCTGAGCTATCGGTGTAATCTGCGGTTAAATTCAGCCGATGAGTGACTCAGTTTGCAGCTCGATCCAAGATCATCGCCAGTTCGTCTCGATCACTGGTGGGCATTTGACAGACGAAGTTTTCGCAGATGTAGGCGGTGGCCGCCTCGGGGAGTTCGTCCGGCAACCCGGCGATGAATTCGACGTAGGATTTGAAATACGGGCGGCTGGTTTCGTCGATGCGCACGACCATGCGGCGCGGGTGAAACCGGGAACGCACCTCACTCAACAATGACTCGAAATGGAGATCGTTGATCGAGCTGTGCAGCAAAGCCTGTTGGGCATCGCCTTCCAGCCAACCAACCGAGGCAAGCATTTGGGGCAGGGCGGTGGGTGAACGCTCGACGACAGCGACCATGCTTGCGGCGGCCTGCCGGGCACGCGTCAACAGGGCCTCGTCATGCAGCAGGGCGGCGAGCCGGCCGAGATTGCGCACGGCGGCCGAGGTGGCGGAGGGTTCGGCGCCGTCGTATTCGATTTTCACCCGCATGACCACGCTATCATCGCGTGGATCGCTGGCGAGGTAGCCCCCGGTTTCCGCATCCCAAAAAATCTCGTCCTGCTTCGCCTGCAATTCCATCGCCCACTCCAGCCAACCAATATCAAAGTCGGTTTCGTAGAGATCGAGCAGCCCTTGAATGACCAGCGCATAGTCCTCGGCAAATCCCAGGTCGTTGCGCCGTCCCTCCCGATAGCTGCGCACCAGCATGCTGGTCGTTTCGTCGTAGAGGCGCTCGCGCAGAAACTGCGCGCCGCGCTGCGCTGTGGTCAGGTAACCTGGATCGCCCAGAACCTGGGCGGCGCGAGCATAGGCGGAAATCATCATGCCGTTCCAGGCGGTGACGACCTTGTCATCGAGGTGCGGCCGGGGACGGTGTTCGCGATGCTCGCGGAGCCGGTTGAGTGATGCGGCGAGGCTGGTTGCCACGGCTTCCTCTGTCATGCCATGATCGTCGGCCAATTGCCGGTTGGTGCGCGTGCGGTGCAACACGTTTTGCCCCACGAGTTCGTCTTGGATGTCGAGTTCGGGGGCCACGTTGCCTCCGGCACGCACCCCAAAAGCGGCGGCGAAGAGCTCATGGTCCTTTTCGGGCAAGACGTCCGCCAGTTCGCCTGCCGTCCACGTGTAGTAGGCGCCTTCGCGCGTCTTGATGGCATCGGTGGTGGGAAAGCTCACAGCGTCTTCCGCCGAGTAGAAACCGCCTTCAGGATCCGTCAGGCGAGCCCGCACGTATGCCAGCGTATCCACTACGGAACTACGAAACTCCTCTCGCCTCGTGAGCTGCCAGACGGACAACATGGCGTGGGCGATCTGGGCCTGGTCGTAGAGCATCTTTTCAAAATGCGGCACCTGCCACGCCTCATCGACGGTGTAGCGGTGAAAACCGCCGCCCACATGATCGTGCAGTCCCTGCGTGGCCATGGCCTCCAGGGTGGCGGTGAGCATGTCGAGGGCGTGGGCGCGCTGCGCGTCGTCGGGATGACTGGCGGCAACATCCAGGAGAAACTCCAGCGTGGGTCCGCTGGGAAATTTTTCGATCGCATCGAAGCCGCCGTGGTCGCGATCGAAGCGCTCGGTGAAACCGGCCAGTCCTGCGTCGCGCAATGCATCCCAGTCCACGCCGTCAGGATCCGGCGGCGGGGCCATTTCCTGGGTGAGGGCGGTGAGCATCTGGTCGGACTGCGCGCGGACTTGGTCTGCATCGTTCGCCCAGAGTCCGGCGAGGTGATTGAGCACGGTCGTGAAGCCGGGGCGACGACCCCGGTCTTCGGGAGCAAAGTAGGTGCCGCCGAAGAAGGGCTGGCGCTCGGGCGTGAGCCAGACGTTGAGCGGCCAGCCCCCCGAGCCCGTAGCGCGCTGCACAAACGTCATGTAGATGTGGTCGATGTCGGGCCGTTCCTCGCGGTCGAGTTTGATGGAGACAAAGTGCTCATTGAGGATCGCCGCGACACCGTCATCGGCGAACGATTCGGCCGCCATCACATGGCACCAGTGACAGGTGGAATAGCCGACGGAGAGAAAGATGGGTTTGTTCTCCGCCTCGGCCTTGGCGAAGGCCTCCTCACCCCACGGATACCAGTCAACCGGATTGTAAGCGTGCTGCCGGAGATAGGGCGACTTCTCGTGGATGAGCCGGTTGGGTTCGCGGTCGGTTGTGACGGTTTCGGCGGCACCGGCGACGCAGGCCGCAAGACCGGCAAAAGGAGCAACAAGGCGGAGAATCATCGCGTGATCTCATAGAGCGCGTAACCGGCCCGCAGGTTCCGCCAGAACGAGCAGCTCGTTTTCCAGTCACCGCGCAGGTGCATGCGTCGGCTGATGGTATACCCCTGCGCGGCGCAGAATGCTTCGAAATCGGCGACGGTGAGGGGATTGCGCGGACGGCTGTCGCCCCACGTGGTGGGATGCACCTCGTTTTGCGGTTTGCGACCCCGCAGCATCACATCGAGTCGATTTTTCCAATAACCGTAGTTGGCAAAACCCACGGTGAGACTGCGGCCCACCCGCAGGGCTTCGGCAATGACAGCAGTGGGATCGGCAACTTCCTCCAGCGTACGGGAGCAAATCACGTGATCGAAGTGGTGGTCATCAAACTCCGCCATAAAACCCATCATGTCGCCCTGGTAGGCGCTGAGGCCGCGTTTCACGCAGGCGGCGATCTTGGCGAAATCGAGGTCCACGCCAATGCCCCGGGTATTCCGTTGCTGGGCCAGTTCCTCCAGCAGCACACCGCGGCCACAGCCGAGGTCGAGCACACACGAGTCCGCGGTCACCCAATCGGTAATGACCTGCAGGTCGACGGTGCGTTTGGAAGTTCTCAATGACATGAGGGGATTTTGGATTTTCGAATTACGATTTTCGAATGGTGCGAACCTGGAGGCAGCGAGCTTGCTACAAGAGGAAACAGAGGGAACGGAGATTTAAGTTTGGAGTTTCATTTGGGAGGCTCTGCTTCTCTCCGATGACTCCTGTGAAATTCAGCTCACAAAATTCACGAAATGGCCCAAAAGGCATGAGGCATAAGAGGATTGTTTTTCACAGAAGGAAACGAAGGAAAGGAAGGTGGGGACGCTGATTCAGGAAACGTAGTTCAAATCATGATCTTCGTTCTCTTCGTTTCCTTCTGTAGAAGAGTCGGTGGAGTGGTTTCGTGTATTCAGTGGGATAATACTCAGCTCGCGAGGAAGTCGCGGACGAGGTCGTAGAGTTGGGGGGATTCGAGCAGGAAGGAATCGTGGCCGAGGTCGGTCGTCAGCTCGGCATAGGATGCGCGTTTGCCGGCGCGCAGCAGGGCGGTGACAATGGCGCGGTTTTGGTCGGGCGGAAACAACCAGTCGCTGGTGAAGGCGATGGTCAGGGTGTCGGCCGTGACCGGCTCGAAGGCCGTCTCCAGCGAGCCCGCCCGTTCGGCCAGGTCGAACTGGTCGAGGGCGCGGGTGATGTAGAGGTAGGAGTTGGCATCAAAGCGATTGATGAAGCTCTTGCCTTGGTAGCGCAGGTAACTCTCCACCTCGAATTGCACGTCGAAGGCGTTTTCCAATTTGCCATCGCGGGCGACGGTGCGGCGGCCGAATTTCCGCGCCATCGAAGCGTCGCTCAGATAGGTGATGTGCGCCATCATGCGGGCAATGGCGAGGCCGACGCGCGGCCCCTCACCGGCGGCATAGTTGCCGTCCTGCCAATCAGGATCCTGCAGAATGGCCTGGCGGCCCACCTCGTTGAAGGCGATGGCCTGCGCACCCTCACGCGGGGTGGTGGCCATGGGCACGAGTTTGCGCACGAAGTCGGGAAAACTGATGCCCCACTCGAGCACCTGCATGCCGCCCATGGAACCGCCCACCGCGGCGTGGAGGCGTTTGACGCCGATCGCCCGCAACCACCGCTCCTGTGCGCGCACCATGTCGCGGATGGATACAATGGGAAAATTGATTCCGTAGGGTTGGCCGGTCTCGGGGTCGGTCGAAAGCGGACCGGTCGAGCCTTGGCAGCCGCCGATGACGTTGCTGCACAGCACGAAGTAGCGGTTGGTATCGAGCGCCTTGCCCGGACCGATGATGTTGTTCCACCAACCGGTCTTGCGGTCGGTGAGGCTGTGAAACCCCGCGCAGTGATGGTCACCGGAAAGCGCATGACAGACCAGGATGGCGTTGTCGGCCGTTTCGTTGAGCCGGCCATAGGTTTCGTAGCGGATGGTGAATCCAGGAATCGTCCGTCCACAGTCGAAGGCAAAGGGTTCGTCCGACGTGTAGTCCTGCGGCGCCACGAGCCCAACCTCACCGGGTTCGGCAGGCACGGAAGCCAGACTGTCGAGATCAGAGTCGTTCACGGAACGCAGATGTTAAAAAATCAGAAGTTGGGAGTAGGCCAGTCTACGCGGGGCTGAAAGGTCTAATTTCGAATCGAGGGCAGAGGGCCAAATGGTTTCTACAGAAGGAAACGAAGGAAAACAAAGGCCACTCCACCGCTCGATTGAAACAGGAGGTAGCAGAGGAGTCAGGCTTCGTGTTCCCGGCTTCATCCTCTGTGATCTCAGTGTAACCCAAACAGGCTGATGGCTTGGTTCTCTTCGTTTTCTTCTGTAAATTCAAAGCGGTGGAGTGGACTTGGTGGTCCCATTGACAGGGGGATAACGGATCATAACGTCAGCTCATGCTTCAACTCGCCCGGTTTTTTTTCGCCATCATCGGGCTCTGTGCCTTTGCCATGTCTTCCTCCGGCCAAATCGATCGTCTTTCCGGCCAGCCCTTTGCCACCCGCTCGGAAGTCGTGGCCCAAAACGGCATGGTCGCCACCAGCCAGCCCCTTGCCGCCCAGATCGGACTCGATGTGCTCAAGGCCGGTGGCAACGCCATTGATGCCGCCATCGCGACCAACGCCGCCCTCGGGTTGATGGAGCCCACCGGTTGTGGCATCGGCGGGGATTTGTTCGCCATCGTCTGGAGTGCGAAGGACCAGAAGCTCCATGGCCTGAATGCCTCGGGCCGCTCGCCGATGGGACTGAGTCATGAGCAGTTGATGTCGGAGTTGGACAAGCTCGGTGTCGAAATCATTCCATCGCGCAGCATATTGCCCATCTCCGTGCCGGGAGCGGTGGATGGTTGGTATGAGCTGCATGACAAGTTTGGCAAAATGCCGATGGCCGACCTGCTCGCGCCCACAATCGATTACGCGGAGAAGGGATTCCCGCTGACCGAGCTGATCGCATTTTCTTGGCGGTCTGCCTTCCGGTTTAAGGACCTGTCCGGCTCGGCTTATGACACCTGGATGCCGGATGGTGTGGCCCCGAAGAAGGGGGAGATCTTTAAAAATCCCGACCTCGCCAACACCTACCGGCGCATTGCCGAAGGCGGTCGCGATGTATTCTACCGAGGTGAAATCGCCGACGAGATTGACGCTTTCATGCGCAAACACGGCGGTTACCTGCGCAAAGCGGATCTGGAGGCCCATACCTCAACGTGGATTTACCCGGTTTCGGTCAATTACCGCGGCTACGATGTCTACGAACTGCCGCCCAACGGCCAGGGTATCGCCGCCCTGCAGATGTTGAACATCCTTGAAGCCTACGATCTGCGATCGATGGGTCGCCACTCGCCGAAGGCGCTGCACCTGATGATCGAGGCCAAGAAACTGGCTTTCGAAGACCGGGCCAAATTCTACGCCGACCCGGACTTTTCAGATATCCCGCTGGATTGGCTGTTGTCCAAGGAATATGCGGCCGAACGCCGCGCGTTGATCGATCCGGGGCGCGCAGCCAGACGTTACGATGCCGGCAATCCGGCCTTGCAGCAGGGCGACACCGTCTATCTGACGACCGCCGATGCCGAGGGCAACATGGTCTCGCTCATTCAAAGCAACTATCGCGGCATGGGCAGTGGGGTGATGGTGCCGGGACAGGGATTCGGATTCCAAAACCGTGGCGAGATGTTCGTGCTCGATGATCCCGACCACGCCAACTTTTACGAACCGGGCAAGCGGCCTTTCCACACCATCATCCCGGCGTTTGTGATGAAGGATGGCCAGCCGTGGTTGAGCTTCGGTTTGATGGGCGGGGCCATGCAGCCGCAGGGCCATGTGCAGATCATCACCAATTTGATTGATTTTGACCTCAACCTGCAGGAAGCGGGCGACGCCGCGCGCTGGCAGCACCACGGTTCCACAGACTACAATACTCCTCAGATGGAGGACGGCGGTTATGTCACCCTGGAGGATGGATTTCCCGCTGAAACCCGCCAGGGAGTCCACCTGCTGCGGCACTCGATCCGCTACGGTCTCGGCGGTTTTGGTGGCTACCAGGCCATCATGTGGGACGCCGAGAACAAAGTCTACATCGGCGCGAGCGAAAGCAGGAAGGATGGTCACGCTGTTGGCTATTAGTAATCCAAATTGCCCCTGTCCGCCGTAGCGCCATCCGGGCGAAGGAGGAAAAACGGCCCCGCGGTGGGGTATTGAGGTTTGCATGGACTCCGCGTTAGTGGCGCGTCAGTGGTAAGACCCGATGCGCAATCTCACGGGTTCCTTCGCAAAACGCTGGTATAGCTGGCGGGCCGATCCGGCCAAGGCCAAGACCGAGTTCAGCGGCAAATATTGGCGTGAGGAAGGGGAGGGAGTGCGCTCGATCCCGTGCCGGCAGTGTCCGAAGTTTGATGCGATTCGCGAGGTCTGTTCCGTCCCGTTCGGCACGACCCTGCGCAAGTGCATTGTCGCTTCGATCGAATCGCATTTCCACAGCTGCGCCGCCCTGCAGGTGCTGGAGATTGGGTTCGGCCACTTCTGGCTGCCGCGCAACCTGATCCTGCGCAGCGGTGGCACCTGGACTGGCATCGAGCCGCGGCAAACCCGCCAGGCCAGGCTCGGCCAGGGGGGCCATGGCCAGGCCGGCGACATTCCGTTTGAGGACGATACGTTCGATGTCATCTACGGCATTCAGTCCCTCGAGCACTGGGCGCAGGGCTACAAGACCGTGGCCAAGGGCTACACCTACGAGGACTACATGCGCGAAGTGCATCGCGTGCTGAAGCCGGGCGGCAAGGTCTACTTCGACGTGCCGATTCACGACCATGGCCACGAGATGTTCATCATGGGCGACTTCGATCGCATTCGCGGTCTGTTTGATCCGGCCGGGTGGCAGGACGTGCTGTTCGAAAAATGGCGCGAAGATCATGAGCCCCTGCCCGTGCAGCGTCCCCGGCCGCGCAAGGTCAAGGAATGGACGGATGAGATTCGGAGCTATCCTCCTAAAGAGGTCGAAAAAATCCGCACCGAAGGCATCGCCTACATCATGACGATCACGGCGCGCAAGCGGGGGTAGGCCATGTCGGGCATAAAGTCCGACTCACAAAAATGCATACGTCGTGGGTCGGGCTTTATGCCCAACAGCTTCGTTCTCGCGAATTAACGGAGACCGGACCGCCGGTTGACGCGGCTGGTCTCGCTTGCATCGCTCTCTCCATGAGACGCCGCACATTTTTGGAAAACGTGGGAATGATGGGGGCTGCGACCGCACTTGGTGTGCCGTTGGCGGGCCGATCGGAATCGTCGCCCGCAAAGCCGTTCACGATTGCCTTGTCCCAGTGGGCGTTTCACCGCGCGATCTTTGGTGATGCCCGGGACAACTATCCCGAGTTCATCGCGACGCTGCATTCCTCACCGGATGATGTTCTGCGCGGCGGCATGGATCCGCGTGATATCGTGGTGCGGGCGCGGGAGCTGGACGTGAGTGTCGTGGATTTGGTCAACATCACGTGGTTCGGCCACGGGCAGGACGCCTCATGGCTGCGCGAGTTCAAGTCCAGGGCGGCGGACAACGCGGTGAGCTTTGGCGTGTTGATGTGCGACCAGTTGGGCCGCATCGGCTCGGCGGCCCGGACCGACCGCGACGCGGCGGTGGCGGCGCATATCCAATGGATGGATACAGCGGCCGAACTCGATTGTCCGTTCCTGCGCGTGAACCCCTACGGCGAAGGCACCTATCTCGAGCAGTGCCAGCGCGGGGCGGAGAGCCTGCACCGGCTGGCGGAGAAATCGGCCGACTATGATCTGGAAATTCTGGTCGAGAATCACGGTCATCCGGGAGGCAACGCGGCCTGGGTGGCGATGCTCATCGAGATGGCCGATCATCCGCGGCTGGGTGCCTACACCGACTTCGACAACTTCTTCATGGGAGGGTGGGGACTCGATCCCGAGCGGCGTTACGACCGGCATCAAGGCATGCTCGACCTCGCTCCCTACACCAAGGCCGTCAGTGCCAAGTCACACGACTTCGAACCGGACGGCGAGGAAACCACCATTGACTATCACCAATGCCTGGAGGTGGTGCTGGAGACGGGATTCAACGGCCTGGTTTGCGCCGAGTTTGAAGGCAACCGGTTGAGCGAATCCGAAGGATCCCGGCTCACCGTCGAACTGCTGCGCCGCGAGCAGGCCCGGTTTGCGAGCGCGACCGCCTAGAAGGATACCGAGACGTGTTCAGCCCGTTTGGATCTCACGGACTTCCACCGAAGAGCCGGGAGCGCCGGTGCCGGGAGATTCCCGGGCGATCTTGACTGCCTCTTCGAGGTTGTCGGCGGCAATGATCATGTAGCCGCCGACAATTTCCTTGGCCTCAATATATGGGCCGTCCGTTGCATCCATTGCCGTCACGACACTGCCTCCGCCCAGGCTTCCTCCGAGGTCGACCATGTTGTCCTGATACTTTGTCATCCAGGCTTGGAAGCTGGCCATCATGGCCTGCATCTGTTCGGGGTCGGGCGGCGGGCATTCGCCGGAGGGGCTGCGTTGAATGCAGAGGAATTTTTTGTCGGGCATCGTGGAAGAATTGGAACTGCGTTAAACGCGACTCAGGGGAGAGTCACTACAGGATAACGTTCGAGGACAGGAATGGAGGACAAGCCAGGGAAAATTTTTGAATCTGGGATGAGACTCCACCACCTCTCCCGACCGGTTTAGAACTTTCGGAACTGGGTTCATTCTGCACCAGAGCTTGCGGGCATGAGTTAGGATGAGCCCTGTCGCGGAAATCGAAGTCGCGATCGAAAAACCTCTCCCGAGGAACAGAGCCAAATTGTTGAGTGACTCAACTCACGATTAATCGTGAAGATCCGGCAATGCTTGCAGTTCAGCTGTGGATACAATCCCAACCTTGATCGTCTTGATAGAAGGTAAATCCTTGTGGATAGCTGCGATCAACTTGTCGCGACGTGAGCTGAGAGTTCAGGTCAAAGCGCCGTAAGGAGTTCCTATGACAAGTTCAACAACCTCGGCGGTCCCCTCAATTGTAGAAAAAACCGGCGCGTCTCTAACTATTTGATTTACCTGATTGTTATCTTGAAACGATAGGGCTCCATATATCTGTGCCAGCAAATCAGAAGTTTCTTTTACATGACGTGCGCACGAGTATTTTGCAATGAGAGTCAAGTTGTGTTTATTCATGTCTGATTCTATCCATGCATTTGTCATTTTTTGGGAAATTGCCAACGATAGAGCATAGTTAGTTCTCATTAAGGCCAATTTTCTACGATTAAGGTCCTTCTTGTGTAATGAACTTCCGAATACTTTCCGGTGTAGCGAACGCTGAAAAGCCAGTTCACAACATTTTGACTGCATGCCAACCGAACCCCATGCCACGGCGAATCTCCCCAGTTGTAATGCTAAAGAAGAGGCTGCAGACAGCATTTTATCTGTAAACCCCAGCATCTGTTCTTCAGATACTCTACAGTCCTCAAATGATAAATTTCCAAGGCCAGCTGCTTTGAATGCACTCAAATTGGCGCAGGGTTCAACAGTCATTCCAGGAGAATCCTTTTTTAAGAGAACAAAACCCACTTCGGATTCATGTCGGGCGTAAACTAAAAAGTGATCAGCGTACATGGCACCCGAAATCCATTTTTTTCCACCATTCAGTAAAAACTCACCCTTTCGAGTCCCTTTACTCAAAGATGTTTCAATTGCTCCAAGATCACTGCCAGCTCCCTCTTCACTAAATCCTATTGCAACAAGATTTTCCCCACTTTCGATTCCCTGCAATAAAGGCATATTGTCGCTTGGTTGCACATATTTACTTATCACAGTGCTGGCCATTAAATTGACAATTATTAAACTTAGTAAGGACGCAGACTCCTTCCCAATACATGAAAGATCGTATGATAACTCATCCCACACATTTTCCCGTTCCGATGCAGCAGAGACACAACGGCGCAATGTGCCAATCTCCATGAGCTTCGAAAAAACTTCAGGAGGGATTACCTTTTCCTTATCCCATTTCAAAGAATCTGCCAGAAAAGAGAATTTATCAGTTTTGCTGTGCGATATGTTCTCCATAATATTATGAGGTCCAGTTAGCTATTGATTGATTATAGCTATTAGCATTAATCGACAAAATTACACTGTCTGTCGTCTTTGTTTTGGCAAGATTATTTTGGTATATAATTAAGTAATTGACATTTGGATATACTCGTAAGTGCTCTTACGATTTTAGTATAATATAATTATACACAAAGGGACATTGTAAATCTGTGAATCAAATGGATTTTAAGCCTTGTAATAAGTGAGCCTACCGGCCGACCAATGCACAGTGGTGACCGGCGCGTAAGTTGATTGGAAAAATGCGATGAGTAGCTTCTCGGCTACGCCCCCGCCATAGCTGGGCTTTTGTGGTCATGTCGTCTTCTTCTGCTTAGATTGATCGTGACCACGACAACAATCTGGGAGTTTCGAAACTGGCTCGGAACATGGCATGGGAACTCCCCGTTAAACTTCGGTTACGGCGAGATTTTTGCTTCGGGATGGAGCGGACTGGTCCAGATTTTGGCTATGTGGTTGGCCCGCACGGCTGCCGACTGAATTCATGGATGACCTGCCCACCAGTGACGAAGACCTCTGGCAACGCGTCGTGAGAGACGATCAGGTGGCTTTGCGGAGTTTGTTCGATCGGCATTTTGCGTCCTTGTGTGAATTCGCCCACGCCATGCTGAAGCGACCGGATTGGGCGGAGGAAGTCGTCTCGGATGTGTTTATCGTGCTGTATCGCAAGCGGAGTGAACTCAACGTCACCGGCAAGTTGCGGCCCTACCTGTTTCGCAGTGTGCGGAATCGGGCCCTGAATCGTTTGCGTGACGAGAGTGCCACGCGCCTTGAAATCTCATTTGACGATTTTGATGCGCTGCCTGAGCCGACAGACCCCGCCAAGGTGCTGCTCTACCGGGAATTTGCTTCGGAGGTTGAACGGCTGCTTGCGAGTATTCCGGCCAAACAGCAGGTGGTCTTCCGGCTTCACCGGGTGGAGGGTTTCACGCACCACGAGATTGCGGAGATACTGGGAATCTCTCCACATACCGTGCGCAACCACATGGTTGCGGCCCTCCGTTTTTTGGATCGGCATTTCCGCCCAGACCTCGACAGCGAGTTTTGCCGTCGATCTTCCGACGGTTGAGCGGTCCGGCGAGAGTCCGGCCGAACCGCTCTCCGCGTCATTGAATTACCAACTGTATCCGATTGAGAATTCCACCGTGCGACCCTCGCCGGGCATCACCAACCCATCGCCAAACACCGCCTGAGTGCGGAAGTAGCGTTCATCGAACAGGTTTCGAACGCTCACTCCGAATCGCCATGAATCCAGCGTGTAGAAGGCGGAGCTGGTGACCAGCAGGTAGTCGGGCAGGGTCACGTAGTTGAGTGGCCCGGAAGTGACTTCCTTGGCGTAGGTTCCTCCCAGGGTCAGCGACAGGGTGCCGGCACCAAGCGGACGGTTGTGCGAACCATATAGACTCAGGACGGCATCGGGTTGGCCGGGCGACTCAAAGGTCGGGCCAACCCCGACGCGCGCCGTGAGCGAGCGGTAGCGGCCGCCATAAGTCTCGGCGGGAGTCAGGCCGAACAACTCGGGGGGCAGCAATTGCAACACGCCGAGTCCGCCGGGTGTCTCCTCGGTCTTTTGCCAGGTGCTGGCAAAGGTGAACGCCCACGCTTCGTTGGGCGCATAGCGGGCTTCGATTTCGAGCCCCCGGGCGTTGAGGCCGATGTCGACCAGCGACTGGGCGTCGAACCGCGTGCGATTCTGCTCGTAACCGGCGACGGCGAAATAGAGCCGTCCTTCCATACCGATGGCTTTGACGCCACCTTCGATGATGTCCGAATCCGCCAACCACCTGCCGCCGGCGACCTGGGTCACATCAAAAGCTCCAGATTGGTTTACTTCCAACGCCGTGGACTCGGCGTAGGTGAAGTAGGGGACCACG
The DNA here is from genome assembly GCA_028280945.1 of Opitutaceae bacterium. Taxonomy (GTDB): domain Bacteria; phylum Verrucomicrobiota; class Verrucomicrobiia; order Opitutales; family Opitutaceae; genus Actomonas. The sequence goes on from JANQKV010000005.1 coordinate 35,441, forward strand.
GTCCAAGCGTCGCCCATTGCCCACTCCCGCGAAAGCGAAGCCGAGTAAGATACGGCGTCATCGGAGTCGCTGAAGCGCTGGCCTTTTTCGGTTACGACAGCAAAACCACCCCCCAAGGCGACCTTGGTGTCTGAGTTTTCCGTCAGATCCACATTGTAGGAGTCGAAGCGCACCCCGCCCGTGAGGTTAAAACCACCCCCCAATGAGAGGTCGGTCATCAGGAAGAGTCCCGTCTCCTCACGACCGTTGATGTCGTCATTGAAGTAGGCGCGCTCGCCGAGGAACGCGTCACCGAACCGGTCCTGCGTGGTGGGGCCGACCGAGAGGTCACGCCGGTCGAACCCGGTGTAGTTGGTGGCGGTGGTCCCTTGGGTGAGCGCGTCGTAGGTCCGGTAGGAGGCGCCCACAATGTTGGTGCCGCTCAAGCCGATGTCGGTGGCAAAACCGTGCCGGAGACTGACCCGGGCCTCGAATGCCTCCGGCTCCCGCAGCGCGTTGAATCCGGTCGTATTGTAGGCCCGCAGGTCCATGCGGTCGTAGAATGCCTGCAACTTGAATTCCAGGTTGGGGGAATAAGTGCCAATCAGGTCAAAATAGCCGGTTTGGTTTTCACTGTTGTTGATGCTCTGGGTGTCGGTCAGCACATCGCGGCGCGACAGGATGGTGGTGCCCGTGGGGGTGAAGGCGGTGCTGGGGCGAGGCGTGAATGTTGGCACCGGGCTGAAAATGAAATTATCGAGCCGCAATGCGCTGATGTTCTCGGCGTCGTCCAAGCGCCCGTTGCCGTTCACATCGGCAATGACCTGGGTGGGGTGTCCGGTGACATAAGTGCCATGGTCGATCAGGTCCTGGGTAATGCGGTTCCAACCCTCGTTTTCCGGGAGTTCGGTCTGTTGCAGCATCCCGCCGAACTCGATGCGCCAGACATCGGACAAATCGAAGTTGAAGGCGGCCTGGACCAGCTCGTTGGTGTAGTCGACCCGGCGATAAAAACTGCCGGAATCCTCCCACTGGCCGTAAAGGTAATAACCGCCTCGACCGCTCTCTCCCAATGGTCCCCCGAGCTCCACTTCGGCGAGTTTCACATCGTAGGTGCCGGCTGTGAGAGTGACACTCCCGGTGGGCTTGGTCAGGTAGCGCGAGGAGTCCGAGCGAGCGGTTTTGGGAATGAAGTTGAGGAAGCCGCCCACCTTGCCGGGACCGTGCAACGGGGTGGGAGGGCCACGCACGATCTCGACGCGTGACGTCGCCGTGATCGGAGTGACGAAGTTGCCCCGGTTTTCCACCCGCCGAAACCCGCGAAAGAAGGTGTCTCCCGATGATCCGCGAATGTCCATGCTGCCCGGAACCCCGAAAAAATTGTCCGTCATGGTGCCGGGGGAGACGGCAATGAATTGATCGATGGTGCGGATGCTGTAGCGGTCGATCATCTCCCCTTCGACCAGGGAAACCGACCGCGGGGTCTCCAACACGGTCCGCTCCATTCCAAACAGGGTCGAGGAGGGCCGCTGGGGAATGATTCCCACCGGATCAACTGCATTACCCATGATGGTCACGGGTTCCAGTTCCAGAACCGGATCAACCGACGCGGTGTCGGTTGATTGGTCGATTACGGCTGGCGTCACGAGAATCCGGTCGTTTTGCACGACGAATTCGACCTCGGCTTGCTCGGAGATCAATACCAGAAGCTCATCCAGGGTGATCCGTCCTTCGGTTAGCGTTACCCGGGTTTCGAGCGAAATCTTGGACCGGGAAAAAAACACCCGGTAACCCGTTTGGGATTCGATTCGGCGAAACAATTCTTCCAAGCTCTCGGATTGGGAGCCCAGAGAAACGGTGATACTGCTGCGATTTGGGTCCTCCTCTTGATTGGCTGCCGCCGCGTTCGCGACCAAACAGGACGCGGCGAGCAGCTCAATCAACAGAAGAACAAACGTCCGCCGGCGATCGGGCGGTCGGTGGGTGCGAGCCATCCAATCGGTGGGCTTCGCGGATGCGGTTTTGATGTGCATGGTTGTGGATCATGGTTGGGCCGCTCATGCGGCGGGTTTATTCATGCGCCGGGCGCAGAATGATTTCGGTGCGCTCGCCCGGACGGGTCGAAACCGCGTAGGCGTTTCCGGTGATCACCGTGACGACATCAAGAATCTCCCAGAGGTCTTCGGACTCAAAGTGGGCCTGGACCGACAGGTCGCCCAACTCCGGTGAGCCGAGGTGAAGGATGACGCCGAAGCGGGATTCGAGGGTGGCGGCAACTTCCCGCAGCGGCGCATCATCAAAACGGAGAGATTCCGTCAGCCAGGCCAGGGCTGACGTGGCGTCGAATTTGGCGATACGACTGCTCCGGGTCGCCACGTCGAACTGCAGGCTTTGGTTGGGCTGCAAAAGAATTCCGGAGCCGCCGGGGGCTGGGGAGCCCAAGTCCACCCGCACGGAACCTTCGACCAACGAAACGGTGTGTTGGGTGGTGTTTGGCCGCGCCCGGACGTTAAACTGCGTCCCCAGGACGGTGGTGCGAATGACGCCCGCCCGCACGATGAAGGGCGCGTCTTCGCGCCGCGCGATGTCAAAGAAGGCTTCTCCCTCCAGTTCCACCTGCCGGGTCGATGCGCCGAAATCGGGGGCATACGCCAAGGTCGTGTTGGCATTCAGCACAACACGGGATTGATCCGGCAGCGTCGCGGTCAATCGCTGATCCCCGCGATTCGCGATTTCCCGCCAGCCTGTCCGGTCCGCCACGCTTGGGGCCATTTCCGTCGTCGGTCCGAGCTGGGTCCAGGTGAGGAAGCCAACAGCAAGGGCGGCGGCGAGGCCGGCGGCGCCGACCAACCAACGGAAGGGGAATGGAGTGGGTTCCGGCTGGGGATAACTGTAATCGGGCGTGCTTTCCTTGGCCGGAGGATTGATTTCCCGACTTATCCGGGTCCATGCCTCTGACTGGCGAAACCCGGAAGACGGCGTCAGCCGGGATGAACGATTCCATAACTGCTCCAGCTGGCGGAAGCGTTCCAGATTGGCGGGTTCAGCCAGGAGAGCGTCCAGTTGCTGGCGCCCTTCGGTGGTTTCTTCACCCGCCAGGCGCTGGTGGGCAAGTTCGAGAAAATCGGGATTGGGCTCTTGGTCCACATCCCCAACCACACCAAAACCCCCGGCGAGCTACTAGTCGCCGGGGGTTTTTTAGAAAAAACTGCTTCGACGGCGGGGGGATGCCCGCCGTCGGGCATGAATCCACTACTCCTTGGCCGGACTCGCGTCGCGCAGGTAGCGCACGTAGTCGGATTCCGGTCCCAGGAAGAGGGTGGACTTGTTGCCGATGGACCGGCTGTAGCTTTCGAGGGAACGAAAGAACGAGAAGAACTCGGGGTCCTCGCCAAACGCTTCATTGTAGATGCGGGTCGCCTCGGCGTCTGCCTCACCACGGATCAGCTCGGCCTGGCGGCGGGCCTCAGAGGTGATCTGGGCGAGTTGTTGCTGGGTGAGTCCGTCAATTTCCGCGGCCCGGCCCTGGCCCTCGGCGCGGAATTGTTCGGCGATACGCTGGCGTTCGGCGATCATGCGCTCGAAGACGCGCTGCTGCACGGTTTCGACGTAGTCGACGCGCTTGATGCGAATATCGACCAGTTCGATACCGTAGTCGGGCATCTGGACACTGGCTTTTTCGAGGATGTCCTTGGTGAGTTCCTGCCGACCGCGGGCAACCCGTTGGCGGAGAATTTCCTCGTCGCCTTCGCTGACGGTCTGGGCGCGCTCGAGATCTTCCTCGGAAACTTCCCAGTCCTTGGAACGCACGATCTCCACCAGATCGGTGGCCGAGATTTGGTCGCGCACGACGGAGTCAAGAATGTCGTTGAGCCGCAACGTGGCGCCGCGCTCGTTCTGCACACTCTTGAGGAAGGTGAGGGGATCGATGATGCGCCAACGCGCCGTGGTATCCACGGAAATGAACTGTTCACCGCGCGTCGGGATCTGATTGGGATCGCCGTCCCACGAGAGCAACCGCTTGTCGAAGCGCCGGACTTCCTGAATGAAGGGCACCTTGAAATGCAGGCCGGGTTCCGTGATGGCCCCGCCCACGGGAGCGCCAAACTGCACGATGATGGCCTGTTCGGCTTCGTCGATGGTGTAGGCCGAGGAGGCCAGGACCACTCCGCCAATAACGAGGAGGATGATTATCGAAATGATGGAAAGACTGGAACGGTTCATTTGGCACCTCCGATCGGCAGGGCGTTGCTGTTGGAGCCCAGGTTAAGCAAGGGCAGGGGTGGGGTGACGCCGTCCTCCATGATGTAGATTGGGCCGGCGTTGGGCAGGACGTTGTCGATCATTTCGAGGTAGAGGCGCTGCCGGGTGATGTCGGGCGCGTTTTGATATTCTGAAAGGATGGCGGTGAAGCGGCCGCCTTCACCGCGAGCGCGGTTCACGCGTTCGGCGCGATAGGCCTCGGCTTCGGCGATGATCTGCAACGCTTCACCCTCGGCGCGCGGGATGACCTGATTGCGTCGCTTTTCGGCTTCGTTGATGAGACGCTCGCGCTCCTGTTCGGCTTGGTTCACCTCATTGAAGGCGGGTTTCACCATTTCGGGTGGGGTGACATCCTGCAGCTCAATGGTGTTGATCTGCACGCCGAGTTCGAAGCTGTTGAGGATCTCCTGGAGCTCCAGGCGCGCGTCGGTGGCGACCTGGACACGCTTTTCGGTCAGCACGTCGCTGCCGAGGCTGTTGCCCACGATCCGGCGCATGACGGCTTCGGAGTTGTCCCTGATCGTCTGGAAGGGATTGCGGGATTTGTGGAGGAAGTTGGAGGCATCCGCGATTTGGAACTGCACGACCCATTCAACGTCGATGACCTTGAGGTCGCCCGTCAGCATGAGTGATTCACCGCGGTGCTCTCGGTTCTTGACGTATTGGGTGCGACCCCCGGTGTTGGCGGTGCGGAAACCAAACTCCTCCTTCAGGACCCGGGCGGTCGGCACGAGGCTCACCCGATCGATGCCGAAGGGGATCTTGAAGTGCAGTCCGGGAGGATTGATGGCGATGACCTTGCCGAAGCGTTTGACCACCGCTTCCTCTTCCGGTTGGACCGTGTAGAAGGAGCTGAAGACCCCGAAACCAATCGCCACTACGATGGCGATTGTTACCAGGGATCGGCTGTATTGCAGGATTTCGTCGAGCGCCGGGATGCCGGTGCCACGAATGGGAGGGGGGGATGATCTGGCCATGATTTACGAACAGGCGGAGTTGAAGGGGAAGGTTGGTATTTCGCTCTACCCTCGCCGGGGTTCGCGCTGTCGCAAGAAACTGTGGTCGGTTTCTTGATCTAATGGTTCCTGGGTGAGGTCACAGAAATCCCGTCTTTGTAGCTGAAACGACAGCTGCACCCGTTAATCTGCGAAGGTATTTCCCGCCTGGGTTTCACTTCGTTCTGCGGATCCAAATAATCGACGACCGAGGCTTTTCACATCCTCGACCACCAGGATCAGACTGGGAATGAGGATCAGGATGATTGGAGTGGCGAATACGATGCCGGTTGCGAGAGAGACCACCATCGGGATGAGAAAGCGGGCCTGCAGGCTGGTTTCCAACATCATGGGCAAAAGGCCCAGGCATGTGCTCAGCGTGGTCAGCAGAATCGGTCGAAACCGCCGTTGCACCGCAGCCAGGGCGCTGTCCATCAGGCTCAAACCTTCTCGCCGCCGCTTGTTGAGATAGTCGATCAGCACCACGGAATCGTTCACCACCACACCCGTCAGCGCCACGATGCCAAAGAGGGAGATAAACGTGAGGTCGTAGCCCAGAAGCAGGTGGCCGAGGATGGCACCAATCACGCCGAACGGAATCGCCGACATGATCACAAACGGCTGCACGTAGCTTCGCAGCTGGGCGCCCAGGACGATGTAGATCATCATCAGCGCGATCACCATGTTGCGCATCAGGCTGGCCAGATCCTCCGCCTGGTCGCGGGTTTCCCCTTCAAAACTGTAGTTGAGACTGGGATACCGCGCCCCCATTTCAGGCAGTATCGTCTGATTCAACAGGGCGATGACTTCATTTGGGGTTGTGATCGTGGCGTCGACGTCAGCCGTCACGCTGACGACCCGGCGACCGTTCACGGAGTTGATCTGGGAAAACCCAACCTGCTCCCGCACCCGGGCGATGGAGTTGAGCGGAACCTCGGAGCCGTCCCGCAGGCGGATGCGGGTCTGTTGCAGCGTCGTGATGTCCTCCCGCGCTTCCTTCGGGTAGCGGACAAAAACCAGCACCTCGGATTGGCCGCGCTGGATGCGTTGCACCTCGATGCCGAAAAACGCCGACCGCAGCTGGCGACCGAGATCGGCCGGCGTGAGCCCGACGGCCAGGCCCTCGTCCGTCAGTTCAAACAGGTATTCGGTTTTGCCCGCCTGAAAGCTGTTCGCCACGTTGACGGTGCCGTCAATGGTCTCGAGGGAGTTGCGCAGGCGGCCCGCTGCTTCGTTGAGCAGTTCCTCCTCGGGATGCGACAGTTCGACTTCAATGTCAGCCCCGCCACCGATGAGCGAGCTTTGGAATTCCAGCGACTCAACGCCCGGCAGGGACCGCACCCGGTCGCGGATCATGCTTTCAATTTCGGAAGACCCGTAATCGCGGAAATCAGAGGGCAACAATTGCACGCGCACTTCGCCCAAATGACTTCCGGAACCGCCGCCGCTCCCGCCGCCCGGGCCTCCGGTTTGACCCTGCACGGAGCCAATGCTGACCGAGATGCTTTCGAAGGCGGACTGGCCTGCCGCAGCCTCAATCTCATCGCGCACGGCCTGCGCGGCACGTTCGATGGTGTTGATGCGATCGGCCGTGACATCAAAGGGCGTGCCTTGTGGCATGGTCAGGCTGATGGTGATGCGGTCCCCCTCGATTTGCGGAAAGAAGATGAACCGCACCAACCCGCCCTGGATCAGTCCCGCGGTCAGCACCGTCATGCCCAGGAATGCGCCGATGGTCGCGTAGCGAAACCGCATGGCGAACCGGGCGAAGGGCACGAAGCGGTTTTGCACCCATTTTGCCAGCGTGCGGGCCACCGCATCCCGGGCCCGGGCCATGATGCCGCGGCTCCAGCGCTTCGGACTCGAGAGATGGGCCGGCAGAATGAAGTAGGCCTCGATCAGTGAGATGGCGAGGATCGCGATCACCACGGCGGGCACGACCCCTACGATTTGCCCCAGGGTGCCGGTGCTGAAGAGCAGCGGGGCAAACGCTGCCATGGTGGTGGTCACCCCGACCGTGACCGGGGCGAGGATGGCCCGGACTCCGGTAAGCACCGCATACTTGTTGCCGGGATCCCGCTCCTGCGCTTCGAAGATGCTTTCGCCGGTCACGATGCCATCGTCGACCACGATGCCGAGCACCACGATGAGCGCGAACAGCGACACCATGTTCAGGCTGTAGCCAAGCGAATTCAGGATGATCAATCCGCCCAGAAACGAGATCGGAATGGCCGCGCTGGTCCATACCGCCAGCTTGAGGTCGAGAAAGAGCAACAGGATGATGAATACGAGGGCGAAACCCAGCAGCGCGTTGCGCATCATGAGGCTGATGCGGTCCTTGAGCACAACGGTCTCGTCCTGTTGCAGGGCGAGCTCCACCCCGGCGGGAAGCGACAACTCGTCGAGGTAGGCTTTGACGACTTCCGCGACCGCGAGGGTGTCTTCGCTTTCACTGCGTTTCACGTCGATGAAGGCGGCGCGGGAACCGTCGAATCGGCTGATCAGGTTGGTGTCCTCGAAGCCGTCGACCACGGTGGCGATGTCGCCGAGGCGCAGCACGGAACCATCAGGCAGGGTTCGTACCGCGATGCGCTCAAACTCCGGCCCCGTGAACCGTTGCTCATGGACCCGCAGCAGGATTTCGCCCTGGGCGGATTCCACCAGTCCGGCGGGCGTGTCGGCGGAGAACGCGCTCACGGCATTGCCCACGTCGGTGAGGGTCAGGCCGTGGTTGCGTAATTGGTTTTCGGATACTTCGATGGAGATCTCGTAGTCGCGGATTCCTCGCAGGGTCACCAGCGCCACGCCCGGGAGCTGTTGCAGCTCATCCTCGATGGTGTCCGCCCAGAACCGCAGGGTCTTCTCCGGCGCCTCGCCGAAGATCGCCAGGGTGAGCACGTTGGGTGTTGGCCTGGCCTTGACCACCACGGGGCGTTCGGCGTCAGCCGGCGGGAACGCCACCAAACCGTTCACGGCTGTTTCCACCTCGTTGTAGACATCGTCCGCATCGGCAAAGTCGTTGAGTTCGACATTGATCACGCCGCTCCCTTCGGAGGCCGTGGCGGTGATGCGCTTGACGCCCTCGATGCCCTGCAGCGCATGTTCCACGCGGCTGGTAATGCCGTCGGCGACTTCATAGGGAGTGGCGCCCGGGTAGGGCACGGTCACGGTGATCAACCGGGGGTCGATCGACGGGAATGTTTCCGTGCGCATGTTGGAGGCGCTGATGAGGCCGCCCACCACGAGAAACAGCATCAGGATGTTGGCGGCGACGTGGTTGTCGTTGAACCACGCGATCAAACCGCGCGGCCGCTCCGCTTCGGGGGTGATCCGGTTGAGGTCTGCCATTATTCTGCGGGCGTTGAGCTGAGATCGGAGGCGGCCTGCACGCGGGTGCCCGGGGCGGCGCCGGGCAGGCGGTTGGTGACCACGCGGGTCGGGGCCGGGAGGTTGGCCACCGCGATCCAGTCTTCATCGGCATAGACGATCTCGGGAGTAAACGGTTGCAGGGTGGAGTCTTCGTCCACGATCCAAAGCCGGCCGTTCTGTTGGAGTGCGCTGGCCGGTATCTGTGCGACGCTGTCATGCCGGGGCCCGTTCACCGTGATGCGGGTGAAGACGCCGGGCAGCAGGTCGCGTGGCGTTTCGCTGAAACCGAACCTTACCGTGGCAAAGCGTGTTGTGGTGCTCAGGGAAGCCGCTCCCCGGATGAGTTCGCCGGCCATCTCGATTTCCCGGCCGAGGTGTTCGGCAATGATGGTGACCTCGGCGGTGGGCGCGTGGGCCAGCCACGCCAGTTCCTGGCCCTTGAGGGAAGCCACGACTTCGAGCGCATTGATGTCGAAGGCGGAGCCGTAGCTCATCCCCGCCTGCACAAACTGGCCGGGCCCGATGCGGCTGCTCAGCACCCGGCCGGCAAACGGAAACCGAAACTCGGTGCGCTCCAAGGCCAGTTCGGCGTTGGCCAGGTTGGCCCGGGCGGCCTGCAGGTTGGCCTCTGCTTCGGCCCGCTGGGGATCGCGTGCGACGAGCGATGGCACCGGTTGGTCGCCATTGAGCAGTCGCCATTCCTCCCGGGCGGCGGCGGCTTCGGCCTCCTCCAGCTGCAGGGTGGTGGCGGCGCGGGCGACGTCGGCTTCGCGCCGTTGGACTTCGTTGCGGAAATCGCGCGGGTCGATGGTGAAGAGGACCTCGTCGTCGGCAAATTTTCCCCCGGCAAAAAAGTCGGGGGCAACGCTTTCCACCCGTCCGGTGATTTGGGGCACGATGTTGACTTCGGTGAGTGACTGCACCGTTCCGGTCGTTTCGAAGACAATCTGGAACGGGCCGGGCGTGAAAATCCGGGCTTCGACAAACAGTTCCCGTTCGCCGCCGCCGTTGCGGGTGGCGGGTTGGTATTGGGTCTGCAGCAATCGGGAGCCGATCACGGCCAGAAGAACAAAACCGACGACGGCTGCCATTTGCAGGAGGCCGGCGCGGGTGGATTTTTTCATGCGGGCAAAGGAGGGAAGTTTGGGCATCAGTTTTCAGCTGAGGTTGAGGTCGTCATCCAGTCGCCGCCCAGGGCCAGGTAGAGGGAGACGCGCGTGCTCCAACGTTGTTGTTGCAGGCGCACCCAGGACTGTTCGGTGCGGTAGCGGCGTTGTTCGATTTCGAGATAGGTTTGCAGGGGAATGAGGCCGTCGCGGTAGCGTTGCTGGTTCAGGCGTTCGGCATTGCGCAGGGCTGCGAGCGACCGGGTCTGTTGCTCAAGTTGTTCGGCCACGCGGCGGTCCGCCTGCAACGCGCTTTCGACTTCGCGAAGGGCTTCGAGAATGGCGGCGGCGTAATTGGCGGCTGCTTCGCGGGCGGCTGCTTCCTGCAGCTCCACGTTGGCGCGGAGGGCGCCCCCGGCGAAAAGCTGTTGATTGATGGACCCGAGGAGCGAGCCGGCCAGCTGTTCATACGAGAAAAGGTTGTCGATCGTGTCGGACGATCCGCCGGCGCGGCCGGTGATTTGAAACTGGGGATAGAGATCCGCCACGGCGACGCCGACGTTGGCGTTGGCCGCGCGGGCCCGAAAATCGGAAGCGCGCAGGTCGGGCCGGCGGTCCAGCAATTCGGCGGGCAGGGCGGTTGGCGCGGGAGGAGGCGGGGAGAGCAGGGGAAACGTGGTCTCATCCACCGGGACCGAACCGGGTTGGCGGCCGAGGAGCACATCGAGTCGGAAGATTTCGTCGGTGAGGACGCGCTGAAACTCAGCGGCTTCGGCGCGCACGCTGGTGGCGTTGTCCTCGGCCAGATAGACATCGGCCAGTTGGGCGCCGCGGGCCCCGGTTTCGTAACGCTGTTTGACGAGGGTGTAGAGAAGGTCGCGATTGCGGACGTTTTGTTCGGCGAGATCCAGCAGGCGGTGATTGGTGGCCACGCTGACCCGCAGATTCAGCAGCTGGGCAATCAGTGCGTGCTGCAGCGCCTCGCGATCCGCCAAAGAGGCGGCGAAGTTTGCCTGGCCTGCTTCGACCGACCGGCGCACGCGGCCAAAAAGGTCAAGGGTCCAACCCACGGAAACATCAGCGGCAAAGGTGTCAGCATAGATGCGCTCCGGAATGCCGCCGGTGGGATTGGGATTAAAGGCGCGTCCCCCGCTGCCCCCAACCGCAAGGCTGGGGCGTTGGCCGCCTTTCTGGATGGTGAGCCGCGCTTCGGCCTGCGTCACGCGTTCGGTGGCAGCCTGCAAACTCAGGTTGTCCTCCAGCAACAGCTGGACGTCAGCGGCGAAAGCCGAGTCTTCAATCTGCTGCCACCACGGTGTCATCTCGTTGCCTGTCAGGGCTGCGTCTGCCGCGTCGGCTGGATCGCGAAATTCAGCGGGCAATACTGCCGCTTCGACGGGCCGTTCGTAGTCGGGCCCGACCGCACAGCCGGCCAGCAATGCGACAGCAGTGAGCGCGGCTATTGCGGCCCGAAAAGTGGTTTGATGATTCGGCGGCATGATCATGCGGCAGGTGGGGGATCGTCGGGCAATTGCAGGGAGAGACACGCTTCGACATGGCGCCGCAGCACTTGTCGGATGAGCTGGCGATGGCTGGCCGTGAGCCGGGGAGTTTCGAGTGCGCGCAGCAGGCTCTCGCGGCTGACCGCGAAGGCGAGCAGCTGTCCGGTAAGGGCATGGGCTCGAATCTTGGCTTCGTCTGAGGTGGGATCGATGCCCAGCGCGGCTCCAATCAGCCGCGCGAGGTCCTTTTGAGTCCGCTCCATCCTCTCGCGGTAGAGCACATCGAAGGCAAGGGTGGGTTTGGACTGCTCGCGCACGATGATGCGCGCCCAGGTGCGCACCTCATCCGAGTCGACCATGAGACCCGCCACATGGTCGATTATACCGGAGAAAACCTTGATCGCGGTCTGTGCGTTCATGGGCTGTCCCGCCAGAAGCTCACGGGGTGAAGGACTTGCTCCGCGCAAATGCGCTTCCATGCGCTCGGCAATCCAGCTCACCACGGCGAGATAGAGTCCCTCCTTGCTGCCAAAATGGTAGTTGATGGCGGCGATGTTGGTCTGGGAGGCGGTGGCCAGCATCCGGCTGGTGGTGCCCTCCACGCCGTAATCCCCAAACAACTCAACCCCGGCCTGGATCAACGCTTCGCGGGTCTCCTCACTGCGACGGCCCCGTCCGTCGGGTGAGGAGGGGTCGGACGATGTTTCATCGGTGGACTGAGTCATGATCGTGTATTTAAACAAATGTTTGATTAAAAACAACCGAACAAAACATTAGTTCCGCAAAATCCGCATTTTTTTAGTCAGGTCTTCGTGTGGTCCCTGTGCAGCGGATTCAGGTGGGCCCGAAAATCTGGCAACTACACTGGGTCCTTGACACTGGGGGGCCGGTCCGGCACTTCAGTCGGCCCTTTTAACGATTCACAACGATGCAACCGACTTTCCGACCACATAACAAGAAGCGCGCCCGCAAGATTGGCTTCCGCGCCCGCATGGCCACCCGGGGTGGTCGTGCCGTCATCAACGCCCGTCGTCGCAAGGGCCGCAAGCGCTTGACTGTCGCTTAAGCGGACGCCGTCCGGCGTCACGCACAACTGCCGGTCCATCATGCGTTTCCGAGCCGAATCGCACCTGCGACGGCCACCGGAGTTCGCCAGGGTTCGCTCCAAAGGCCGCCGCTACCATTGCGGCGGTTTTGTTTTGTGGGTCGCCCCCCGCGAAGCCGGCCATCCCAGCACATGCTCACGCGCCGGCTTCGTCGCCTCCCGCACCGCGGTTGGCAATGCGGTGGCCCGAAATCGCGCCAAACGCCGCCTGCGCGAGGTCTTTCGGCGGTATCAGGATCGGATTCCGTCCGACGTTGATCTGGTTTTTGTGGCCCGCCGAGCGCTGGTTGATCTTGCGCCGGACGAGCTTGACCGGCGATTTTCAGAGGCTTGCGCCCACCTTTTCCCGGTCGCGGATTCCTAACCTCATGGCTCCTTCATTCCTTCAACGCAGCGTTCGATTCTTCCTCGGCCTACCGGCCCGGCTGCTGTTGGGGTTTATTCGACTCTACCAGCTTACCTTGTCGCCCGCCCTGCCGGTGCTTTTCGGCCCTAACTGTGGCTGTCGTTTCCATCCGACCTGTTCGCACTACGCCGCGGAGGCCGTTCGCACCCACGGCGCCGTCTTTGGTGCCTGGCTGGCGGTCTGTCGGCTGGTGAAGTGCCAACCGCTGCATGAAGGCGGCTTCGATCCCGTTCCGCCGCCACGTCCTCGTAGCCGGTCCCGGCCGGTCTGCCAACGTGTCGTCGGTGCCCGCTAGTATCTCCCTCTTTCTGCATGGATAAAAAGAACACTGTCATCGGCGTCCTGCTGCTCGTAGCGGCCTTCGCCACGCTCTTTATCGGCCAGCGCTATGCTCCGCCGCCACCGCCCGCTCCCGAGGTCGTCCCGTCGCAGGCACCGCTCCCCACCACCGGCAATCAGGCCACTCCAACGCCGCCGGCCAACGCCAACGGTGTGCCGCCCCTGGAGACCGAGTTTGCGGCCTTGGCGGACGAGAACCTCGACGAGGTCGAGACGTATTTGGAAAACGACTACGTTCGGGTTTCCTTCACCAATCTCGGCGGCGCCGTGGGCGACGTGGCGTTCAAGCACTACGCCCAGTCCCGCGACTCCAGCCTGCCCTTTGTTTTTAATCAACCGCGCGTGGAGCCGATGCTGGCCATCACCAACGTGCCCGGCATCGGCCCGGAAACTCCGTTCGAGGTCGTCAGTTCGACTTCCTCGGAGATCGTGTTTCGCACGGTGCTCGAAGGCCGCCTCGAGATCGTGCGCCGCTATAGCCTGGGATCGACGCTGGAAGGTTCGGACCCTTACCTGATCCGCCACGACACCACCTTCACCGATTTGTCCGGCACCGGTGCTCCCCAGACCATCGCTGCGCTGAGCCTGGGCACCACGTCCTTGGTCTCGCCCCACGACTACGGCCAATACCTCAACATCATGACTTGGGATGGTGAGGAGGAGACCCTGACCAAACCGGGTGAATTGGAGGGGGGCGGTTTCCTGGCGTTCTTTGGACTCAAGGACGGTTCGCCCAAGTCGTCGCTGACCAAGCAGGGCACCGTCGTCTGGTCCTCGGTAAAGAACCAGTTCTTCGCTGCTGTCTACACCGGCGACACCCCCGGCTTCAGTACGACGGCCCGTCGGGTGGAGCTCCCGCCGTTCGAGGGGAGTTCGCGTCCCAACAAAGGTCTCACCGGGGTGGTCAACTACACCGTGCCGGCCATGATGGGCGGAGGCAGCACCGTCATGGGCGGCGACTTCTACGTCGGTCCAAAGGAATACGAGCGTTTGCGCAAGTTTGAGCAGGATCAATCCGAGGTCATGCAGTTTGCGCCGTTCTTCTTCTCCAAGATGTTCCTTTCCGGGATCATCGCTCCGATCCTCAACCTCACCATGGTCACCATGCACGATTGGGTGGGCAATTGGGGCATAGCGATCATTCTGATGACGCTGCTGCTCAAGATCGTGACCCTGCCTTTCACCCTGGCGGCGTCACGTTCCGCCAAGCGCATGGGCAAGCTCCAGCCGCTCATGAAGGAGGTGCGGGAAAAGTATAAGGACAACCCGCAGAAGATGAACGAGGCCACCCTCAAGATCTTCAAGGAGAACAAGGTCAACCCGATGGGGGGCTGCCTGCCGATCCTCATCACCATGCCGTTGTTCATTGCGTTCTTCTCGATGCTGCAGGGCACGGCTGAGTTGCGCTTCTCCGGATTCCTGTGGACGGCCGATCTCTCTGCCCCCGATACGGTTTTCCGGATCTTCGGCCTGCCGCTCAACATCATGCCGCTGCTGATGGGGGCGACGATGGTTTACCAAATGCGGCTGACGCCCACGCCCACCACGGACAACGCCCAGCAGACGATCATGAAGCTCATGCCGATCGTCTTCACCTTGATCTGTTACAACTTTGCCGCCGCCCTGGCGCTTTATTCCACCGTCAACGGTGTCTTCACCATCATTCAGCAGGTCATCGTCAACAAGACGACCAAGGATGGTCCCGAACCGGTCAATCCACTCGAGCCTGCCCAGGCCAAGTCCGGCGAATGGAACCCGAAGAAGCGCAAGAAGAACAAAAAGAAGTAAGGCGTCCCGCGGAGACGGAGTCATCCCCCACAAGCATCAAGGAGAAGTTGCCCCATGGCCGGTCATAACAAGTGGTCCAAAATCAAACGCGCCAAAGGCGCCAACGACGCCAAACGCGGCAAGGTGTTCAGCCGCCTTTCCCGCGACATCACGCTTGCCGCTAAGGACGGCGGGGGCGACCCCGACATGAATGCCCGCCTGCGCACCATCCTGCTCAAGGCGAAGGCGGAAAACATGCCGGTCGACAACATAGATCGCGCCATCAAGAAGGGCACGGGAGAACTCCCGGGCGTCGTTTACGAGGACAATACCTACGAAGGCTACGGCCCGGGCGGCGTCGCATTCATCATCAAGTGCACCACCGACAACAAGACCCGCACCTCGCAGGATGTGCGGGCCATCCTGTCGAAGCATGGCGGCAACCTTGCCAGCACGGGTGCGGTTTCATTTCAGTTTCTGCACCTCGGCCAGTTCCTCATTGCCAAGGACACGATCGGTGAAGATGAGCTCATGGAAGCTGCACTGGATGCCGGCGCCGACGATGTCATCACGAGTGAGGAAGGTTACGAAGTCCGCTGCGAGATTCCGCAGTTTGACCAGGTCATCCACGCTCTTGATCAGGCCGGGATCAAAACCGAGAGCGCCGAAATCGCCTACATTCCCACGTCCATGACACCCGTCGACGAGCTTGGTATGGCGCGCACTATCACCAAATTGCAGGACGCCCTCGACGACAACGATGACGTGCAGCAGGTCTTCTCCAACGAGGAGTTCTCCGATGACGTGGCGGCGCAACTCGACGAGGACTGAGTCTCTTTCGCGCACCTTCGCCCAGCTGGTCCATTCACCCCTCTCGACTCCTTTGTTGTCGTGCGCATCGCCGTCATTTCCGACAGCCACAACCAGGTGCCCGGGCACTTGGTTCCTTTGTTGGAGCCGGCCGATGAAATTTGGCATCTGGGTGATGTGACCGATCCCAAGGCACTCGTTGAAATCGAGCTCCTCAACAAACCCATGGTTGTCGTCGCGGGCAACTGTGACGGCTGGCCGAGTTGGCCGCTGCGCCGGCAGTTAAAGCGGGGCGGACACGTTTTTCACCTGGAGCACATCGCGCCGCTTCGGCCGCCCAGGGGAGTTGATGCCGTCATCAACGGCCACACCCACGTCCCCGACGATAAAACCGACCAGTTTGGGGTGCGATGGCTGAATCCTGGCTCGGTCAGCGAGCCCCGCTACAAGGGTCCGCCAAGTTTTGCCTGGCTCATTCTCGACGAGACCAGGGACCGCGCCCCCTACACGTGGGAAATCACCTTTCTCTAAGGCGGCGCCCAGCGCTCGCCATCATCTCCATCGGGCCGTTCCAATAATGTCACCATTATGGTGACAAACGTCCGTAGTGCTCGGGAAGCGTCGTGGAGTTCGGACTGGTGTTTTGGACCTGCCTTTCGCTAGGGATGGAGGATCGAAACGCAGGCTGCGCAGTTGGAACTTTTTGGCCCGACGGGAATGGATCCCGCTCCGCCGGCACCTTGCGTCTCCACCGCCTCGCCTGAAACCACGCCCATTGTCCCGCTGGTGCGCGCCGCCCCGGTTGCCGAGGTGGTTTATGTGCGGAATTTACGCGCGAAGCACTACCGGCTGACACTGAGGCGCGACGGCGTACCGGTCGCTACGATACCGGCCCGCGGTTCAGAGCGAGCGGCGCGCGCATTTGTGCGCGGTCATCGGGACTGGTTGGCGAAGGCGCTGGCTCGGCACCGGCAGCAACCCCGGATGGCCGAGCAATGGCATGTCGGCACCCGGCTGATGTGGCGCGGAGCAATGACCGAGATCCGCCTCGCGACTTCGGGTGAAAACCCGCAGGTCTGCCTCGCGGCTGACGTGTTTCAAGTAGCCGATCTGCAGGCGGATCTTAGGCCGACGTTGGAGGCGGCCTTCAAATCACGGGCTCGGATCGAACTGACCTCCCGAACGTGGGAACTCGCCGCCGAGACGCGGATGGACATCAAGCGCGTGAGCGTGCGCAGTCAGCGGTCACGGTGGGGATCCTGCACGGAAGGAGGTGTGATTTCGCTGAACTGGCGGCTCATCCTCGCGCCGGCCGAAGTGAGCGACTATGTGATCTTGCACGAGCTCATGCACCTGCGGGAAATGAACCATTCCCGGCGGTTTTGGCGGGCGGTAAAGGAAGTGTGTCCCGACTACGAGCAGGCCGAGGTCTGGCTCGATCAGCACGGTGGACTCGTCGGGTTATGATCGCGGACTACCGTAGTTCTCGAGCAGTTCGAGTTCAAACAGCAGCGTGGTCTTTTCCGGGATTTTGCCCTGCACTCCACGTTCTCCGTAGGCGAGCCAATACGGCACCGCCAACGAGCGTTTCTCGCCGATGTTCATGTCGAGCACGGCTTGGTCCATGCCGGGGATGACCTGGGCCTTGCCGACTTCAAATTTGAAGCTTTCGCCCTTGGAGTAGCTGTCGTCGAGGTAGGTGCCGTCCATGAAGGTGCCGCGGTAGTGGATCGCGACCACTTCGCCGCGCCGGGGTTTGGTCCCTTCCTCGCCCGGACGATTGATCACGTAGCGCAAGCCGGTCTGGGTGATCTGGGCGCCGGGATAGATTCGGGCGATCTCCGCTTCCTGTTCAGGGGGAAGAACCATCATGTTCATCGCCTCGCGCATGGCGCTGTTGATGGGCGCCCCCGGATTTTCCCGGGCGAATTTGCCCGACCGGGTGGTGATCGCGATCGCGAGTAGAATGAGTCCAAAAATGGCAGGAACGATGAGCGTGCGCATGGCAACGAACATGTTGCGACAGCCCGAATGGAAAATCAAATCACCATCTCAGCTGATCGAACGTAAATGGTCGTTAGTGTAAAACAACTAGACGACAGTGTCTCTTATCGGCACTAGTCCATTTACTGCTTACTTATGCCTAAACCTAAATTAGGTGCTGATTGACATATATTTCGATTGCCCCTGTTTTGCGTTCAGTAATGTAGCCATGCCGACTGAAGCAATTGTTATTATTATAATAGCATCTCCCGTAGAGAAATACTCATCGCCCTGAGCTTTATAGGCAAAGAGCCAAAAAAACACGAACGAAGCGAGCGTTTGTAGTTTCACGAGTCTGATTTGTCTCAATACTATAGGAACTATTTCCAGAAAGGCAAAACAGGCCCAAGAAAGCAACCACCACCAACCTTTAGTCGAGGTTTCGCTGTCACACCAAGCAAGCTTCCATTCGCCACTCAAATCGAGATAAAAAGACGATCCAAGAAAAACTTGGAGTGAAACTAACAGATTTAGTAAGACAAGTATTGTCCAGTATGACCTTATGAGAAGGTCTTTCATCGATGCATGCCTGTCCCCAGAAAAAACCAGCCTAACCTATTAGGCTAGGCTGGAAAGGAAGACTATTTATCGTATTGATTATCTTGCCCCCCCCACCTATGGGAACAAAATACCACACGGTTTGTGTTCCTGCATGAAGAGTATAAGTTACACCGTCCCAACTCGATGTTGTGTATGGAACGTCGAAGTTCACCCAACGGCCAGCGGAACCATTGTGATTGCCAAACGTAATGTTAGGAGAAAATCCACCTGGAATTGAGAGGTTCTTGAGAACCGTTGAGGCTGGAGCACCTGTATTATAATAAGAAACATGTCCTCCCGCTCCAGTTACATATTCGACTCGTAAATGGATCATGCCGTCGACAAAAACATAACTATAGCTTATTGAAAGACCGAGCTGAACTCCACCGAGTGATGCGCTGGCTCCAATGGAACCACTCGCATTGGTGCCCGAGACTTGCCCGTTTATGTTATCCCAGCCTATCAGCACGCTTTCCCCCAAAGCAGCATCAAGCGCCGCAATGATTCCTGATGAGTTAGGACCGTTTGGATTGTGGCCGCTGTAAGACCATAAGTGATTAGACTGTGCTATAATTGAACCAGGCCTAAAGGTAACTCCAGTTTCTGTTTGTCCATATGCTATGGAGCAGATTGTTATTATTGCTGCCAGTATTGCTGTCTTTATTATCTATATGTATGTATTGGTTGTTTTGCGTTTACGGGCCAGTTGAATTTGTGTCATCCAAGGTATCTGGTTGTCTTGCGCTACGAAAAATTTCTGAGAAGAAAAAAGCGTCGGTCGTTGCCTGGCTGATATGGTGAGTGCTATAGCTCCATACTATAGAGTCGGGCTCAGCACCTAAAAGAAGTCCCTTTCGGTATTGAAGGTTTCCGCTGTCGTCGAAATTAATCTCGTAGATCGTTTCGTATTTCGACCTAGACCCGCCATTATGATCTAT
Source organism: Opitutaceae bacterium (assembly GCA_028280945.1). Taxonomy (GTDB): domain Bacteria; phylum Verrucomicrobiota; class Verrucomicrobiia; order Opitutales; family Opitutaceae; genus Actomonas. The sequence goes on from JANQKV010000005.1 coordinate 54,603, forward strand.
AAATTCTGAAAATGCGTTGAGTTGTGCGGTGGATAGTGCGGTTCCGTATATACTGGAGATCGAATCTAAGAAATCGCTCAATCTTTGTTCGGAATAATAGGGTTTTGTAACCACGCCGATTTTCCCATCGGCGATTTGTTCGATGATAGATGCATCCAGTCTGAGAGCTTCCTCTTGAATCAGATATTCTGTTATCTCAGTCTCGACCTGCTCTAGTTGGCTTGCCGTTGACGCTTGATAGTGCTCTAAGAAGGCAATGAACGCATCAATTTTACTAGATAAATATTCACTCGTTTTATCTATATTCTCACTATTGAGTGTAATTGCGTGATTTGCATTTTTATCCGCTTTGGGCTGTATTCCTCCGTGTCGATCATTCGTTGACTCGACTTCAGAGGCTTTGGAGTCAGATTCTATAACGGTATTGTTGATTTCTGGTTCGGAGAGCAGTTTTTTATCATTGATGGGAATCGAGTTCATCGAGATTAATACTGCCAGTAGAAATATTGCCGCTATTATCATAACGGCTGGTATGTAGACTCGAGTTATCCTGTTGCTAAAACTACTCAATTGATCAGGGGCGTTGTTGCGATTTAGGTGCTTGCCCCACGGATTCCAACCAGATTCTTGTGGCTAAGAGGTCTCCTTACAGTTTTGCCAATGAAACGGTGGAGGCTTTAGTAAACTTGCCTATAGTCATGGTAATCGAAACGTGGAGGCCAGCTACTTACCGGTAGATTACCTAGAGCAAATTTTCTGGAGTCAATGGTGAAACCGGCTGAACTGGATGGCTTGTTCGCAATGACTACACTGAATCTGCTCGCGCCCATTTTTTTGGTTATCGCTTTGGGGGCGGCGCTGCACAAAGGCGGACTCTTTTCCCGGGAACTGATCGGCGGCGTGAATCGCCTGCTCTATTGGGTGGGTATCCCGGTGGCGGTGTTCAATGCCATGATCCGGGCTGACCTGACCGGGGCCGGGGTGGGACCGCTGCTGCTGGCGATGACGGGAGCGACCATTTTCAGCGCGCTCTTGAGCTGGTTTTATGCCCCGGTCATGGGGATATCACAGCGCAGCCGCGGCACTTACGCCCAGGCGTCCTTTCGCGGTAATCTCTCGTTTGTCGCCCTGCCATTGCTGCTTACGGTTCCGGGTATCCCCTTGGGCACGGCGATGTTGGCGTTTGCCCCGATGGTGATTTTGCACAACGCGCTGACCGTCGTGCTGCTGGCCCTCAGTCAGGACGGCGGGGGCGAGCGCAAGGCGGGCTTTCAGGCCATTGTCGAAATTGGGCGAAACCCCATCATCATCGCGGCGGCGGCCGGACTCGTTTGGGGGAACCTGGGTGTCACCATGCCGGTCGCGCTGGAGCGCACGCTGGGAGCTCTGGCGCAAATGACGCTGCCCTTGGCAATGCTCTGCATCGGGGCCACGCTGGTCAGTGTTCCGCTGCGGGGAAATCGAATCCATGCCCTGGTCGCCGCCGGCCATAAGGTGGCTTTGTCGCCACTTATTGGATACGCGGTGGGCCGCCTCCTGGGGCTGGGCGAGGATGGCATGTTGATTTTGCTGATATGCCTCGCCTGTCCCACGGCCGCAGTCTCGTTTACGATGGCAAAGCAAATGGGGGGCGACGAGGGACTGGCCGCCTCCGCGGTGGTCTACAGCGCGCTCGGCAGCATGGTTTCCCTGAGTGTGGTGATTGCGATGTGGCTGGCCTGACTCAGGGGATCACGATGGGCGTGCCGACGCGAAGAAGATTGGGGTTGGGAATCTCTTCGCGATTGGCGTTGAGGATATCCGGCCAGCGGTTGCCGTCACCGTAGTATTCCTGTGCGATGCGCGAGAGGGTTTCGCCGGGCATGATGGTGTGGCGCCGGGGGCCAGGGCGGGTTGTGCTGGTTTCAGCGGGGGCGTCAGCGAGGGTTACGGTCGCGGCGGGAGGCGATGCCGGTTGGCGAGCCGCATTGGCCGGAGGCGGGAGGAATCGCACGCTCGGACCGGCGGAGGTTGGGCGCTGCGGCACGGCGCGTCCGGATCGAGCCGACGGGGCGCTTTGGCTGATGGCGAGGCGGGTGCGGAGGTTGACAAGTTCCTGCGAAAGCGCCGCCGATTGTTCGCGGGCGAGTCTGGCTTCCTCGCGCAGGGATGCGTTTTGTGCCGTGAGGTCGGCGGCCGGTTGGACGGTTGCGTTCAGTTGCGTCCGCAGGCCCGCCAGCTCGGTGTCCTGTTCGTCTAGGGCCACCCGGACCTGCGTCAACTCGGCCTCCAGTTCGGAAGTCGAGTCGGTTTGGCTTGCGATGAGGCCTTCGGCGTCAAGCGCCCGCTGCTCGCTGGCGTCGGCATCCGCCTGCAGCTCGGTCATGGCGATCTGCAGGCCGGCGAGTTCGTCGCGCAGCGTCAAGAGCGTGGCATCGGAGGCATCGGCGCGGGAGGTGGCTTCTTCAAATTGCGCGCGAAGCCGTTCCATCTCGCGCTCTTGGGCGGCGAATGCGCGCAGGCTCGCATCGAGTCGCGCCTGAATCTCGCTGTCGGGCGTAGCGGTTGCATCAGTAGCCGTGGCAGACAGTGCCGCGGCGAGTTCGGACTCGGCATTGCCGAGTTGGTCGGTGAGTTCGGCGTTTTCGGAACGCAAGGCGGTGAGTTGAGTGGCAAAGCTGTCAGCCTGAGCTGCCTGGTCATGCAGGGTCGCCAAGTCAGTCGTTAGGCGGGTGATCTCATCGCGAGCTGCGATGAGCTCGGAGTCGTCCACTTGAACCGAAGCAGCCGCGGCGGAAAGGGCGGCGGCGAGTTCGGTTTCAGCATTGCCGAGTTGGTCGGTGAGTTCGACGTTTTCGGAACGCAGGGCGGCAAGTTGGGCGGCGAGGCCATCACGTTCGGTGGCCAGGTCGCCAACTTGGGCCACTTGATCGCGCAGGGTGGTGAGGTCAGTGGTAAGGCGATCGATTTCCGACCGGGCGGCGACAAGGGCGGAGTCGTCCTCCCGGGCGGAGGCCGCAGCAGAAAGCGCAGCAGCGAGTTCGGCTTCGGCACTGCCGAGTTGATCGGTGAGTTCGACGTTTTGAGAACGCAGTTCGGTGAGTTGAGCGGCAAGACCGTTACGTTCCACGGCAAGGTCGCCAACCTGGGCTGCCTGGTCGCGCAAAGCAGCCATGTCGGAGGTGAGGCGGGCGATCTCATCGCGGGCAGCGACAAGTTCGTTGTCATTGATTTCGGCGGAACTGGCCGCAGTGGCGAGGGCGGTGGCAAGCTCGCTTTCCGCTTGGGCGAGTTGGTCGGCGAGTTCGTTGTTTTGGTTGCGCATTGATTCGATGCGGGCGGAGAGCACGTCGCGATCGGATTCCAAGGCAGTGTATTGGCCGCGAAGGCTGGCGAGAACGGACGCACTGGCGTCGGCGCCCTCTGCTGCGGCTTCGAGTTCCGTGATGACCGTGGCCGCGCGGTCGAGTTGGTTTTGTTGGTCGTTGCGGATGCTGCGCAGGGTCACGACCTCTTGTTCGGTTTCGGTGAGCATTGCCCGGAACGAGTCCCGTTCGCTGCGCAAATCGGCCATGAGGGCGTCAAAACGGGTGATTTCCGACCGGGCTTGATCCAATTGACCGGCGAGGTTGGAGACTTCGTTGGCCAGAGATTCGTCTGCTTCGGATTGGGCATCGCGCAGCTGGGCGAGTTCGGCGCGCGAGGTCGCCAGATCGCCGGCAAGTTCATTGACCTGTGCTTCGGCGCCCAGCAGTTCATTGGCCAGCTGGTCACGCTCCGCCAGTGCGCCGGCAAGCTGGGCGTCGAGCTCGATGACGCGTTCGGCGGCGGCGGCTCCGGTGGCGAGCTGCTGTTCGATCTCGGTCGATTCGTCCCAGGCGGCGGCGACCTCGGTGGAGAGCTCCTCGATGCGTTGCCTGGCAAAATCCAGTTCCACGGTGAGGTCGGCTTCGGTCTCGTAGGCGGCCTGCAGGTCGACAATCGCGGTGGCCAGTTGTTGGCGAACGGATTGGAGCTCGCCGGAGTCGGAATCCCGTGCGGCGGTTTGGGCGGAAATGATTTCCTGCAGTTCGGAATTTTCGCGCTGCACGGCGGCGAGATCAGCCAACCGGGCGGTGGTCGTGGCGAGCCGTGATTCAGCCGAGGTGGCATGGGCTTCAGCGGCCGCCAAGGCATCGGCGATCGATATGAGCTCGACGTCCTTCGCGTCCAGTTGGTCGCGAAGGGCACTGAGCTGGTTGTTGAGGTCGAGTTGCGCGGAGGCCTGGGCCTCGAGCTGGCTCTCCAGATTGGCGCCACGGTCTTGAGCGGCGGCAAGTTCGGCCAGCAGGTCCGTGATGCGGGCGTTGGCCGTTTTAATGTCCACGGAAGTAGCGGTAGTTGCCTGCAACTGTTCGCGCAGTTGGCCGATTTCAGCATCGAGTCGGGCAGTTTGATCCTGCTCCGCGACGAGCTGTTCGGTGATGCGGGCGAGTTCACCTTCGTTTTGGGCTTGGGTCGCACGCAGGGTGGCGAGTTCGTTGGCGGCGACCTGGGCTTCGGCGACCAGCTGGTCGCGTTCTTGTTGCAGGGCGATCTCTGTTGGCGAGGGTCCGCTGCTGCGTAGTTGGGCAATCTCAGCCTCGAGGGCGAGTTTCTCGTCGTCCCGGTTGGCGAGGGCGGTTTCGGCGATGGCGAGGCTTTTGCGCAGCTCGGCGGTGGAGCTGGAAGCGTTGCTGGCGTTGGCTTGGAGTTGAGCGATTTGCGTCCGGGCTTGGTCAAGTTCGGCCTGGAGTTGAGTCAGTTGCGCGCGGTTGTTTTCCAGCGGAGCGCGCGAAATCGGAGCCGGAGTGCTCACAGTGACAGTGCGGGCAGGTTCAACCGGCTGCCCGAGTCGTCGGTTGGCTTCGGCCAGCTGTTCGGTGGTGAGGCGCTCGGCCACCAGGGTGAGTTGGCGGCCCCGGGCACCGTTGCTGGCGGCGCGGCTGAGCCAAACGTAAGCCTCGATGATGTCGTAGGCCGCTTCCGACTCGTCGGCGTAGATCAGGCCCAGATTGTATTGGGCGATGGCGTTGCCGTCTTCGGCTTTGGTCCGGAGTGAGGAAAGATCGGTGGACGACGTTTGCGCGGTGAGCAGGATGGCGGTGAGAGCGAGCAGAGAGACACCGATTGCGACACGGAAAAGACGGACGTTCATGGGCAGGCTCAGCATGGGCAGGGTGGAGACGGTTTGCAAAGCGGGGAATTGCGCGCGGGCCGTCCGTAGCATGAAAAATTGGTCAAATTTGAATGGGTTGGCCGGAGCGGTGTTCAAGCCAATGCCAGCGCGATGAGGCCGAGCACCATGGTCGCAGCACAGGTGAGTCGACGCGGGTTGTCCTTTTCGCCAAAAACGCGGGCTCCCAGGTAGGCTCCGATCAGAATACTGAATTCGCGGGCGGGGGCGACGTAACTGACCGGGGTGAAACTGAGGGCGAAAAGCACAAGCACGTAAGCGAAGGGTGAGAGGGTCGCCATGATCAGCACTTCACGTCGGTGCACGCGCCAAATCTTCTGCACTGCTTTGCGCCGGCCCCAGGCAAACGGCGCCACCAGCAGGGTCAGGCCGACATTGGTCAGGCCATCAAACAGGACCGGATTGACCTGATGGATGCCAACCGCGTTGCGGTCCCAGACCGTGTAGCTGGCGATAAAGCTTCCGGTAATCAACGCGTTGCCGAGGGCCCGGAGCCGCGGCGGGGCGTCGGGGGTCGATTGGCGCTGCCAAAGTCGTTCCCCGTTGCTCAGAAAAAAGATGCTTACAACGATGGTGATCCCGCCCGCCAGGCCGAGGGCGGTGGGACGTTCGCCGAGAAACAACACGGCGCCGATGGTGGCGAGCAGCGGAGCACTGCCGCGTACGAGGGGGTAGACGAAGGAGAAATCGCCGCTGCGGTAGGCACGCTGCAGGTAAAGCGCGTAGCCGGTTTTCAACACGGTGCTGACGGCGATCACTCCCAGTGCGGTTCCGTCCAGTCGTGGCCCGCCTGGCCAGAGGAGCATGGTGAGGATGATCGGCGTGTAGATCAGAGTCATGACCACACCCACCGCGAACACGAAGGGCAGACCCGACCCGGCGCGCTTCGCGGAGAGATTCCAAATGGCGTGCAGCACGGCGGCAGTCAGCACCAAGGCGAGGGCAAGCAGGGTCATGGCAAAGCATTTACGGCGGGTTGTAGCGGCGCTGACAAGCGGGGCCTTGTGAAAACTGCCCCACAATCCGTTGAGAGGGTGATTGCGTGGCCGCCTTTAGGAGGGAACGGTGGCCGGCTCGTCTTTCCCTTATCATGAACTCCTACCTGCAGGAAGCCCGTCGCACTCTGGTGCTCGCCGGCCCGATTATCGTTGGGCAAGTGAGCCAGATGCTCATGAGCGTGACCGATGCGATCATGATCGGACATGTGGGGAAGGTGCAGCTCGCGGCGTCGGCCTTCGCCGGCACGCTGTTTGGATTTTTCTTCATGATCATTATCGGGCTGCTGATCCCCGTTTCGGTTATGGTCTCGCGCGCCCACGGGGGCGGTGATGAGGCGGAGACCGCGCAATGGCTGAAGCACGGGGTGGTGTTGTCGTCGGTGGCCGGGCTGATCGGCATGATCTTCATGCTCGGCCTGGGATCCCAGCTGCACCGGTTTGGGCAACCCGCCGAGGTGCTGGCGGAGGTGCATCCCTACTACGAGTTGATCATCATTTCGATCATGCCGGCCCTGCTCTTCCAAGTGATGCGGCAGTTCGGCGAAGCACTGCAGCGTCCGCTTTTCCCCATGCTGATCCTGCTGGCGGGCGTGTTGCTGAACGTGTTGCTTAATTGGATACTGATCTACGGCAACTGGGGTGCATCCGCGTTTGGATTGACGGGCGCGGGTTGGGCGACACTGATCTCGCGGTGGGCGGGCGTGCTGGCTATCTGGGCGTGGATCCGCACATCACCGTGTTTCGATGCGGCATGGCCGCGTGACTGGTGGCGCAACTACACGCTGGCGCGCTTCAAGCGTCTGCTGGGATTGGGCGTGCCCATCGGCTTTGCCCTGTCGTTTGAGGCGGGCGCCTTCAGCGCGGCGGCGATCATGATGGGGTGGCTTGGTTCGACCGAGCTGGCGGCGCACCAGATCGCGATCAACTGTGCGGCATTGACGTTCATGTTCCCGCTGGGGATGGCCATGGCTGTCAGCATGCGGGTGGGCCGGGCGGTTGGCGAAAGACGACTGTCGGCGCTGCGACCGATCGGCCACAGCGCCCAGGTGATGTCGGGCATCATCATGGGGTCTTTCACGATCCTGTTCGTCTTCGCCGGACACGACGTTGCGAGTCTCTTCGTGAAGGAAGGCGAGGTGATTCTCCTGGCCGCCAAGTTGTTGGTTGTGGCGGCGGTGTTTCAGCTTGCTGACGGCGCCCAAGTCGTGGCCGCATCGGCGTTGCGCGGTTTGACCGATGTCAAGGTGCCCACCGCCATCACGGCGATTGCCTACTGGGTGTTGGCCCTGCCGCTCGGTTGGTGGCTGGGGTTCCGGACTTCCTTTGGCGCGGAAGGCATCTGGACTGGATTGGCGGCCGGCCTCATCGTGGCGTCGCTCGCATTGGCCTGGCGTTTCCTGCGACTTACCCGTGACGGCGGCGCCCATGTGGTGCTCGAATCCGGCAGCCAGGGAAGTCCGGTTGCAACGAGCTGACGGCACATCATTGCCGCTCCAGCTTAGCGCTCGCCTTCGTCACCCCGTGCTCCCGCTGGTTGTCACTTATTAAGTGACAAACACGGCCGACTCGAAGGTTTAGTCCAGGCCGGTGGCCAGGGCGGCGATGATGTCTTCGGCGGGTTCGGTGCCGACGGAGAGACGCAGCAGGTCGGGGGGGATGCCGCCTGCGGAGAGTTCCGCCTGACCGGCGTCGCTGGTGATCAGATCGTAGTGGGCAAGATAGATAAAGGGACAGATCAAGGTGTGGCGCATGCCGAAGCTCGGCCCCTTGGGCAGGGGCAGGCGGTCGTAGACTTCTGCCAGAGTCCGGTTGACCGTGAAACTCACCATGCTGCCAATACTGTCGGAACGGCGGGCAATCTTGGCAAAGTTGTCCGCGGTGTCCGGCTGCAGACTCCACCAGACGCGATCAACGGCGGGGTGTTGGCGAAGAAACTCCACGACCTGGATGGCAGTCTTGTTGGTTTGGCGAACGGTCGCCTCGTAGTGCGGGATTTGGGCAGCGAGGCGTTGCAGGTCACGCGGATAGACCGGGTCGAGGCGTTGCGAAATCCGATCGCGCAGGGCGGCGGCATCGGGGCCATGCGGGTTGATGATCACCGATCCCGCGATGACATCCCCCTCATTGGCGGCGTATTTGGTGAGGCTGTTGACCACCACGTCGCTGTGCTCAAGCAGGCGAATGTTGAAGGGTGAGACGAGGGTGGGATCCAGGACCACGCGCCCGCCGGTCGCGTGGACGATGGCCGAGACGCGCGCGATGTCGGCGGTTTGAACCAACGGGTTGGTAGGCACCTCGGTGACTAGTCCCCCCAACCGAGTCCCGGCGGCATCGACGGCCGCCTGCAAGGCTTCGAGATCGTTCACGTCGGTCAGGTAAACGTAGTCTGCCGGAGTAGCGGTGAATCGGCGCAGCTGGGCGATGGTGTCGAGGTAGAGCCAACCCAGTTGAATCCACACCGTCCTCCCGCGTTCGGCCTGCAGGTCGGCCAGCGAGCGCCACGCGCCATGGAAGGCATTCATGCCCGACGGGGCCAACAGAATGTCCTCGGTCCGCGCTCCCGCGTGCGCATCCACCAGCACGGATTTAATGATCCGGGTGGCATCTTCGATCGGTGCCAGCTCTTCCGCTTGTTCCGGAATTTCGCCGCGTGCGACCAGCGCGTCCTCCGCAGCGCGCGAACTCAAGAACCCGCCGGTGTTCTGCAGATAGGTTTTGGCCTGGAGGAAAACATCGGCATCGATGTGGTGGGAGACGCCCGCGATGCCGTCGCAGTCCACCCGACTGGCATCTCCGCCGAGTTCGGCCACGAGCGCATCGGCCATGCGGGATGAACAGGTCAGCCAGAGCTCGCGATCCTCGAGGCCGCGTTCGACCTGGAAGTGCTGGGCGAGGCGACGATTGAAATCGTGCAGCACAAACCGGGGATAGCCGCTGCACATGTGCCGGGTCGTATCCGGGTCGCGTTCTTCGTAGCCCACCACGTTGGCCATGGTCGGAATACTGCACGATACCGCGTGGGGACGGTCGGGAATCGGTTGGCCAAGGGGAAGGGGAGAAAACGTGGGCATGCGGGCAGGAGGCGCGACCTTGGGCCGTACGAGGGTGGTTTGGCAATGCGAACGGTCGGGATTGGTTTTTCGGCAAGTGCAGGGTTGAAAAACCATCCCGGTAAACGAAGCCTGCGCGGCCATGATTCTCGTTTCCTGGAATGTGAATGGCCTGAGGGCCGTGTTGAAAAAGGGCTTTCTCGATTTTCTCAACGAATCGCAACCCGATGTCCTGTGCCTGCAGGAGACCAAGTGTCACCCGGGTGATGTGGCACACGTGGATTGGCCGGCGGGCTACACCACGCATTTCAGCGCGGCGGCAAAGAAAGGCTACAGCGGCACCGGCATCATCACGCGTTCCGAACCGATCAGCATCAAGGAGGGCATCGGCATCGAGGAGTACGACCAGGAAGGGCGCACGCAGACCGTGGAGTTCGCGGATTTTTTCCTCGTGAATGTCTACGTGCCGAATGCGCAGCATGAACTGCGTCGACTGCCGTATCGCGAACGCTGGGACGAAGATTTCTGCAAGTATCTCAAAAAGCTGGAGCGTAAAAAACCCGTTGTGTTCTGCGGCGACCTGAATGTTGCCCACCGGGAAATCGATCTGGCGCGGCCGAAGGCCAATGTCGGCAACCCGGGGTTCACCCCGGAAGAGCGGGCGGGGTTTGATCGCTTCGTGGCGAAGGGATTTGTGGATACCTTTCGCGAGTTCGAGAAAGGTCCGGGCCACTACTCGTGGTGGACTTATCGCGCCGGTGCCCGCCAACGAAACATCGGGTGGCGCATCGACTACTTTTTGACATCGAAGAAGTTCCTTCCCCGGGTGCAACGGGCATGGATCAGTCCCGAAGTGATGGGCAGCGACCACTGTCCCGTTGGCCTCGAAATCGAATGAGCCGGACGCCTGCGCCCACCACTTCACCCTGGGCCCGTCGCGCCGACTCGGCGGTGCACGGTTACGGCCTCTACGCATCCAAGGACATCCCCAAGGGGACGCGAATCATTGAATATGTTGGCGACAGGATTACCAAGTCGGAGTCCGATCGACGCGACGAAGTCCGCCGGGCGCGGCAGGAGGAAGGCGACGATGGCTGCGTCTACCTGTTCACCCTCAATAAACGCTATGATATCGACGGCGACGTTTCGTGGAACACCGCGCGCTTGATCAACCATTCGTGTGACCCGAATTGCGAAACGGAGTATGCCAAAGGCGGGATCTGGATCAGCGCCTTGCGCGACATCGCAAAGGGCGAGGAACTCAACTACGACTACGGATTCGATTGGGATAATTTTGACGAGCATCCCTGCCGGTGCGGGGCCCCGACCTGTTGCGGATTCATCGTCAGCAAAGACCAGCGGTGGCGTGTTCGGCGCGAAATCGCGCGGCGCAAGGCCGAGAAAAAAGGCCGCGAATTCACCACCAAGAAGTGGAAGTTTCGCCCGGAGCAAAACCCGATGGCAAAGGTGCGTTGGGGCGACCTTATGCAACTCAAGGCCCGGCTCGCAGGGGATCCGAAACACATCCGCACCCTGGCGGTGGCCGAAAGCCTCACCAGCGGCCAGATTCAGGCCCGCATCGGTCTGATCTCCGGAGCATCCACTTTTTTTCACGGTGGCATCACCGCCTACTCGATCGACGCGAAGGTGAACCAACTCGGTGTGGATCGAGCCGCCGCGGAAGCCTGCAATGCCGTGAGTGAAGAGATTGCGATCCAGATGGCCAAAGGCGTTGCGCAGGCGATGGAGGCCGATGTGGGGGTGGCCACCACGGGTTATGCTGAGCCGGACGAGGCGGGTGGCGTGAAGCGGCCGTTTGCGCACTGGGCGATCACCCTCAAGGGAGCTCGCGGGCGTTGGCAGGTGACGACCGGCCTTGTCAAAGGCCGCAACCTCTCCCGCGTCGCCATGGAGGCCCGGGTGGCTGACAAAGTGATCGCCGCACTCGTCAAAGCGGTCCACCCTGCGGGGCGTGAGTCGCAAGCTTGACCCCTTTCAGGAGGGGCACAAAAAGCCCGACGGACGGCCGGGCTGGTGGGTTGTGGGGATCAGCGGGTGATGTCCGTGATGAACTGGCGGAGGGGTTCAACTTCGGGTTGAGAAGGAACCCAGTCACCCATCAGGATCTCCGGCAGGCTGTAGCGGGTCTGGTAGAACGACCGGTTGCCTTTGTTGTTGGCGGAAAGCCACCCAGCCTTGACCGTAGCCCCGGCGAAGAGCCCCTTCTTCTTGGTGTAAACCAAGATCGGGGCTTCCTTGAGCAGAGCGGTTACTCTTTCAGCCTCGGCGACACGGGGTCCGGCGACGGCCTTGGCATCCACGCCGATGTTGAACTTCTGTTTGTAAAGCAATGGCGTGACGGACTCGTCGGTAATGATCAGCACGGTCTCAACTGCATTGGCGCCGAGCTGGAATCCGACGCTCATTTCGCCGGCGTTCATTAACCCCGGCAGGCTCCAGGTGCCATCGGGACGTTTGGACATTGCCACCGCATAGCCGTCCTTCACGCCAAAAATAAATCCCGCCTTAAACTGATTGATGATGACAATGGTCTTCGCGGCCCGCAGCACTTCGGCGGGGATGCGGGTGGCCGGATCATACTGAAATTCGCGAATGATGGCTTCGCAGGATTCGACCCGGGTCACGTAGTCCTTGCGGGGCAGGGACCGATCGGCCTGCAGGGCCGCCGTCGTGACCAAGAGGGTGAGGGCGAGGGAGATAAGTCGCTTCATAACGAGGGGAATTCTGCCCGCACTATGCACGGGTCACAGCGCATTGGAATGCCGAATTGCAGGTTTAGTTCCACGCTAATCCAAGTCCCGGGCTGCGAGGTCATCCTCATCCCACCCAAAGTAGTGCCCCAACTCGTGCAGATAAGTGATGTGCACTTCGTCCAGGAACACCTCGCGATCCGCCTCCGCATACTCCCAAAGATTGCCGAGAAACAGCAGGATTTGAGCGGGCACGTCGTTGGTGTCCCCGGTCGCGCTGCCGTGGGGAGCACCCACAAACATGCCCAACACATCCGGTTCGAACTGATCCCCCAGAATCTCGGCGGATGGGTAGTGGTGGTGCACCACGGGAAGCTTGTCCGCCAATCCGCGCAGCTCGTCGGGCAACTCGTCGCGGGTGGCGACGACTTCCTCATCGGCGAGGTTCTGGAGTTGGGCGTAGGTCATGGGAAAGACGGGAGATGAAGCGATTCTGGCTATTTGCGACAAAAACTGTCCACTCCTCGTTCGATGTCTTCGGAGCGCATAGCTGTCATCGGTGGAGGTGCCGCAGGGTTCTTTGCGGCGATCACCGCGGCCGAAGCCAATCGATCCGCCCGGGTGGTGATTTTTGAAGCGACCGCCCATGTACTGACCAAGGTGCGCATTTCGGGTGGTGGTCGTTGCAATGTGACCCACGCCTGCTTCGACCCTCGCGAATTGGTCAAATGCTACCCGCGTGGTTCCCGCGAGTTGATCGGACCGCTCAATCGCTTCGGACCGCGCGACACCATTGCGTGGTTCGCCGCCCGCGGCGTGGAGACCAAGACGGAGGCGGATGGCCGCATGTTTCCGATCACGGATGATTCGGGCACGATTATCCGATGTCTGCGCCATGCGGCGGCGGAAGCGGCGGTGGAGGTGCGCATGCGGACGGCGGTCAAAGCGGTCGAGCACCCGGCAGACGGTACCGGATTTCGGCTCACCCTGGGCGATGGCGATGTGCAAAGATTTGACCGCGTGATCCTCACCACGGGGGGAAATCGCAGCGGGGGTGGCCACGACTTAGCGGCATCATTGGGCCATACGATCGAGGAATTGGCGCCGTCGTTGTTTACGTTTCAAATCGAGGATGAGCGGTTGAGCGGACTGGAGGGACTGACTGTGCCGGAGGCCGAGGTATGGGTGCCGGGAACCAAGCTCCGCGAACGCGGACCCGTGCTGATAACGCACTGGGGACTCAGCGGTCCGGGTATCCTGCGTTTGTCGGCTTGGGGAGCCCGCGAACTCGCGGCGAAGGATTATCTTTTTGAAGTCCGGGTGGCGTGGGCCGGCGAGGCCAACTCCGAGCGCGCGCGCTCAGTGCTGGTCAATGCGCGCGGTCCGTTGGGCAGGAAGCTCGTCGCCAACGCCAACCCATGGGGCCTGCCGGGTCGTTTGTGGGAACGGTTGGTCACAACCAGCGGGGTTACGGCCGGCACGGCTTGGAACCACCTCCCGAAAGCGGCTGTGAACCAACTTGTCGAGGAGGTGGCGGGCAGCAGTTTCCGGGTGATCGGCAAGAGCATGAACAAGGAGGAGTTCGTGACGTGCGGCGGCGTCCGCTTGCGCGAAGTTGATTTCAAGACCATGCAGAGCAAACGCTGTCCGAGACTCTACTTTGCCGGTGAGGTGCTCGACATCGACGGCATTACGGGGGGCTTCAATTTCCAGTCGGCCTGGACCACGGCCTCAATCGCCGGCACAGCGGCCGCCACTCCGCGGGAGTAAATTCTCGCCCGAGCCTTGAGGGATCGCTGGAGTTGGCGATGTGCCGTCCTATCTAGAATTGTTGGCGTTGATCGCACCGGTTTTTACGCTGATTGGCGTGGGGGCGGGAGCGCGGTTCGCGGGTTGGTTGAAGCCGGAGGCGGACGCGAGCTTGCTCAAGCTGGTGGTCAACCTACTCTACCCGGCTTTGATCTTTCGCAGCGTGTTGGGCAATGAGGCGCTGGCCGATCCGCGCAATGTGTTTTGGCCGCCGGTTTTGGGTTTCGGCATGATGGCGGGTGGCATCCTGGGTGCGTTCTGGATCGGGCGATGGTTGGGGCTCTCGCGGGGAAAGGGGCTGCGCACTTTCGCGTTCTCTTCGGGAATCTACAACTATGGCTACATTCCGATTCCGCTCATCGCGTCGCTTTTCGGCGAGGAGAGCGTCGGGGTACTTCTCGTGCACAACGTCGGTTGTGAAGTCGCGGTATGGACCCTGGGCATCATGGTGGTTTCGGGAGTAAGTCTGCGCGACGGCTGGCGAAACCTCATCAGCGGCCCGATCATTGCTTTGATCGCGGCGGCGATCGGCAACGTGGTGGGTTTGGATCGGGTGATGCCGGCCACGTTGGATCGGACCATTGAACTCGCGGCCATCTGCGCGGTTCCGCTGGGTTTGATCACCATCGGCGCGACGATCAGTGAATATTTAGTGCGGCCCAAACAACTCGTCTCGCCGCGCGTGACGTCGCTCGCCTGCGCCCTGCGACTCGGACTTTTCCCACTCGCCATGCTGGGTTTGGCCCTGGTGCTGCCGCTGAGCCAGGAGATGCGTCAGGTCATGCTGGTGCAGGCGGCGATGCCGGCCGGCATCATCCCCATCCTCATCGCCCGTCACTACGGCGGCCAGCCGCTGACCGCGGTTCAGGTTGTCGTCGGCACAACCGTGCTATGTTTGATCACCACCCCGCTGTGGTTGCGATTGGGCCTGGGGTGGCTCGGCTAAGCGACGCGGGAAAGAAGAACTGTCACGTATTAAGTGACAGTCTAAGAAGGGGGTGGCTCAAGAAACCACCCGTTTATCACTCGCCTTTGCGGGCGGCGATGGCCCAGCGATAGACGTCGAGGTATTCGTTGGCGGACGCACCCCAGCTGAAGTCCTTGGCCATGCCGTTGCGGCGAAGCCGGGTGTATTCCTCGGACTGGTCGTAATACGTTGAACAGGCCCAACCGATCGTGTTGGCCAGCGCCAAGGCGGTGGCGTCCTCGAACTTGAAGCCCGTGCCCTCGCCGGTGCCGGGAGCGTATTGGTCCACCGTGTCGATCAGGCCCCCGGTCGCGCGCACGATCGGCGGGGTGCCGTAGCGCATGGCGTAGAGTTGGGTCAGGCCGCACGGTTCAGTCCGGCTCGGCATGACAAAAAAATCGCTGCCCGCCTGGATCAGCTTGGCGAGCTTGGCGTTGAATCCGACATACAGGCCCAGCTTGGAAGGGTAGCGTGCCGCCGCGTCGCGGAACATCGCCTCAAGGGCACCGTCGCCGCTGCCGAGCACGGCAAACTGAACATGCATGCCTTCCAGCACGCTCGGCAGGCAGTGCGCCAGCAGGTCGAGACCCTTCTGCGTCGCGAAACGCGAGACGACTCCAAACAGCGCAACATGTGGATCGATGCTGATCCCAAGCTCCTTTTGCAGGGCCGCCTTGCAGGTGGTTTTGCCGCCAAAGTTTTCCGCCGTGTAAGTGTAGGGTATCGTTTGGTCGGTCGCGGGATTCCACACCTCGGTATCGATGCCGTTGACGATTCCGACCAGATCCGCCGCGCGAAAGCGCAGCACATGATCCAAGCCGAATCCACCGTCCGGCCGCTTGATCTCCTCGCTGTAAGTCGGGCTCACTGTCGTGATCTTGGTGCTGTGGTAGAGCCCCGCCTTCATCATGTTGACCTTCCCGTGCGACTCGGTGCTGTCGGCTCGAAATTCCGCGGCGGGCACATGGGCGAAATCCAGGGCCCGGCGGTCGCAGTAACCCTGGTGCTCCAGGTTGTGAATGGTCATCACGGTGGCGGCGCGTCCGATCGGGGAGTCGCGCAACGTCGTGTTAAGAAGCAACGGGATGAAGCCCGTCGTCCAGTCATGGCAATGCACCACGTCCGGAATCCAGCCAAGTTGCTGGCAGAGCGTCAGCGCACCCCGGCAGAGGAAGGTAAACCGCAGGTCATTGTCGGGATGATCGCCCCACGGGCCGGCGTAGACTTCGGGCCGGTCAAAAAACTGCCCGTGCTCCAGGCAATAGAGCGGAACCTTCGAGTCCGGCAGGTGCGTTTGCCAAGTCTTGCCCCAGTGCGCGGCAGCTCCGACATCGACGCCCAGCGGCTCCTCCCGCGGGGAAAAGGTCTCATCGATTTTGATGCTGCCATAGGCGGGGCATACGACGCGCACATCGTGGCCGCGATCGGCGAGGACCTTGGGGAGCGATCCCACCATGTCGGCGAGTCCGCCCACTTTGACGAAGGGATCAACCTCGGGAGAGACGAAAAGGATTTTTAGAGGAGGCACGGGTCAGCAGGTGCGGTATTGGTGGCGGTCGGTTTTAAGTGATTAGGAGGCGAGCCGGTGGAGCAAGCCTGGTAAATCGGCAATGCTGTCAAGGGCGTGATAACGCGGCCCCCCGGGTTGCCGGTCCGTCTTGTCCAGCACCCAGGTGTGCTGATAGGGCACGTGGGCGGCATGACCGCCGATATCCAGCACGGGCAGGATGTCGCTTTTGATGGAGTTTCCGACCATAAGAAACTCAGCCGGGTTTACCCGGTGGCGCTGCAGGATGCGCGCATAGGTGTCGGGGTCCTTCTCGGTCACGACTTCAAGTTCGGCGAAGTGGGGATCGAGGTCCGACAACTGGTATTTGCGGGATTGGTCGCGCAGGTCGCCCTTGGTGATGACGATCAGGTGATAGTCGCCGGCGAGGGACGAGACGGTTTCGGGCACACCGTCAAGAATCTCGACCGGATGGTCCAGCATGTCGTGGGCGAGGGCGATGATCCGACGGATTTCCTCCGCCGAGACCTGGGCGTCGCTCAATTCGATGGCTGTTTCGATGGCGGAAAGCGCGAAGCTTTTAATGCCGTAACCGTAGCGGGCGAGGTTGCGGTGTTCGGTGGCGTTGAGGGTGGCATCAACTTTGTCGGCGTCATGATAAACCGAAAGCAGCTCACAAAGCCGACCATGGGTGGCAACGAAGATGGTTTCGTTGTGCCAAAGTGTATCGTCGGCGTCGAACCCGATGGTCTTGATCATCGGACTTCTAAGGTATCAGTTGTTAAGAGAGAACTCTTCAAGAGCTGCAGATTAATCGTTCGATTCGCAATCGTATCAAGTGAGTCACAAACGTAGCAGTCTCTACGTAATGCAGGACTGACCTTAAAGTCCTAAATTAAACAAATTGCAACGATTGTCTATTGACATGGCGAGGGCCCAGAACCATGCAGTTTTGCGTGTGATCCTGGCGTTTTTGCCTTTCCCAAGCTCGACTGCTTGTTCAGTTAGATGCCAAAGGTCACACGATCGTTCTTTGCTGGCCAAACTAAATAACATACTTAAATATGAAATTTAACTTAACGCTAGTAAAAGCTTTCATCGCCGCATTTGTGTTTTCGGCAGGTGCTATTTTTGGGAAATCCCAACAGTTCTTCAGTGGACCAATACAGCCTGTATATACTCCATCTGATTATCTTGGGCATTTAATCGACCCTGCGGCTAAACTATTGCTCGATAGTCAACCTGTTTTAGACTTTAATGGTTATTGGACCAACGACGGTGCGGTTATCACTTCAGGCAATACCGGAGGTTCGATTGCTTGGAATGCAACGGTAAATGTGGGAGTGGGTTCAACTCAAATGGCTTTCACCTTTTCGTATGAACTTGATCTAGTAAGTCTGAGTTCGGGTGAGGCGATGCTCGTCCTGAAATATACTGAAACTGTTTCAAATGGAACCGGTAACTCAGGACTAATTGAACTTAGGCGAATTCGCCAATCTAATCCAAACCAGACATTCCCAGCGGATTCAGGTGGAGGTGGAACTGGCCACACTTTGGCACCACCATCTGGCTCCCCAGGGTCGGGTCCTAATTCTGGTTTTTGGATGCCGATAAATATTCCTTTTGAGTATGGTTATTATCACAATGGTGTGTATTATGTCGTAGCTGGATCGATTGCTGGTCAGATATGGATATCTACTGTCAATGCCATTGGAGCCGGCGACAACTATGACCGATAGAAAATGAAAATACGAAAACTCACAGTTCTAGTAGCAGGCCTTGCTATAGTCGGTTTGGGAATCATCTTTTGGAATTACCCTTTTTATGAGGGTAAAACAATCGAAACCGAACAATCTTCAGTGGATGTTATATCTAATAAATCTCCTGAATCTGTTGCCTCACCTCAGGTCAGTGAGTATGGCCAGGTGGCACAAGTATCAGATCAATACGATTATAATAGAGAAATTATTGGGTTCATACCTTATTTGTCAAATGAATCGCTCGAGGCTATAGGAGCATCCGATGAAGTTCAGAAGCTAGAGATTAATTCTCTCGTTGAAGAGTCCTTTCATAAAATCATCGATACTGTTGTTTTTTATGGATCTCTCTATGAGAGTAAAGATGGAGCCGTAACTATCAGCGCACAGATCGAAGAAGAAATTAGAGACAAATTGATTCTTGATTTTTATTCAAGATTAGAGACTGTACTCGGATCAGAAAAGTATGATGATTTTCTAAGATCAAAGTCTATAGAATACATCAACACAAGAATGCTGAACTTTGGTGAAAATGAGATCTCGATTACCATGCGGCGCATTCCGCCTGAACAAGTAATGGTTTCTCTCGCCACCGCAGTAAACGCGGTGGGATTTAACGAGTTCCATTCAAGAAACAAATCTATTCGGATTGACGCTTTTCGGGATAATTTTCCGGATTTAGCAGACTTATTGGACGCAAACTCATAACAGCTTAAACTAAAAAAAGGGGAGCATATGCCCCCCTTTTTTTAGTAAATCTGATATTACTTGAGTCAGCTAATCTTAGGCAGATTGGCGTCGAGCTCGATGGGGTGGGTTTTGCCGCGCTTCGACATGCGGTTGGTGGAGCGCTTGCGCAGGCCGCGGTCGAGCTCCGACACGAGTTTGTCCAAGGCGGCGTAGGCGTCGTCGCCCGAATCGGCGGCAACGATGTCCGGACCTTGGATTTCGATCTGCCCTTTGGCGGTGAACTGGTCGCGATTGGACTTGGTTTGGTGATATTCGAGGGTGATGCGAACCCGGACGATTTGCGGCTCGTGGCGCAGGAGTTTGGCGGCCTTGTCGCGAACGTGGTTTTTGATGCCGTCGGTCAGGTCGAGGTGAATGCCGCTGATCAGAACTTTCTCGTCGAGGGTTTCAGGAGTGATTTCAGGAGTCATGAATGAGGGTTTTAAGTAACGAAGGGGCAACAAATCCTAAAAGATCGACCGACTCAACCAGAACTGAAGTTAATCGTGCTCGAAAACGGAGGACTTTTGGCTAGGGAATAGCCCATGTTTCCTCAGCATGTGATTGCGCTCAAACGGGATGGTCGTGAGCTGTCCCCCGCCGAGATCGAAGCCTTTGTGCGCGGGGCCACGGACGGGAGTTGGATGGATTATCAATTATCCGCCATGTTGATGGCGATCTACCTCAACGGCATGACCGCAGACGAGGTGGCCGCCTACACGGAGGCGATGATGAATTCCGGTGTGGTGGCGGACCTCTCGGATGTGCCGGGAATCAAGGTGGACAAGCACTCGACCGGTGGGGTGGGCGACAAGGTTTCTCTACCGCTGGCCGCCATGGTGACCGCCTGCGGCGTGCCGGTGCCCATGATCAGTGGGCGTGGCTTGGGCCACAGCGGCGGCACGTTGGACAAGCTCGAGTCCATTCCCGGCTTCAACGTGAATCTGTCATTGCCGGACTATGCGAAACAGGTGGCCCAGGTGGGATGCGCGTTGATCGGACAGACCAAGGACCTCGCGCCCTCCGACAAAAAACTCTATGCCCTGCGCGATGTCACCGCGACGGTGGAGTGCATTCCGTTGATCTGCGGATCCATCATGTCGAAGAAGCTGGCGGAGGGCATCGACGCGCTGGTGCTCGATGTGAAATTTGGCCGGGGCGCCTTCATGAAAGAGATCGAAGCGGCGCGTGAACTGGCGTCGACGATGGTTGGGATTGGCCAGGCAATGGGCAAGGGCGTGCGGGCCCTGCTCACCGCCATGGATCAACCCCTCGGACGGGCCGTGGGCAATGCGGTGGAAGTGGTCGAATCGGTCGCCTGCCTGCGCGGCGAAGGCCCCGCTGACCTGATGGAAGTGACTTATGCGCTGGGTGAAGAGATGCTTGTCCTGGGCGGGGCTGCCGACGACATCGCGAGTGCCCGGGCGAAACTCGAGGGGGTGATTGCCGATGGTTCCGCGGCGGCGAAGTTCGGCGAAATCATCGCGGCCCAGGGCGGCGACGCGGCGGTGGTCGATGACCCGGCCGGGGTTTTGCCTGCCGCCAGACAAACCGTGCCCTTGGTCGCGGCCAAGGCGGGCATTGTGCAGGATGTGGATGCGATGGAAGTGGCGCTGGCGGCGCTGCGCCTGGGCGCGGGCCGGGCCAAGGCCGAGGACAACGTGAATCCGGCGGTGGGAATCACCGGCTTGGTCAAGGTGGGCGAAACGGTGGCGGAGGGCCAGCCGCTCGCCGTCATTCATGCCGACGATGATGAATCGTGGGCG
The DNA here is from genome assembly GCA_028280945.1 of Opitutaceae bacterium. Lineage (GTDB taxonomy): Bacteria > Verrucomicrobiota > Verrucomicrobiia > Opitutales > Opitutaceae > Actomonas. Next base: position 75,091 of record JANQKV010000005.1, read on the forward strand.
GCGGCCGAAGTGCGCCTGCGCGAGTGTATCAAGATTGGTGATACCACTGTCGCGACCCCGCCCCTCATCGCCGAGCGCATCGGATGATGAGGTAAACGCAACGGCGCCAAGAGCGCTAAGGTTACGCAAAGTTGAAACATGCCGACCTTTCGGCGGAGTGGTTCCGTGTTTTCCGTGGGCAACAATCAGGGGAGTGGCTTCGCGTAACTTGGCAAACTTTGCTTCTTAGCGTTTAGCTCGCTTCCAGCTCCGCCAGTTGGGTGGCGGCTTCCTCCCAGTCCTGGTTGGCGGCGCCGAGCATGTCAGTGACGACGGTCAGCTCGCGGTTCAGGTGCTGGGCCTTGCCGGCTTCCTCGTAGGTCGCGGGGTCTTCCAACGCGGCGGTGAGTTCGGCCTGCTGGGCTTCCAGCTTCGCGATGCGCTCTTCCGCTTCGCCGACCGCCGTGCGCAGGCGTCGCAGTTCGGCCTGGCGTTCCTTTTTGACCGCTTTCCGGGCTTTAAAATCGGGTTTGGGTTTCGCGGAGACGGCGGGTTTCTGCTCGGGCCGGGCCTGGGTGAAGCCGGCCGTCAGCGCGGCGCGTTCGTCGCCGGCCCGCGACTTGTCCAGGTAGTAGTCGTAGTCGCCGGCGTAGGGTGTGAGCCGGCCCGAGTGCACGTGCAGGACTTTCTCGGCGAGTTGCCGGATGAAATACACATCGTGGCTGATGAAAATCAGCGTGCCGGAGAAGGATTTGAGCGCCCGGATCAACGCGTCGATCGAGGGAATGTCGAGGTGAGTGGTGGGCTCGTCCATCAACAGGAAGTTGGGCGGGTCAACCAACATGCGGGCGAGGGCGAGCCGGGATTTTTCGCCACCGGACAGCACGCTCACCTTTTTGAACACGTCGTCCTTGCGGAAGAGAAACGCTCCCAGAATAGAACGCACCTTGCCTTCGGTGAGGTCGTTTTGGGCAGTGCGCAACTCCATCACATTGTCGAAGACGGTCGCATTGAGCCGGAGGTTTTCCGCGCGGTTTTGGGCGAAGTAACCGAAGGTCACGTTGGCTCCCAGCTCACGGGTGCCGGCGTTGATCGGCACCACATCGGCCAGGATTTTGAGCAGGGTGGATTTGCCCGCTCCGTTGGGTCCGACGAGCACAATCTTGTCACCTCGTTCGACGGAATAGTTCAAGTCGCGGTAGACCACGTGGTCGCCGTAGGCCTGGTCGACATGGGACAGATCGGCGACCTTCAGGCCGGACCGGGCGGGCTGGGGGAAGCGGACGTTGATGCGGGCTTCGCGCTCCTCGGGCGATTCGATGGCGTCGTCCTTCAGTCGTTCGATGTGCTTCTCCTTGGACTTGGCCCGCGTGGCGAGGCTGGCCTTGGCGCCAAAGCGATCCACGAACTTTTGCTGATGGGCGATCTCGCGTTGTTGGCTTTTATAGAGGGCGAGCTGTTGCTCGTAGCGCGCCTCCTTTTGCTCGAGGTAGTCGTCGTAGTTGCCGGTGTACTTGTGCAGGGTGCGGGAGCGCAGCTCGAGGATGCCGTTGCACAGGGTGTTGAGAAATGCGCGGTCGTGTGAAATCAACACCAGGCCGCCGGGATAACGCGTCAGATAGTCCTGCAGCCAGAGCAGGGCCTCGAGGTCGAGATGGTTGGTCGGCTCGTCGAGCAGGAGCAGCGCGGGTTCGCTCACGAGGAGCCGGGCGAGATGGGCCCGCATGATCCACCCGCCGGAAAACGACTTGGCCGGCTCGTCCATGTCCGGGTCCTTGAACCCCAGGCCGGCGAGAATCTTGCGCGCCCGCGGCTCAAGCGTCCAATCGATGTCATAGTCCTCGTCGTCGTCCCCGGCGAGGTCGAGCTTCGCTCCGTTTGTGGCAATGCCGATGATAGTCTCGTCGCCGACCGGCGCGCTTTCCTGCGGCAGGAACCCGAAGTCCGCACCCCGTTCCCATTCGATGATGCCGGCGTCGGGGGTCTCTTCGCCGAGGATCAGGTTGAAGAGTGTCGACTTGCCCGCGCCGTTGGGACCGACCAGGCCCAACCGGTCGGTCCGCGCAATGAAGAGCGACACGTTCGCGAACAATTCGCGCGTGCCATAGGATTTTGCGACATCGGCCAGGGTGAGCATGGGAACCGGGCAGACCAAGGAGCCGCGGGCGCGGCGTCAACGCACGAGGGTCAGCGCCACCACGCCCGCCACGGCGATGACACCACCCAGCAACGAACGGCGGCTGGGCCGGTCGCCTTCGAACCAGTAGGTGAGAGGGATGATTACCAGCGGCGTGGTGGCGACGATCGGCAGCACGATCCCGGACGGCGTGGTGGCGAGCGCCCATTGGTAACAACTCACCCCGATGATGGGCCCCAGCATGGCGTTGCCGAACATGTAGCCCATGCCGCGCCGGTTGAATCGGTGGGTGGGGATGGTGGCCGTGGTACCGTTGATACTCTGGCTCTGCCGGCGTTCCCGATACCATACGAAAACAAAATACCCGATTGTGATGAGCAGGCCGCCGCTGATGCGCTGGTAGGCCGCCGTGATGCCGTCGATGGTCATGCCCGCCTCCGTGGTGATCTCATAGGCGCGCCGACTGAGCACGGCGCCGACACCCTGGCCGGCCGCGGCCAGGATACCAAGCAACAAGCCAAACGAGGTCACCTTTACGCTGGGGGGCTGGCCTTTTGAAGGCATCAGGGCGATGGCCACCCCCGCCAGAATCACAGTCGCCCATCCGATTTGTTCGAAAGTCAGGGTGGTGCCGAGCCATCCCCATTCAGTGGCCATGGCGATCGGCACGGCGATGCATTGGCACATCAACACCGTCAACCGTGCTCCCAAACGCGGGAGGGCGGCGAAGAGCGCCAGGTCTCCGAGCCCCATGCCGATCACCCCCGACCACAAAAACATGTCCCGACCAGCTCCACCCAAGCCAAGTCCGAAGATATGTGCGTAGGCTCCCAGCACGACAAACGCGATGAGCAACCGACCCAGATTGGCGCGCACCGTGCCCAACTCCTTGATCGAGCGCTGGCTCATGATCGCCGCGCCGGACCAGAGCAGGGTGGTGAGGATGGCGGCGAGCATGGAGGCGAATACGGTTCGAAAGCCGCGCAAAGCCAACCGCCATGTGGAGTTTATTTTGATCCGCACCGGAAGAGTTCGACCGGAGGGAGCTTGCCTCCCCGCGGCACGGACCCTTTCACTGGAATCGGTATTTGCGCCGCCGCCGTGCGCGATTTCCTCCTCCACCCAATTCCTTTTTGTCATGAAAACAGATGCCGAAATGATGGCCGAAATCGTGAAGCGCGTGGGCGATGCCCAGGCCCGCCAGATGGTCCTCAATGCCTACAATACCGAGATCATTTCCAATCGCCTGAGGCACCTGGAGCACGCGCAGACCAGCGGTCATCTGGCCAAGGCGCCCACCGACATGATGCACCTCGCGATTGAGCGCGTGTATGAGGTGGTCATGCTCGGCGAATAATCCGCTGCGCCGCGCCCGCATTTTCGCCTTTGCCCTGCCTGTCATGCCCGCCAAACCCAAGGCCAAGCGCCAGACCCAACGCCCCGAGGACCTCAACGCCAAGCGCGCTGCCCGCAAGGGTCCGATCTCGAAGTATATCGCGCGCCACTACCGGCACTTCAACGCGGCCTCCCTTCTCGATGCCGCCAAGGGTTACGAGGATCACCTGAAGGCGGGCGGCCGGATGATGGTCACCCTGGCGGGGGCGATGTCGACCGCCGAGCTGGGCATCTCGCTCGCCAACATGATCCGGCGAGGCAAGGTCCACGCCATCGTCTGCACCGGCGCCAACCTCGAGGAGGACGTTTTTAACCTGGTGGCCCATGACTATTACGAACGGGTGCCGCACTACCGGGATCTGACGGCCAACGATGAGCAGGCGCTGCTCGACCGGCACATGAATCGTGTCACCGACACCTGCATCCCGGAGATGGAGGCCATGCGCCGGATTGAAAAAGCCGTGCTGACCGAATGGATGGCGGTGGATGCCGCGGGTGAAGCCTATTTCCCCCACGAGTTCATGTATCGGTTGCTCCGGTCGGGAGTGCTGGAGAAGTCCTACCAGATTGATCCGGCCTACTCCTGGTTGATGGCGGCGGCGGAGAAAAACCTGCCCATCATCGTGCCGGGGTGGGAGGACTCGACGCTGGGCAACATGTTTGCCGCGGCGGTCATTCGCGGTGACGTCAAAAACGTGCACACGGTCCGCACCGGCATCGAATACATGACGTATTTGGCGGAGTATTACACCAGGACTTCGCGGACGCTCAAAAACGGCGAAGGTTCGATCGGGTTTTTTCAAATTGGCGGCGGCATCGCGGGCGACTTCCCGATCTGCGTGGTGCCCATGCTACATCAGGACCTCGAGCGCACGGGCGTGCCGTTGTGGGGCTACTTTTGCCAGATCAGCGATTCCACCACCAGCTACGGCAGCTACAGCGGCGCCGTGCCGAACGAGAAGATCACCTGGGGCAAACTCGCTGCTTCGACGCCCAAGTTCATCGTCGAAAGCGACGCCACCATCGTCGCCCCGTTGATCTTCAGTTGGGTTCTTGGTGAATAGCGCCAAGGCGCTATTCTCCTAATTAAGAAGTCGGAAAATAGAATGACGAACAGGGTGGGGTGCAGCGCGGTTTGCCGCGCTGTCGATTTACGAATTACGAGTTCAGAATTACGAATTGGCCGTTGGCCTGCTGGTTCAAACCACAGATTTCTCTGATTTGCGCAGATTGGGTTGCTCTCGTAATTGATTTGCGGAGTCGAATCCGGGGTCTCTGCAAAATCGGTGGTTAAATCCAGCGTGGGATCGGCTCCGCGTCTTCGCGCCTCCGCGTGACATCTTATGCTGTCGGCAGAGCCCAGGTGGCGGCCGAATGTCCCGAAAATCAGCGCTTTCAGTCAGCGGTATTCGAGGGACCGATACACACGCAATTTGAGTCAGGTATGAGCCAAATTCAGGCGTTTGCGCCCGTCCTGTCATGCCGTCCAAAAATTCAAGGAAAATTTTCTGCAAAAAATATGCCTTAGTAGAGACAAAGCGGTTGACGGATTTTTAGGCTATACCCATCTATTGTGGCCTGTCCGGCGGGCAACCACAACCCCTTGTGGTTAACAACGCGTTAACAACTCTGAATAGTTTTTGTTCGCCTACGACAGACTCCGTCCGAAAGCGTCCTCCTCTTCCTGCCCAAAACACCACTGAAAAACACTTAAATCCGACGTTCCCAACCCCCCACTGATTGACCATGCAAAAGACCTTCCAAGTTGGCTCCAAAACCTTCGTCCTCGACCAAGAAAAAGCGGAGGCAGCGTTTGCTGCGAAAAAGGTCATCAATGGGCGCGAGTCGATGACCTTCAACCTGCTCCCGCTCAAGTATCAGTGGGCGTATGAGCTCTATCGCACCATGAAGGCCAACCATTGGGAGCCGGAGGATATCCCGATGGGCAAGGACATCGAACAGTGGCGCGACGAGCGGGTGGTCACCGACCAAGAGCGTTGGATCATACGCATGGGGATCGGCTACTTTTCCGCCGCCGAGGGCATCGTGGGCGACAACATCCAGCACGTCATCCGTGAGTTGGTCACCGCCCCCGAGCTCAAGCTGGTTCTCGGCCGCCACGCCCACGAGGAGAACATTCACGCCGATTCGCTGCTCTACATGATTTCCTCGCTTGGCATCAACCCGCACGAGTGCGAGGCGATGTTTGAGGACGTCGATACGATCGTGAGGAAAAACGAGTTTGTGACCCGCATCTCCAAGGGTCTGCGCCGCGACCTCGACCTCACCCAGCCGGAGAACAAGAAGCTGTTTGCGAAGAACATGTTCATCTTCGGCCAGTGCATGGAGGGTACCCAGTTTTACGGCCTGTTCGGCATGGTCCTTTCCCTTTATCGCCAGAACAAGTTTCCCGGCATCGGCCAGATGTTCCGCTACACCCTGCGCGACGAGTCGAACCACATCGAACTGCTGCGCAACCTGTTCATGGACCTCGTCGAAGAGAACCGCGAAATCTGGACCGAGGACTTCAAGGAGAACCTGCGTTCGACCATGGCGGAGGGCGTCCAACTCGAGAAGGACTTCATTCGCGACTGCCTGCCGGTGAACGCCGTCGGCCTCGTGCTTGAGGATTTCCTGACCTACATCGATTACATCGCCGACCGCCGCCTCGAAGGCTGCGGCCTCGCGCCGCTCAACCCGGGCATTCAAAACCCGCTGCCGTGGCTCGCCGAGATGATGGACATCAAGAAGGAGCAGAACTTCTTCGAAGGCCGCGTCACCGAATACCAGAAGTCCTCCGCGCTCGAAGTAGCCGACGACGACGACCTCTGAGACTTTTACCCCTCGTTCCGGCGCGAGCCGGATCGAACCCACCCAGAACCAACTGCCAACCCTCAACCCATTCGCCTCAGCTTTGCTGGGGACGAACCCCGCGAAGCTCCGCCAGGAGCGAAGCGGGGCCCTCAACTCAGCTTCCTCAGTTACTCCCCCTGTTAGCGTCTTTTCCTGATCACTTCGCGTGATTCCCCAATGGCGGGGGCACGCCCAACTACAAACGACGTTTTGCTCCGGTGACGGTCATTTGACCGCCACCCAGTGGGCGTCATCTCACCCGTCCTCCGATTTATCGACTCACCAGCCCAAAATGAATCCTTCGCTCGCCCACGACCTCGCCCTCAAAGCCGCCACCCACACCCCGTTTGACGATCGTCCGTCCTACGCCTGGCAGGAGTGCGTGCCGCCGGACACCCCGATGCTGCCCACCATCAAGCTGCTGTCGCCCACCGGTGAGTCCGAGTTCGATCTGGGCGAGATCGCGCTGACGGTTGGCAACGCCATCACCAACGTTCACCTCGCCCGCGGCGAAAAGGGCAACATCTTCTCCCCCGAGTCGAAGCAGTTTGTCGGCACCATCGTGAAGGAAGTCGCCGCCAACCTCGCCACCCAGGCCCTCAAGACGTCCCCGCTGAAGGTCTCCCTCAACGACCTCTACGAGCTTATCGAGAAGACCCTCGTTGACAACAACGCCTACGACGTCGCCAAGAGCCTGCTCCTTAACCGCTCCCGCAAGCTCGCCGCCGGCGCCGGCGGCCGGCATGCCACCTCCGGCGTGCGCGTCATCCGCCGCTCCAACCACGTTGTGCCCTACATCGATCAGAAGGTGGAGATCGCCGTGCGCAAATCCTTCCTCTCCCTGCAGCAGGATTCCGCTCCTGCCGTGGAGGTGACCAAGGCCGTCACCTCCCGCGTGCTCGGCTCCAAGCAGTCCTTCATCCACATCGAGGAGATCCAGGACATCGTGCAGGAAGAGCTCATGAAGGCCGGCCACTTTAAGGTCGCCGAGGCCTACATCCTCTACCGTGCCCTGCGCAACGAGCACCGCGATCAGTCCAACGACAACGACGAAGGCGATGAGGCCGCCCTGCGCGAAGTCGCCGCGAAGGCCCAGCCGTCGATGATCATGGTCAAGCAGACCGACGGCACCAACAAGCTGTGGGACCGCGAGGACCTCAAGAAGCGCATCGAATACGCCTCCATCGGCCTCGACCTCTGCCTCGAGCCCGAGGAAATAGAAGTGGAGCTCCTTCGCTCGGTTTTCGACGAAATCTCCCAAAAGGACCTCGATTCGACCATCATCCTCAACTCCAAGACCCTCATCGAGAAGGACGCCGATTTTTCGAAGTTCTCCGGCCGCATCCAGCTCACCTACATCTACCAGGAAGTGCTCGACTGGGACATCGTTGCCGACGGTGTTGGCAAGCTGAAGGAGTTCCACCAGAAGGCGTTTAAGAAGCACCTTGACTACGGCGCCGAGATCAAGCGCATCAATCCCAAGATCCTCGACTACGATCTTGACCGCCTCTCCGAAGCTCTCGATCCGTCCGCCGACCTCGATCTGGACTTCCTCGGCGTCCAGACCCTCTACGATCGCTACCTGATCATCGACAAGACCGGCGCCAAGCCCCGCCGCCTCGAGACCCCGCAACTCTTCTGGATGCGCGTCTCCATGGGCCTCTTCCACGCCGAGGAGGGCGATCGCGAGGAACGTGTCCTCTCGCTCTACCGCCTCTACAAGAGCCGCCGCTTCTGCAGCTCCACGCCGACCCTGTTCAACTCCGGCACGCTGCACTCCCAGCTCTCCTCCTGCTACCTATACTACGTCGACGACTCCCTCGAGGGCATCATGTATCGCGGCATCGCCGAGAACGCCCAGCTCTCCAAGTGGGCCGGTGGCCTTGGCGGCTCCTGGTCGGCTGTGCGCGGCACGGGCGCCCACATTGCCGGCACCAACGGTGAATCCCAGGGTGTCATCCCCTTTCTCAAGCTCCACAACGACCAGCTCGTCGCTGTCAACCAGGGCGGCAAGCGCAAGGGCTCCGGCTGCGCCTATATCGAGTCCTGGCACAACGACATCTACGAGTTTCTCGAGCTGCGGAAGAACACCGGGGACGACCGTCGCCGCACCCACGACATGAACACGGCCAACTGGATTCCCGACCTGTTCATGAAGCGCATGGAAGCCCGCGATGACTGGACCCTCTTCCGCTCCAACGAAGCCCCCGACCTGCACGACCTCTACGGCAGGAAGTTCGAGGAAGCCTACCTGCGTTACGAGAAGATGGCCGAGGAAGGCAAAATCCAGGGTCAGAAGATCAAGGCCCTCGAGCTATGGAAGAAGATGCTCTCCATGCTCTTTGAGACCGGGCACCCGTGGATCACCTTCAAGGACGCCTGCAACATCCGTTCCCCGCAGGACCACGTCGGCGTGGTGCACTCCTCCAACCTCTGCACGGAGATCACCCTCAACACCTCCAACGACGAGACGGCGGTCTGCAACCTCGGGTCGGTCATCATCGAGAACCACCTCACCCCCGAAGGTGAGATCGACCACGAGAAGCTGAAGGAGACCATCACCACCGCCATTCGGGCGCTGGACAACGTCATCGACATCAACTTCTACCCGACCAAGGCCGCGGAAACGTCCAACCGCCGCCACCGACCCATTGGCATGGGGGTCATGGGCCTGGCCAACGCGCTCTACCGCAAAGGCATCGCCTTTGCGTCCGAGGAAGCCGTGGAGTTCAACGACGAAATGATGGAGGCCATCGCCTACCACGCCTACGAAGCCTCGTCCGACCTCGCCGCCGAGCGTGGCACCTACTCGAGCTACAAAGGCTCCAAGTGGGACCGCGGCCTGCTGCCGCCCGACACCGTGGACCTGCTCGAGCAGGAGCGCGGCGTGAGTGTCGAGGTGCCCCGCGGGGGCAAGATGGACTGGGCCCCGCTGCGCGAGAAGATTGCCAAGCAAGGCATGCGCAATTCCAACGTGCTGGCCATCGCGCCCACGGCGACGATTTCCAACATCACCGGCACCAGCCCCTGCATCGAGCCGGGTTACAAGAACCTCTTCGTGAAGAGCAACCTGTCGGGTGACTTCACCGTGCTCAACCAGCACCTCGTCCGAGACCTCAAGGCCCGCAACCTGTGGGATCAGGACATGATCGACAACCTGAAGTATTTCGATGGGGAGCTGAAGGACATCGCCCGCATCCCGGATGACCTGAAGGAGAAGTATCGCACGGCCTTTGGCATCGACCACAAGTGGGTGATCGACGCAGCCGCCCGCCGCCAGAAGTGGATCGACCAGTCACAAAGCGTGAATCTCTGGCTGGCCACCCCGGACCTGAAGACCCTGAGCCACATGTATCGCCACGCCTGGCACACCGGCCTCAAGACCACCTACTACCTCCGCACCCTAGGCGCCTCCAACATCGAGAAGGCCACCGTAGCGGTGAAGAAGGAGATGCGTGGAGAGACCGCAAAGAAGGAATACACCGCCGCCGAAAAAGCCGCATGCAGCATCGAAGCGATGCGAAATGGTGAGGAGTGTGAAGCGTGCCAATAACAAAAAGATAAAACCGAGTAGGTAAAGGCTTGTGGCTATATCAGTCAGTTTCATAAATATGAAGGGTGGTGTAGGGAAAACGACCCTAGCCATGCAAATAGCTTTGGCAGCCTCTCGTGATGGCCATCGTGTTCTTGCTGTAGATTTAGATCCGCAGGCAAACCTAAGCCAATCGCTCCTTGGTCTTCACAAATACAAGACCCATATTCGAAAAAACTTACCTTCAGTAGTTCATATTTTTGATGGTTATATTCCACCTTCTGGAGATGGCTACAGTCCGATACCTGCAGATTTAAAGAAGGTAATACTGAAGAAAGTCGATCTTAAGGGTAATCTTGACCTAATTCCTAGTCGCTTAGAGCTATCAAACGTCCTAAGGAATCCTACTGGTAAAGAGCGAAAACTTGCCAAATCGCTTTCACGCGTATCAAAGCAGTATGATTTAGTAGTTATTGACTGTGCTCCTACTGACTCAATTCTGACGGATGCCGCATATTTCTCCAGTCGTTATATAATAGTCCCTATTAAACCTGAATTTATGGCGACAATTGGCCTCCCTTTGCTGGCCAAGTCTTTAAAGGCGTTTAAACAGGAAAATGAGGATCATGATATAGATATTGCGGGGATATCGTTTGTTCATTCTTCAAGCTATTCATCAGGACCAGAGGCGGCAGAGTCTATTGAGGATGTTACTGCATTTGCCGCTGATCAGGGCTGGAATATATATCCAACAAAAATTAAGTATTCAGCTTCATATGCAAAATCGGCGCGAGAAGGAAAGCCGGTAGATCAGACAAGTTATGTCCGGTGGGAAACCACGCTCAACTTTAAGAGAGTCAAAGAACGAGTCTTTGATTCGATTGGACTCTAAATAGGGGAGCTGACCCTGTGGATAAGAAAATTATTGATCTCGAGTTGGAGATTCTAGTGCTCAAATATGGGAGGGAAAAGGTAGTAGAAGCGTTGTCTCGAATTGAAGGAAAAACAATGGAAGACATTGAAAAATGGATTCTAGCAGCTAAACGGCCAAAAAAGAGAAAATCTAGAATACGTAAAACGGGTGAGGAGATTTTGAATGATAAAATTCGCAGAGTGGGTGAAAGTAAAAAGACTCATATCGCTGTTTTAGCTGAGTCATTTTTAAATGGTTCTTTTCTCGAGACTACTAAGGAAATCGAGGACTTTTTTACCTCCAGCGGGATGAGAACACCGAGTCGATCCAGTAGGAAAGACAAATTAGTGCGATTGATTGACGCGTTGGATAAACTACCGAATGATGAACTTCATAGACTAGTTGAATATCGAGTGACCAAATCGAATAAGGTTAGTCTTTTTGGGGAATTTGCGAGTCAACTGGTAGATCCAAAAGAATAACTTAGAAGCCTGCGGAGAAAACTACTGCTCCTCCGATCCTTGCTTCGTTTTTAAATCTTATAGTATCTCCGGTTGGCATCATTTCGTTTGCGGTTAGTCCATCTGCAAGCGTCTTTACCTTTGGTTCGACTAAAATCAAAAATGAGAGGTTGAAGGCGGCACCGCGGGGCGATAGACTAGTTATCTTGCCGTTGTTATCTCTATTTACATTGAGTCGTCTCCAAGACCTAATGTATCCAAGTCCCAAGCTTCTGATAATGTCATCTCCTAGTTCAGCGCTCACTACAACTCCGTGTGCAGAGTCGTTTATTACAGAGCCGGGAACAACCGGATCAGCGGCAACTCCACTTGATGTGAATCTTTGGATTGAATCGAAGTTATTATCAGTTTTGTATAGTCGAGTATTGAATAGATAGTGAGCCTCAAGTATTCCGCCTGCTCGGACATTGCTTTCTTCATCTACTCGAATGATGTTGTTTTGATCCACGGAAGCATTTGATATAGGATTATCTCCGGATATATATATAACTCCAATGCCTGCTCCGAAGCCGAGATTGTTGAGTTCTGTCTTCAATTCGACCTCAGCGGTCAAGCTACTCACGAGGACCAGCGATAGGATGAGTGTGATTTTTAGTTTCATTGGTTTACCAGGGCTCAATCATCATTGATCAAGGTCCCGCTTATGAAACGGAGGGTTTGCTGAAATTCTTTCAGCTTTCTGACAAAGATACGAACGACACCTCGAAAGACGTGGGGCGTAAAAAAGGGTCAGAAAAAGGAAAGGGGTCAGGCTTTGTAGTTTGTAGTTGATCCACTCCCGTTATCTCCGATGTTTGGGATATGCCCCGACAGCCTCGTTTAGAATTCGATGGTGCGTGTTACCACGTGATCAATCGGGGCAATTACCGAAGTAACGTGTTTCGATCCGAAGGCGCGAAGAAAGCCCTGCTTAAGTCGTTGGGTGAGGTTGCGGAAAAACTCGATTGGAAGGTTCACGCGTGGGTAATCATGACCAACCACTTCCACATAGCGCTGGAAACACCTGACGGCAACTTGGTGGACGGAATGAAGCTGTGGCAGGGAACATTTGCCACACGCTTCAACAGGTTGCGCAAAGAACAGGGACACATCTTTCAGGGCCGCTATAAGAGCCTGCTGGTCGAGCCCACACGGCTGGGTTCACTTTGCCACTACATTCACCTCAATCCCGTCCGAGCGAGAGTCTGCACCGCGAGGGATTTACCCGCCTGGTCTTGGTCGAGTCTCAATTGGGTTTTTATCCCAAACCTTCGGCCCCAGTGGTTTATACCCGAATCCGCGTTAGACGCTGCGGGAGGACTGCCCGACACTCCTCGAGGGCGAAAGTTATATCGCGACTACTTGGAAGTGTTATCGTCGGATGCCAAAGCGAAGCGTGACCAGCTCTTTGAGAAAATGAGCAAGGGGTGGATTGTGGGTTCACCTGAATTCAAAAAGGACATGCTCAAAACCGAGGAGGAGCTGGGGAACCGGATAGTACGAGCATCAGCTGATTTGCGGGAAGGGAGCGAATTGTGGTGGGAGGAAACGCTGACAGACCTGCTGAGCGAAGCGGGGATCGCTGGGCCGCAAATTCTGCAGTCCGCTAAATCCGCAGCCTGGAAAGTCGTGCTGGCCGTGCGGATGAAGGAACTCACCACCGTGACCAATCGCTGGTTGGGCGATCGACTGAACATGGGCGGACTTCATGAAGTCAGTCGGCGAATCAGCGCGTGGAAGCGGAAGCCAGACCGTGCGGTTGAACGATCGCTGGGAATCACTACAAACTACAAAGCCTGACCCCTTATGGCTGGATTCAATAACAGTAAGCTTGCGGAGCCATGCTGGCTTTTGGGTGCTATCCTGGCAGCAAAAGCAACGCTTGCTTTTATTGACCACGAACCCCGCTTTTTTCTGGGAGATTCTGCATCGTATTTGGCAACCGCAGTCGATGGATGGATTCCCCCTGATCGGTCCTTTCTCTACGGCTTCTTCATACGGTGGGTCGCAATGCCGTTCCAAAGTATCGAGGCATTGATAATCGCGCAGGTGTTTCTTTCAGCCCTCACCGTGTGGATTGGGGTCGAGCTCGTGAGGCGGGCGGGATTGAGCAATCGCGTGCTGCTCTGGGGGCTGGGTCTCATATGGATAATTGCTCCGATTCAGTTGGTTTACGAGCGATTCATGATGTCGGAATGCGTATCGTTGTTTGTTTTCGCGATTCATCTCGCCTTGTGCATTCAATTCATCAAACGCCCCCGGTGGATGTGGTTTGGGGCTTTAGCCATCACCGCGTTCCTGCTGGTGGCTTTGCGCGTGAGTTACCTTCCAAACATCCTATTTAGTGCCGTGGCGCTCCCTTTGTTGATGCTTATTCCTGGCTCATCTGGCACCGCCGGAAAGAATAAGACGTGGACTCCAAGATTACGTGCGACGTTGGTGTATTTGGCGTTGTCTATTGTTTTCACCGGGGTCGCTCTAACCGGGTATCAGCAATTATATTCGTTCAAAACGGGCAATCCCCCATCATACCATTCAAGGCAGGGGTATTTCATGCTCGCGACAGTTGCTCCCTTGTTGAGTCCGAGCGATTTTGCCGACCCTGGCTTGCGGGCAGTGGTCTACGCGGAGGGTGGTCTCGATCTAGAAGATCCTACTCTTCGTGAAGAGCAGGTCTGGAATGGAGAAGGACTGCTCAAAAGGATGGAGCGATACATCGGAGACCCCATCGAGGTCGATCAACTGGCCCGGAAGACCGCATTCAGCGTGATACTGCGCCACCCGGTGGAGTTCATCAGTTTGGGTTGGGTAAATGCCAAAGCGTATCTCCAACCCCAGGTTGTTTCCCAAATGGTGCGATTGGATCTTAACCGCGATCGCCCCTTGTTTGGAGAGTTTGAGGCCAAGCTGATCGAATCGTTTTCCTACACCGGCGATTGGAAAAGTGTGTCGGTGACAACAGTTTCCTTCTTCAAGAGCATTCCTTGGTATGTGTTTTTGGTAGGAGCGTCTCTGCCACTGGTTTTGGTAGCGATAGCGGTTTCTTTTTCGGGATCCCGATTGGCTCTGTTTGTGGCGGGGCATCTATTCGTGGCGTTTGGTATAGTCATGTGGCTCGCCGTGACGGCGACCGTGAGGTATCTACACACGATAGAGTTTCTTTTACTCTTCACCTTGGGGCTTACGATGGCGGAACTGATGGCCAAGGGCAGACAACCCGATCGAGTCACCTCGGCCCTAACATCCCAATAGGGCCAGGCTTGTCATTCTCGCCATGCGCGTTGAGGTGTCTCCACAAGACTCCTCGGTAGTAGTTTGTAGGCGAACCGAGGCCTCGTTTCGCCCTTAGAGACTCAACCTCACTCTCGTATTTCGCGATAGTATACGGCCATCTCTTCGACCTTGTCGGTCTGTCCCCGTAGGGAGCCCCAGTTGAAGACCATGACTCCGGTGGCGGGGCGGCGTGAGCCGTGGTCCAGGACCTCGCGGACTTGGTCGACAGGCACGGTCTCGCCCCAGTCGGAGAGCTGCACGATCGGCCAGATGCGGTGTCGTTCGTTTGGGGTTCCTTTGATGCCGAGGTGCTGGCCCAGCCAAGCAGTCTGGCGTGAGATCCACGCCGGGTCATCGGCGTGCCCAAACCGGGCATGGTAGGGCATGATGCTGAAGACATCGATATACTCGGCCTGAGCTTTCAGATCGATGGCCAGTTTGTCTCGGAGCGCTCCGTCGTAATCGGTATCGGACCACGGGCAGTGATACGTGCCGAGCAAAGCTCTGGGTCGCGTCTCGTCGAGTATTGCGCGAAACTCACGGATCCAATCGGTGAATAGATCGCAGCGCCACTGTACCCAGGTTTCCTTGTGTTCGCCGAGAAGGAGTCGGGCCAGCTCCGGCGTGGCCAGACCTGGCAGTTTGGTCTTCGTCTGTTGTTCGAATTGATCGATACACCGCTCGCAAAAACAGGTGTCGGGCATCGCGGGCTCGGCCCGTTCCCAACTCGCGTGGCTGTGGTGATAGTCCAGCCAGATTCCATCGATCTCAAAGTTGCTCAGCACCTCGCGGAACTCATCCATCCGGAACTGGCGATAACCCTCGTGGGATGGGCAGATGCCCTGCCAGCCGTGGGGTGGAGGCGAAACCTCTCCGTCGATCCCGATGGGGGCCGCATCGGGATTGTCCTCCAGGAAGCTGGCGACGTGCATCGTGTTGAATTCAGCATACACCTTTGCTCCTTGCTGCTTGAGCAACGCCACCCGCTCCGTGGTGACTTGGCGGGAACTCATGAAGACGGCATTCAAGCCAAGCTCGTCGAGAGAGCCTGGTTCCAACAGCCCGGTGGGATCCCAACCATAGACGCCGCGGATCTCAACATGCGGGCGCGGTTCCCCGGCAGCCGCCGTGGCGAGGGGCATCGCCAGAAACGCGACGCTGATGCTGAGATAGGGAATTAGATTCGTGAGGGGCAAACGTGAGAAATAATGATTAGGAGTCCCCCACGGCGATCGTATTTGGCGGACGGTGAGTCGGATCGGGGGATAAGCTTGGGGCCACTACGCCGGTGGTTGTTTATTTTTACAGGAGGGAGCAGAGGGTCGCGGAGCAGGTTGGGTTAAACCGGGTCGAAGGGCTTCCTCAAGTTTGTCCTTTGTCCTCTCATCTTTTTGCGAAGGGGTCAGGCGCGAATGATAGAGATTCTGGGTTGAATGGAGGAATGTGGTTTGGGAGCCCCCGTTGGGGTTTTGCGTTTCAATTATTTTCGACCGATGTGCGACGGGGAATCGTTTGCAAAAGCGCGATCGTGCTAACGTTCAGGAACAGTCCCCAGAGACCGGCATGGATGCCCCAAGGGCGAGCGACAATGAGTTCGGCCCCGATATGGGACCCGAGAAGGAGAAACAGGGCGAGTCCCGTTCCGGCCAGGAAACCGGCCAATACGGTGCCGCCTCGCCACCGACGCGCACTTAACCCGCCAATGATTGCCGGGGCCGTCTGGGCCAGCAGCTCGGTTTTTATTTCGATCAACTCCCAAATGCTTTGCGGCAGAGCGATCGCGAGGAGGACACAAAGCAGCATTATTCCGGTGGAGAACAGTTTGCCCACGTAGGTCAAATCGGCCTGATCGGTCATGTTGGTCAGGGGCCGCACGAGATCCTGGGTGATCGAGGATGCGATCGATAGCAGGGCGCTGTCCGCACTGGACATGATGGCGGCCAGGACCGCGGCCAAAAAGAGCACGGCGACAAGCTGCCCGCTAAAGTTGGCGCCCAGAACATCGCCCAGGATGAGGAAAACCACACCTTCGCTTGCCGCCCGATCGAGTCCTGGATGGGTCAGATTACCCAGAATCCCCAAAGCCACCATCAGGAGGGTGGTCAGCAAGGGCAGAAAGACCATCAGCTTCAGGGAACGCTGCAGGACCGCTTCGCTTTTCGCCGCATAGATCCGCTGAATGGCATGGGGATACATGGCGGCGCCAAAGGCCACGATGGCTATCGTCGAAACCCAGCGAAGATTGGCGTCCCATGCGGGGGGTACCCAAAAGTCGGGGCGCGCAGCGAAAAGCTGTTCTGCCAGAGAAGCTTGGTGATTGCCGTTCAGTCGGGCGATGGTGAAACCGAATATCAGCAGGCAGCCGAGCAACAGCATGATTCCTTGGAGCACGTCACTCCACGCCACGCTCCGGAGTCCGCCCAAAAGTTCATAAATCAGGATGACGAGGGCAAAACAGCCAATTGCGACCGGGAGGGAGACTTGGCCGCCACTCATGGCTTCAACGACCGCGCCGATAGCCTTGAGGTTGGTGATGAGATAGTTGGCCAGCGCGATGATTCCGGCCAGCGCCACCGCCACGGTAAGCCCCCGATTTTGGAAGCGATGCTACACATAGTCTGCCGGCGTCAAAAAGTTTTGCCGGTGCGCAAGGCGATACAACCGGGGGGCGTAGAGGAGGTAGACTCCGATCACGGCCATCATGAACGGGACGGCGACGAGAAACCCGAATCCCGACCGGTAGGCGGTGCCGGCATAACCGACCAGGGTGTTGCCGCTGTATTGGGTGGCAAAAAGCGTAAGCAGGAGTACCCCGAATCCCAGGCGGCGGTCGCCCAGAAAATGATCCTGCAGGGTGTTGGATTCCTTGGCCCGATGCCCCCGCCAGCCCAAACCAAACAGCGCCAGGAGGTAGAGTCCGAGGACCGCGAATCCCCAGGCCGGTATCGCAATCTGATCCAGATTCATGCTTCCGGTTCCTCGGGTGACTTATCCTGTCGCCATCGCCGGGGAATCATCCAAGCGACAAACCCGGCGTAGACGATTGAGAGCGCCAAGCAGTAGACCGCCCAGGCAGGATAGCCTTTGAACGTCCGTTCGGCGCTGCTGGCTTCAAAAAGCCAGGGAGCAGTCAAGATCCAGAAAATCAGGGTAAGGATGAGGTAACGGATCATGCGGGAAAAACGGGACTTCGCCCGTAGCGCGTAGATCAATTGCCAAGACGAGGCAATTCCGAGTCGACGAGGGTAATGGTAGCGGAGTTGAAGGGGGCAGTTGAAAGTGTGTCGGGCTGAGGTTGTCCTAGTTTGACAGACACGGGGATGAGAGGACCGGCTTAGCTTGGCTTACGGCTACCGTGAGAAGGGAGCCAAGGATTGTTGAAGGCTCAAGATTAGGTCGCATCCAAACTCAACTGGCGAGAGCATGCGTGGGTCATCATGACCAATCACTTCCACGTGGTATTGGAAACGCCCGCTGGAAATCACGTGGATGGAATGAAGCTGTGGCAAAGCACGTTTGCCACTCGTTTCAATCGATTGCGCATGGAGCAAGGTCATATATTTGCCTGTTGTTTCACCTGCTGAGGTGGGTAACCGAAACAACTCACCCTGGATGCCGATGCCAAGGGCTACGCCATCTTTGCGCGTCTGCGCTCCGTCAGGGACGTTACAAGAGCAAACCAACCGTCTGGGATTACTGTGCCATTACATTCAGTTTTGTGCAAGAGGTTGAGCAATCAGCCTAGTCCGCCGACTGGAAAGTGGTGCTTGCAGTGCGAATGAAGGAACTCACCACCGTGACCAATCGCTGGTTGAGTGATCGACTGAACATAGACGGGACTCCATAAAGTGAGTCGATGCGTCAATGCATGGAAGCGAGAGCCCAATCAGTCACTCGAGAAGTCGATAATGGTAACTACAATGTGCAAACCCTAACCCTTTGCAGTGACCCCGATCGGATAATCAAATTACCAACTTTCAAATTGGAACCGCCTAGTTAATAAAAGCAAGATCAACATTGATAATTTTTTGAATCCAAGGTATCAGTTATTGCTTTGATTTCGGAAAGGCAGAGTTGAAAAAAATTAGGACAGCTGAGGCGACCTCTGCAAGTGTAGCAGCAATTAGAGAAAGGATGACACCGGAGTTTATTAGCCTTTCGGAAGGAAGAATTAGCTCCTTTTCAAGTTGAATCTGATCGATTTCAAATGCTCTATGAACCATATAGTAAACAAGAAAGTTACCAGTAATAAAAAGAAAGAGCATAACGATGGTGGCTGAAATCTTCAGCCATCTCCAAATTTCGTCTGAGGTTGATTCCTGAACTTTTTTGCCAAAAAGAACTATTCGATCGTCATCGAGATTTTCACCATAATCGGATTGAAAGATGGATTCATACAATTGTTTAAAGTCACTATTTTTACCACTTTTCGGCATCGTTAATATATGATTCACACAATAGTTCAAAAAGCCCAGTATTGAAGTCGCGGAACGCAAAATTGTATATGAGATCCATGCATCTGTGCTGATCTAGCTTTCGTTCAAGTAGTGCTGAGATAACGCAGACCGCAAACGCTTCATTGCAGGCCACAGCAGAGTGATATTCCTTTTTCGATGGGTCAAATTCTAATTCTTCTTTTATATAGCATATGGGCTTACATTTCAGTATCCACTTTACGAGATATGCAACCTGTTTCGGAGCATTAAGACCATGACTTCCATCTTCATCATCTAAATCATGAAACTCGGAATTTCTAATAATATCATATCTGAAGCTTATAATAAGATGATGCAATCGGGCAGTGTCGATAAAGAAGTCATCGTCATCACTTTCATACCTTTTAACCATTCTCTCGGCGAGTTGGAAAAGGAATAATAATAAATTCCTTACTTCTGGGTCCTCTTGTTTTTCCCGATATTTTATGTTTACCCTATGAAGGGGATTCTCCGCAGTTCTTGATTTTTTCTTTTTCATTCGAAAAAAAAGGCGAGACCTTGATCTCGCCAGTCATTAGAGTTTGTGGATTATCTCACTTCATAAATTTATCGATCGGCTCGAAAAATTTATCTTCGTTTGAGTCAATTTTCTTGGTAATTCTCTCGTAAGCAAATGTATCTCTATCGTTTTTAACACCAATAGATGAGAAGTGGCCTATTCTATTGAATTTGGTCAATGCAGACTTTGCTTTTTTTAAATTCGAAACTTTATAATTTGTTTTCATTTTACAGTCCCAGAGATTCTTTTGAGAAATTTTTCCCAGTAAGATCGTTAAAACCCTTAACCGCGCGATTAACAGAAACCTCTCCAACTCCGTGATTTGACTTGTTTCGTAGTTTTGAGATTGTCTGGACCCCAACGCCCGAAGCCCCAGAGAGTTCATTCACTCTGATGCCTTCTTTGTTCATGATTTTTTTGAATCTGGTGTTGGCCATTCACCTCTAAAGATCGGTAATTGTAGGTAAATTCAAACAAAAACGAGTAAAACTCAAAAAAAGAGGACTATTCCTTAAAAAAACACATAAAAACCACGTTTAAGGGAAAATTATCGGAAATCCGGTATCAAACAAGATCAATGGATCAGGAAGAAAGCGATACAGTTCGACGGACAGAGGCATGGGAGCCAAATGAAAGGTTCCACTCACAGGTAGCCGGAAAACGGCACCCCTTGCCTATTGGCAATTCTGAGTCGGTTCGAGGGCTGTATATCCCTCTACTTGATCATAGTCTGCCTTTGAGTTGCCATCCTGGTTGAATTCCAAGTGCTCAAGACAATGGCTGATAATCTCGGAGCTTCTCTTTGTTCGAACTACTTGATGGCGGTGCAGCAACTTATGCAGGAGGTGCACGCGACGGAGGGACCGGCGCTGGACCAAGCCGCCGCACGGGTGGCGGATCAGATTGCGGCTGACAAACTGGTGCACATTTATGGACCAGGTGGGCATTCCAATCTGTCGGCCCAGGAGATTTTCTTTCGCGCTGGTGGACTCATGCACATGTCGGCCATTCTGGATGAGGGCACGCTGATCAACAATGGTGCCCTGCGCTCCATGGCCGTTGAACGCACGCCCGGTTACGGCAAGATCGTAATCGAGGACAGTGGGATCGGGGAGGGTGACCTGCTCATTTTGGTTAACGCCTACGGCATCAACGCGGCGCTTATCGATGCCACCCTCGAAGCCAAACGCCGTGGTGTATTTTTAATCGGGGTGAGCTCCCGCCGCCATGCGGATGAAACCGCGCCGGATCATCCCGCCCGGCATCCGACCAAGCAGAATCTGCACGACGTCGTCGACATTGCGGTCGATTGCAAAGTGCCCATCGGCGACGCCGTGGTGTCCGTGCCCGGCATGGAAGAGCCGCTTGGCGCCATCTCCACCTACGCCAATGCCTTCACTCTCAATTGCATCGTGCTGCGCACCATCGCCCTGCTCGTGGACCGTGGCATCACGCCACCGGTTTGGCGCAGCGGCAACGCCCCTGGCGGCGACGAGGCCAACAACCGCTTCATTGGCAAATTCCGGCACCGGGTGAAGGCGTTGTAGGGCGGGCCACTCCGCGGCTGTTTTTTCTACAGAAGGAAACAGAGGGAAACGGAGCCGAAGGGATGAGACAGGTTTTAAACTGGTGGATTCCTGAAAGGGGTCACCCGCCATAGGTGGGCACGCGTCTTGGTTTTCGGACGGGATAAGGGGTCACGTCGCAAATCGTGAACTCCGCCTCTGGGGGGCTTCGTTGCACAATTTAGCGGCATGACCCCGTTTTGTGGCCTTACTCACGTAGCTCGGTGACCTCCGTGAAGGCCTCAGTGTTCTCTGTGTAGTTACAACAGGCTGACGGCCAAGGGTTGGTCAGAGTCCGGATACTGGAATCGTCTCACCAACCTTGGAGCTGTTGCTGACGCGAGGGGTGAGTCCGCTGGTAGTTTTGAGTCCGGCGATTTCTACACGCTTCGTTGCGCGGTAGGGATGCGGAAGATTGGGGTCGATGGCACCGCTAGGATCGTCGAAGAGGGTTACGCTTGAGACTCCTTCCCTTGTGGGGCCGTCATCGATGGTCAGGCCTTCGATGCGGATCTTGGTGGGCATGGAGCAGGGGTAGCCAAAATCGTGCGTGCCGTCGTTCCGCACACCGAACAACGAAACGGGACTGCCTGGATCCACCGGTGGCACCCAACGGCTGTTCTTCACCAACACATCGCCATCCCAGGTGGCGCCGTAGTCGTCACGGAATTTGATCAGCCGTTCGCTGTGGATGGTCGAGTTTTCAACCACAAGTTGTCCCTTGCCGATGGCGTTGATGCCCATGTGCCCCATCGTGGAATTGCGGATAATGTAGTAGCCGGACACGCCCATGTGCACGTCCATGCGTGAGAGCCGGCAGTCCTCGATGAGCACGTTTTTCATGAAGTTGGAGCCGACCACTCCCCAAAGGCGGGTATTGTGGATGTCCCCCATGCGGCAGCCTTTCATGGTGAAGTTCACCACCAGGCCAAAGTTGTAGCCGTAGGTGCCCATCGGCACCGGTAGACCCGCTGCCCCGATGGTCTCGTGGACCTTGTGCGGATTCACGCGGCAGTTGCGCAGTTCAATGTTCGCGGCCCGCTGCGCGGAAAGAAATCCACGATAGGGGTGCCCAAAATCGGTGTGCCCCACGGGTTGGTAGGAGATCCCGTCCACCAGAGTATTGGAGCGGTTGATGCTGATGTTGCGCGACCAGTAGTTATAGCCTTCCGGCTGAATCATCCGGTTGGCGATATTGATGAAAAACCCTCCACTCAGCACCAGGGTCTCCGGGTCGATGGGGCGGGCTTCGACACTTGTGATGGTGTCGTAATCCCACTCAATCGCGCCTTCGATGGTGCCGTCGGTTTTGAGGATAAACACCTCCCGTTGGGCGGTGCCGGCGTTAACGTTTCTGCCTCGGCGAATGAACCGGCGCACATTGTCGTTTTCTACGTAGACCAGCAGGTCCATATCCGGTCGCGCGTCCAAGTGCTTCTGTCCGATCTTCAGGCTTTCGATGGCCAACGGCACGGGCTCGAACATCGACTGCACCTCAAACAGCGACCGCTTGTGGTCCTCCACACCCTGGCTGTCATCGATGATGAAGCGCGAGGTATTCCAATCGGTGGACGTCTTGATGATGGCAGTGAGCGCCTGCCGTCCGAGGTGGTAGGTTGCAGTGGGGTCGGAGCGCACCGGCAACCCGTGCTCGTTGGCATGGGCGTGGGCCGCGACGATGGCCGGCAGGTCGTCGGTCAGCCCATCGCCGACGGCTCCGAATTGTTTGTAGGTGACGACCGAGGTGTTGTTGTCTGACCAGCCGAAGCTGGGAAACAAGAGCACAAAAAACCCCAGCCAACGGAGTAGGCAGGGAAGAGAAAAGGAGCGTGGGGTGGTCATGGGGAAGGAACGTCCAGCATGAGCGATGTCGCCCGACCTTCGCAAACTTGATCGGGCGAACCGGGTGTTCCGGGCTCGTGCAGGCGCCGACGGGGTCGGGCAAAACCCACGCCGCTTACGGCGGGTGCCTGGACTTGTTGAAACAGCCGGAACCGCCGGAACTGCGCATTCCTTACATCACGCCTCTGCGGGCGATGACGCGGGATCTTGAGTTGGTCTCTTGAGCTGCGAGCATGGAGAGCGCGGCCTTTACCCGTGCGGGAATACGCGCATGTTGCGTTGATCGTGGTTAACCCCTCCCACCCCCGTTTGTTTCCCTTTGGTGGACTGATCCACTCCCGTATGAGGTGGACCATCCTCTCGATGATGGCCATCGGGGTAATGTCACTCGCTCTGGCGCAATATCAGTGGCGGTCGGTGCCGATCGGGGGAGGAGGATTTGTAACAGGTGTCGTGTTTCATCCCGGTGAATCCGATCTGATCTACGCGCGCACTGACGTGGGCGGAGCCTATCGTTGGAGTCCGGAGCGGGAGCGTTGGATTCCTCTCAACGACGATTTGGGGCGCGACGATGCGCAACTGACCGGAGTCGTCAGCCTTGCGGTCGACGCCAACGATGTCGATCGCCTGTATCTGGCCTGCGGGCAATACTTGCCGTCGTGGGGTCGGACCGGCGCGGTGCTTCGTTCAGAAGACCGGGGCGCGACGTGGCAGCGCACGGAGTTGTCGATTCGCTTGGGCGGCAATGCCGACGGGCGTTCGACGGGGGAGCGACTGCAGGTTGACCCCCATGATGGCACGGTGCTCTGGCTGGGCACCCACCAAAACGGGCTGTGGCGCAGCACGGACCGGGGGGTGACGTGGAGCCGGTTTGAGACCTTTGCTCCGGATGAGGTGACATTGGTGGCGATAGATCGACGTTCGGGTGGCACGGGCACACCGGCGGGGACGTTGTGGGTGGGGACTGCCGGCGACGATGCTGGATTGTGGCGCACGACAGATGGCGGAGCGTCCTGGACCAAACTCAACGGGCCATCCGCAGGTTGGATCCCCCATCATGTGGATTTCGACTACCGGGACGCGGATGGGGTAAAGGTGTATGCGGCGGGGGGCAACCACTTGGGGCCCAATGATGTGACCTGGGGCGAGGTGTGGAAGTTTGATGCCGATTTGGCGACTGGCACGGAGTTAAACCCACCGGAAGGCCAAGGGGGATATGCGGGCGTGAGTGTTGATGCCCGGCAGGCCGGAGTGGTTGCGGTTTCAACGATCGATCGGTGGTGGCCGGGCGACGAAGTTTTTTGCTCCACGGATGGCGGGGCCACTTGGGCGGCATTGTTGAGCGATGCCCACTACACGCATGAGGATGGCCCCTGGTCCCTCGAACTCACGCCCCACTGGACGGGGGATGTTGATATCGATCCCCACAACTCCGACCGAGCCATCTTCGTCACGGGCTATGGATTGTGGGCGACGGAAAATCTCTCGGCTCATGAGACGGGAGGCCAAACCACCTGGACGTTTCTTAATGCCGGGTTGGATGAGACGGTGCCGTTGGGAATCGTGAGTCCGAACGTCGGCGCGCCGTTGATTGCGGCCTACGGCGACATCGGGGTCTTTCACCATCACAGCCTGTCTGAACCTCCCGGAGTGGAGGATCGGGCCAAACCGCACACGGGCACCGCGACATCGATAGCCTTCGCTGCAGGCAATGCCGGAGTAATGGCTCGCACCCATCATAATAATACCCGAGGCAGCTACACCCTTGATCACGGGGAAAACTGGACCGATTTTGGCACCGCACCGCCTCCGGCGTCCGCCAACGGGCCGGGCCGGATCACCGTGACGGCTGATGGCGCACGTTTCGTATGGATGCCCAGCTCGGCCTCCGCCTATTACTCCGCAGATCGCGGCGAGACTTGGACCCCGGGAGCCGGTTCGCCGACGGGCTCCTTCAAGCCCGAGGCTGATCGAGTCAGCGCCGATCATATCTACATTCACGACCGGGACAGCGGCCGGTTGACCGTGTCGGCCGATGGTGGCGCTTCCTACACCATCACTGCGACCGGACTCGGATCGAACGGGGGGGAGGTAAAGGCGGTGCCGGGGCACGAAGGCCATCTTTGGCTGCCGGGGGGAACAGGCGGCCTGTATCGATCAATCAACTACGGCGCTTCCCTGACCACCAATGTGGGGTGGGATGCCGCGTGGCGCCTGGGCGTGGGCAAGGCGATGGACGGGGCAACGTATCCGGCCGTTTATGTTTGGGGACGTCGCGGCGGGGTGGAGGGCATTTGGCGTTCCGATGACGAAGGCGGTTCCTGGGTGCGCATCAACGATGACGCCCATCGGTTCGGGTGGATCAATGACGTTTCGGGCGATGCGCGGGCGTGGGGGAGGGTGTATCTGGCAACCGGGGGGCGTGGCGTGGTGATGGGGGAACCGGCCGCGGCACTGCCGCCGGTTGGTTGGACGGTGTTCAGCGCGGGCCAAGCTGAAGTCGCTGTTTTGCCCAACCCCGGCGGTGCCCCCGGGCCCTGGGAAATCGCGGGGGATCTGC
Source organism: Opitutaceae bacterium (assembly GCA_028280945.1). Classification (GTDB taxonomy): domain Bacteria; phylum Verrucomicrobiota; class Verrucomicrobiia; order Opitutales; family Opitutaceae; genus Actomonas. The sequence continues at coordinate 100,635 of JANQKV010000005.1, forward strand.
CCGGGTGGGCGACCTTTGATGGTCAAACCGGGGAGTTGAGCGGAATCTCGACCGATGTCCCGGGTACGATTCACCGGGTGACGGTGCAACCGGTGGACGGCGGGGGTGGAATGATTTGGAACCTGGGCATTGCCGAAACGGGTGATGATGCCGGGCTGTTCAACCTGTCCGCCCGGGCAGCCATAGCCGGCGAGAGCCAAGCCATGATTGCCGGCTTTGTTGTGGTTTCGCCGGAGTCGCAACCGGTGCTCGTGCGGGGAGCGGGGCCCAGCCTGGTGGATTTTGGCATCAGCAATTTTCTGGCGCAGCCCGAGCTGACCCTCCGCCGAGGGGAGACACAGTTGGAGCGCAACGTCGCGTGGGGCGATGCATCAAGCACGGTTGAAGACTTGGAAAGGGTGATGAATCGGGTCGGTGCGTTTGCCTGGGAACGCGGCAGCCGGGACACCGCGATATTGCGGGATCTGGCGTCGGGGGTTTATACGACTGGGATCACCGGACGAGAGGATGCGGCGGGCATCGCGCTCGCAGAGGTCTACGACACCAATGAAGCCGGCGGCGGCGCACTTGCCAACCTGTCGGTGCGCACGCTTGTCGGCACGGGCAACGACATCCTCATCGGCGGACTCACCATCAGGGGCGGCGGCGGCCTGCGCCTCCTCGTGCGGGCAGTGGGTCCTAGTTTGGTGGACTTCGGGGTGACGGGCGTCCTTGTTGATCCCCAGTTGCGGGTGTTCCAGGAGCAGATCGAACTGGGTTCCAACGACAATTGGTCGTCTCGATCGGATCTGGCGGAGCAATTCGCCGCAACCGCGAGTCAAGTCGGTGCGTTTGCACTGCGTGAAGGCAGCGCGGACGCTGTCCTGTTGGTGGAGTTGGCCGCTGGGGGTTACACCTTGCAAGTCAGTGGAGCCGATGGTGGCAGCGGGGTCGCTCTACTAGAGCTCTATGTGTTGCCCTGATTGAGGCAGTTAAAAGAAGGCCAAGAGGAGAGAGCAAAGGAGACATTGCTGGAATCTTGACAGTATGGGCCCGAACAAAGTGCGGATTGTGGTTGCCGTTCAGTTCCGTTGTGAGGCGGCCGATCGGTGATCGCCTTGCGAAATGGTAACTTCGTTGTCCCGTTCGAAAGTAGATGATCGAGCACTGGTTTGAAGCGCAGGGGTGGGAGCCGCATTCGTTTCAGACTGACTGTTGGGCGGCGCAACGAGCCGGGTGTTCCGGGCTCGTGCAAGTGCCGACGGGTTCAGGCAAAACCTATGCCGCTTACGGCGGGTGCTTGGATTTGTTGAAGCTGCCGGAACCGCCGGGCTTGCGCATTCTCTACATCACACCTCTGCGGGCGATGACCCGGGACCTGGAGTTGGCTTTGCGCAAACCGGTCGAGGCGTTGAGCCTTCCCGCCGCGGTGGAGTCGCGCACGGGCGATACGTCGAGCACCGTTAGGACACGACAACGGCGGCGGTTGCCGGAGGTTCTGCTGACGACACCGGAGTCACTGACGCTCCTGCTGACTTATGCGGAGGCACCGCGGCTGTTTGCCCGGCTTGATACGGTGATTGTCGACGAGTGGCACGAACTGCTGGCCAGCAAACGCGGCACGCAGGTGGAGCTGGCCCTCGCCCGGCTGCGGCAGTGGCACCCGCAACTCAAGACGTGGGGTCTTTCGGCCACGCTCGCCAATCCACAACAAGCGCTGACGCACCTCGCGCCGCATGATGCCGAAGCGGTTCACATCACCGCTCGCATCAATCGGCCCATCGAAATCGAGAGTATCATTCCGGTGGACATCCGATCCGTTCCGTGGGCCGGCAACATGGGTTTAAGGATCGCCGACGCGTTGATCGAACGACTGGATCCGGCCGTCCCGACCCTCGTCTTCACCAATACCCGCAACCAGGCCGAGATGTGGCACGATGCGCTGCTTCAGGCAAAACCGGAGTGGTCGTCGTTGATCGGCCTGCACCATGGTTCACTCGACCGGGAGGGACGCGAGGTGCTTGAGCGTGCGATCAAGGACGGCTCGATCCGGATTGTGATCGCGACGTCGTCGCTCGATCTGGGCGTGGATTTTTCACCGATCGAACAGGTCGTGCAGATTGGTTCGCCCAAAGGAATCGCTCGGCTCATGCAACGGGCGGGGCGCAGCAATCATCGGCTCGGGGAGACTTCGCGCCTGATCTGCATGCCTGCCAGCGCACTGCATCTTCTTGAGTTTGCAGCCGCCCGGGAAGCCGTGGCCCGGGGAGAGATCGAAGCGATCCTGCCACCACAGGAGCCGTTGGATGTGTTGTGCCAGCACCTCATCACGCGTTCGCTGGCGGAAGGGTTCGATGAGGATGGGCTCTTGGCCGAAATCCGCTCTACCGCGGCTTATGCCGACTTGTCGCACGCGCGTTTTGACTGGGCGCTGCAACTGGTGGCGTATGGCGGCAAAACCCTGCGTTCCTATCCGGACTACCAAAAACTAGCAAAGCAGGAGGACGGGCACTGGCAGATTCGGGAAAACAAGATGGCCAGGCGGCATCGCATGATGATCGGCACCATCACCTCGGAAACCTCGGTGCAGGTGCGTTTTGTCAACGGCGCGCGGATTGGCCACGTGGAGGAGTCGTTTGCGGGTCGGCTTCGGCCGGGCCAGAAGATCCTCTTCGCAGGCCGCACGCTGCAGGTGCACCGTTTCCGCGACATGACCCTCTTCGTGCGCAGTGCGAAGGGTAAGCGCGCCGAGGTGCCGCGGTGGATGGGAGGCAAGATGCCGTTCTCGAATCAGCTCGCCCAGGCCCTGCGCCGCAGTTTTCAGGAAATCGCGGAAGGGGAGGGCGGAAGCAGTCCCGAAGTCGAGGCGTTGCAGCCCCTCTTCGCGACCCAACAAGAACTTTCAACGATCCCAAAAGCAGGTGAGGTGCTCGTCGAGCTCTGCCAAACCCGCGAGGGTTTTCATGGGTTTTGTTTCACGTTTGAAGGTCGCGTCGTAAACGACGGTCTGGCGGCGTTACTCGCCTATCGCATGGGGCAGGTCCGACCTGCGACCTTTACGATTGCGGCGAGCGACTATGGCATCGAGTGGCTTTGCCCGGAGCGGTATCCGTTCAAAGAGATGTTCCGTGAACGTGAATCGCTTTTTTCCGAGGAGCACTTGCTGCGCGACACGTTGGAGAGTATAAACGTGGGTGAGCTTGCCAAACGGCAGTTTCGGGGCATCGCCCGAATTGCCGGGCTGACTTTTGATGGCTACCCCGGATCGCGAAAATCCGGCAAACAACTGCAGATTTCCTCCGGCCTTATTTATGATGTCTTTAGTCGTTACGATCCCGACAACCTGCTGCTCCAACAGGCCCAACAGGAAGTCCTGGAGACGCAGTTTGAGGAAACGAGGCTGCGGGAAACCCTGCGGCGCCTGCGCGAGTCGACATTCGTTCTTCGCGATACGCCGCGCCCCACGCCGCTTTCGTTGCCACTTATCGCCGACCGGCTGACCAGCATGCTCTCGACGGAAGCCTTGGAAAAACGCCTCGCACGTATTCAACAACAATGGACAGATTCTTAAACCGACTGCGGCAACCAAACCCAGGTGACGATGGTGCGCTCGCGGTAACGCTGCAGGGTGAGTCTCTGATGCTGCTGCCGGAGCGGGCGGTCTTTTGGCCGAGCCAATCGGCCCTGCTCGTCGCTGACCTGCATTGGGGCAAGGATGAGGCTTTTCGGCGCCAGGGCAGCCCGGTGCCACCGGGCGTGCTGACGGCGGATCTTAAGCGGCTGAAGCACTGCATCGACCGGTGGCCGGTTGAACGCGTCTACATTCTCGGTGACCTGATCCATAATCGTGAAGGCATGAGCGAGGATGTGGTCCATGAAATCGTGGCATGGCGCGAAACCGTCCCGGTGGAAATGATCCTGATCCCGGGAAACCACGACCGGCACCTTGCCCAGTTGCCGCTCTCCTTCATCATCCAAGTAATGCCGTATGCGCTGACTGTTGCGGGATTCGAAATGACGCACGATCCGACGAGCCGCAGCCCGTCATCCGATGACTATATGATCGGCGGGCACGTCCACCCGTTGTTCCGGATCCGCAGTAGCAATGATCTGATCATGCTGCCGTGCTTTTACTTTGGTCCGGATTACGCGTTGCTCCCTGCTTTTTCCGAATTCACCGGAGGCTTCGTGGTGAATGCCGAAAGAGATGCGGACGTTTATCTGACGGATGGCCGGGTTGTCCTTCCGGCGCCGCGGCGGGGGTTTGGGCGGGAATAGAGTGGAGGCCAGTTTTCTCTCCATGGGCATGATCCGTTTTTCCCGTTTCGCTTTATGGTTTGTCCTGGCGGCCGGCTTTGTGGCCGCTGCCGAAATGCCCGGCCTGAAGGTCGGGGACGATGCTCCCGACTTCACGCTGACTTCCGGCACCGGTGAGCAGGTGTCGCTGGCTGGCCTCCGCGAGAGTGGACCGGTGGTGCTCGTATTCGTACGGTCGGCGGATTGGTGTCCCTATTGTCGGCAACAATTGCAGGACTTGGAGTCCAATCGCACGGCCATCGAGGCGACGGGGGCGCGGCTGGTAGGGCTCAGTTACGATGGCGCGGCAACCCAGGCCAGGGCCGTCGTCAGGCTCGGCCTGACCTACCCGTTGCTGGCGGACCCGGACAGCAAGGTCATCGAGGCCTTTGGCATTCTGAACCGGGAGGCCCGTGGCAAGGCCGCAGGGGTGCCACATCCCGCGATCTTCATCGTTGATGCCGACGGAATGATCCAAGCGAAGCTCATGGAGGACGGTTACCGCGACCGGCCAAGCCACGACGTGATTCTCGCCGTCCTCGCCGATATCGACTGATCAGGGGGGCTTCCGACCAAACGGATCCGTTGCTTTGAGGACGGTGGTTACACATTCAAACCACACTCTCAGGCCAACGCCATCATGGCCAAAAGCCAGCGGTTGGAAAACTGGATGCTAGTCACATTCCAGACCAAGGGAGGCAAACCGGCTCAACACTTCGCGACCACCTCCGACTGCGACCAAACCTACCGATCCCTCTGCGCCTTGCAGTGAAAGCGATCGAAAACATCAAGAAGCTGCTCCGACTGGCGCGTTCAGGCAACCAGCATGAAACCGAACTCGCGGTGCAACGTGCGCTTCAGTTGGCGGCATCACCGCGGTCGCATGCGCAACCGTCACTCATGCGTATGGGGCATGTATCGCGGTATCATGGACAAGCTCGTAGCGCGTTACCTGTTCGCGCTCGATTCGGCCCTACCGAAGGGCTAGTCCGAGCTGTGTGCTTGGATGGACAACATCGACCGCCTTCGCTTCGAGGTGCTCGACCATCTCATCCGCAAAACGCGCTACCGCGGCCTGATCTCCCGTCGCATTTGGAAGGCCAAAAACAACCCCCATCGTCCTCCGCTTTCGCGATGAAAATAGCGAAATCAAGTCCACTTGGCGCATCTGGCCTATTTGGACCCAATCAGGACGCTAATTTAGCGCCATCTGAGTTTTTTTATATGCGATCCAGATAGCCAGAGCAGCCATCGCCACCAATTGTAGGAAGTCCCACAGGGTCATGAACATCTCAATTAGGTGCATCAGAAATGCCATTACCGGCAGTCTTCACCAAACGTGGGAACAGCGCAATCGCGGAATACTCATGCCTCGATCGACGATCGTTCGTTCCCTCAGTCCGCACAAAAAAGGCCGGGGACACTTATTCTCCTATGCCACGATGTGATTCTCGCCGTTCTCGCCGATATCGACTGATTAGGGGGCCTTCCGACCAAACGGACCACCGTTCCCCCCGCGTTCAGGAAACCCAGGGCGCGGGCACAACCTTAAAACCGTCCGGAGAGCGACGGAACACGACGCCTTCGTAGTCGAAGTATTCATTATCCTGATACCACTTGGTAAGCGCCCCGGCCGGCAGTTCGGCCGTGATTGCACCGTAGGGGGCCTCCGTCCACACCAGTCCCGCTGGCGTGGATTGGAAGAACTGGCCGTCATGCACCTGATAGGACCGGCCGTCCAGCCACACGCGAACGATACCGGATTCCGAACCGATTTCGTGGGCGAAGGGATCGTCCGCCGGCGTCGCGCCGGGGGCTTCAACGATGACGTATTCCTTGCCGCGGCGCACGTAGTAGACGTCACGAACCCGGTAGTAGGTCCGGCCCCGGATCACCACGCGGGTGTGCCCGCGGGGCAGCACTCGCACCGTCGCCCCGCGGGGGGCGCGAACGATGACGTAGCGATCTCCCCGCCGCTGGTAGTAAACGCCGCGATGTTCCCAATAGGGCGACCCTCCCACCGTCACCCGGGCCGCTCCGTGCGGCAGCGCAACTGCCACCGACACGCGTTCCCGGGCGGAAGCGGAAGTGGCCGTGAGGCCGGCGATCAGGATTAATCCAGACACTGCCATCGAGCGTTTGAGTGTGCTGAAGCGAGACGAGAAAAAGGGAATGCGTTTCATGTGCTAAAGTGACGCGTGGGACCCGACGGGCGTTTCATCCGAATCCAATTTGCCGGTTCGGATTTTGATCCCTCCGCGTCGGCCTGATGACATCGCGGGTTTCGCTGACGCCTGGACTCCCCTTGCGCTTGATGGCGTCTGCCGCTCAGCACGGGTCGCAGAGACCGCGCCTGAATGTGCTTGGGGCGGAGACCAACGCGAATCCTAGTGGGCGGCAACCTTTGGCAGGCTCTGGGCTTGGGCGAGTTCCTGGGGTGAAGGGGTCAGGCTGGGGTCGGCGTCGCCTTCCTCGAGGGTAAGGTCGGGGATGCGGGTGAAGGCGATGCGGACGGGGGCATATTCGAGGGCTCCCAGGGCTCCGCCGTAGACTACGGTGTTTTTGCCGAGTTTGCGGTTGAGGTGGTCGAGGGTGGCGTTGAGTCCAGCGCGGCGGTCGCCGTTGTCCACGATACCGGGGAGGGTGGTCGTGTGCATGCCGGCCGGCAGGAGGTTAAAGAGGCTGACACCGGCGCCGGTGATGTTCTCGCGTCCGGCGGGGCGGCGCTCCCAGAGCAGGCGCAGCACGCGGGTGAGCTCCCGGGTATCCTGGGTTTCCACAAAGGTGGCGGCGGTGCCCCAACGTTTTTCGCCGCCGGCGAAACGCAGGGCGATGTGCAGGCCGCCGGCGTAGTGCGCGGCAGCGCGCAAGCGCATGGCGGCCTTTTGCAGCAGGCGGTGCAGGGTGGCCTCGGCGCCGGCCGGGTTGCGCAGCTCGGGGGGCAACACGTGGGAGTGGCCGATACTGGAGGTCTGCTGGTGGGCCAGTGGCACGTGGCGTCCGCGCAGGCGCTCCCACATGCGGGCACCTTCCACGTTGCCCCAAATGGCGCGAAGCTGGGCCGAGGTGCAGGCGTAGAGTTTTGCCACGGTGTCGATGCCGCTGCGACGCAGGCGCTGGTGCATGTTGGGACCGATCCCCGGCAGGTCGCGCAGTTTCAGTTCGAACAGACGCTCAGGCAGGTCGTCCTCGTCGAGCACCACGAGGCCATCGGGCTTTTGCATTTCCGAAGCGACTTTGGCCAACCAGGGATTGCCGGAGATACCGATGCTGCAGGTGAGGTGGGCGCCGGCGAGGCGGGCGATGGCCTGTTTCATCTTGCGGGCGGTGGCGAGGGCATCGGTGCGGTTGCGCCAGCGGGGAGGCAATTCACACCAGACTTCGTCGATCGACCAGACCTCGGAGACAGGCAGGCAGGTATCCACCGCCTCCAGCAGTTTATGGTGGTAGTGGATGTAGACCTCGGGGCGCGACTCGACCAGGGCGATGCCGGGGCACAGCCGCCGGGCCTCAGCCACGGAGGTGCCCACTTTTACACCGCGCTCGCGGGCATCATAGCTGGAGGCGATGACGCAGGTCGTCTCGGCCGCAATGGGAATGACCGCCACCGGGCGGTTGCGCAGGGCGGGCTGCTCCTGCTGTTCGCAGGCGGCAAAAAACCCGTTGTAGTCGACCAGCAGCGCCCGCAGTTGCATTACGCTCAGCGTGGTGGACCAGGGAAACGTGTCAACGTGCGCCGGCGTCGTCGACACCCATGCTTTCCCGCCCGACCGCTACCGTCGTTTGTTGGGAGGAGTTTTGCCGAAAGTCTTCGGGTCGTCTTCCGCGACAAATTCCAAGGGCGGACTCTGTCCTTGAGCGGCGATCTGCATGAGGCGATCCGGTTCGCTGACGGCCGGGCATCCTTGGGAATGCCACCAATCGAGGATCATCGCTCCGTAGGTTCCCTTTTTGACACCCAGCGCATTGGCCCGGGAAACGATTTCGTCGATGATCTCGTTTCGCACATGAATACCGATGGTGTCTGCTTTGGTCGCCTTGGCCACGCGGGCGATAGAACCAAGAGTTGGTTCCTTGGGTTACCAAAAACACTTGAAATCCTAAGATTCTTAAGAATCATCAAATACTTTGATGATTTCACCGGTTTGCATCTCATTTTCGCTTTGTGACGCCTTCCCTCGACCCCGGGCACGGGGCGAGGACGCGAGATGTCGTCAAGACGCCCACTCCAGAGGCCACTTCGTCGGGAGGGTCAGCCGCTGATTTCGCCGCTATTGTGATGGAGGACGAGAGACTTCGATTGATGTGGAAAGCGGAAAAAGCGGATCAGGCCGGGGTAATTCAATCCCATCGATCTTGTAATGGTGTCAGCATCAACTCCGAAGTCGCCCGGTTGGTCGTCACGATGTTGATGGATCGTTACGCGGGTCGATTGCCGTTCTTGCAGGCGGTGGTGATAGCTCCGGTGCAGCCGGATGAGCCGGGTGGATCGTTCCATGTGACCGCCACCTTAAGGAGTGGTCGCAAGATGACATTCATCCTGCCTTCGGAATCAACGGTGGGAGATGCGGTAAAAGTTATGGCGAACATGCTGTTACGGCCTTCCCCGTCTTTGCAGAGCGAGTAGGCCAAAACGCCGCGGATCAGTAGGGTCGCCACTCGAGCACGGAAGCCTGGGTTGGCGGAAAATCTTCGAGGGTCTCTCCGTCGCCCTGGCCGACGTTTTGCACGTAGAGGTGAAGCTCATGCGCGCGCTCCCAACGCAGGGTGTCCAGGCTGGGTTCCCACATCCCGACCGGGAAATCGGTAAGGTCCACAAACTGCCAGTCGGGGTTTTTCAGATTGTCAGCCGTGGCCAGGGTGATCCGGGAGCCTCGCTCGGCATCGCGGAACACCACGTAGGTGCGGTCGGTTGAACCGCGCGAATCGATCAGGATGCGTGCGCGGGAGATGGGGATGCGTTTGGTGCCGCCGCCACCCAGACGAAAACCGGTGGTGCGCCGGGTGATGGGGGAGACGTGCCACTTGCTGCCGTCGTGGTGAATGAGGTGATACTGCGGCACATCCGTGCCGACAGGGCGCCAGTAGGTTGCCATGTAGGGCCGGCCGGCGCGGTCGGCGGCGATGCCGTTGGTATTGATCAGCTCATGGTTTTGCGGGATGAGGGCGGCATACTCGGCGGTCGCTTGCGTGATGGGCAGGACGTAGCGCTCACCAGTGGTTTTCTCCCACGTCCGGCCGCCATCGCGCGATCGTGCGTAACCCATGTCGTGGTTGGTGGCGACATCGGAGCTTTCACGCCAGACCCACGACAGGTGCAGGGTGCCGAAGGGGTCGATGCACATTTGCCAATAGGCGCTGCGTTCGCCTTCACCACTGATCAAGGTGTCCTGCAGGCGTTCCCACGTCTGGGTTTTGCGGTGGTAGCGATTCATCACCAAATCCCCCCGCCCGGACCGTCCGGCCCGATAGAGGAAGATCAGATCGCCATCGGGCAGACGATGAAACTCGGGATAGGTGACACGGTCCTCCCGCTCGCCGACCATGGACAGTTTCCCGGTCAGCTCGAGGGAGCCGGGGGCGATGCTGCGGGAATAACGCAATGGATCGTTGTGGTGGTCCCACGACACGTGCAGGAAACCGTTCCCATCGAGCATGAGGTTGATGGTGTTGTGGGCGTCCTTGATGTTGCCGGTGTAGGGCGTGCGCTTGATTTTCCATTCGGTGGTACCGAGCGTGCGCCTGGCCAAATTCATGCAGCCCTCCGGGTCGTAGAATCCCACGTATTGGTGTGTATCGTCGGAGACGATGGAGTCGTAGCGGAGGATGTTGGCGTTGATGGTGTTCTTCGCCCAAGCCGGAGCAATGGGCACAAGCCGGGTCTGCGCCGAACTGAAGCTGGCAAGACTGCAGGCGATCAACGCGAGGGCCGGGGTGATTTTCTGTTTTGTCATGGGGCGGTGGCAGAAGAGGGAGGAAACAACCCGCTTGCCAGCGAGAGTGATTCAAACCGTTGCAATGGGGCTGACGCTCAAGGTTTTGCTGTCAGAGCCGCGAAGTATGCGCGAGTCCACGATCAGTTGATTTGCGTCCGATGGAAAGTCGGGCTTACTGTGGTCTCATGGCTTTTCGCATGCACACGTCCATCAATGGCCGGCAGATCAAAAACCCGGCGGTGCGGGCGATGGTGGCCGTATTGGGCGTGATGGTGGCCCTGGGCCTCGTGGCAATGGTCATGCTTGTGGCTCTTCCGCTTGCGGCGCTGGCGATAGGGGCCGCGGTGGTCGGCGGCCTGGCGGCGGCGTTCCTCCCCCGGCTGCGCCGGCGCCAGACGGACCCAACCACCCAACTTCCCCGGCGTCAGCGCGAAGCCCAGCGCGTCGAGCCAGCCGCGCCGCCGCGCACTCTGGACTGATAGTCCGCGGCCTGCGCTGAACGTTGGAGCATTGCTCGTTCGACCCGGGGCGGCTCCTACCGCCAGCGTGGTGTCATGGTGCGATCCCTGTGGTTCTCGATCCCCGGCCTGGCCCTCGCCGTTGTCCTTACCCCGCAAGTTTTGGCCAAGGATTTCCCGGCCGAGACGTTTGGTGCCGTGGCGGATGGCCGCACGGACAATACCGCCGCCCTGCAGCGCGGCATTAACGAGATCAGTGCCGGTGGCGGAGGAAGATTGGTCCTGGACGCGGGGCTTTACTTTTCCGGTTCGCTTGAGCTGCGGAGCGGCGTGACGTTGCACATCGCCGCAGGCTCGACCCTCAAGGCCATCCCCGAACTGGCCAGGATGCGTTTGTTTCAGTCGAGTCTGATCAGCCGCCTCGACGTGGTGCCATGGCGGGCTTTTGTGTTCGCGGATTCGGTGCAGGACATCGGGCTGACGGGCGGCGGGATGATCGACGCGAGCGGCGACCACGAGGTGTTTCGGGACGGGGTGGAAAACAGCCCCAATCGCCACTACGGCATTTTTATCGTCAATGCGGAGCGCGTGGTGGTGCGGGACCTGCGGATGCGTTCGTCGGCGTTTTGGATGCAGCGGTATTTGGGCTGCCGTGACGTCACCATCGAAGGGGTGGACGTGTATAACCACGCGAACAAAAACAACGACGGGATCGACATCGATTCGTGTCAGGGTGTGGTGGTGCGCCACTGCGTGGTCGATGCCAGTGACGATGCGATCGTGCTCAAGGCGAATGGCGAGCAGCCCTGCCGCGACGTCCTGGTCGAGGATTGTGTCGTGGCGACCCATGCTTCGGCCATCAAGACCGGCACGGGTTCGGTGGGGGGCTTCGAGAACATTACCATTCGCCGGGTCGAGATTCGGAGATCCGCTTCGAAGGAAATGCTCCATCCCCTGGGCGTCTGGCAGGGGCTGACCGGGATTGATTTGATCACCACCGATGGTGGTCCCATGCGAAACGTGACGGTGGAGGACATCACGATGGAGGACGTGCAAAACCCAATTCACGTGCGCCTCGGCAATCGGTTGTCCGGCAACGTGGCGAAGCAAGGCTACGCCGGGGATGGCGACGCCGCCCAAGGAGTGAAGATGAGCGAACGTGCCGCGCAGTTGAAGTCGGAGCTGGTGCTGGAGGATGTGACGCTGGCCAATATCTCAGCCCGCAACGTCGGACCGTGGCCCGCTGTAGTGGTGGGGCTGGCGGAAGCGCCCGTGCGCAACGTCACGCTGCGCAACATCATCATCGAGAGCGGCGTTGCCGGCGGCGAGCGGGATCGGAACGAGGAGCCGAATTGGGCGGGCAACGGCTATCCCGGCCGTGGCATGTATGGCACGGCACTTCCCGCTTATGGTTTGGTCACCAATTTTACGCAGGGCCTGGTCGTGGAAAATTTTGTCGCCATTCCGGCCGACGGCGAACGGCGCCCGGCTCAATGGCATGACAATCGCGAGCCGTAAGGTTGCGTTGCTCGCATTCGCTGGAACGCTTGACCCGTTATGGCGCGAGTCACTGCAAAGCTCTGTTGGTTATTGGTCCTGGGGGCCGGATTCATGGTTGCTTCGGCGGAAGCCGGGCGGGATCTCAAACAGATCCTGAGCGAGCGGCTTCTGGTGATGCCGGATGTCGCTGCTTACAAATGGCTGAACGACTTGCCGGTGGAGGATGCGAATCGCGAGGCTCAGGTATTGGCGGCAACGGTCGAGCAGGCGTCGCGAAGCGGGGTGGACCGGGCCTGGGCCCGGCAGGTCGTGCGGGCGCAGATCGATGCCGCCAAGCGCATCCAATCACGTTGGTTTGCCAAGTGGAACAGCGGCGGAGGCCCGGCTCGTGCTCCCAACCTGGTGACCGAAATCCGGCCCCGCATTTCGGAGCTCACGGCCGAGCTGATTGCGCACCTGGCGCGACTGGACGCACGTTCAGTTTCCGCAGAGGAAATTGCCGTCCTGCGAGAAGTGCCGGCCGCTTTGCGAGACGATCGTGCGGCGTGGATGACCGCGGTCAGCCCCTGGTTGGCAGTCAAACAGTAGATGAAGCTTCACGGGCCGGTTCCGTTCCTTTTGGTGGGGCAGGGTGGTGGGATTCAGGACGAGCTCTCTGATTCCAGCAGCGTTCGCATCGCTTGCCGCAATTGTTGCTCAATCACGGGCTCACAGAAAGCGACCTCGGTTTCGTATCCTCCTTTTGAATACTCATCCCTCAGCGGAACATACCACAGCCCGCCGTCCCCGTAGGCCGCCACCGCGACGGGATCGGTACCGGCCATGTCCTGCGCAGCGATTTGATACTCAATGAAGATCTCGCCGGGAAGGTGGAGCACGGCGAATTTGTTCAAGTGCAGTGCACTGAGAGACATCCCCGGTTGCTCGTCGCACCGTAGCTGCCAGCTCTGCCAGTAGGCTTGCAGGATTCGGCCAATCCGATCTGCGGCCGGACCTTCGACAGTCGCCCCCAGGGTTTCGATCGATGACGGCTGGCGAGAAGTGGGTCGAACTTCGAGCGGTTCCCAACGCACCGTGTCGAGCGATTGAGGCTGAAGCGCAGACTCCGACGCAATCATCCCGTCGTAAATCCGGCCGACTAGAGCCCGCCGGGCGGCCGGAGAGCCATCGTTGTATTTCCCTGCGGCAACGTTGCCCGCGCAGCCGGTGAAATAGACGTGGGTGCAGTCCGGGTCTTCGGCCTGCCGTCGTTTTCGGGCGAGGCCGCAAAAGTCACTCGTGACACGACCATCACGATAATAACTCATCGGGTGCGTCGCATAATAGTGGCACGCAACGACCTTCCTCTCGCCGGAGAAGTAGGCGATCGTTTGGAGTTCCGGGTCGATGGTGCCTTCCGGCAATGCAATCAGCCTGGGGTCCGTGCAGGAGCTCCCACGCATGGTGTTGACCCTGCCGTCATCCGCCCGGTCAACGCGGCGATTCGAGGCCACCTCCGTAACGCGGCCCCGGCCATGAGCGATGTGAGTCACGCGGACGGAGGCCCGCAGTGCTTCGCGAATTGCAGCCGCACCTCGCCGCTGGCATTCATCGAAAAACTGTGGATCGAAAACGGGCGGCAGATCAGTGAATCGGCTCAAGCGAACCCGAGTCTCCTCGCAGACGAAGGGAGCGTTGTGCTGGTGCACACAGTGCAGCGCGACCCGATCAACCGAGGTCCGGGCGGCTTCGGCCAGAGTGCGACGAAAACTGAGATGCGATTCGTTCATGAGTCCGGCCCAATCCAATACACACACCACGACCGGTGCTTCGTTGCCTAGCAGAACATAACCAATTGCCTGCAGCTCATCATCGATTGCGATCGCCGATGGCACCAGCCCCCCCAGCAGCGCGTGGCCGAGCGGGGGAGTGACATCAAAACGAAATGGGGCAATCGAGAACACCGGCAATGAGCGTCGGACCGGCCAACCTCTCCTGCAAGGCTGGCCTCGCGCCCGTAACCGCGCGTAATTGAAATTTCATTCAAGCCCCCGGGAGAAATTGGAGATTTTGACCAACCGACGCTTGTTAAACCGGGACGCGCGCTCAGGTTCAAAGCTTCCCGGTTGCGGCCCCTGAAGCCCGGGATCGCTTCCCGCCCTTCGACTGTCACCAAAAAGATGATACGAATCGTTTCCGACCACCATGCAGACGCTTGATTACGCGGTTCTCGGCGCCTACTTCCTGCTCGTCACCGCGATTGGCATTTACTGCTTCCGGAAAATCAAGGGCTCCGGCGACTTCTTCGTCGCGGGCGGCAAGATTCCCTGGTGGCTCGGCGGCATTTCCCATCACGTTTCCGGATACAGCGGCGTGGTCTTTGTCGGGCTCGCAGCCATCGCCTACGAGGATGGATTCACGGTCTACGTCTGGTGGGCGTGTTCGGTGGCGGCCGCCTGTGCGCTGGGGGCGACCCTGATCGGCCCGCGGTGGGCGCGTTTGCGGCTCACGTTGGGCATCGAGTCGCCGACCGAGTATCTGAAGATGCGTTACGGTGTCGTCACCCAGCAGCTCATGGCGTGGTGCGGGGTGCTGCTCAAGCTGTTCGACGTGGGGGCGAAGTGGGCGTCGATCGGAATCCTGCTCAACGGATTCACGGGATTGCCCATCACCTTCGGGGTCCTGATTTCGGGGGCGATCTCCCTGGCTTACATCACGGTGGGAGGACTGTGGGCCGATCTCTACAACGATACCCTGCAGTTCCTCGTGCAGGTGGCGGCCGGTACGGTGTTGTTTGTTGCGGTGGTGAGCCACCTTGGAGGCATCAGCAGTCTCACGGGAATCTGGGCCCAGCTCCCCCCGGAAAACAGCAACCTCTTCAACGGTGAATACACGGCACTCTTCGCCTTCGCATTTTTGATTGTGGCTTCGTTGTCCTACAATGGCGGCACGTGGAATCTGGCGGCCCGCTACATCGGGGCTCCTTCGGCCCGGAGCGCCCGCAAAACCGCGGTGCTTTCGGGCACGCTTTACCTGCTCTGGCCGCTGGTCCTGTTCTTTCCCATGTGGGCCGCGCCGATTTTGCTGCCGGATCTCGCGGATCCCTCCAAAACCTACACCACGCTGGCGACGGAGTTTCTGCCGGCAGGTTTGGTGGGACTCGTGCTGGCCGCGATGTTTGCGGCGACGACTTCAATGACTTCGTCGGATTCGAACACGATTTCAGCGGTGGTGACGCGGGACATCCTGCCGGTCATCTCCAAAAGATTTCGCCAACTCGACCAAAAGCAGGGCTTGCGCGTGGCCCGGCTGACGACGTTCACCTTCATGGCCCTGACCCTGATGATTGGCATCGAAGCGGAGCGTTTTGGCGGCGTGCTCGGATTGATCATCGCGTGGTTCGGTGCGTTGATTGGGCCGGTATCGGTGCCGATGGTGTTCGGGCTGCTGCCTTGGTTCAAACACGCCGATGCCCGCGCGGCGATCGTCTCAATCTTTGCAGGCTTCTTCGCCTTCGTGATCGTCACCTATGGCTTGGACGGAAACATCGACATGCGCACCCTGGTGCCGGTTTCGACGTCGATCATCGTCTTCAGCTTCATGTCCTGGATGCGTCGGCAGCAGCCTCTTTCGGAACCGATGGAAAATCTCATGCGGGGCCTGGCGGGCGAAAATGAGAAGCGAACCTGACCCCGGCTATGCGTATTTCCTGATTGGATACTCGCAGGTGTCGTATCAGCACCGTGGTTACGACCTGCTGATGGATTCCGAAGGAGGTGTCAGCTTCCCTCCCAACCCCGGTGGATGGGTTGGGGGACGGACTTGTACTGAACCAGCGCGGTTCAGAACTTGGCGGTCAGGTAGGCGCCCCTACCATCCTTGAACACCAGCAACGTGCCGTCCTGCGCCAGACCGGCAAAGGTGATGCCCATGGCAAAGTCGACAATGGACCCGGAAACAAACTCGGTGTTGTTGATCACAACCTTCGGTTTGTAGTCGGGAATCACCCGGTTGACCCGGATGGTCTGGAGCCACTGGGAAAACTCGGCGGAAGCCGGCCGGCCGGATCGAGTATCAATATTGTGGTAGCGCGACGGAATGGCTTGGCGGGAGTTTTGCACCACCGTGATGCGGCGGGTGGGCGGGGCGGATGCCGCGGGATCGGCCCGACTACGGTCTTCGACGATGGTGATTTTGCGGGCGATCGTCGGGCTGGGTTGAGCGGGGATTGTGGAGGCACGATTGGTTGATGCATCATCGCCGGAGAAAACGGTCATGATGCCATCAATGGTCTCAGTAGCCTTCGACGTTTCGGCGTCCATTTTGGGCAGATCGAGTTTCACTGTGGGGACGGAAACCGCGGGCGCAGTGCTGGCCACCGGAGACTCGGTGAGGGCTTCGAAAACGCTGCCTGATTCGATGGCATCCGCCGCGGCAACATCACCGGCCGCAATCGCATTGCCAAGGTTCACGCGCGAGTCGCTGGCGGCAACGGCATCGCGGGTTTGTTGCAGCATTTGGGTGACGCGCGATTCGGTTTGCTCCCGGAGGGCAACTTCCATTCCCAGCTCCCGTTTGACCGCATCAACGACGGGGATGGCGCCAAAGAAATAGGTGTAGCCGTAGACCGCACCAACCATCGCCCCGGCGATGGGAACGAACTTCACGCTCAGGCGGAACAGTTTGATGAAGATGGTGATGCCACCCCACTTGAAGGCGGAGCGCCGCGGTCCGCGCGCCGGCCCCTTGGCCAGCAGCGGACTGTTCAGGTCGATCTCTCCGTGTTGGTTGTGAGTCGCACGAGACTTGGCCGCTCGGTTGGATTGGGCACCCACGATAATGCGGGATCTGCCTCGGTCGCCTGGTGACGGTGTGGGGGTAGAACTCATGCGGACTAGGAGTCCGCAAACGATTTAGTGCCGGAGGGCGGAAGCAACAGTGCTTACGATAAATTTACACTTATGCGGGACTGCGTAATTCCCGAACCCTACGGCCGAATTTGCGCCAGTCTTGCTTCACGCTGGAGGTGTGTGAGTGTCGGCTTACAACCCGTCGGTGAAGTCGGCCCAGCGGTTTTCAATCTCCGCGTTGGAGGGGCGACCGTCAAAGACCATCACCCGATATTGCAGCGTGCTCGACTCGCCCGGGGCGATTGACCAGGCGTGTTCCTGCGCCGGCACGTAGTTAAAAAAGACATGCCCCTTTTCCCAGATGCGCATGCGCTGCGGGGCATCGTGGTTGGAGGGATGTCCCATGATGACCACGGTGGCTTCGCCGTTTTCGGTCGGTCCATGCATGGTGCACCAGCGTCCGCGAGTGGCGTGGCCTTTGGTGCGGTCCAGGCCTTCCGAGGTGATGTAGGCATCGTTGGTTTTTCCCCACGACTGTGGGCCGCGGAAGGCAAGACCACCGCCATAGCGATAGGCGGGCATTTCGAGCGGCGCGTCGGTAACGTTGGTCTGGGTGAGGATGTAGTCCACGATATTGGCGGACTCATCTCCGCCCACGCTGATGCGAAGTTCCTCCGCCAATACAACCTCGGCGGGACGATCCTCGTGAGGCAGGGCGACCTGTTGTTGACCAACGGTGAATCCGACCTGGTCGGGGGCTTCCGCCCGATCGATCATCTCAACAAAACGCACGGTGCCCTGGGATTTCCGCAGATTCCAAAAATCGACATTCCGGCCGCGAAACTCGGTTCGGACCCAAGCGTGCCAAAGCCCCATGTGGTGAATGTGATCCGGCGCATGAATCGAGGTCACCACGGCCCCGGAAGGCGACCGCAGCGGGTGGATGAATCCACTGCGTCGATACGCTGGTGATGCTCCTTCCGGCGGCGGCATCTCGGCCTTATGGTAACGCAACACGGGGGTATCGCCCCGCGAAACTTCGATGTAGTCGGGCGTTTCGTGCAGGGCCAGTTCACCTTTCAGCAGGATGACTGGAAGGCTGACCAAGAGGATCCAGGCGAAGCGGGAAAAAGTATTATGGAGCATGGGTGCGGGAAGAGTTTTCTGATGCAGTTAAACCTTGCGAATATACTCCTTTGGAAATGTTCCCTGGCTGGCGATTTGGAACCATTCGTCAGGATAACCCTTGTCGCAGGGGAGGGCGGCATCGAGCTCAGCGAGCATGGCTTCCGGAAGGATGAGCTCGGCCGCTCTTAACTGGGGTTCGAGGTGACTGAACTTGCTGGCGCCCGCGATGACGGAAGTAATGCCGTCCTGGGCCAGGCACCAGGCCAAGGCGACGGCGACAATGCTCTCGCCGAGTTCATCGGCCATTTCCGCCATGCGTTCGACCAGGGCGACGGTTTGGTCGTTCCAGAAGCGCGGCAGCAATACCTTGCCCATCTGGTCAAAACGCGAACCTTCAGGCGGCTTGTCCAGGCCCCGGTATTTTCCGCTCAAAAAACCACTGGCCAAGGGACTCCAGCAAATCACACCCAGCCCCTCCGAGCGGCAGGCCGGCAGGATGTCCCGCTCGATGTCGCGGCGCAGCAGGTTGTAGAGGTATTGGCCGGAAACCAAATTTGTAATGCCGGCGCGCTTGGCGGCCTCGTTGGCCTGCACGACCTGCCAACCAGAGAAATTCGAGAGTCCGGCGTAGCGGACCTTGCCGCTGCGGACCAGGTCGGCCATGGCGCCAAGCGATTCTTCCAGCGGCGTGTAAGGATCGGGACCGTGAAACTGATACAGGTCGATGTAGTCGGTCTTCAACCGGCGCAGCGAAGCCTCGCACGCGGCGATGATGTGGCGCCGGGAAAGTCCGCGGGCGTTGGGATGCCCGGCTTGGGGGAACCAGCACTTGGTTGCGAGGACGAGGGCGTCCCGATCGTGGTCGGTGAGGATATCGCCGAGAATGGATTCAGAGGCGGTTTTGGCGTAGAGGTCGGCGGTATCAATGAAGTTGCCTCCGCCCGCAATAAAGGCGTCGGTGAGCTTGCGAGACTCGGCGGCGTCGCAGCCCCAGGCGTCGTTGCCAAACGTCATGGTGCCAAGGCAGGTGCGGGAAACGAGCAGGCCGGAGCGGCCGAGTTGTTGGTAGATCATGGGGAACGGTTGGAGGTTTACGGGTAGGAAGTGGGGCGAGTGGGCGTCCAGCCGGTTTCGGCCGTGATGCGGGGATCGTGGATGAGTTCCTCGTCGTTGACCGGCAGGTGGAGATAGTATTCGCGGCGACGATCGGCGTTGGTCTTGTCCGTGCATCGGGCGGAAAACCCGGGGGCATAAATCCGAAAGCCGGGCCGCGGGTGAGCGAGGATGGCGGCAACCAAACCGGCGGCGTCAGGCAGGCTGAGCACGGAGAAACCCTCGCGCACGACCGTCTCATCAACTTCCGGGTCGAGCGCCCAATCCGGCACGCCGGTGCCCAGGAGCAGGGGGTAGCGGATGGCCACGGCGCTGAGCCCACAGCGTTCAACGTAGTAGCGCAGCATGACTTCGCTGACGGACTTGCTCAGCGCGTAGGTATTGGTCGGCGTGGGCGGAGTGTCACCATTGATTGGATACGCCGGCAGCGGCGGCAGGTGGGTCACGGTCCGATGGTCAGGATGGCCTCCGATCAACTGCAGCGAGCTGGCGAAGACGATGCGCGGCACGCCGACCTCGGCGGCTCCCTGGAACACGTTGAGATTGATGGCGACGTTGTCGTTGAAGGTGCGCTGGGGATGTATGAGGGTGGGATGGTTGCCGAGGTGCACAACGGCGTCGACGTCCGCCAGCAGTGGATTGACCTGTTCGTGGTCGCGCAGGTCGGCGATCGTGAACCGGCAGTCCAAGCCGTTGGCCGGCCGTTGGTCGGTGGCGTGAACCTGGTGTCCGGCCTGCACCAGCTCCTGCACCACGCGCCGGCCGAGGTGGCCGCTGGCGCCGGTTACCAAGAGGGACAGCGATGAGGTGGACATGATCGATGGGAGGGGCGCGGCGGGTTGCTACGCCTGGGGACGGAACGTGGCACGAATCCTTGCGGTTGTGATCGGCTCGGCGCAACGCAACGCAATTCGAATGGGGTGGGGCGGCTGGTTGATGGTATCGCGTTCGAAAACCAGCCCGGCGCCCTCAACCTCCACCTCGGCGGCCAGGCGAACCGGACCATCCGCGAAGGCGAGGCGGTTGCCGTCGATTTCGCACGAACCGAAGGAGATCAGGGCTGACTCGAAATCCTCGGGCTCGGAAAACTCCACTTCGTCGGTGATGGTCAGGCTGCCGTCGCCACGGCGGTCGAAGACGAATTCACGTTCCAGTCGGCGCAGGGTCGGCACGTCATAGGCGCGTTTGAGATCGAAAACCACCCGGTCGACATCGTCCGAGAATTCCGTGGCAAGGACGGCGGTTTGCCACTCCGGCCCGGCCTCCTGCAACCGGCCGGCCACGCGCGGCACGGGATGCCCGTAGGAGTTCAGCAGTTGGCTTTCGTAGCGGTGCACGCTGAACGTGCGGAAACTGTAGGTCTCCATGCCGGGATCGACAATCAAGGCGCGTCCGTCGAGGCAGATGGTGAAGGTGCCCAAATCGTTGTGGTTGTGATTCACCCCGTTGTTGCCACCGATGAAGGTGGCCGCGAATTGACGGCTGGTGTCGGGTCCGGGACGCGCGATCAACAGGGACGAGTCGTCAAACCAATGGCGCAACCCGACGGGACGCTCGGTGCCACGGGGCTCCCGTGGATTGATGGTCTGGAACATCCACAAAGTGAAGTAGGCAATGGAGCCGAAGTTCATGTCCTCAAACGGATCGGGAGCATCGGCCAACGGGCGCGAGGTCGTCATGTCGGAGTTGCGGCGGTTGTCGAGCCAGTGGCTGGCCCAGAACGAAGGCACGGTGCCGATGCGACAATCGGCGTAAGTCGGATAAAGGCCCGGTGAAATTTCGCAGCGCTCAGGATAGAGCATGATTCGCGACATCTTGGGTTCGTCCATCAGGTCGACCACACCACGCGTGCCGAGTCGAAAGAGTTCGGAAATAATGATGTAGTTGGCGACGCCGTAGCTCCAGTAGGCGACACCCTCCGTGCAGAATCCGTCGGTGTTGAAACTCTCCCGGAAGTTTTTGACCAACATTTCGCCAGCCGCGAACCACCACGCCCGGTCGGCGGCGGGTTTGATGGCGGCGGCAGCCTGCACCATGCAGGCGAGGCAGACGGAGTTCCAATTGTGGGTGACATCGACCCACCAATAAACATCGCGTCCGGTCTCCAGTCGCCGGCGCAGCGGCTCAAAGGAACGCAGTTCGAGTTCCTTGCGAATTCGCTCCTGCACGCCGGTCGGCAGGCGGTCGGCGAGCACATAAATAGTTTGGCTGAGTGATGACGTGTAGTGCGCGGTGACCAAGTCGATCTCGTAGGTCTCACGATTGAGGTTCCGGCGTTCGAGATCGTTGTTGGGATGCACCCAGGAATCGACCTGGGTGATGCGATCAAAATCGTCGGCTATGACTTCGAGGAACTCGCCCTCGTCGAAAATCGCTTCGGCCAACAGAAACACAATCTGGCGGCGACGAACGGCGGGCAGGACTTGATTGATTTTGGTAACGTCTTCGCGTTCGAGACAGTCGATGTAAGTCGCGTTGGTGTAGTCGGGAAAGCCCTCGGCGACATAAGAACGGGCCTCGTCGAGAAGGCGTTGGCCGACATCTTCGTTGCGCCAGGGATCCCAGGTGCCGCGATCGGTGGCGGGCGGGCAGAAGGCAAAGTTGTGGTCGGGTAAAAGCTTCTCCCAGGCAGCGACGCGTTCGGGGCTGGGTTGGTAGCGCTCGCCGGGCGGCACGTCGAAGTTGAAGTCGTAGGCACCCATGGCGGGCAGCCTCACGGCGAAGGCAGCTCAACGCAAGGGTTCGGGACGCTGGCGCTTGCGATTTTGACCGCGATGGTATGCGGTCTGCACATGGCCACATCCAATGCCTCCGCCTCATCGAGTTTCTCTGAAATTTCAATCGGACGGCGGCGCTGGTTTAAACAAGCCGGAGTGTCGGCAGCCGGGTTGGCGTTGGGTTCAAAACTGGCCGTAGCCGATGGCGGTGGCGTGGTGAAATCCTCCACGCCAACCAATCCTCGTGTCGCTTCCCGATCGTCCTCTCCGAAGCTGCGTCGAGGCATCAATTGTGCCTTCGACGAAGGACCGATCTAGGCAGCAGTCAGCCGAACTGGCTCAGTCCGATTCGATTCCGGCGCCGAGGGGTTCGACCAGAAGGTCGTCCCACCACAGGTCGGTGTGAAAGGTGCGCAGCCCGATGTGCCCCGATTGCCAGGGCGCGGCATCATGTGCTTCGAGGAAGGTGTTGCCGTCGACCGCGAAGGTGAGGCGTCCGGCTCGGCGGGTGATTTCAAACGTGTAGGTGCGGCCTACCTGACAATGGTAGTCAAAGGCCTCATCCAAAAGCTCGAACCCGGGGTTTCGTCGCAGGCGCATGCGGGCACGTTGGTCCGCCGGATCGACCATGCCGGCGTTGATGAAGGTGAAGATGTAGCCGTTGAGTTCGTGATAGTGGGCGTAGTGACCGTCGGCCCGTTCATTGCGGGAAACCTCGAGCGGTGTCCTGTCGGGATGGGTGTAGAACAGGAAGAAATTGATATTGTTGGCCTGGCGGGAAGAGCGCAGCACCTGCGCTTTAAAGGTAATCCTCACATCGCCGGCGATGGGGGTTCGGTGCCAGATCGTTGCCACGTATCCGGGGCCGCGATGTTCCGGCGGGTCCGCTGCGACGTGGAGTCGGCCGTCGATGACCTTGACGGATTCGCCGCCCTCCACCCACCAATCGGAACCAAGATCGGAGTGATCGAATCTTTCTTCGAGCAGCCTAGCGGGGTCGGACGACTCAGCAACCAGATTGCCGGGCAGAATCGCCCCAAAGATAATCAGCAGGCCGGTTTGCCAAATCCTCACTTGAGCGAGTCAGGGTGGCGCGGTCCCCGGCCAAGGTAGGGCGGGGCATCGAAGTCGAATTCGTAGTGCGGGTGTTCACGGGGATCCAGGGTGGCGACCAGGTCTTCCGTGAGTTGCGCGGCCAGTTCGGCTTTGGTGGTGGCATAGTCCGGATCGGCGGCCACGTTGATCAGTTGGCCGGGATCGCGCGACAGATCGTAGAGCTCCTCGGCCGGACGCAGCCCAAAGTTGAGTTCCCAAAAGCGCTGGTGTGCCCAATCGCGGTCCCGGTTTTCCACGATGTAGGTCTTGGTCGGACCATTGTCGGTATCGCCATACCACACGCCGCGAATGGCGGCGTTGGCCCAGTCCTCGATACCGTTGGGCCAACGCTCGGGGGTGTAGTTGCGGATGTAGAGATAGTCAGAAGTGCGCAGCGCGCGCGACGGGTAACCGCCCATGTCGGGCGCGGCTTGACTGGGCACGTGGCGTTCCTTGCCGAAGAGAATGTGTTGACGGAGTTTGCTTTCATCGCCGGTGAGGATGGCGGGCAACAGGTTGTGACCGGTCATCTCCAGCGGCACGGAAACCCCGGCGGCGGCGAGAAACGTGGGTGCCAGATCCGTCAGCGAAACAAAGCCTTCCAGGGACTGCGCCGGTTGCATCCGGGTAGGCCAGCGAATCGCCAGGGGAACGCGCGTGCCGCTGTCGTAGAGGTTGCTTTTGCAGCGCGGAAACGGCATGCCGTGGTCACCGGTGATGACTACGATGGTATTGTCGGCTTCGCCGATTTCCTCGAGCAGGGACAAGGCGGCGGCGACGTCGGAATCGAAGCGTTGCACCTCAAAATAGTAGTCGGCCACGTCGCCGCGCACTTCGGGAACATCGGGAAAATGTTCGAAGAGATTGATCGCAGCCAAATCCATGCCGGAAGCGGCGCCGGTGTCGCGCTCGTAAGGACGGTGAGGATCCTTCGCACCCAGCCAGAAGAAGAACGGCTTGGCCGGATCCCGGGCGGCGAGAAACTCCGGAAAGCCGCCCTCGAAAACTGGTCCGGCGGGGTGGCGTTCCAACCACTTGCCGTCGAGTCGGCCCGGTCCCCAGGACTTGCGCCAGGAGCCCACGGCATACCCGGCATCTTCCAGCAGCAGCGGAAACGTATTGATGTTCTGATCGAGAGTACTCCACAGGCTCGCTCCCGGACCGAGTCGCCAATGGAATTGGCCGGTCAGGATGGCGTTGCGCGAGGGGGTGCAGGAGGGCGACGAAACGTAGGCGTGATGAAACAGGGCGCCCTCGGCCGCGACCCGGTCGAACGCCGGGGTTTGAACGACCGGGTCATTGGCGTAGGCGGAGGCGTGCGGCCAGCCCCAGTCGTCGGCAATGCAAAACAAAATGTTGGGCCGCTCAGCCGCGGCGTGGGCCAGGCCAACTGCGGCAAGGAGGAGGGTGATGAGACGTGTCATGGTGGGGTGGGCAGTCGATCTGGATCAGCCGTGCCACCGATGCCGGTGGCGAGACGGACGATGGCAAATCCGACCGAGGAGGGAGCTAATATTGGACAGTGAGGATCGCGCCGCTGCGGTCCTTAAAGACCAACAACGTGTCGTTTTCGGCCAGGCCTTCGAAGGTAACGCCCAGCATGTAATCGACGGTGGACCCCGGGGTGAAAGTCATGTTGTCAATCAGGGCCTTGGGCTCGTCGCCCGTCATCACGCTGCCGATCCGGAGTTCACGGATCCATTTTTGAAACGCGGGCGAGGGGCGAACGAAAGAGGTGTAGTCCAGATCGCGAACCTGCCGGGGCGCCTCTTCTTCGTCCTCGACAACCTCGGCTTCAACTTCTTCCCGGGCGATCGCGGCCCATTCGGAATCGCCCGAAGAATAGGTGCGCATGGTGCCCTGGGCGGCGACGGCTTCCTGATAAGCGGCCAGGCGTTCTGATTCGGATACCACCGGAACCTCGGCATCCTCTCCGTCGGCGGCCGTACCGGATCCGTCGCCCCCGCCTCCCTCGGCTGCCTCTTCTCCGGGTTCCTCCATGTCGGCCATCGCATTACTGATATCAAAACCATCACCGGCAATCGCATTGGCCATGTTGACCCGGCTGTCACTGGCCGCGACGACGTCACGCGTCTGCTGCAGCATCTGGTTGAGCTTCGATTGGGGCTGCACCACCTCGCCCGTCTCCTCGTCCACCTCGGGAACCTCAATTTCGACGCCCACGGATTCGGCCATGCGCTGCACGACCGGATTGAGTTTGATCTGCTGCACGATGGGTGGAGCGCCGAAGAAATACGTGTAGCTATACATCAACCCGCCGAGCAAAAGCAGGACCGGGAAGAACTTCGCCGACAGTTTGAACAGGCTGATGAAGAGCTTGATGAAACCCCACTTGAACCGCGAAGGCCTGGGCCCACCGGACATCGAGATTTCAGCGGCGGCTCGAACGCCTTCCATGTCGACCTTGGAAGGGACCGCCGAGTCTTCCGCCGGTTGGGGGGCGGCCCCGGCGGATTGATCTGCCGAGGAGTTCCCCGATTCGGGAGTGGTGGTGGTCTCCGAGTCTTCAGAGGAGGAGGATGGCTTCTTATCGCTCATGGGTGGTTGCCCAATGGCATACCACAAAGCAGGAGCGCCGCGTCATGCAAGCGCTCTTGCCACATGCAGGCGCAGCTCAGGCAACAAATCAGTCTCGAACCACGGGTTTCGTTTAAGCCAAAGCAGATTACGCGGGGAGGGATGCGGCAGCGGCATGAACCGCGGCAAATGGTCGTGAAACGCGCGCACGTTTTCGGTCAGGGTGGTTTTGGCAGCTTCGGCGAGGTAGGCGCGCTGGGCGTATTGTCCCACCAGCAGCGTGAGTTGCACGGCGGGCATGGCGGTCAGCAGTCGCTCGTGCCAGAGGGGGGCGCATTCCGGCCGCGGAGGCAGGTCTCCTGACTTGCCCGTGCCGGGGAAACAAAACCCCATGGGCATCAGGGCGATGCGGCTGGCGTCGTAAAAGGCGGATTTGTCGAGTTGCAGCCAGACTCGCAGCCGGTCGCCGCTCGGGTCGTTCCAGGGGATGCCCGATTCATGCACGCGCCGCCCCGGAGCCTGGCCGATGATCAACAGCCGGGCTCGCGGGTCCGCCACGACCACGGGACGGGGGGCATGGGGGAGAGCGGGAGCGCATACCGTGCAATGCGCGATCTCAGCGAGGAGCTTTTGCATTGCCCTCAGCCAAGCGCGCGAAATTGAGGGAGACGAGCCTGCACTGGCCGGAAAAAACGTCCTCCGCCTGCTTCAGTCCGGCTGGCATCCGGGGTTGATTGCCGCCCCGAACCCCTGCAGGGTATCCGTCCCGCACCTACCAAGCTCATGAATCTGCCTGCCCAACAGTCACTCTGGCTGCGCACCGTCGTCTTTGCGTCGGCCCTGCTGTTGTCGGGTTGCGTCACGCTGCAGGACTCTCCGCCGACGGAGCCGGTTTACGCCAATGCGGCGGAGCGGGCCGAGGCCCAGAAGGCGGTGCTCTTCCAGGCTTGGCAGTTGGTGAACAAACGCTTCTACGATCCCGCCTTCAACGGGACGGACTGGGCGACGGCCTACGATCGCTACAAGGAACAGGCGGCGACCGCGTCGGATGTCGAATCGCTCTACGAAGTCATCAACGAGATGTTGGGCGAATTGGACGATGGCCACACGGGCGCGATGACACCGATGGACGCCTGGGAGGACAGGGTGGAGGAGCGGGCCTTCGTGGGGCTCAACCTGGAGCGGCTCGAAGACGAATGGGTGGTCACCGAGCTGCGCCCCGGAAGCGCGGCGCAGGAATCCGAAATCGAGCCGGGTTGGATTGCGATTGCCCGTGATGGCGATCTGCTCCCGGACGAACGACTGGATTTGGAAAGCACCCCGGGCAGCGCTTACACTTGGACGTTTTTGGATGAGCGGGATCGCGAGCGCGACGTCACGCTCGAAGCGCGGTTGTTGCCCGACTGGATGCCGCCACAGGAATGGCATTCGGAGGAAGGCTGGGTTTACCTGCGTTTCGACGAGTTTGAGGCGAGCTACCACAAATGGCTGCGCGACAAACTCAGGACACATCGCGACGCTCCGGGCATCGTGCTCGACCTGCGGCAAAACGGCGGTGGCGCGGTTTCCTCCTTGGAATATGTGATCAACGATTTTTTCCCGAATCGCGTGCCCTACGGGGCGTTCATTTCGCGGAAGGGAAAAGTCGATGAGGAGAAATCAGCCTGGCGTGACGGCGTGGGTTATGACGGGCCGGTGGTCGCGTTGATCGGCCCGAGTTCGGCCAGTTCGGCGGAGATTCTGGCCCACGTGTTCAAACACTACGATCGGGCGACGTTGATTGGCCGGCCGACCGCCGGTGTGGTGATCGCAAGCCGCTACTATCGGCTACGCGATGGCGGCGAACTCCAAATCGGCATGCACGATTTTAAAGCGCTCGATGGCACGCGGCTGGAGGGCGTGGGCGTCGAGCCGGACGTGGAGGTGGAGCGCTCGCTGGAGGATTTGCGCGAGGGTTACGACGCCGACGTGTCGGCGGCCGTGAAATGGTTGCGCGCCAATGCCGAGGTGGCGGAATCCGCGAAGCTTTAGGCGAGCCGGCGGATCAGGGCAGTAGTTTTTCGAGCCCGGCGTCGGTGAAACGCTGGCGGAGCCCGGCGAGACGCCGCCGGCTGGCGGGGAGTTCGGGGAGATTGTTGGCGAACCGGAAGCGGACGTCGTCTCCTCCCGTGCGCACGATCGATTCGACGTGTTGCAGATTGATCAGGCTCTGCCGATGGATGCGCACAAAGATATCGGAGGGCAGGGCCTGCTCCCACGATTTCAGGGTGCGCAGGGCCATGAGTCTGTGGCCATCGGCAAGCTGCAGTTCGGTGTAGTTTTCGCAGCTGCATACGGCCACGATGTTATTGACCGGCACAAAGCGGGTGGTGGTGCCGGTCTTCACAAATACCCGATCGTCGATATGGAGCCGGCCGGGCTGGGGTGGCGCGACGGGTGGATCGGGCTGGTCGAGCCGGCGCAGGGTCTCGGCCAGCCGGACGGCGGTAACGGGCTTGAGCAGATAGTCGAGCGCATTGACCTCAAACGCCCGCACGGCGAAGCGGTCGTAAGCCGTCACGAATATCACCTGCGCCTTCGGCGGAATGAACTCGAGCAGGTCAAACCCGGTGCCGCCGCGCAGCTGGATGTCGAGAAAGACGAGGTTAAAATCCGGCTGCGCCAACCGCTCCCGGGCGGTGTTGAGGGTGGCGGCTTCGCCCACGATCTGGATGTGCGGATGCGCCTCCAGCAGGCGGCGCAGTTCCACGCGAGCCAGGGGTTCATCGTCGATCAGGAGGGCGTTGCGATGGGCGGACATGGTGGTCTGGAGGCTCAACTGGAGGGCAGGGCAGGCAGCTGGCAGGGCAGGGTGATGCTGACCGTGACCCAACCTTGGACGGATTTGTCGTGTTCGAGGCTGGCGGTGTCGCCGTAGTGGCGGCGCAGGCGTTGCCGCAGGTTCTGCAGGCCGATCTGGGTGGAGTCGGTGAACGGGTTGGTATCCGGTTTGACCCAATGCCCGGTATTGGCGATCGCGCAGGTGAGCAGGCCGTTCTTGAGGCGCGTGCGGATGTTGATCTGCAACACGCCCGGCGAGGTGCGGCCGCCGTATTTGATGGCGTTTTCGAGCAGGGGCAGCAGCAGGTTCTGGGGCAGCTCGCAACGGAGGCTGGGCTCGGCGATATCGATGTTGACCTTCAAACCGTCCTGCCAGCGCACCTGTTCGATATCGAGATAGTTGCGGGCCATGTCGATTTCGTCAGCCACACTTACAATCTCATCGCTGCCGCGGCTCAAGGTGCGACGGCAGAAGTCCGCCAGTTTCGAAACCATCTCGCCGGCCGATTCGGGAGAGCTGAAAACCAGCGCGCGGATGGAGTTGAGCGAATTGAAGAGAAAGTGCGGATTGAGTTGGTAGCGCAGAAGCTCGAGCCGGGTGGTTTCGGCGGCGAGGCGGGCGGCGAGGGTTTCGTCCTTCTCGAGTTGATGCAGGCGCTCCAGGGCTTCGGCTTTCTGGGCGAGCTCGGCGGTGCGGTCGGCGACGACTCGCTCGAGTTCGGTCCGCTGGTGTTCCAGGCGGCGCGTGCGCCAGCGCACGATCGCGTAGACGCTCACGGCGATGATGACCAGGTAGGTGAGCTTGGCGAGCGACGTGAGCCACCAGGGTGCCAGCACCGTGAAGGTGATGCGGGCGGGTTCGCTCCAGCGATGATCCGCCGTGCGCCCGCTGGCTTCAAACGTGTAGGTGCCCGCAGGGAGATTGGTGAAGGTGCGCTCACCCGAGTTGTTCGTTTCGAGATTACCGTCGATGAAGCCGATCAGCCGGGAGCGATGTTCGGAGTCGAGTTCGCCGGCAAGTCCGGGGGTGCCGAACGCAAACCGGACGGAGTTTTCATGGGCGGGGATTTCCAGATTCTCGCTCCCAGCCAGCCGCAGGCGTCGTCCGGCGGCGGTGGTGATGCTGTCGAGCACCGTCGCGCCAATATCTACCGGCGGCGAGGCCCGGGCGCGGGACACATCGATGCGAAGCAACCCGGCGCGCCCGCAGATCCACAGGATTTCCCTGCCGTCGAGCAATTCCGCTTGCAGGTCGTCGAGATAACCCACGCGGTCGAGGTTTGGAATGGGAAGGGGGTGCCATTCCCCGTCGACGATCTTGCCGATCTGGCGGAGGCTGTTCTCCGGCTGCGGCAAAGCCAGGTGGGCCTCAAACCAAATGCCACCCGCGGGGGAGGGAGTGGCGTAGTGGCTCGACCAGGTTCCGTTGACAAAGTTGGCCCCATAGCGCGGCTCGGGCTCAAATCGGTCGCTTGTCCGGTCGTATCGAAAAAACCCATACGGAGTCATGAACAGGGGGTCGCCGTCGATGCAGCGGATCCTCATGCGCTCGCCCCGGGGGGGCAGGCCGTGGGAGGAGCCGTAGGCGATGGGAGCAGGGTCGGGTGAGTCCCACAGATTGGTGCCCGGTTCGATCTCACTGTAGGGGAGGCGCCAGACGCTGCCGGTGGCGCTGCCCAGCCAGAGGTCGCCCGCGTCGTCGACCACCAGGGACTGGAACTCCCCCCTCGGTGCGGCCAGGGATCGGTGGTTCGTCCACTTTGTGCCATCCCGTCGCCAGAGAGCGATGCCGGTGAGATGGAGGGAGAAGACATGGTCCGGAAAACTCGGATGAACCAGGGTTTGTCCGATGTTGGAGGGGCTGTGCAGCGAGGTGACTTCACCGCCCGGAGCGATCCGCCACATGCGCATCAGGCCACCCGCCAGGGTGCTGCCGTCCTCCAGCGGGTAAAACACACTCAACCGGTCATCGATTTCGAAACCGGGTTGGAAGACGGGATTGGAGATGGCGTCCGGACCGGGGGCGAGACTGACCGCGCCGGTTGTGGTCGCGAGGAATGCCCGGCCGTTGATGCGCTCGACGATCTCCGCTCCGCCCGGATCGAGCCCATTTACGTCGGAGAAGCCGGTTATCCCGGCGCTGAAATCGAGTCGCACAATGCCTTGCTCGGTGCCGAGCCAGACCACGCCGTTGCCGGTGGAGGTCGCGCAGATCACGGTCCCGGATGGCAGGCCCTCGTCGGTGCCCAGGTTGACCAGGGGATTGAGTTCGGGGTCGGTCACGATCAGCCCGCTGCCCAGCGTGAAAAAAAGCAGCCTGCCATCGGGCAGGGCCGTGGCGCCATACAGGCGGTTCTGCTTCAGGTAGTCCGCGACAACGCCGGTAACGGACTCGATTGACTTGCCATCGGCGTGCAGCAGGCCGTGACGGGTGGCGGTAATCCACCAACCGCCCTGTTTCGCCGGCAGGATTTCCGTGGCCAGCGTGAAGGCGTGAACGTCCTGATTACCGGGAAACGGCTCCCATTCACCGGGTTCGGTTGGGATCCGCCAGCCGTTTGTGCCGCTCACCACCAGACGATTTCCCCATTTAATGGCCAGGGTCACGTAGGACTCGAACATGGGCCAGACATCGAACTGCGCGTTCTGCCAGCGCAGGAGGTAAGCATCTCCCTGAAAATAAACGCCGTCGGGCATGACAAAGATTCGTCGAATATCGCCCAGTTCGGTCACGCCATCGGGCAATTCGGGACGGAGTGAGACGAACTCCAGCCGACCGTCCGAGCCGGGTTCAAGTTTGCCGAGTTCATCGACGCCGGCCACCCAGACGGTGCCTGCGGCATCGATGTCCATGGCGCGAAGGAAGGCGGAACCGGGCACCGGGATTTTGCGCCAGGCAATGCCGTCGAACGTGATGACCTCCGCCTTGGCACCAAAATACATGATACCGTCGGGACCTTGCTGGGCGGTCCAAATCTGATTGTGCCCTTGGTAGTCGCGGGGCGTGAACGCCCGGATGTCAGGGAATCCCCGCTCCTCCAACGCGGGTTCGGCCCATGCCAGCAGGCTTCCTCCCATGGCTGTGATCAGGCAGGCCTTGATCAGGCGGAGGGGGAAGCGGGGACAACAAAGCATGACGGGAGCGAAGCAGTTGGACCTCCTTCCCGCGAGCTCCGCTTCAGCGGATGGGTGATGGGTCGCGTTTCGGGGGCGAGGGCGGGTTAATCCTGCGGATCGAGCAGGAAACCCAAAGGCTGATTGTGAACCACCTGGGTGGCGAGCACCTGGCCCCGATCGTTGACGGCGACGACGTCGGCGAGCGGTTGTGGCGACTCGGACCCTTGCAAATCGGCGAGGAATTGCAGGCCGGTTTCCGCAGTCCAGAGGCAGGCGGCCCGCTTGGCAGACGTGTTGAGCGCACTGCCTCCGATCACGCCGCGGTTGTTCAGGCATGTCGGGCGGAAGTCCTGTGCCTCGGTGGTGTTGAGATCTTCGGGTTGCTCGTCGCCCCACAACACGGGACGGCGCAGGCCAAACTCCGTCTCAATGAAGCCAACGACTTGGTCACGCGCGTTCAGGGCCACTCCGACCGAGGCACATCGGGGCGGAACTTGCAGGGGAACAAATTCGTCGTCCTGCCAAAGCCAGGCCCGGCGCAAAGGAGATCGGGTTGAAAGCGCGTTCACGTTGAAGAGAATGGTCCTGTTGTCGTTGAGTGCGATGGCGTCGGAGAACCCCCCCTCCGGTGGCACAAAATAGCGAGGCTCGTTCCCGGGGCACAGCAGAAACGCCCGGGCCACCAGCACGGGATCCGCCGTCAGCAACGTCTTGCCCACAATCTCGCCCTGGCGATTCACATCCTGAGCGTGGCTGGGGTGATCCGGCCAGAACTGGCGGCCGAATGCACCCAAATGGGAGGCCCAGGCACCAAGGCAATTGGCGGATTGACCTTCGGTGCCGACGACCAAACCAGAATCGCTGGTCGCAGCAAAAGGGCAGGCCATTTCGGCGGAAGGCAGTGTTTGGTTGCGAAAATGGCGCGGCGGCAGGTAGAGGCCGGTCGCCGTCCAGGCGTCCCCGGGGAAGCGCACGGGATTTATGATATTGCCCACAACATCCCCCGACTCGGTCAGCCCGGTGGGTCGATAACCATGATCCTTGGGCGGGAAAACCAATTGCCGTGCGATCAGCGAAGTCGGCTGCGGCGAAGAGGCCCGCGTGGACTCGTCTGAAAACGAACCCACGAATGGGGCTTGGGAATGCAGCATGACCGGGCGCATCGCAGGAAAACACGGTCAGTTTGGCGATGGCCGCCGATCGCTGCGAAGCGGGATTGATCAGCGGTGGAACTCGCTTGACCAACGGTGTCGGCGACAAAAGAGCACGGTCACCCGGTGCGCCGTCATTCGGCACGATGCCATGGTCCAGTTCTGAATATTCATATAATGCTGGGATTTAATGAGTTAATCCTGCTGGAGGAGCGATTTTGGGCTGGTGTGAATGGGCGGTATCAAGATGATGGAAGCCTCGAACCGGTCGCTCTTGAGTGGCTGCCTCAGCGCCAAGATTGATCGACACTTTTGGAAGTCTTCCCATGGCCCGCTTAAATCGTTTTCGGCTCCTGCTGGGGACCGGTCTGCTCTTTGTCGGACTCGGGTTCACCAACGTCTGGTATTTCGTCAATCGCGACTGGGAGGCGTCGTTTTATCCCACCTCCTACGCCACCCTGCACTACGTGTCGAATGTGCCTAAAATCGATTCCTGGACTGCAGTCAGCGACCATGAGTTGCAGCTTCAGGTCGGGTGGAATCAGGTCGCGCAAGGATGGTCACTTTCGATCGATAGTGGTGATCCTCAAGTTCTCACCGGGCACAACCCGGTGATACCGCTGGTGCCGGTAGACAAGGTTTACCACGATTACCAACTCACCCCCCTGCCGGCGGGGAGTGGTCTGCCGATCACGGTTAAAATCCGGTCGCTGCCCAAGGACATGTATGTCGAAGGCGGACTCACGTCGCACAAATACGACATGGTCTACACGATCAAATCGGATCGGCCGGTGGGGGATTTCGAGCAGATGTCCGTCCAGGACTGGGTGGACGACTACAGCTATGTGGGACGGGAAGCGTTGGCGGAAGTGGATCGACAAATTCGGGAGGATGCGGGCGTGGCCGCCGATGATCCCACGTTCGTTAAGATGGAAAAACTGACCGCCTATTTGCGGACTCGATTGCCCCGGGAAAGCCGAGGGGTTCCGCGGGATGACATGCGCTGGATGGACCCTTGTCGGCTGTTCAACGAAATGGCGGATGGTGGCGACCAGGGTTGGTGTGTCCAGTTTGGCCAGATCTTCGCCTTCTATGCGAATCGAGCCGGCGTCCCCACGCGGGTGGTGTCCGGAGCCCGGTCACAAGACAGCCACCTCGTGCTCTACACGGGCCACACCTGGACCGAGTCCTACATCGAAGAGCAGGGACGATGGGCTTATGTCGATCTCACCCATGCCCTGATTTACGTGACCGATAAAAACGGGAGCGTGCTCAACTCCGTGGAGTTGTTAAACCTCGCCCAGCATGAGGCATTCGATGGGGTGCAAAGCCGGATTTACAAGGACTGGCAGTGGGCGGAATTGGAGGAATCGGTGCCGCCCGGTGGTTTCGCCACGGTCCCCTTTGCCCTTTGCGCGCGGGTGGTGCGGCAGGAATTTACAGCCCAGTCCATTTTCAAGTATCGCCAGCCGCCCAACGTGGAGGACGTTCGGCGGGTGGGGTTGATGTTCAAGGATGCCGCCTTTGCCTGGGGAAACATCGAACGGTATTTGTTTAAACCGCCCTTGGCCTACTCGCGCTATCCCACGGAAGGTGCGAATACCTATTTTTGGCGTCGGACGCTGTTTTTTGGTCTCGTGGCCAGTGGGCTGCTCTTGCTGGGGGTGGGGTTTTGGAGGCGACGAAGTTGATGCCTCGAGCGCGGCAGGGCGAGTGAAGGCAGGATTCGTGATCACCGGGCTTGCACCGGCTCCAGCTGCGGCTTCAGCATCGGCCTTTGACCCAATTTCCCGACCCTTTTCCCACCGCGAATGGCACGACGCAAAAAGCCCCAGGACGACCAAGAAGAACTCTTATTTGACGGCACCGAATCCTCCCCAGAATCCGCACCAACCGTTCGTTCCACGAACGAGTCCGATGCGGAAGGAACCGACTCGAATGGCGAGATAGCTGATGCCGATTCCCTGGAAGCTCCGCTCGAGGGCGCTTACAAAAACTGGTTCCTCGACTATGCCAGCTACGTCATCCTCGACCGGGCGGTGCCGCACCTCGACGACGGCCTGAAACCCGTCCAGCGGCGCATCCTGCACACGCTCAACAGCAAGGATGATGGTCGCTTCCACAAAGTGGCCAACATCGTCGGGGCCACCATGGCGTTTCACCCCCACGGGGATGCCTCGATCGCGGCGGCGTTGGTGGGCATCGCCCAACGCGGTTATCTGATCGAGCCCCAGGGAAATTTTGGCAATACCCTGACCGGCGACGGCCCGGCGGCGTCGCGTTACATCGAGGCGCGCCTTACCCCCTTTGCGCGCGACGTGCTGTTCAACCCCAAGACCACCGAGTGGCAGGCGAGTTATGACGGGCGGGCCAGGGAGCCAGTCACGTTGCCGGCCAAGTTTCCCGTCGTGCTGCTCGAAGGAGCCGAGGGCATCGCGGTGGGCCTCTCGACCAAGATCCTGCCGCACAACTTCAACGACCTGTGCCGCGCCTCGATCAATTACCTGCAGGGAAAAACGTTTCGGATTCGGCCCGATTTCCCCACGGGCGGCACGGCTGATTTCTCGGACTACAACGACGGCAAACGCGGCGGCAAAGTAAAGGTGCGCGCCACCATCAAACCGGGGGCGACCAAGTATGTGCTGGTGATTTCCGAACTCGCCTACGGCACCAACACCACCTCGCTGATCGACTCGATCCTTGCGGCCAACACCAAGGGCAAAATCAAGATCAAGCACGTCGATGACAACACCGCCGACAAGGTCGAGATTCTCGTGCACCTGCCGCAGGGAGCCGAGCCCAGGAAGGTCATCCAGCAGCTCTACGCCTTCACCAACTGCCAGGTCTCCATCTCACCCTCGGCCTGTGTGATCGAGACCGTCGAAGGGCGGGACCGGCCGACGTTCATGGGGGTGTCCGACATCCTCAAGCGATCGACCGACAAGACCGTGGCGCTGCTCAAGCGGGAGCTCGAAATCAAGCTCGGCGAACTCGAGCAGCAGTGGCACTGGGACTCACTGGAGCGAATTTTCATCGAGGAGCGCGTCTACCGCCGGATCGAAAAATCCAAGACGTGGGAAAGCGTGCTGGAAGAAATCCGCGTGGGACTGGAGCCCTTCCTCGACCGCCTGAAACGTGAGGTGACCAAGGACGACATTGTGCGCCTGACCGAGATTCGGATCAAACGGATCTCCGCTTACAATCGCTTCAAGGCGGACGAGAAGATCAAAGGCATCGAGGCCGACATCAAACAGGTGAAACACGACCTGAAACACCTCACCGACTACGCCATCGCGTGGTTCGAGATGCTGCAGGAGAAATACGGCAAGGGACGCCGGCGGAGAACGTCGTTTGACGAGATCGAACAGATCAATGTCGCCAAAGTGGTCGCTACCAACCAACGCCTCTACGTTGACCGCGAGGGCGGTTTCATTGGCCGCAACTGGCGCCAGCACGAGTTCGTCACCGAAGTCAGCGAGCTCGACAACATTCTCTGCATCATGGGCGACGGCACGCTCAAGGTTTCCAAGATCGCGGACAAGGTGTTCATGGGCCGCAACATCCTGCACGTGACCGTGCACAAGAAGGATGGTCCGCCGGAGTTCTACACGCTGTTGTATCAGGACAAGAAGTCGGGCAAGTGCTTCGCCAAACGGTTCACGGTGGGCGGCGTCACTCGCGACAAGCTCTACTCATTGGTCGCGACCGAAGGTTCCAAAGTGGTCTATTTCGACGCCACCAAGAACGAGGAAGCGATGCCGGACA
Organism: Opitutaceae bacterium; assembly: GCA_028280945.1. Lineage (GTDB taxonomy): Bacteria > Verrucomicrobiota > Verrucomicrobiia > Opitutales > Opitutaceae > Actomonas. The sequence goes on from JANQKV010000005.1 coordinate 137,077, forward strand.
AGTTGCGCATCCAGCTGAGTGGTCGGTGCAAGGCGCGAATCAAGGACTTCGAAATTGATATCTCCGATATGAACATCGGCACCCGCGGTGCCAAGGGTGTGACGATCACGAAGTATCCCGTCCGCAAAGTGACCAAGGTCCTGGGGGTCGGCGAGGAGGAGTAGGCGGATTTTGGGATAGGGTTTTCGATTAGCCGTCAGCCTGCCGTCTTTGACGCAGAGGCCACAGAGACTACTGGGTTTACAGACTACTACTGTATGAGGTGACGCTCGCGGCCTGCCGCAGGATGGTATTTTTCAACCGCAGATTGGCGCAGGTTTCCACAGATGGTTGAACGTGCCGAGGAGCCCTTTTGGTTTACGCCGCGTGGGCTTGTCCGTCCGCGGTGGGACAAGAAGGGAGTTCGGAGCCCACGGAAGTGGCATGGCGATTGACTCCCCTTGTATGCTCCGGGTCCCAACCGGCCTTCTTCGTTTGGTTGCGGGTATAGCCGGCGGCGAAGCGCCGGTTGTCTGCCGGGCCGGAAGGTTGAGAGCCTGCCGGCCGGTGGTTTCGATCCAGCTTACAGGCCAGGCGCAAAGGCTCGTTTTGGCTTTCCCGATTGGCGGGCACCTGCATCGATCGTCGCGGTATTACTGCGATGAAAGTAAAGATCTGCGGAATCAGAAGGGTGGAGGATGCGCGACTGGCCGCGTTGGCCGGGGCGGACGCCGTTGGACTGCTGGTCGGACAGGAGCACACCAGCAATGATTTCATTTCGCCCGCTCTGGCTCGGTCCATTGCCGGGGCTTTGCCTCCTTTCACCACCGCCGTGCTGGTGACGCACCGCGAGGACCCGGAGGAGGTGGGGCGGCTCGTGCAGGACACCGGTGTCGGGGCCGTGCAGATTCACAGTGAGATGTCTCCCGCCGGGGTCGGGCGGGTGCGGAACCAATTCCCCTACCTGCAGATCCTGAAGTCGTTTCACGTCGTCAACGAGGACTCCCTGACCTACGGGCGACCCTATGAAGGAATCGTCGATGGTTTTGTGCTGGATTCCGTTAATGCTGCAACCGGACAGGTTGGTGGCACGGGTTTGGTGCACGATTGGGCGCTGAGTGCATGGATCGTTGAGCAATATGAAAAGCCTGTGGTGCTGGCAGGGGGGCTTCATCCTGGAAACGTCGATGAGGCAGTGAACCGGGTGAATCCCTATGGGGTGGACGTGAACTCCGGAACCAAGGGCGACGGCGGGTTCAAGGATCCTGTGAAAATCAGGCAGTTTGTAACGAACGCCAAAATGGCCCTTTGCTCATAAGGCAAAGGCACCCTTTACCCTCATCGCTGGCGAATGGCATTCAACAGCTGTCCAACTGCTCTCCTAGAATAGAGTCATCAACGAGCGCCACGGGGTTGGATTGCAGACTCTTTGCTCGGTTTCTGTCTAAATATTAGTAGGGCTATGAATCTGATTCGTTGATATTAGAATTTAAGATGTTTTTCAACAAACTGCCCGGTTATATTTCTTAATCAATTCATAATGATTTCGTGGAAAAGAAGTAATACAAGAGGTTTGCACAGGTCGCCGTTGTCGCGACCGAGCGACAGTCCGATGACTGAAAGATAAAGCGCAAAGCGTTCGTTCTACAGCTTGATGCCTGAGTTGAGTTCCAACCTCGAAGTTGATCGCTACCGGATGGCCCTTCAGGGGCAAAAGGGAGGGCTTTGGGATTTGGACCTTAACGGTTCACGGTTTTATGTTTCGCCGGAGTTTTGGCGGTGGGTTGGGATCAAGGAAGGAAACCGTCCCGTGAGTCTTACGGGGCTGTTGGGTATCATCGATGAAGCCGACCGGGGGAAATTTACGGAGCTTTTCAACACACCGTTCAACGGTCCGCATCGACCTTACGAGTGTGAGTTCCGGGTTTTAACCGGAGGCGACGCACCCGTATGGTGCTCATCCGCCGGGCTCATCATCTATGATGCGGAGGCGTCACCCAACCGACTGGTCGGGCTCACCCGGGACATTTCTGCCCGGAAAAAAATGGAGCGAGATCTGGAAGGGAGCGAAGAACTGTTGAGGGAGTCCCAACGATTGGCCCGGGTAGGGGGCTGGTCCTTGGATTTCAAGACCGAGAAGGTGATTTGGTCGGAGCAAGTCTTCGAGATGTTCGGTCTGCCCCGGGCGGATGAGGCGCCGTCGCTGAGCGAACAGCATCGGCTTTTCAGTCCCAAAAGCTGGTCGGCGCTAAACGAATGCATCGAAAAATCCCGAGTGACCAAGGAGGCCTACGAGATGGAGCTCAAGGTGGAGCGAAATGATGGATCGGAAGGCTGGATATTAAGTCACGGGGAGCCGGTGCAGGACCACAAGGGGGAGATCATCGGCCTGCATGGAGTGGCGCGGGACATCACGAAGGAGAAGTTGTTTCGGGAACAATTGGCTGAACAGGCGGCCTTGATCGACCAGGCGCCGGTGGCGTTTGTCTTGCAGGATTTGGAGCATCAAATCGTTTTCTGGAGCAAGGGGGCGGAGAGGATCTTCGGCTTGGAGGTGACTGATGCCGTGGGCAGGAACTGGCTCGATCTGGCTGGCTTGGCTCCCGCTCTTCGAACTGACGCGAGTGAACAGTTGGCCCAGACCGGTGCTTGGCAGGTGCTCATTGAAACGAAGAACAAAGCGGGTGAAGACATCGCGATCGAAAGCCGCTGGACTCTTTTGCGTGATGACGAGGGTGAACCGAAGTCGATCCTGACGATCGGGTCGGATGTTTCGGAGACCAAGGAAGTCGAGGCTCAGTTGATGCGGGCACAGCGCATGGAAAGCATTGGGATGCTGGCGGGAGGAATTGCCCATGATCTGAACAACGTGTTGGCACCGATCCTCATGGGCATGACGGTTTTGCGCCGCAAGCTGGCGGACGATCCGAGGGGCCTCTCGATCATCGAAAGCATCGAAAAAAGCGCCAACCGGGGAGCCGCCTTAGTGAAACAGGTGCTGTCCTTCGCCCGCGAGGTCGAACCCTCGGATTCTGTCGTCCAGATCAAGCATTTGATCCACGACATCGAATCGGTGACGGAGAACACGTTTCCCAAAAACATCGAGTTCGAGTTCGATATCGAAGCCAAACCCTGGCCGGTGACCGGTGATGCCACCCACCTGCATCAGGTGTTGTTGAATCTTTGTGTGAATGCCCGGGATGCCATGCCCGAAGGAGGGACCTTGACCGTCAAAGCGCGAAACCAACACATCGACCGGCAGTTTGCGGCCATGGATGATGCGGTCGAACCCGGACACTATGTTTGCCTGGAGGTTTCCGACTCGGGAATGGGCATGACACCCGAGGTGCAGGCCCAGATCTTTGACCCCTTTTTCACCACCAAGGAAGAGGGGAAAGGCACCGGCATCGGCCTGTCCACGGTCAAGTCCATCGTCGAGAACCTCGCCGGAGCCCTCACCGTGGAGAGCAAGCCCGGACGGGGGTCGACTTTCCGGGTGTTTTTCCCGGCCCAGGTTCAGGCTTCAAGCAAATCGGCGGCGGATAGCGCGCCGATCAAAACCGGGAATGGCGAACTCATCCTTCTGGTGGAGGACGAGGCTTCCGTTCTGAACATCACCCGGCAGACGCTGGAGGCATTTGGTTATCGAGTGCTCACGGCCAAGGATGGAGCCCAGGCCATCGGGCATTACGTGAAAAACCGCGATGAAATTGCGCTTGTTTTGACGGATTCCATCATGCCCGTCATGGGCGGCTTTGCCTTGATCTCGGCCATTCACGAAATCGACCCGGAGGCAAAAGTGATGGTGACCAGCGGGAATTCCTCCGACGAAAGTGATACGCGGCAGGCGGCTGAGAGCGGGAGCGGTTTCCTGCCCAAACCTTATTCTGCCGAACAGTTGTTGGAAAAGGTCAGCTCCATCCTGGAGGCATAGCTGCCGCGCAACCTTCGCTTGGAAGGCGCCAGACAGAATGCCGATCAGCCATGGTTCAGCCGCGTGGCGTGGCGCCGGCCCAACCCGCGGCGTAGGCTGCAAAGACCTTTCGAATTTCGTCACGGACGCGCCGGAAGACCACCATCTGTGCTGCTTCGTCGCCGGGAGCATGGGCGGGGTCGTCGAAGCCCCAGTGGTGGCGCGCCACCTGGCCCGGATACATCGGACAGGCTTGATCGGCATTGCCGCAAACGGTGATCACGGTGTGCACATCGCGCTCGAGAAAGTCATTCATGTGCTTTGAGGCATGGCTCGAGATATCGATGCCGATTTCCGCCATGGCCTTGATGGCAAGGGGGTGAACATAGCCGGCGGGGTTGGAGCCCGCGCTTTGCACGTCGAGCAAGTCGCCCGCGGTTTCCCTGAGGATTCCTTCGGCCATGTGGCTGCGGCACGAGTTTCCGGTGCAGAGAATCAATACGATGGGCTTGGACATGCCTTCATTCAGGCGAGACGATCTCCGGTGGATCAAGGGTGTTCCCGTGACGATTGGGTGGCGTACTCAAGGACGCAGTGTCTTCTTCATCACGGCGGAGGAGTCCGGGCAAAGCCCCCGGAACTCGGCGGTCTCCCGCATCGCCGCCGGGGCTTCGTCCCGAGCAAACGTCACGTAGCCGTGCTTCTGGAAAAACGTTTCCGCGGTGTTGGTGATCAGGCCAAGCTCCCGCAGCCCCAGGTCCCGGGCCAGGCTCTCGACCGCACGGAGCAGTTCCAGGCCGATGCCACTCTTGCGGTGGTCGTGATGGACGGCGGCCGACCGGAGCAGGCCCCAGTCGCCGTTCACGTCGATACCCATCACCCCGATGGGTTCCCCGTTGACGGCAATCGCAACAATGAAGTTCTGCCACCAGGTGCCGGTGAGGTCCTCCGTGGGCAATTCGGCTGCGTCCAGCAGGGTAAGGATGTCGTTGGCATCCTCGGGCAGGGCAGGGCGCAGCGTGTAGGTGGTCATTCTTGTGAAGGTTCTAACGGATGAAATCGTAACGCTTCAAGCGCCGCGGGCGATTGACCCCCGCGATTACTCGACGTTGGTTGCTGCCATGCAAAGACTTGGGCTCCGGATTGGTTTCGCGTTGGTGGTGGGATGGGTGACGGCGGTGGTGGCCGATCCTCCGCCGCTTAACCTCTCGGTCGCGAAGGCGGCGGTACGAGATTACCACGATAGTGGCCGTTATGAAGCTGATGTCGCACGGGTATCTGGGTGGGCGCTGGAGTGGATCGAGGAGCGGGCGGCGGCAGCTCAACCCGGCGAGCGGCTTGCGGTTGTCCTGGATATCGACGAGACCGTGCTGTCCAACTATGCGCACATGAACGAGCAGGATTTTGGTTATGTGCGGGACGTGTGGATTGAGTGGATTGCGCGAGCGGAGGGCACGGCCATTAAGCCCATGAAGGCGGTGTATGACCGGGCTCGGGAGCTGGGCATCGCGATCATCTTCCTAACCAGCCGCGTCGATCCGGACGAGAAGCCAGGCACGCTGGTAAACCTCGAGCGGGAAGGCATGGGCGAATATGAACGTCTCATATTCAAGATGGGCGAGGGAATCGCCCCCACCGCGGCCGAACGCAAACGCATCCGCCGAGCGGAGCTCGAACAGGAGGGCTGGACCATCATCGCCAGCATCGGTGACCAAGGCAGTGATCTGGCCGGCGGCCACGCCGAGCGTATCTTTAAGCTCCCCAATCCCTTCTACGGGATTCCGTAGGGCCGGTTATTCGCCGATGATTTTGACGAGGATACATTTGCACCGCGCGTTACTGGTGCAGGCACTTGTGCCGACAGCGAACTTGCCGAACGCTGGGCACGGGCCAATATGGGGCTCATGAGCAAAGTTGCCGAGATTGAAGCTGCCCTCAAACAGCTCTCACCCGAGGAGCAAAGCCGGGTTGCCGACTGGCTCAATTCGCGCTTGGTAAGCGAAACACCTGCAATGCTGGCGGCAATTGACGAAGCTGACCAGTCTCTGGCCGAGGAAGGTGGAGTGCCGATCGAGGACGCCCGCCGAGACCTGCGCCGATGGATTATCGAGTAATCCTGTCCAGACCGGCGCTGAGGGATTTGAGTGAAATCGCCCGTTTCGTCGCGGGGGAAAGCAGTCCAGAAACAGCCGAACGGATTGGCAGCGAGCTCCTGGACTTGGCCGAGTCGCTGGCGAAGCTACCACTGCGCGGCTCGCTATTGCGTTCGCGTCTTGGTGCCCGCCGCGTGTTGCTGGCACCTTACCTGGTGGTCTATCGGGTGGATCAAGCCAAGCGGGAGGTGAGGGTGCTACGCTTTTGGCATGCCAAACGGAACCCTGATGAATTACGTTTGGGCTGAAAAACACCATCGTTCCCTTCGCGACAGATTTGGTTTCCCGGTATCCCGTTGATGGGGCATGCCACTGCTACATCATGGATTCCACCAAACCTTAGCCCAGTCACTCGCCGATGATTTTAACGAGCACGCGCTTGCGACGGAGGCCGTCGAATTCGCCGTAGAAAATCTGTTCCCAGGGCCCGAAGTCGAGTTGGCCGTTGGTCACGGCCACCACAACTTCACGGCCCATGATGGTGCGCTTGAGGTGGGCGTCGGCATTGTCTTCGCCGACGTTGTGGGCGTATTGGCTGTGCGGTTTTTCCGGGGCAAGTTTCTCCAACCATTTTTCGAAGTCGGCGTGCAGGCCGGACTCGTCGTCGTTGATGAAGACAGATGCCGAGATGTGCATCGCGTTGACGAGGCAAAGGCCTTCCTGAATGCCGCTCTCCCGCAGGCAGGCGTTCACCTCCGGGGTGATGTTGATGAGTTGGCGGCGGGCAGTGACATCAAACCAAAGCTCTCGGCGAAAGGACTTCATGGGGATGGTTCTTTAACCGCTAATGGACGCAAATAAACGCGAATTCTGCAATGCTCTCCCGGGCAGTATCAATTGGGTTTTCGAAAGCTCGGAGTAGGCGCTGAGATTTCTAAAACCGATGCGATCTTTCTCTTTCTCGAACCGTCGGAGTGGCGCGGGGATAAAGAATAAGGATAAGGAATAAAGAGCGCCGAATTGCTGGTGCTGGATGCCATGGGGAAGCAGGCTGGGGTGAGAGAGTCGAAAACGGAGTTTGCTACCTCCTTTGACTTACCTCTGCGGAAGCTTAAGCATCCATCCATGCGACGCCTTTGGTTCGGGTTTTCCCTGCTTTGCCCTGTGATTCTGAGCGCGGAGGGCGCTGGATCCACCTTCGTGGAAATCGACGGCGTGGTCTACGGCGCTCAGGCGGATGATCGCGGTCCGATCGGGGGCGGGGTCGGCTACGTCGATTTGGTGACGCAGGGGGACTACGAGGTCACCGACCTCAACTCCCTCCTCGAGGCGTTGGCCAGCGCGCAGGCAGGCGAGGTGGTGTTTATTCCGGACGAGACTGAAATCGATCTCACCGCGCGGATCTACGTTGAGAAGTTGGTTCTTGAGGTACCGGCCGGCGTGACCCTCGCGGGCAATCGGGGGCAGGACGGATCGCGCGGCGCCTTGCTCACCAGTGATGCCTTGGACACCCCGGTGATGATTCGTGCGCTCGGGCCTAACGTGCGGGTCACCGGACTACGTATTCGAGGACCCAATACAAAGCGTTACCTGGACCATCACTATCGTTCCTTCACGCGGGATGATTCCGGGGAAGGCTACCGCTATCACGACGGGCAGGATCCTCGCGGAGGCCACTCCTACTACTATCAATTTCCGACGCAACGCGGCATCCAAACCACCCACGATGCCTTGCGGGTTGATAACTGTGATCTTTCCGGATTTGGCCATTCGGCGGTCAGCCTTGCCGGTGGGGTTGACCACGTGGTTCATCACAATTTTATTCACCACAACCAATACGCGGGCCTGGGCTACGGCGTCGTGCTTGCCGAGGCTTTCGCCGTGATTGAGCACAACCACTTTGACTGGAACCGTCACTCGATCGCTGGCACGGGAGCGGCCGGGAGCGGCTACATCGCGCGACACAACGTCGAGCTGGGAACTTCGTTGAGTCACTGCTTCGACATGCATGGTGGCCGGGATCGCAAGGATGGAACCGACATCGCGGGCCGCGCGATTGAGATCCACAACAACACCTTCCGCGCTCCCGAAATACCGGTCGTGATCCGCGGTGTGCCGCAGGAGGCATGTCGAGTCCATCTCAACTGGTTCCCTCGGCACCAAAACGCAGCGGAAGCCGTTCGGGCCGAAGCCGGCACGATTGTGGAGAACAATGCCTACGGCGAAAACCCCTGACAGTTCACCTTGTGGGTCGGGTAAGTCAGAGCGGGTCCGCCAGGGTCAAAGCAATAGTGCCGCCAGGGTGCCGATGGCGCCAATTGCGGCCATCAGATAAACGCTCCGCACCGGCATGGCACCGTCGTTTTCCATCGCCTTACCAAAGAGGAAAAAGACCAGAGGGTGAACGAGAAAGGGCATCGCAAAAACGAATGGCATCAGGCTGGCGGCCGTCTCCCCTGCCATACCGCCTTGGATGGCAGCGAAGAGTCCGAAGTGGGAAAGGGAAGAGCTCGTAGCCATCAGCGCATTGGCCATCGGCATGCCCGCCAAAGCGAGGATCAGGAGTCCTCCAAAGACGGCGCTGAGTTGCCATCCGAAAGAAAACTGCATCAGGGCGCGCACCTCGGCGGCGTCGGAGTCTTTGGCCTGACGTAGATTGCGGAGGGCATACAGGGTGAGGCCGACCCCGGCGACGGTCAGCACAATCGTCGGGACGATCGCAAGGGATCCTTGTTCGATGCTGTAGGCCAAGATCGAAAAGACGAAGACGTGCCCGAAAAATGGGATGTTGATCATGATCGGGGCGCGTTTCGCCGCGCGCTCGCCAAAGTCACCCGCGGTGCAGGCGCCGGTAAGTCCGGCGTGGGAGAGTCCGCCGGCCATGGCCGGGCCAATGTTGCGAACCCAGATGGTCCGGCCAAGAAAGATCAGGAGTGCGATACCGCCGAACATCCAAAGGATTTGCCCGAAGAATCCGTAAGCGATGACCGATTGCATCTCGGTCAGCCTGAAAGCGTCCGCAATGCGGGATCCCCCAATGACGAAGTTGGCGGCCAGGACGACGGGAATTCCCGCGAATAGGAGACAGCGAATGGTGGGGCCGTGGCTCCAACGCGGAAGCACTGCACCGAGTCCCGCTGCGAGGAGCATGACAAAAAAGATCCGCGGCAACGCGATGGCAGGCCCGATCAATACGGCCAACCAATGACCGAGCAGCAGAAGCCCCGTGGTGCCCAGCAATTCCAGGACTCCCCGGGCAAGATAACGCTGTCGAGACGAGATGGAGGCTTTCGGGTCGATGAAGATCACCGCAATCACGATGCCCACGTAGGCGATCAGCGGGTAGTAGGCTGCCAGCGGAGTTCCGGGAACGGTTCCGGCGAGGCTGCGCGTCAAGGCTTCGAGTCCGAGAAGAACGAAAAAGGCCCGCAGCACAAAGAAGGTTTGAGTCCGCTGGGTTCCGACGAAGAACTCCTCCTTTGCATAGATGACTTCTTCGGCAGGAGCGGGGACAAGCGGACGCCCCAACAGCTTCCTCAGTTCCTGCCCTCCGACGAAGAAGGTCGCGGTAAGCGCAACGATGGTCGATTGGGCTATCATCCCCATCATGGGAAAATCAGCCAAACCCGGGGTGGAGACTTCCGTGGCGACCAACAAAAATCCCATCAGCAGTCCGAAGACTACAATGATCAAGATCGCGGAGTAGCGCGTGCCGGCCACCACCGCTCGCGCCACCAGGACCATGGGAACAACGAAAAAAAACGTCAGCCAGAACTGGTTGAAAAGGTGTTGGTGCGCCACCTCGCGCATCCAATCAAGGGCGTCGGTATCGGGGACCATGGAGCAAAGCAAAATGGGTTGATTGCAGGAGGCACGTGAAAACGGAGGGAGCAGGGTCGCAACGTTCAGACGTCACCGTCGGTGAGGCGTTTGAATCCCCGTCAACCTGACGGAGAATCCGTGGCGGGTTTCACCGTGACCCAAAACGAAACCGCTCAGATTTACCGAGCGGTTTCAAAAACAGGGAATGATTTTGCAATCTACCCGGCGGCTTCGAGGCCGGCCTTGAGGTCGGCCTCGAGGTCGGTCCAGTCCTCGATGCCGAGGGAAAGGCGGATGAAGTCCGGGGTGGTGCCGGTCGAGATCTGCTCGTCCTCGGTGAGCTGACTGTGGGTGGTGCTGGCGGGATGAATCGCGAGCGATTTGGCATCCCCGATGTTGGCCAGATGTGAGAAGAGCGACAGGCCTTCGATGAACCTGCGACCGCCTTCGTAGCCCGACTTCAGGCCAAACCCGATCAGGCCACCAAAACCGCCGCTGAGGTATTTTTTGGCCGCGGCGTGGTTGGGGCTGTCGGGCAATCCCGGGTAGTTGACCCAGGCCACGCGGTCGTCAGCCGCGAGGAATTCAGCGGCTTTTTGTGCGTTTTCGCAGATGCGCGTCATGCGCAGGTGCAGGGTTTCGATGCCTTGCAGGGTGGTCCAGGCATTGAAGGGCGACTGGCAGGCGCCGATGTCGCGGAGGAGCTGGAGGCGCATCTTCATGATGAAGGCGATGTTGGCATCACCGGCGGGCGGGAAGGCTTTGAATACGTCCCAGTGCACGAGACCGTGGTAGGAAGCGTCGGGTTCGGTGAAGCCCGGGAAGCGACCGGAGTCCCAATCAAAGTTGCCGCCGTCGACCACGATGCCGCCAATGGACGTGCCGTGGCCGCCAAGGTATTTGGTGGTCGAGTGGACAACCACGTTGACGCCCCACTCAAACGGTCGATTGAGGATCGGCGAAAGGGCGGTGTTGTCGATGATGAGAGGCACACCCGCTTCCTTGGCAATGGCGCCAACCTCTTCCATCGGGAAGATGTTGAGGGCGGGGTTGCCCAGGCCCTCGCCATAAAAGGCCTTGGTATTGGGTTTGAGGGCGCGCTTGAAGGCGTCGGGATCAGCGGCGTCAACGAAGTCCACCTCGATGCCGAGCTTGGGCAGCGTGTAGTGGAAAAGGTTATACGTGCCGCCGTAGAGTTGGGAGACCGAGACAATGTGGTCACCACTGCCGGCGATGTTGAGAATGGTGTCGGTGATGGCGGCTTGGCCGGACGAGTGGGCCAGCGCGCCGGTGCCGCCTTCGAGCGCGGCCAGGCGTTGCTCAAGCACATCCGTCGTCGGATTCATGATCCGGGTGTAGATGTTGCCGAGTTCCTTCAGGGCAAAGAGGTTGGCGGCGTGCTCCGTGTCGCGGAACACGTAGCTGGTGGTTTGGTAAATGGGCAGGGCGCGGGATCCGGTGGCGGAATCCGGAGCCTGGCCGGCGTGGAGGGCTTTGGTGCCGAGACCTTGGGGAGTAGACATGACGCTTTGAGAGCTAAGTGAGGGATTGGAGGTGTGAAGTAAGAAGTTCAGACATGGGTTGAGAAGGAGAATGATTACGAGAAAGAGAAAGATTTTGCGGACGAGGACATGAATGCGGAGACTTTCGACTGCTCCTGTTCGTATCTCTGCTGGTCCTTGAACGGGGAGCACGGCTCCCGGGGAAGAACTGCTTCAACTCCAGTTTTGAATCTCGACGATGTTGCCTTCCGGGTCACGGGCGTAAACGACGTCCAGCAAACCGACCCCCGGCACGCTTTGGGAAACGCGGTCACCGACGGTGGAACCACCGGCATTCCGCAATTTGGCGAGCGTTGTGCCCACATCGTCGACCTCGAAGGCGACGTGGGCAAATCCGACCCGGTTGGGTGGTGGCGGTGAATTCTCCCCCACCCACGTTTCGTAGCTGTAGATTTCCAAGGTGGGAGCTTTGCCGGCAGCGTAACCGGGGACGCGCAGGTGCAGGCCGCGGAGATGAGCACCGGTCAAGGCGGTCAGCCGATCCAGCCACGCTCCGGATTGATCACGCTCCGGAGGCACCGGTTCACATCCAAAAACCTCTTGGTAGAACGCAGCCAACCTGCGCCAGTCCCGGGCATTGATCGAGACGTGGGCGAAGCGTGTCGATCGAGGCATGGCCTATTCGTGGGTGCGGAGGACCTGGATGACGTTGAGGGAGTGGTTTCCGATCGCCTCCATATTGTTGAGGATATCCAGGTAGATGATTTCGGATTTCACCGTGTCGCCGTTCACGCGCATACGTTTGATGCTCTCCTTGCGCAGGCTCTTGCGAAACTCGTCGATGTGGTTCTCGAGCTGGATGGCGGTCTCCATGTCCGAGGTCTTCACCCCGCGGCGGATGCACTCGGCGGTGAATTCCACAAAACGCACCACCACCTGGGAGAACTGCTGCACGGTGTTATCGATCTCGGGCGAAAGCTGGCGTTTCTTGCGGTAGCGGCGTTCGGCCAGCAGCACCAGGCGATAGCCCCGGTCACACATGTCCTCAAGTTCGGCAACCACCCGCAGGAGAGTGGAAATCTTGGCCATGGTCGCGTCCGAAACCTGATGGGCCGAGCATCTGAGCAGGTATTCGTTGGTGGCGATGGTCAGGCGGTCCGATTCCTTTTCTAGTCCTTTGAGTTCGGCGACACGTTCGGCCAGGCTTTCGCTGGGCCGGGCGTAGATCTCGGCGAACCCGGAAACGAGATCGCGGGTCAGGCGGTTCATTTCCATCACGTCCTTTTCCGCCTCGGCGAGACTGATTTCGCCGGTTTGGGGGATGAAGGCCGCATCGTAATCCACGTGCTCACTCGAGGCGCTCAATTCGCCCGGCCGAGGTGGAATGATCTTTACCACGATGCGAGCCAGCAGCGGCACAAAACCGATCAGAATTGAGGTGTTCAACAGGTTGAACCCGGTGTGAAACGCCGCCATGTGCAGCGGGATGTTGTCAGGTTCAAGAGGATCCCCCGGCATGATCCAATCCGCCATGCCGGTGAGCGGTCCAAAGAACGCGATGGCCCACGTCACACCGATAATGTTGAAAAAGAAGTGAGCCAAGGCGGCACGTTTGGCGTTCGCATTGGCTCCGAGAGCGGCGATGTTGGCCGTGATGGTGGTGCCCACGTTTTCACCGAGGATGATGGCGGCGGCGGTCGGGAAATCGATCCAGCCCTGGGCGGCCATCGTGATGGTTATGGCGCCGGCGGCGGAAGAGGACTGCACGACGATCGTGAGGATCGTGCCAAAGACAAAAAAGATCAGCACGGAGAGCAGTCCGCGGTCGGTGAAGTTCTGCACGAATGCCAGCGCGTCGGGATTACTCTGAATGTCCGGTACGGCCTCCTTGAGGAACGCCAGACCGAGGAAGAGCAGTCCAAACCCGATCAGGAATTCACCGGAGTCCCGGATCTTCTTCTTCGGGATAAACATCATGGCCATCGCCACGCCGATGATCGGCAGGGCAAACGATGACAGGCTCACCTTAAATCCGAGATAGGAGACGATCCAGAAGGTCGAGGTGGTGCCGAGATTGGCCCCCATGATCATGCCGATGGCTTCCTTCACGGTCAGCAGGCCGGCGTTGACAAAACTGACCATCATCACGGTCGAAGCGGAGGAGGACTGGACCAGGCAGGTGACCAAAAATCCCGTGCCCACGCCGGCGAAACGGTTGCCGGTCATGGTGCGCATGAGCGCCCGCAGCCGGTCTCCGGAGATTTTTTGCAGCGCCTCCGACATGACTTTCATGCCGAAAAGGAACATACCTAGGGAGCCGAGGATTTCGAAGGAGGTGCCGATCATGCGCAGAGGCTGGGAGCGGGTAAAAGGGCACGCCGAGCGGGGGCGGGCAATACCCATCTGGATCAGATAGTCCTTTTTACAATCGTAACAGAAAAGCCATGACAGCTCGCGAGATACGGTTGGTCTGGGACCGGGCACAAAAAAACCCGGCTTGAGTGCCGGGCAGGAGGGCGATCGTGGTCGCGGGGCAGGCTCACATGCCTTGTTTGATGAACGCGACCTCCTCGGTCTCGGAGTTCACTCTCACTTCGTGGTCCTCTTCGGTGGTCACACCAATATAGTCGACCACCACGGAAGCGAGCACGGGCAGGGCCTTTCGGATGTCATCGTCCTCCGCTTCGTTGGAAACGTAGACGCTCCACAGCTGCTCTGGCGGAGTATCGTCGCCGCTTTGAACATTTTCGCGGGCGGAGACACGCAGGTACTTTTCGTAAATGGTGACAGGGATCGTTTTGTCCTCGAAGCCGATGAGCTCCTGGCTGGGTGGATCCATGACGGAAATGCGGCGGTAACGCACATTGCCCGCGGCATCCCGGGTGGGCACGATGACCGAGCGGACGCCGCCTTCCATTCGAGCGAAAACCGGGACTGAACGCGTTTCGAACTCAACGCGGGGGGGTTCGACGTCGTAATCAACCTCCACAACCATGTCGGCATTGGCCGGGTTGGGCGCCTCGTAAAGGCCCCGGCCGGAGAGGGCGGCCTTGACGTATTCCACCGCCTCGCGGGTGCGCAGGTCGGTGCGGGGATCGCCGCCGTTTTTCGTCACAATTCGATAGGATTCACCGGACGGTTTTGCCTCGTTGGCGATGGCGTTGATTTTAACGTTGTAAGTGTTGGTGGCACAGCCCGCCACGACCATGACGCTGGCAGCGAGCAGCAGAGGGCGGAAAAGGAATGAAGCTGAGTGGGCCATGCGGGGAGGGTGACTTAATTTCCGGGGACCGCAATATCCCCGCGGAGTTCCGCAAGTTCAGCCTCCAAGCGGGCGATTTCCGCCTTCTCAGCCGCAATCTGGGCTTCGGTTTCGTCGAGCTCCTTCTTCCGGTTGAGCGCCCATTCGCGCTCGGCCTTGAGCTCAGCGAGACGGGAGGCGGTCTCATCGGCCCGGCGTTGGGCGTCCTCGAGTTCAGCATCGGTGATGCGAAAGCCTTGAGCGATCGCGAGCTCTTCCTCGAGTTGTTCCTTCAGGCGGGCCTCTTCCTGACGCTTGCGGGCAACCTCCTGCTGGTAGGCGCGCTCTTGGGCGAGACGATCCTGGGCGCTGCGTTCCTTCATATCCTGCCTGAGGCCGACGGCGGCACCCACCAGCGCACCGGCGGCACCGCCGATGGCAGCTCCCGACGCGGCGTTGCCCGATCCCGTGTTGTTGCCGATGATTGCCCCTCCGACAGCTCCTGCGGCACCACCAAGCCCAGCACCTTTGGCCGTTTTGGAGGGGGCGACCTGACAGCCGGTGAGAAGAGAGAAAGCAAGGATGGGGGCGACGACGAGGGAAGGTCTCATTATCGGGCGACGTTTGATTTTCATCAGGGGGTCGTTAGAAGGTTAAAGAAATAAGGTGAGTCTTCCACCGAAGCAAGGCCGACTCGCGGTTCGTGGTCCGACACGAACGTTCCTCGTTTTGTTCAGTAAGTTTTTTCAGATTCAACGGCACTTTTAATTCAACCTGCGCTCTTATTCCCATGACCTCTTTGCCCCAGCGAGGATTCTTCACCCAAGGTTTTGTCGTTCAGATTGTTGGACTGCTTGTCGCCATTTTTGGTGTGGGTGCACTCTACAGCCAATACATCCGGCCGCAAGCGGCGGAGATGGAGATCACCAAGCGAATTTTGGAGCAGCGCGGCGCCGAGGAAGCAGCGGAGTCGTCGCGTAACCTAGTCATCATTTTGCGGGACTATGAGCAGCAAGCGTGCCTTACCCTCCTGGTATGGGCCTCCATCCTGCTGGCCTACCGTTTGTGGCTCGTGGGTCGGGAACGCAGCGTGATCGGCCGGGAATTCGTGAGCCTGGAGGCGGGGCAGAGGATTTTGCCGGAGGCGGCGCTCGACTACGCCAAGGAGGTCGAGTCATCGATCGAGGCGGAGCGCAGCCTGGCCGACAAGCTGCTGCCCAATTTTGTGATGTCGGCGCTGCAGAGGTTCAACGCCACCCATTCCATCCAGGATGCCTCGGCGGCCGTGCAGGAA
>JANQKV010000019.1 GCA_028280945.1 Opitutaceae bacterium
ATCACACACGGTCCACAATTCCACCGCATCGACCGTGGATGTTCGGTAGTTGCCCACCCCAACCTTCTCCTCGCCCGACAGCTTGGCACTGATCAGGTAGGGAGCGAAGAAGCGCTTGGCCGCATGATGCAACGCCCGCCAGCGCCCGGTATACTCAATCGAGCTCCACGAGGCGACGGGCCAACAGTCGTTGAGCTGCCAATACAACGCACCCAAACACCGCGGCGAGAGCCGGCGATAGTGCTCCACGGCAACCTGCATGCAGTGGGCCTGGTTGAGCTGCGAGAGATAGATCAGGTCGTCCTGGGTTTTCGGAAAGCGGTAGAGTCGGGAAACATAGTCCAGAATGATTTGGTTCCCCGCCGTGTTCTTTTGGTGGTTTTCCATGACCGGCCCAAAAACGTTGCCCTCGCCCGGCGGACAGAAGGTGCGGTTGGTTTCGGGCGAACTGTAGCTCTGCATGCCGAACTCGGAAACGAATCGAAAAGCCCATTTCTCGTAGTCGCGCACCGGGCGGCGGGAGTGCCAAACCTGCCAAAAGTGGGTGTCGCCGCCGCGTTCTCCCGCTTCATGCCCCGGATCTCCCCCCGGCGCATACGGTGAAGACGGCCAATAGGCGGTGGTCGGATCATTTTCAGCCACGACCTCGGGCAACAACTCGTGGAACAGTCGCCAATACTCGGCGTGCTCTTCCGAATCAGGTTGATCCCACAGCACCTCGCGATGCAACCACCAGATTTCGTTATTGCCGCACCAGAGCGCAAGACTTGCCCGGTGGCGTATACGCCGAACCTGGGCCTCCGCCTCCGGCTGCACCAATTCGTTGAATCGCTCCTCCCCCGGATAGCGGGTGCAGGCAAAACAGAAGTCCTGCCACACCATCAGGCCCAACTCGTCGCACAGGTCATAGAACTCCTCACTTTCGTAGATGCCCCCGCCCCAGACCCGGATCATGTTCATGTGGGCATCGACCGCCGACCTTAGGTCGCGTTGATAGTCGGCGCGCTTCAGCCCCGCCACAAAACTGTGGGCTGGAATCCAATTGGCCCCCTTCGCAAAAACCAAGCGGCCATTGACCCGGAAACCAAAACGCCTGCCCCACGGGTCGCGTCCTTGATCGAGCTCGATTTTTCGCAGTCCGATGCGTCGTTCCCACACGCCCATACGGCGGCCCGCACCGTCCACCACTTCCACTTCAAGATCATACAGCGGTTGGGCGCCTTGCCCGGCCGGCCACCACAATTCCGGCTGATCCACGCGCACGGTCCTGCCCTCCCCGGCACCAACTTCCTTGCCCCGGAGCACCAGACGCCACCGGCAGGAGACGTCGGGCTGTGGTCGTTCCAGTTCGGGCTTCAAATCCAGGAATACCCGGCCGCTTTTCGGGTGACGCTGTTTCACCACCACGCTTTCGAGCCGGTTGTGCGACCAACCCTCCAATCGGATATCGCGCCAGATGCCGGCCGTAACAAATCGTGGTCCCCAGTCCCATCCAAACTGGCACTGCTCCTTGCGGATGCGATCAGAGTTGCCGACCGGATCATTGAACAGCACGTGGGTGCGACGATTGTGGGTCGATTCGAGATAAGGCCCAACCGCGGCGAAACGGATCACCAGTTCGTTCTCACCTTTGCGCAAACGTCCCTTCACCGACCAACGGCAAGGCGTGAACATGTTTTCGGTGCGTGCGATCCGGCGACCGTTGAGGGAGACCGTTGCCAGGGTATCGAGTCCGTCCGCTACCAGATCAACAACCTCTTCGGCCCTCAGCTTGGCATCCACCTCGAAGACGGCGCGATACTCCCAATCGCGATGTTCAATCCACTGCAGATCCAATTCATTGGTGCCGAAAAACGGATCGGGGATTTCACCGGCTCGGCGGAGGTCTTGATGCACGCAGCCCGGCACCTGGGCCGGCAACCAGCGTTGGGTGGAACAATCGCGAAACGACCATTTCGCGCGGGAAAGACTGAGAGTAGGCATGAAGCGGGAAGAGAAAAGTGGTCTGCCAAACAAAGGGATGGCACACAATCTCCAACCTCCCGCGGGTTCGCCGTCCAATGCTCAACAAGTTCCCCATCGCTACCTCTCGAACCACGATCGTTCCCCGCAAACAATTGCGCCGGTCATTGCCTTCCCTGAATCTAGTCGCTCAATCGTTCGCGTCGCCCAATTCCACTTATGTCGATTCCCCCGCTTCGCCCCTTTCTCATCAGCCTGCTTTTCATGGTGCCGGCGCTGTTGCGAGCCAACCCGGTCCAGTTCGATTTTCTGGTTGAACACGATCCCGAGCAGAACCCCTTCGCACGTGAAATCTGGGCAGAGATAGAAACCGCCAACGAGCAGCGGCTCCGGCTCCCAGCCTTTTACGATGGCGAGAATGTGTGGTCCGTGCGCACACGAGCGACCGCTCGAGGCAACTACCGTTTTCTTCGCGCCGAAGAATGGGATGGCGCCGGGCTGCGACCGCTGCGGGTTTCCCTGTTATCCGACAACCGCCTGCGCGTGCGGGATGTTGATTCCCTCGGACCGCCCATCGCGATTGATCCCCGTTCCGGCCGCTCGTTCGTGAGGGGCGACCAGCGTCCGTATGTGCCGCTCGGAGGCAACCTTCCCTGGGCCGAACCCGGCACCGATCCCGTGGAGTTTTATCGTGAAAGCCTGCAACTGTTTGGACAGACGGGACTCAACTGGACCCGTATCTGGATGAGTCATTGGGGACAGCTCAACCTTGATTGGATTGAACCACAGAATGGTGAAAGTCCCGCTCCCGGTTGGTTCGATTTGGACGTGGCCCGTCGCTGGGACCGCATCGTTGATTTCGCCGAAAACGCCGGGGTCTATTTCCAAATGGTGCTCCAGCACCACGGGCAATACAGCTCCACCGTGAATTCCGATTGGGGCGTCAACCCCTGGAACGCGGCCGTTGGTGGTTGGCTCGAACGCCCTGAGGACTTCTTCACTGACGAGCGTGCCCGCGCGATCACGCGCGACAAGTTCCGCTATATCGCCGCGCGCTGGGGTTACTCCTCCAGCGTTATGGCCTGGGAGCTCTTCAACGAAGTGAAATGGACCGATGCTCGACGCGGCGATGCCGCCAGCAACGCCGCGGTAGCCGTATGGCACCACGAGATGGCGCGACATCTCCGTCGCTACGACGTTCACGGACACTTGGTCACGACCAGCGACGATGATCTTATGCATCCGCTCTGGGCGGCGATGGATTATTACCAACCGCACCTCTACGCCTCCAACATGATTCTCGGGGTGCAAGCTCTCGCCCAGCCCCCGGCAGTCATCGACCGGCCGGTCTTTTACGGCGAAGTCGGTGACGACAACATGATCGGTCTCACCGCGGAACAACGTGCCAACGGTGCCGCCCATGTCCCGATGGCTTGGGCGGGCCTGTTCGGTATCACAACCCAACCCGCGCAGCTCTGGTATATCGATGTGCTGCGGAACAATGACCGCTGGAACGAAATCGCCGCGCTGGCCGGCTTCGCCCGAACTTCCGGATTGCTCAATACCTCGTTCGAACATTCCACCAATCCCACGGTCGTCGGAAGAGATCGGGTGCCTTGGCAAATTGATCCCGGGCACTACTGGTTTCGTGGTCCTGACCCCGTAATTGCCCTGGACGCCGATGGCCGCGAGTCCACCGAGCTGATGGGCTTTCGTCGGATTCTCGCCAACGCGGGCGACCCGGCCGGCGAATTTCCGAGCCGCGTCACCTTCAACTTTCGTTCTCCGGCCGGAGCCAACGCTTTTGTCAACGTAGCCCGAATCAGCAACCGCGGGGGATCGCTGCGTATCACCCTGAATGATCGGGTTGTTTTTGATCGAGCCTGGCCCGCCGCGACCGTGGACCGGCCGGTGCCCAGCGATCTCATCCTGCCGTTCCGCCTTGGCTATGGCGACCACACCCTCGTGCTGGAGAATCCCTCGGGGCCGGACTGGATTGACCTGGCAGGTCTAAATCTGGGCCTGGAAGTTCCCGCGCTCGTCGCAACCGCCCGCCACGCCCGCGGCGGCTCGATTCTGTGGGTGCGACATCGCAATCAAATCCTCTCTCCCGCACCCGATGAAGAACTCATGCCCAGCTCTGCGACGGTGCAACTGGAGAAGTACCCTCCTGGATCCTGGCTGGTAACGTGGTGGGATCCCGTCGCCGGCCGAACGGCGGGATCAACCGTCATCGATCACGATGGCGGCACGCTGGCGATCAGGACTCCAGCCATCACTCGCCACGCCGCCGCGTGGATCCAGCGCGCGGAGTAAGCACGGAGGTTCCTTCTCTTCAGATGGCCGCGCGCAAAGCTCAGAAATCAGGAAGTGCGGTGCACACCCAGAACGCCGCGTCCCCCGGACTCGCCGGAGGCATGACCCGCCCCGTCAAGCTGACGTTTCTGGGGGCCGGCAGTGCGTTCGCTCC
Organism: Opitutaceae bacterium; assembly: GCA_028280945.1. GTDB lineage: Bacteria > Verrucomicrobiota > Verrucomicrobiia > Opitutales > Opitutaceae > Actomonas. The sequence continues at coordinate 4,433 of JANQKV010000019.1, forward strand.
GCGCCTGCTCAATGACCTGCTGCGCATCCCGGGCGAAGCCGGAGGCACCATTGCCCTGGTCGACATCGATACCAAACGCCTTCGCCTCAACCGGCGGCTTGTCGCCAAGCTGATCAACCATCTCGGTAAATCGAACTGGAAAATTGTGGCCAGCACCGATCGCACGAGTGTGCTGCCTCGATCCGACTACGTGGTAAACTGCATCGAGGTCAGCGGTGCCGATTGTGTCGTCTTCGACAACGACATTCCCCTCAAGTATGGCATCGACCAGTGCATCGGCGATACGATTGGTCCGGGAGGACTGTTCAAGGCGCTGCGGACCATCCCGGTCTGGTTGGACGTCTTGCGCGACTGCGAAAGGCTCTGTCCGCATGCCATGGTGCTCAACTACACCAACCCCATGTCGATGATGTGTCTGGCGGCCGGGCGCACTTCACCGATGGAGGTCGTGGGACTTTGTCACAGCGTGCAAGGCACCAGCAACCTGTTGGCTCGTTACGCGGACGTGCCTTACGCCGAACTCGAGTGGGAGTGTGCCGGCATCAATCATCTCGCGTGGTTCACCAAGCTCTGCCACCAGGGCAATGATCTCTATCGGTCCAGACTCTACCGGCAGTTCGCCTGCGACGTCGCCGCAGGCATCGCGGAGTTCGATAGCGGCGGTGTGCTTCAGGATGCCACCGACACCACCCATGATGCCGCGACCGATGACCACGCTCCGCCATCGGATCTGGTGCGCAAGGACATGTGCGTACACTTTGGGGCGTTCATTACCGAAAGCTCGGGGCACCTTTCGGAATATCTGCCCTACTACCGCAAGAGCGAGACCGGCCGAAAGCTGCTGCGATTGGCCTACGATGGCGGTTCACGTTTTTACGCCACCAACTGGCCACGCTGGCGCGACGCCGCCGACCGCGACCGGCGCACCATGATCAAAGGCGAGATGAGCGTGGAGTGGGCCCGATCATGGGAATACGCTTCGTGGATCATCGAAGCCCGGGAGAAGAACGCGCCCTATCGCATCCACGGCAACGTGATGAACAACATCGATGGGACCGGGCCACTGATCACCAACCTCCCCGCCGACGGGTGCGTGGAGGTGGCGTGCCTCGTGGACGGAAACGGCATTCAGCCCACCCGTTACGGCGCGCTTCCTCCCCAGATGGCGGCACTGTGCGCCACCAACATGGCAATGTTCGATCTCGGTGCCCAGGCCGCCATCGATCGCAACAAGGAAGCGGCCATCCACGCCATGATGCTCGATCCCCTGACTGCGGCCATCTGCACACCTGCCGAAATCAAAGCGATGACGTTGGAGCTTTTTTCGGCCGAAAAGGACTTTCTGCCCGGATTCTGCTGACCGTAGTCACACTTCAAAGGGCCATGCAAAATCCAATTGAAAGAGACGAAGTCACCCTGAGATCAGCCGCGCCATCCGACGTGGATGCGCTGTTTGAAGTGCGCTGCTCGGTTGCGGAGAATCACCAGTCCAGGGAGGAATTGGCGGAGCTCGGGATAACCCCCGCCTCCGTAGCCCGGATGATTCAAGGAGGTGATTACATTACGCTCATCGCGGAGCTCGGCGGCGAACCCGTTGGGTTTACCATGGTCGAAGTTTCCGAGAACTACCTTTTCGCCTGTTTTGTGCGGCCGGCATTTGAAAATCGCGGCATCGGCCGGGCGTTGATGGAGCAGACGGAAGAGGAACTGATGCGGCGCGGAGTTACATCCATCTGGCTGTCCACGGGAGCAGAGCCCGATTTACGGGCTGTTGGTTTCTACGAAAACCTCGGTTGGAGCCGGGATGGTTTTCTTGATGACGGCCAGATCCGCTTCATCAAACAGCTTCTGCCGCAATAATCCCATTTTCGGCCGAAACAGCTGATAGCCGACTTCGACCTCCACCTGCCGAAGTAGAGCGGCATCGGGGTGAGCTCCTAATCACCACTCCGCTCACCCCGACACCACTCCAAAGGGTTGACTGCTTTGTGACGCCGACAAAGGCCGCAGGTTCCGTCCCCCGGTGCAATCGCCGGTTGACGAACGGCATGCCTGTCCTGACCGACGGCCTGCGTTCGCCGGCGTGTTTTCCAATCGCGATCGTAATTTGCGGGCCTATATTCCCGGAAATGCCCCGCCCTTGCTCCTCGCTGTTCGTGACCTTCTTATGGATTGCCTGGGTTTGCCAGGCTCAAGAGGAAAGCGTCAACCCCGGTATCAATGCCGCTTACCTCCGCGACGACCTGATCGTGACGGAGTGGATCGAGCGACTCGAAAACGAGGGGCGTGAAATCGCCGCCAATCGCGCGGAAATCATTCGCCAGGCTGGGATCACACCCGGCAGCACGGTGGCTGATGTCGGCACTGGCACCGGATTGTTTCTGCCTCTCCTGGCCGAGGCCGCGGGTTCCACCGGCAAGGTCTACGCCATCGATATTGTGCAAAAATTTCTCGATCACATTGAGGTTCAAAAGGCACGACTGGGACTCGATAATGTGGAGACGGTACTGTGCTCGGAACGCTCCATCGGTCTGCCCGCGGACTCCATCGATGTCGCCTTTATCTGTGCGGTGTATCACCATTTCGAATATCCCCGGGATTCCCTGGCCTCCATCCACCGCGCGCTGCGGCCGGGGGGCCGCGTCGTGCTTATCGATTTTAAACGCATTCCTGGTGAAAGCGCCAATTGGATCCTCAACCACATGCGCGCCGGACAGGAAGTGTTCGAGGCTGAAATCACTGCCGCGGGCTTCACGAAATCCGCAGAGATCACCGGTCTCTTGGCCTCCAATTACTTTGTAATCTTCACCAAAAGCGAAAGTCGGTCGGGTTCGCCGGTCATGGGCTTGTAACACGTTCGGCATCGCACGAATCCACAAAATTGTCACAGTGACGGTCCATGTCGCGTTGGACCTGCCCCCTAGAGGGACGTCGCCATCAATTCGATTCCCTGGCTGACCTGATGGCCAAGGCCACCCCGTTGCGCTCCGGCGACCAATTGGCAGGTCTGGCCGCGGGCGATGCAGAGGAACGGGTGGCGGCCCAGCTGTGCCTCGCGGATGTGCCGCTGGAGTTGTTCATCGAGGAGCCGCTGATTCCCTACGAACAGGATGAGGTAACTCGACTTATCGCCGACCGGCATGACCGCGATGCCTTCGCACCGGTGGCCCATCTCTCCGTGGGAGGGTTTCGGGACTGGCTGTTGGCGTTTTCCGCCCAGGAGGAAGTGCTGACCGGGCTGGCACCCGGCCTGACCCCCGAGATGGTTTCCGCCGTGAGCAAAATCATGTCGAATCAGGATCTGATCCTGGTGGCTCAAAAGTGCCGGCGGGAAACCGCTTTTCGCAATACCTTGGGCACGGCCGGCTGCCTTGCGGTGCGGTTGCAACCGAACCATCCGACGGATGATCCTCGCGCGATCGCTGCTTCAATTGTGGATGGCCTCCTCTACGGGTGTGGCGACGCGTGCATCGGCATCAATCCCGCGACGGACAGCGTCGACTCCACGATTGAACTGCTTAAACTGCTGGACGACGTGATCCGGCACTACGCCATTCCCACCCAGAGCTGTGTGTTGAGTCACGTGACCACGACCCTGGAGGCCATGGAGCGTGAGGCTCCGGTGGATCTCGTGTTCCAGTCGGTGGCCGGGACGGAAGCCGCCAACTCGGCGTTTGGGATCTCTTTGAGTTTGCTTCGTGAAGCACAGGCCGCCGCCCAATCACTCAGCCGCGGAACCGTGGGAAACAACGTGATGTATTTCGAGACCGGCCAGGGCTCGGCACTGTCCGCCGATGCCCACCATGGCATCGACCAACAAACCTGCGAAGCGCGGGCCTACGCCGTCGCCCGCGAATTCGATCCCCTGCTGGTCAACACGGTGGTGGGCTTCATCGGTCCCGAATACCTCTACGACGGCAAACAAATCATCCGGGCCGGTTTGGAGGATCATTTTTGCGGCAAGCTGCTGGGCCTGCCAATGGGCGTCGACGTTTGTTATACGAACCACGCCGAGGCTGACCAGGACGACATGGACAACCTCCTGACGTTGCTGGGCGTGGCCGGTTGCAACTACTTCATGGGCGTCCCGGGAGCCGACGACATCATGCTGGGCTACCAATCGACCTCCTTCCACGACAGCCACTATCTGCGCCAGGTGCTCGGCCTCAAACCGGCGCCGGAATTCGCCGCTTGGTTGGAGGGTATGAACATCACCGATACAAATGGCCGCTTGTGTGAAATCGGCGAAAATCACCCGCTGCTGGAGGCCAAGTCCGTATCATGACCTCCTCCAAACATCTCCCGGTCGCTGCGCCCAACTGGACAGATCTTCGTCATCTCACGGATGCCCGCATCGCCTTGGGCCGGGCCGGCGGCAGTTTGCGCACACCAACCTTGCTCGACTTTCGGCTTGCTCACGCGCGAGCCCGCGATGCGGTGCACGCTGAGTTCGATGCCGCCAACTTGGCGGCGGTCCTGCGGGAGGCGAACCTGGAAACCCTTGCTTTGGCGAGCCGAGCCCGGAGCCGCGCGCAGTTTTTGCTGCGCCCCGACCTCGGTCGCAGACTCGAAGCCGGGGCGGTCGAACGCCTGAACTCTCGAACCGACCGCCCCGCCGACATCGTCATTTTGCTGTCTGACGGCCTGTCCGCCACCGCCGCCCATGCCCACGGTCCGGACACCGCCATCTGCCTTCACCGCCATCTGACCCGCCTGGGCCGCACCGTTTTTCCAGTTGTCCTCGTGCCGTTCGGACGGGTTAAACTTCAAGACGAAGTGGGCGAGATTCTGCAGGCGAAACAAACCGTGATGCTGCTGGGAGAACGCCCGGGACTGGGGGCGCCGGACAGTCTCGGTGCCTATCTCACCTACGGTCCTGAGCAGCGGCGGAATGACGCGGACCGGAACTGTGTCTCAAACATTCGCGCGAGCGGATTGCCCCCAGAGGCGGCCGCGGAAAAACTGGCCCAGCTGCTCACGGAATCTCTTCGGTTGAAGACCAGTGGGGTGCAACTCAAGGACACCCAGTTGCCTCCCCTGCCCCCCGTGCCTCGGGACTGAGCGATGCCGCCCGCCAATTGGCAGATCCGGCAGCCAGAATCGGCCTCCGAGTGGACCAGATATTTTGACCTGCGTTGGCGGATCCTGCGTAAGCCTTGGGGGCAACCTCGTGGCTCAGAGCGCGATGAATTTGAGACCAGCGCAACTCATGTCATGGCAGTTGATGCGGCAGCCAAAGTCGTTGGGGTCGGACGACTTCACATTCTTCAAACCGGTGAGGGGCAAATCCGCTACATGGCGGTGGAACCCGCCTACGAGGGGCAGGGAATTGCCACGACCATCCTGCAAAAACTCGAAGAGGCAGCTACGCAAAACGGGATCGTCACGCTTCGACTGAATGCCCGGGAAAACGCTCGCGGATTTTACCAATGCCAAGGCTATCACGAACTGGGAGACGCTCCCAGTGCCTTCGGCATCCCGCACATTCGGATGGGAAAAGACATCTGAAAGGAGCATGCGCCAGCGATTTACCAAACATTAACGCAAACCAGCCTCATTTTGTATCGCGCCACGGGAGCATTTCCCTTCGCTTGGGCGCATGCGATCCGGGCACCGCGGATTTACCTTGGTAGAGATCATGATTGTGGTCGTGATCATCGGTTTGCTGGCGGCCATGGCCATTCCGGCCTTCCAAAAAGTGCGTGAAAACAGCCGCATCAGTCGCTTCGCCAGCGATCTGCGGACCTTCGCTTCGGGATTGGAAACCATGATGCTCGAAGTGGGTGCCCTGCCCGGCGACCCGGGAACCGGCTCCTTGTCCGGCGGCCACGCCCAGCTCTCCGAATACATCAACGCCGCCACCTATACCCAGGAGACCTCCATCGGCGGCGAGTGGGATATCGATTCCTCAGACATGGGGCTCAACTGCGTGGTCGGCGTCGACTTCGGCGCTGCTCCGACAAGTGAACAGCTTGCCATGCTCGAAGCCGTCGATGAGTTGATCGATGATGGCGATCTCACCACCGGCGTTTTTCGAGGCTATGAGAGTAACCGCCGTGGTTACCTCACGATCGAGCTTTAAGCGGGGCCTCTTGACTGGCTGCTAAGCCAGCAGACCGTCATGCATTCTGACCTGCCGGTCCGCCTTGGCGGCATGCGCCAGATTGTGCGTAACCAACACCAACGCAGTTCCGGTCTCCCGGCAGAGCTCGAGCAACAAGTCGATGATCAGGTCACCCGTCTTCTCATCGAGATTTCCCGTGGGCTCGTCCGCCAACAGTAATTTGGGACGATTCATGAGCGCCCGGGCCACAGCCACACGCTGGCGTTCACCACCGGATAATTTGGCCGGCACATGATTCGCTCGATCGGCCAAGCCAACCCGCTCCAACAACTGATCGGCGCGCTGGCGTTCCTCCGGCCCAATGCGTCCCACCATGCGCGCCGCCATCAATACGTTGTCCCGCGCGGTAAGTTCCGGGATCAGGTAGAACGCTTGAAAAACCATGCCCAGGAACAAGCCGCGGCGCTCTGCGTCAATCTGCGAGGATCCCTCCCACACCAGCGTGCCGGCGTCACATGCGTCGAGTCCGGCCAGAAGATGGAGTAGAGTCGATTTTCCAGAGCCCGATTCTCCGCTGATGCTCACGCTCTCGCCTGCCTCTACGGTTAGGTCGACACCCCGCAAGACCTCCAAGGTGCGCTCGCCACTGATGAACGATTTGGTAAGCCCCGAGGCCTCGAGAATCGGAGTCCCACTCGCCATCAAAATGCTCCTCCAAACTGCTGGATTTTACAGAAGGAAACAAAGGCAACCAAGAAACCACCCAGCCGGGTCATCACCACAAACAGGCACGAAGCATCACAAAAAGATTCGACCCATTTCTCCTGCAATTTTGGCCCAAAAATCACCGTCCCTTTCTTGCCTTCGTTGCCTTCTGTAAAAATTCGTTTCATCCAGCCAGCCCCTGCCCCGCGCGTCTCATTTTCGTGATGTTTCGTGCACTTTCGTGAGCCCGATCGTTTCAGCTCCGCGTATTCTCCGTTTCCTCCTGTGAAAATCTGTTTCATCCAGCAGGTCCTTATTCCGAGCGCAGCGCCTCCACGGGTTGCAGGCGGGCGGCCCGCCACGCGGGCAGAACTCCCGCCAAGGTTGAGATCGCGACCGCCAATCCGACGATCAACCAAAAGTCATTTGTGGAGAGATGGGCCGGCAGATTGGCAAATTCATAAAACCGCACCAACGCCTCCTCGCTGCCGGTCAGCTTCGTGAACGTGGCGATGATGTTGTTGCGGAAATGCAGCACCGTAAATCCCAAGGCCACCCCCAACGCCGTGCCACTCACACCGATGATCAATGCCTGCCAACAGAAACACAGGGCCACATCTCGAGTGCGACCGCCCATGGCCCCGAGCAAACCGATTTCCCGGGTCTTTCGCACCACGGCAATCAGCAGTGAGCTGGTGACCGAAAACGCCGCCACCACGATGATGAATATCAGCAGGAAAAAGATCATGTTCTTCTCCAACTGCACCACGAAGAGGAAATCCTGATTGGCATCCATCCACGAGCGGGCGAATGCCCGCGGGGCCACCTCAAAAAGCCGGGCATTGAGTTCCCGTGACACCAGGTCCGGGTCACGCCCTTCGTCCAACTTTATGCTAAACCCGTGCACGCCTTCGCCCAGGCCATAGAGTTCCTGCATGCGGCGCAGGGTCACGATGACGAGGCTGCTATCCAGCGATTGGTGGCCGATCTCCATAATGCCAACCACCTCCAGTTCGCGCGGCAGCATGACTTCGTCGGCCTTGATTTTCTCCAGCAACAGCGGTGAGTAGACCTCGACCACGCTGCCGATGCGGGCACCGATGGACCGGGCCAGCCGCGAACTCAGGATGATGGAATCATCATCGAGGAAATCCAGGGTGCCCGCCCTGATGTAGCTGTTCAGCGGAATGACGTCGTTGATCCGGTTGACGTCGATTCCCTGCAGTCCCGGAAAAGCGGGTTTGTTCTGATGCTCGAGCATCACCACGCCTTCCGCAAAGGGCGACACCGCGGCCACTCCGGGGGTGCCTTCGATGGCGCCCATCACTTGGTCGATGTTCGACAGGTAACCTCCCGCCCGCACCTGCACGTCGCCCTGCGTATCCACGATCATGCGACGAATCTCGCGACCAAACCCTCCCATCACGCTGATCGATACAATCAACAGCGCCACCCCCAGCATCACCCCCACCACCGAGATGGCGGTAAAAAAGGGAAACCGTTTTCCCGAGGGGAAAAGCTGTTTTAGCGCGAGATAGAGGGACCAGGGCATCGTGACGCCGCGACGGGGCTAAATCAGAATGACGAATTAAGAATGAAGAGTGAAATCGGCGACAAGAGTTCCTGAAAAGATCTTCATTCTGCACTCATCGATCTGCCTTAGGTTTCGGCCTCGGGACGAAGCTGAGGATAGAGAATCACGTCGCGGATCGACTCCGCGCCAGTCAACAGGATGCACAGCCGGTCGATGCCGATGCCCATGCCTCCGGCCGGGGGCATGCCGTGCTCGAGCGCGGTCAGAAAGTCCTGATCGACCTTTTGCTGTTCACCTCCGGCCTGCGCCTCGAACATCGCTCGTTGCACGTCGGGATCGTTCTGCTCGCTGTAGGCGGGGGCGATTTCCATGCCGCCGATGATCAGTTCAAAGACATCAAGCACACCGGGATCCTCCTCGTTGAGCTTGGCCAGCGGGCAGAGCTCTTTCGGCAGGTGCGTGACAAAGGTCGGCTGGATCAGGTTGGGTTCGATCAGTTTGGAGAAAACCTCGTTGGTGATCTCGAACTCCTCCCAGTCGGGCTCCACGTTGCAGCCGAGCTCCTTGGCCTTGGCAGCCTTGTCCTGCTTGGAGAGCTCAAACCAACCCGCTTCGCCCGTTTTTTCCCGGATGAGTTCCTTGTAAGGCACCTCGCGCCAATCGCCGGCAAACTCAATCTCTTCACCCGTGGCGGCATGCGTGATTCTGGAGGATCCGAGAACGTCGTTGCACAAGGTTTGGAGCAATCCCTTCACCAGCTCCATCATGCCGCGGTAGTCGCTGTACGCCTGGTAAACCTCCAGCATGGTGAACTCCGGGTTGTGGCGTCGGGAGATGCCTTCGTTACGAAAATTGCGACCAATCTCGAAGACCCTATCGAAGCCGCCAACGAGCATGCGCTTGAGGTAAAGCTCCAGCGAAATGCGCAGCACAAAGTCGATCCCCAAGGCATTGTGATGGGTCTCGAACGGCCGGGCTGCCGCACCGCCTGCAACACTCTGCAGGACCGGGGTCTCCACCTCAAGGAATTGGTTGGCTTCGAGGTAGCGCCGGATGTGCGACACGATCTTTGACCGCAGGAGCAGGCGTTGGCGCGATTCCTGATTTACCACCAGATCCAAGTAGCGCTGACGGAAGCGTTGGTCGGGATCGGTCAGCCCATGAAACTTCTCCGGCAGCGGACGCAGCGCTTTGGCGACGAGGGTGTAACTCTCGACTCGGACCGTGACCTCCCCGGTGCGAGTGCGAAACAACGTGCCGGTAACCCCGATAAAATCACCCAAATCAAGCTTCTTGAAGGTCGGGTAAACTTCTTCGCCGATCACATCCTTTTTGACGTAGAGCTGAATGACCCCCTGTTGGTCGAGAATCTTCAGGAACTGGCTTTTGCCCATGTCGCGACGGGTCGTGATCCGCCCGGCGACCGTAACCGTGACAGCGTTGTCCTCGCCGTCCACGTAAGCCGCAAGGGCCTCCGCTGAGAAATGCGTCGGTTTGACATTCGCCCGAAAGGGATCGCTCCCCGCCGCCCGGAGCTCCTCAAGCTTCTGGCGCCTTACGGCATGCTGGTCGTGGCTGATGTCGGTCTCGTCACTCATGGAATCGGTCACCGTGAAAAACGGACCATGCCGGGGCAAATGCAAAAACCCTGCCCTGCCTGTGGGGTTGCACCGATGCTCAATCGGAGCACGGTGCAAAGTCGATGAAGTCTGCAATCACCATGCCTGTCCAAGACTGGGGGCGCACGGCCTACCATGATTCTACCCGGCGTCAAAAGGCTCAGGTGCAGCAGCGGATCGATGGCGTGGTCGGTGATGAACTTATCTTCACTGAACATGACCCGGTGTATACCATAGGCCTCCGGGTCGGCGCCGGCGCCCACTTGTTGTGGGATCCAGCCAAACTCGCCGCCCAAGGAATCACTGTTGCCGAGACCAACCGCGGCGGCGACATCACGTATCACGGCCCCGGCCAGATCGTGGGATACCCCATCGTTGACCTGTCGGCGCGCAAGGACCTGCACGCCTACCTGCGTTTTCTGGAGGAAATCATGATCCGGACGCTGGGGGCATTCGGGCTCGCCGCGGCCCGGCGAGAAGGTCTGACCGGCATTTGGCTGGCGGATCGCAAGGTGGCAGCCATCGGCGTGGCGGTCCGACGGTGGGTGACTTATCACGGCTTCGCCCTCAACGTGGATCCCGATCTGACTCACTTCGACGGCATCGTGCCCTGCGGCATCGCAAGTTCTGACGGCACCGTCACCTCGCTTGCAGCCGAGCTCCCTGCCGCGCCGACCATGGCCGAAGTCCGCACCGTCCTGGCCGAAGAATTCCAGCGCCTCTGGCCGGAATTTATAAATAGCGAATAATCGGCAATATAGACAAACAGCGTTGGTTATATCCTGCCACCCGGCAGCGCATTGCTCCTTGTTATTCGCGTCCAATCATGTCCATTCCTGTCTTCTCACAACTGATGGATCTCAAAGACACGTCGCGTAAACCTTCCTGGCTCCGAGCCAAGCTACCCTCCGGTCCTGGCTACCAAGCTGTGCGCAAACTCGTGGACAACCACGAGCTCCACACCGTTTGCCAAAGCGCACAATGCCCCAATCTCGGCGAATGCTGGTCCCGGGGCACGGCTACAGTGATGATCCTGGGCAACATCTGCACGCGCTCCTGTAACTTCTGTGCGATCCAAACCGGACGCCCGACCGAATACGACATTGCCGAACCGGCCCGGGTGGCGGATGCAGTGGCGAAAATGAATCTCAAGCATTGCGTGATCACCTCGGTCGCCCGCGACGAGCTGGCGGACGGCGGTGCCAGCATCTGGGCTGCAACCATCCGGGCGGTGCGTTATCGCAATCCCCAAACCGCCATCGAAGTGCTCGTGCCTGATTTCAAAGGTCGCTTTGACCAAGTCGACACCGTCCTCGACGCCGAGCCGGACATCTACAATCACAACGTTGAAACCGTCGAACGCCTGCAGAAACCCGTGCGCGTACAGGCTCGCTACGATCGTTCCCGCTCGACCTTGCGCCACGCCAAGTCCCGCGGATTCACCACCAAAACCGGCATCATGCTCGGTCTGGGCGAAACCAGGGAAGAAATCGAACAGACGATGACGGACCTCGTCGACGACCAGGTGGATATCCTCACCATCGGCCAATACCTTCAACCCACGGCCCGCCACTGGAAAATCGACCGCTGGGTGCACCCGGACGAGTTTGCCCACTGGAAGGAGCATGGGCTGAAGCTCGGTTTTGGTGTCGTCGAAAGTGGCGCCATGGTGCGCTCCAGCTACCACGCCGACGAACAGTCCGAAAAATACACCGGCATCGAGCACCTCAATACCGCCAACGCGCTGGCGGGCTGAAGCCAGTCGATCGGTCTCTCTGACCGGATGGCGCATGGAGCCGATCCAGCAGCCCATCATAGGGTCGCCGTAACATCCGGTGGTCCGCCGATCTCAAAAAATAGCGGCAAACGAAATTGAGCCGGCCTTAACGCATTAACAGTAAGCTACCAACTGGATGGGGAATTCGCTTCGTGCTCGTTTCGAGATTCCGCAGGGCTTAAGCTGACCATTCTCATGAAGTTTATCCGGTTCCTTCTTGTCCTTGCCCTAATCATGCCCACCGCTGCTTTTGCCGCCGAGAAAAACGAATTCGCCCTGAAACGCGGAGTGAATCTCAGCCACTGGCTTTCACAACGCGGCGAACGCCCCCGCGAGCAATTGCACACCTATGTCACGGAGTTTGACATCATCATGCTCAAGAATGCGGGCTTTGATCACGTGCGCATTCCGATCGATGAGATCGAGTTTTGGGATGATGAGGGACGGTCTCGCGAGGACGCGTGGGCGACGCTGGAGAAGGCGTTGACCTGGGCACGCCGAGCCGATTTGCGAGCCGTCGTGGATCTGCACGTCATCCGCTCCCACCACTTCAATGCCGAAAACGACGGAGGCACCAACAGCCTGTTCGAGGACCCGGCCGAGCAGGAGAAATTCGTTGAGCTGTGGCGCGAGATTTCCGACCGCATCGGCCATCACTCCGTGGATTGGGTCGCCTATGAATTCATGAACGAGGCGGTGGGCGACGATCCGGAGGATTGGAACAAGCTGATCCGCCAAGTCTACACTTTCGCCCGGGAGAAGGAACCCAATCGCACCTTCGTCATCGGATCCTTCCAGTGGCAATCAATCAGCATGTTGGAGAAACTCTGGGTGCCGGAGAACGACCCCAACATCATCATCAGCTTCCACACCTACGCACCGTTTGCGGTCACGCACTACCGGGCAAGTTGGACTCCCCTGCGCGCCTATGAGGGCCCCATCAACTACCCCGGTCTGCCCTATCCGGAGGACTTGGACATGTCCAAATACACCCCGGCGCAACAGGAGATGCTCGAGGGTAATCAAAAGCACTTCGACTTCTATGCCGCACTGGAGGAGCTGAAGCCCGCCGTGGAGTTTGCCCGCAAAACCGGGCTCCCGATTTACTGCGGAGAGTGGGGCTGCTATTTGGCCGTGCCGCGTGAAATGCGGTTGGACTACTACCGCGACTGGACCAACGCCTTCGAGGCTCTTGATATCCCGTGGACAATCTGGGACTACAAGGGCGGATTCCGCATCGTGAACGACGACACTCAAGAGATCGACCACGAGCTTATCGACATATTGCTGGATCGCTGAAGACCGGCACGAGCCTGCCCTTCCCCACAAAAAACCCGCCCAGCTCCCGAAGGAACGTTGGGCGGGTGTAAAGAAAGGTACGTTTCGGGCGTTAGGAACCGTAGGGCAAAGAGGAGTCCTGCAGGAAAATCAGGACGCGACCATCCGGGACCTTCACATAACCCTTGGTATACTCCACCTTGGTTTCATTGCCATCCGGACCGGTGAAGTAATAATGGCCCATGGCGATCGCGACATTGCCCATCATTTTAACAGTGTGATTGTCAAACCGCACGTTGGACCATGGCTTGAGAGCAAAACCCGTGTCTTCTTCATACTTCGGGTTACCTGAAACGAAGTAAGAGACCGATCCTTCCAGATCGGGGCGAAACGGGGTTTCGGCTGCAAGCGTTGGCTTGAACTGAATGGGGCCGAGATCAAATGCATACGCCGATGCGGCAATTTGCTTGGCGAGCTTGTGAGCATCCTTCTTGTCGGCCTTGCCGATCTTGACGACCGCATCACCCCAAGCCTTCTGGGCCGCCGCAACGTCTTTACCAGAGATCGTCGGTCCTTCGGGGAGGTAACTCACATGTTTGGCAAGATTGCCCGCTGAGAGGGAAACAGCGGCAAAACCGAAAACGGCCGCCGCGAACACGCTGAACTTGAGGATATTTTTCATGATTGGATTCTCTGAGATGGTTTTTCTTACGAAAAAACATTCGTGAATTTAGTTTCCTTTGGAGGTCAACTGTCTCGATCCATTTTTAAGGACATTTATGTGAACATCTCCCACCGCACCTAGCGGGTCGGCATCCAAGGAATCTCTGTCACTCGCCTATTACATTAGAGGAGTTAAGGAAGCCATCGAGGAGCAGTACGGTTAATCCACCATATGAGCCGCAATTTGCCCACTGTCGCAAACGACCAAGCTACCGGGCTGGCAGTCGCACACCACCTGGAACCGATCAGCGGCCAAATTTTGGCCGATTTGAAACCCATGCAGTATGAAGCGCGTCACCGCTACTATGCCCATTCGCAACGCCGGTGCCTTCCTGCTTCTCTGCTCAGCCTCAGTTTCAGCGGCAACCCTGCCCTACGAGATCGTCGATACCGGACAGGAGCAGGCCTATGGGGTGAGGCGCGCGATCACTCTCCCTGCAAGTGACGATCAGTTTTTTGGCCAGGACGCCAACTATGGCGGCAACGCTCCATCCTACCGCAACAACGAGGATGGCACGGTAAGCGATTTGGTAACCGGCCTTATGTGGACCCAGGACCCGGGCGACAAAGTGACCTACGCCCAGGCGCAGGCGAGGGCCACCAAGTGTCGGGTTGGCGGCTACTCAGATTGGCGACTGCCCTCGATAAAAGAGCTGTATTCGTTGGTTCAATTCGACGGCACGGATCCCGACCCTCGCAGCCAAAACACCGCCCAGATGAAACCATTCATCAACGACGTTTTTGCCTTTCGCTATGGCGATCCGGACAAACGCGAACGTATCATCGACTCCCAGTTTGCCACCAGCACCCGCTACGTCAGCACCACCATGAACGGGACACCGTCGATGTTTGGGGTGAACTTTGCCGACGGACGCATCAAGGGTTACCCCCTCATCAGCCGCCGCAACCAGGGGCGATTTCACGTCCTCTACGTGCGGGGCAATCCCGCCTACGGTGAGAATCGATTTGTCGACAATGGCGACGGCACCATCACCGACGAAGCCACCGGGCTGACCTGGATGCAGGACGACAGCGGTGTCGGCATGAACTGGCCGGACGCACTGAAATATGCCGAGAACCTTGGCCTCGGCGGCCACTCGGACTGGCGGTTGCCCAACGCCAAGGAATTGCAGAGCATCATCGACTACACCCGCTCGCCTGACACCCACGGCTCCGCCGCGATCGATCCCATCTTCAACGCAACCCCGATCAAAAACGAAGGGGCCAACCCCGACTTTGCTTCCTACTGGACGGGAACCACCCATGTTCGCGCGAGCGGGGATGCCACCGCGGCAGTCTATCTCAGCTTCGGCCGCGGGCTGGGTTACATGAGATTTCGGAACGCTTCCTCAACCCAACTGCTGGACGTGCACGGTGCGGGGTCACAGCGCAGCGATCCCAAGGTGGGCAACGCGTCCCGATACTCCGGCGGACGCGGTCCCCAGGGCGATGTGGTGCGAATAGAAAACTTCGTGCGCTGCGTGCGGGGAGGATCGGTCGCGATCGTCGATTAACCCTCATCTTGGAGCTCAATTCCACGAAGTCGTAACGCTCGCGCCTTGGCCTTTTGGCGCGGACCCTGCAGCTTGGCTGCCATGTTCCTTCTGCGCCGAATCGGTTTTCCCCTCGTCCTCCTTCTGCCAGCCCTCGCCTGGGCCGGTGAAATTGTATCCGGACCCATGCTCGGATACCGTGCTCACCGGGAGGTCTTTGTTTGGCTGGAAACGCGCAACACTGAATCCGTCGCGATGGAGTATTGGCTGCGTGAGTCGCCCGATGAGGTGGACCGGATCGAGTTCACCGACGTGCCGCACCATCCCGGCAACGGTCAGATTCACCATTTTGTGCCCGGGCTGCTCAAGATGGGGGCCACCTACGACTACCGCATCCTCATCGATGGTGAAGCCGCCGAGCTCGCCGCCCCCGCAACCTTCCAGACCCAGGACCTTTGGGAATGGCGCAAGCCCCCGCCTGACTTCGCCTTCCTGATGGGTTCCTGTGCCTACGTCAACGACCCGGAATACGACCGCCCCGGCCCCGGCTACGGCAAAACGTATCGCACCTACGAACTCATGGGCGAATCCGGTGCCGACTTCATGATCTGGACCGGCGACAACTGGTATTGGCGCGAGCCCGACTACAGCTCGATCAGCGGTATGTGGTATCGACCGTCGCATGATCGCTCGATTCCGGAGATGCAAAAGTTCCTTGGCGTAATGCACCACTATGCCACTTGGGATGACCACGACTACGGCCCCAACGACTCCAACTGGTCCTTCGAATACAAGGAATTGGCACTGGATATCTTCAAAGCCTATTGGGGCAATCACACCTACGGCGAAGCCGCCAACCCCGGGGTCTACAGCAAGTTCTTCTGGAGCGACGCGGCGTTTTTCCTGATGGACAACCACTACTACCGGGACGCCGCCGGCCTCGACCAGGACAAGTATCCGCAGAAAACCCAGTGGGGGCGTCACCAAATGGAGTGGCTCAAACAGTCTCTGTTGCAGGCCAAGGAGCTCCAGCACTTCAAGTTCCTCTTTATCGTCACGGGCAACCAGATGCTGCAACGTCGGCCCCG
>JANQKV010000059.1 GCA_028280945.1 Opitutaceae bacterium
AGCCTGGCCGACAAGCTGCTGCCCAATTTTGTGATGTCGGCGCTGCAGAGGTTCAACGCCACCCATTCCATCCAGGATGCCTCGGCGGCCGTGCAGGAACGCTCCCAGGCCGCCGCCGATGAACTGGACTCCGACCTCTCGCTGGTACGCTACATCACCTGGGCGATCCCGTCGGTTGGATTTATCGGCACGGTCCGCGGCATCGGTGATGCGTTGGCCCAGGCCGACGAGGCCCTGCAGGGCGACCTGGCCGGGGTCACCAGTTCGCTGGGCCTCGCCTTCAACTCCACGCTCGTGGCCCTCGTGCTGAGCATCATCCTGATGTTTTTCATGCACCTGCTCCAGTCCCGCCAGGAACACCTCATCCAGGATTTCCAGGAATACTGCCGCGTGAAGATCGTCGAGCTGATGAAAGTGCCCGAGCGGGACGACCTGAATTCTACTTTCGTTTAACCCTACCTACGTCTCCAGTTTTTTGATACACCATGGCCTACGCATGTGGAATTGAGTTCTCTGATTTCGGCTTCAACGCCTCAATGGTCGGTCCCGAAGGTGAGGTCCAAACCGTCGTGGACCAAACCGACGGTGGATGGCCGGCCTTTGCGGCGTGGAACGGCTCGGATTTGGTTTTCGGCCGCGAAGCGGAACAACGCTGGAAGCTGCACCCGCGCCAGGCCAGCCACGTTTTCTGGGAGCACCTTTCGCTGGCCCCGTCTGATTTGGAAGGGCCGCCGCGGGTCCCGGCGTATTCAGAACTGGCCTACGCTTTTCTCAACGCGTTTTGGCAGAACATGTGCAGCACTGCGGGCACCCCGGAAAAGGTGGTTCTCGCCATGCCCGGGCAGTTGCTCAGCGAGGACGATGCCTCCAATCCGGCCACCGGCCTGATCCTGGCGATGTCGCGCGACTTGGGCATCCCGTTGGCCGGTTTGAGCGGCCTGTCCACGAGTTCACTCAATGACGCCGAATCGGTGGCGGGAGTGACGGGAGGACGGATTCTCTACGTTGACGTGCATTTGCATTCGGCGGCGATGTCGCTGCTTACGACCGACAGTGACGGCAGGCTGCATCGACGTCGTTACATGCGGCTGCCGCGCCTGGGCTACATGCCGCTCATCCAGGGCCTGCATCGGGCCATGGGGAATCGGTTCCTGCGCGCCACGGCCTTTGACGTCACGGCGCAGCGGGAACTGGACCAGATGTTTTACGAGCAGACGCGCGAGCAGCTGCTTGATGCCAGTCGCGGGGCTGACATCCGCTACTCGATCCAAACCGCGACGCGCGTACACCAAGCCGCCTTTCCCCGGGAAACCCTGCGCCGGGATCTGGCCCCACATGAGCAAGGATGGGCGGACGCGGCCCTCAAGTTTTTGCGCGAAGCGTCGCTCCAGACCAAGGATGTGACCGTCGTGATGAGCGATCGCCTGCGCATGTTGCCGGGCATGGAAGAGGCGCTCTCTTCCCGCGGCTTCACCCGGGTGGTGCGTCTCAAGCACGGCGCCGCGGCCCGCGGTGCGGCTCATTTCGCCGCTGCGATGGACAAGGTCGAGGACGTCACCATGGTGCCGGTGATCAGCACTGTCGAAATGGCGGCGGCGGATGCGGCGAAGAAAGAGGGACTTGAAGTCGTGCATGTGGCGGCGGCCCATCCGGCCAAGGGTTTGGTGGCCAGCCACCTTGTGGTTGATGGCCGCGCTTATTCACTGCACGCCTTGCCGGAGATCTTGCAGGCGGGGGATGCCTCGTCGGAGCCAGCGCTGCCGGCCTTGGCCCGGTTGGGACCGGTGTCGGTTCGACTGACCCGGCAGGAAGGTGAATGGCATTTGGAGACCCCCGAATCAGGGGCGTTGCTCATGGCCCCGGGCGACCGGCTGCGGTTGCGTCAGGAGGACCAGGAAGTGGAACTTTTGATCGTCGCGGAGAGTCGATCCGGAGCGGGTTGATTTCGTCGCTCCCGTTGAAACATGGCCAGGCGCAAACGTCGTTCGCAACAGACTTTCAGCATATCGTTTCTCGATTGCATATGCTGTGGTTTTGGCGGGGTGCTGCTGCTCTTTGTGTTGGTGGCCGGCAAGACGCAGGAGCAACAGGAAATGCAACTGACAGAGATTCGCGAGGTTCTCGGCCAGTTCGAGTTCGACGTGAAGAGCAAGGAGGAGCGGATCGAGCGCATTACACGCGACACACAGGCCGACACCGGCGAATCCGAGCAAACCGAGTCCCGCAATACCATCACCGAGCTGGAGGTGACCGAGCTCGAGCAAGTGCTTGCGAAGCTGTTGCAGAGTGAGGCGAAGATGCAGAAGGAGATGGAGGAGCTGCTGGCGGAGAAGGAGGAACTGGCCACGGCCGAGGTCCCCGATCCGGTGCCGATCCCGAACGTCAAACGCCGGCAATACCTCAGCGGATTTCAGATGGAGGGGGAGCACGTCCTTTTTCTGGTGCGCGCTTCCGGCAGCATGGTGGGCAATACCATCACCGAAGCGGTCGAGATGCAGTCGAAGACGGATGAAGAAAAACGCCAGTCGGCCAAGTGGACCCGGGTGGTGGATTCCGTTCGTTGGCTGATTGCCTCGCTGCCGGAAAACTCGTCGTTCCAGGTGTTGATGTTCAACGAAGACACAGAGCCCCTGATTCCGACTTATTCGGTGGATTGGGTTTTCCGGGACGATACCGAGATGATCCAGGAGATGCTGGACGCACTGGCTGAGTTTGTGCCGCAGGGTGGTGCCAACATGGAACGGGCCTTCGGGGTCGTGCGGTCGATGAGCACCGTGCCGGATGCCGTCATGTTGCTTACCGATGGCCTGCCGACGCAGAGTGACAGTTACCCGTCGGGTGACGTTGTGACCGAGACGGATCGGCTCCGGTTTTTCAACGCGGCGGCGCGCATCGCGGCCCCGGACATTCCCGTCAACACGATCCTGTATCCCCTCGAGGGAGACCCGGCTTCGCCGTTTCTCTTTTGGCAACTGGCGGATAAAACCAAGGGCGGCCTGGTGAGTCCGGCGCCTGATTGGCCCAACATCCGATGAGAGCTCGAAGCAAACGTCAAAACGCCGACTTCGGCCTGTCGTTCCTCGACTGCATCTGCTGTGGGTTTGGCGCGATCATTTTGCTCTTTGTGCTCACCATGGGGGCGTCCAACATCATCCGCGAGACACTGCGTGACCGCCTGCAGGAAATTGCCCAGCAGCGCCTTTCCAAAATGGAGGAGCTCGATGCCACCGAAGCTCAGGTGGCCCGGCGCGCGATGGAAGCCAAGGATCGCCTCAATCGCGCCCAGACCCGCTCGCAACGGCTCCGCTCCATGATGGATACGCTGAGCCTGCAGATTGCCCAGCTTCAGGCGGGTCAGGAAGCCATGATGGTGGAAATGCAGGAGGAGCTTGATCAGATCGCCTCGATGCAAACCGAACTGCCGGTGGAGCTGGAAATGCCTTCGACGAATCTGCCGGTCGGTTTGCCCATCGCGTTCAACTACATCGCGTTTGTTTTTGATACTTCGGGCTCCATGCGGGACACGGCAACGGATACGTTGCATGGTGCTGCGCTTGAAAAAATCCGCGAAGTGCTCGACAGTTACCCTGAAATCCAGGGCGTGCAGTTCCTCGATGCCGACGGCCGCTACATGTTGCGCGGCACCCAGGGTATTTGGATGGAGGATACACCGGAGACGCGGCAGGGCGCGCTGCGGGCGCTGGCGGTCTATCCCAATTTCAGTAATTCCAATCCGGTGCCCGGCATCTTCCGCGCGATTCGCACGCTTTACCAGGCGGACAACGAGGAGATGCGCATGGCCGTGTTTGTTTTTGGTGATGAGTTCACCGGCCGGGCCGAGCCCGTGCTCTCACGACTGGAAACGATCAATCCCCGCAAGGAGGATGGTACCCGCCACGTGTCGATCAACGCCGTGGGTTTCCCCACCGTGCTGCGGTATCCGCTGATGGGCGCCCACACGGGAATGAAGTATGCGAACCTCATGCGCGAAGTGGCCTTCAAACACGACGGCGCCTTCATCGCCGTTCGCACCGGGCGGGGACGCTGATTGCAGTCGCGATTTAATCCGAGCCACGATCAAACGGGGTGACGCAGCACTCGAGAATCTAGTGGATCGGGCACGGATCATGGCCAAACCGCCCGCACCGCAACTTGGTTGCCGTGTTCCCGTTGTCGTTGCCGGCACTGGCGCCGGCCAAGCAAAGGGCTGATTACCAACCGAGGCGTTGGGTTGGGGCGGGGATCAACCGCCACCGGGCAGGAAGATACGGCGGAGGATTTCCACAATGTCCACGCTGCTGCTGGGCCGGGATTGGCTCGGCGGGGAGCTGCTGCTCGATGAACTGGAACTCGACGAGGATGAACTCGAAGACGAACTGCTGGACGAGCTCGATGACGAGGAGCTGCTGCTGCTCGATGAGCTGGAGGAACTCGACTGTTGGCCCGGCATCGGCATGCCGGGTGAATTGCTCGAAGACTGACTCGAACCCGGCATGGGATCGAGTTGCGCCAATTGCGGCTGTCCCTGCTGGCCCAGGCCGGACTGGGAACTGGAGGAGGAACTCGACTGTTGGCCCTGCTGGCCTTGGCGGCCCATTTGACCCATTTGCTGACCCTGGCCGCCTTGTTGCGAACCCATCTGGCCCAACTGTTGCCCCTGTTGTCCCATGCCGCCCTGCTGCTGGCCCATCTGGCCGGTGCCGCTTTGCTGGCCTCCCTGACCCATTTGCTGGCCTTGTTGGCCGCCCGTGCCCTGGCCCATGGGATCGAGTTGGGCGAAAACGGGGCCTTCGCCGTTCATATCGCCCAAGCCCTGGCCTTGGTCCATCTGACCACCGTTGCCTTGGCCGTCCATGCCCGGTTGATCGCTCATACCGGTGCCATCTTCACCGACTACCATCACGGGACCACCGGTGCCGTAGCCGCCGGGTCCGGCCGGGCCCATGGCGGGATTGTAAGTGTAGTAGACAACGTCAACGATGCTCGATGCCAGGTTGGGTTGTTTGGCGATGACGTCATGCCGCACCTCGTGCATCTCCTGCTCGTGGACGCGGGCATCACCCTCGGTTTCGGAGGGGCCAAAAAAATAAGTCAGGTTCTCATGCCGATACCGCACATACCAACCTTCGTCCGTGAGTTCCTGGCCGGTGAAATCGATGCCGGGATATTCCTCGCGAAATTCTTCGGCTGACAGCTCCCAGGCGGCTTCAATGGCAGAGGAGGGCAGCACCAGGGTGAACCCGGGCAGAGTCAGGGGAGTGCAGCAGGCGAGAAATGAGAAGAAAGCAGTGGCGCGGTTCATGCGGGGTCGGGATGGGTCAGAGGTTGGAGGGGATGTCGACACCCTGCTCGGTGCCCCGGCCGCGATTGGCGGTCTGGTTACCGGAGGCGGCTTTCACGCTCATGCGATCTTCCCCGGCTTCGTTCGATAGCTGGCGAGAGGGATCGGCATTGGGCACGTCGGCCTCGGCGATGCGGGCTCCTTCGTTGCCGATTTGGACTTCGGAGGGACGTTCGAGGACGCGGCCTTGCTGGTTGGCGGCAACCTTGGGGGCATCGGGAGATCCGGGTTGGCCGGCTTGACCGGGCTGGCCTTCGGGTCCTTCGCCGCTGGGGCCGCCCTGGCCTTCACCTTCACCCTGGGCGTTGGGATCCCCCATCTGGCTTTCGGCGATTTGCGGCAGGGAACCCTGGCCTTGTTCGCCGCCACCACCGCCGCCCATCAGAGGCGGCATGCCGGGAATCTGCATTCCACCGATACCTGCCATTTGGCCGCCACCACCGGGCTGTTGGCCACCGTCGCCTCCCGGGCCCTGGCCCCCGCCGCCACGTTGTTGGCCGGGCCCCTGTTCGTCGCGGGTGGGAGGGGGAGGAGGTTGTTGGCCGCCGGGGACCTCGAACTGGGCAATCATAGCCTGCTCCGGGCGCTCTTCCTCGGGGTATTGGGAACCATCAAAGATGGACGGATCGGGAATCTTGGATGTGCCGCGCGAGGACGAACGCGAATTGACGGAAGTCGCGGGTCGGTTGGCTGGTTCCCACGAGCGGGGACGTTCAAGGGTGGGGCGGTTGCCGGTGGTCGCTTCCAAGGGCGGAAGATCCACTTGGGCAAACGACCAGCTTGCGGAGACCCCCAGAACAACCGTCGGCAAAGCCAGGCGAAAAAGGTAGGAGGAGGGGCGCATGGAGGGGTAGGAGTTACGAATCGGCGCGCGTTTTACAGATCACCGAAACGATGTTGGTGGACATTTGCGGACGAACTTTGAGCAGGAGCATGACATCCTGAAAATTCTTGCGGCGGCCGATCACCTCGTAGTCCCCCGGCGGCAACGATACGGTTTCCTCGGTGATCTTCCCCAGCATGCGGAAATTGGTGATGCTCACCCAGGTGCGATCGTCGGAGACAAACGTAATGTCGATGGGCCGGCTATTGAGTTCGAGGACGCGGCGCATTTCACCGACTTCAGGCGAAATCTCGAGATAACCGGGCTTGGTCTGCATGGCCTGGTTGAAGGTGCGGATGGCGGCCTGGTATTCGCTGGCCAGCAGGTGCAGCTCGGAACGTTCAACCAGGGTTTCATATTCCAGCAGCGCGCGCACGGTGCGGCCGACACGGATCAGACCGTCGATGGCTTCCTGGTAGTCGGGTTCGAGATCGAGCAGACGCTCATAGGCCAGCCGCGCTTCGTCCCATAGATAATCACGCTCGAGATCGTAGGCCTCGGCGAGGGTGTTGTGAACCTGGGCGGCGTGGTATTCCTCGTGGGCGTTGTCGAGGGCGTCCTCGATGTCCTCTCGCTGGGGATAGACTTCCAGCGCTTGCTCGTAGCTGGCGATGACAGTCTCCCATTCTTCGCTCTCGGCCGCAGTTTCCGCGGCGCTGATGAAGCCATTAAACTGAAATTCCTTCTGGTCGGCGCGGGCGCGGGCGGCGCCTTGCTGGGCGGTGGCGTTGAACTCGTCGAGTTCGAAGGCCTCGTCAAAGGCAGCGATGGCGGTATCGTAGTCGCCATTGTCCTCGGCGATGCGCGCCCGGGTGAGCAATTCGAACACTTGGGGGGCGTTCTCCGCACGGGAGAGACCACGGATGCCGGCCTCATTGGAGGTGTCATACTGCAGGGCGGTCTGGAAAGCGGTTTCGGCGGCGGCCCGGTCTCCCTGTTTGAGGGCGAGTTGGCCGGTGCGCAGATTGTCAGCGACGAAGGCGGCCTTGTTGGTCTCAAAGCGATCCAACGTTTCCTCGGCGGTGTCGAAGGACTGCCAGGCTGCCCGGAAGGAACCCGACTCCAACAGGTGCCGGCCTTCTCCGACCGCGTTGAAGGCGGCATTGTAATCGGCCAGGGAGAAACCCTTGTAGCGATCAACAGCGCGGGTGCGGGCGAGCAGATCGTCGTAACGCTTGTCCGCGTTGCGCTGCATTTCCACGCCTTCGGTAAACTCCTGGGTACTGGTGATGATGGCGTCGAGTGCTTCGGCAGCCGCGGCGTATTTGCCGTCCTCCAGATCACTTTCCGCGAGCAGGAACGCTTTTTCGATCAACGCGATCTCCTGGAGCAAGCCTTCATGGTTGACCGGGAGGGCGCGGGCGGCCCCAAGGGCCTGGGAAGCGTTTTCGTAGGCGAGCTCGGCCCGGCCGCGATTTTGGTAGGCCAATTCCTGCTGCTGGGCCCGGGTCAACGTGGGGCCGGCTTCCTGGCTCTGCTGCACGGCTCGCCAGGAAAAAGCGACAGCTCCGAGGGCGGCGACGACCGCCACGGCGGCGATGGTGGCAAAAAGTTTGGTGCGATTAGGAGTGTTGCTGGCCCGGTTTCCGGCTTGGGCGTTGGTGTTCCAATCGATGACCTGATGCTTGGGGGTCTTTTGGTCAGACATAGTGCGCGTGCAAAGTGAACGGTTTGAAGCAGAATGGTTGGACTGCGGATAGCAGGATTTGTTCAGGCTGAACCGAGATTTAGAAAAAAGGCGCAAAAACCGCAGTTTCTCAACGTTCCGCCGGATTTGGTGGTTGAAACGATCAGGCGAATTTGGGGCTCAACTTGCCATCGCCGCCCAAGTGGAACAAATAAAGCTCTCAAAAGGTCCACGTTCTCTCCCTGCCCCAAAGCCAGAACTCAGCCTTGCCACCATGCCGCACCGACTCTCCGCCGTATCCCTTCTTTCCGCCTGCGCGATGGTTTCGTCGCTCCTATGGACGTCGGGCTGCCAGGAGGTCCCGGTGACCGGGCGCAGCGCCATCAGCCTGGTGGATGACAAGGACATCAATGAAAAGGCGGCGGCCGAGTTCGAGCAGATCAAGTCGATGCAGCGCATGTCCCGCAACCCTGCGCAGGTTCGCATCGTGCAGGAGATCGGGTCGCGTTTGTCCCGCACCGTGTTTTGGGATGTGCCGCACGCCGACTGGGAATTTGTAGTCTTTCACTCCCCGGGGGTGCTCAATGCATTCGCCATGCCCGGCGGCAAGGTGGGGGTGTTCTCCGGATTGATCGATTTTTGCGAAAATGAGGACCAACTCGCCTCCGTGATCGCCCATGAAATTGCCCACGTCGCCGCCCGCCACACGCATGAACGCTACTCCCAGCAGATGATGCTCCGTCCCTTGGGGGTGGCCACCTCCGTTGGGGTTGGCACCACCATTGGTGGCGCCGGCATCTATGTTCCCAGTGTTGGCAGCACGGCGGGCGGCGGAGTCACGGCCCTCACGCAGTCGGCATTCGACCGCAAGAAGGAGTTGGAAGCCGATCACATCGGACTGATGTATATGGCGAAAGCAGGCTACGATCCGCGCGAGTCGCTCCGCCTCCTCCAGCGCATGGAGGAACACATCGCCTCCCAGGGCGGTCCCACTTCCAACGGTTGGTTCGCCAACCATCCCGGTTTTCCCCAGCGACAAATCCAGCTCAGTGAGTTGATGGACGAAGCCATGGCCGTATACGAAAAAGGCGAAGTCCAAAGCTCTCACACCATCATTGAATAAGGCCCGGCTCACCCTCATCTGCATGTTATTCGGCTCGCTGTTGCCCGGTGGGCTGGCGGAGCTGTGGGCGGCGGACAACTTCGTGCCGCCACGTCTGACGCGGCCGATCGAACCCGAATACCCCAAGGGCCTGCATGAGGCAGGCGTGGAAGGGCAGGTTGAAACCGTCTTTGAAGTCGACCGCCGCGGAGCGGTGCGCAACCCGAAGGTGAGTTTCGCGACGCATCCGGAGTTTGGCGAAGCGGTCAAAAAAGTGGTTGCCAAGTGGCGGTTTTCGCCGGCGCGGCGCGGCGGCCTTCCCGTCGACCAACGCGTGCGCATGCCGGTGATGTTTACGATCAAGGCCGAAGATCCGTTGAGCAAATGGGCGGGCCGCAAGGTCTTCCGCAACCTGCCGCAGGACCCCGTCGAAGCGGATGAACTGTCGGAGTGGCCGGAACCGGTCGCGTGGATCGAACCCTTTTATCCCTCCGAACTCAATGGCACCGGCAAGCGCGAGGAGATCGTGGTCAGTTTTGTGGTCGATGAGCACGGCGACGTGGTGAACCCGGAGGTGGTTGTGGGCGAAGACCCTTACTTCATCGCCTCGGCCCTGGCCGCCACGCTCAGTCTGGAATTCACCCCCCATATGACCGACGACGGGCCCGTTCCTGTCACCATGGCGGTGTCCTACAAATTCGACGAAAAGAAGCAGGAGCAGTGGGAGGAAGTCGGAACGCGGATGGGTGACCAGCGGCGCTGATCCGCGCGACCGGACGCTGACGGCTCGACCCGGTCGACGCACCTGCTCATGGTCCGGGTGTTATCCCTCCCCATGGCACGTCGCTGGCAGCACTACTCCGAAGAGAAATTACTCGATCTGCGGTTGTGTGATCTGTCGTTGAGTCTCGCGGGCAGTGTGGTGGAAGAGCGCATGGAACGGCTCTACGCCGAGCTCGAAGCGGTTGGCCTGCGGTTTCGCCCCCACTATTGGTTGGGCGTGGAATGGTTTACCCCGGATGGGGTGCCGGGCCTTGCGGTGCCATTTTATCTCGCCCACCCCCGCTTGGCCGAGCTCGAGCGCAAGTTCATGGTACAGGCCGAAGGTTACGCGGAGGGACCGTGCATGCGCATCCTGCGGCACGAGGCGGGCCACGCGATTGACAACGCATTCCGTCTGCATCGCCGCAAGCGCTGGCGGGAGGTGTTTGGTTCATTCACCCAGCCGTATCCTGACACGTATCGACCGCGTCCGGGGGACCGCAATTTTGTCCAGCATCTCAACGGATGGTATGCGCAGGCCCATCCGGCGGAGGACTTTGCGGAAACATTTGCGGTTTGGCTGACGCCGGGATCGGCGTGGCGCACTCGTTTCGGGGACTGGCCGGTGATCTGGAAACTCAAATACGTCGATGACCTCATGGCGGGGATCGTCGGCGCGACTCCGCCGGTCCGTTCCCGTCGTCACGTGGAACCACTGCGCGAAGTCACCATGACGCTGCGCGAGTATTACGCCCAGAAACGCGCGTACTACGACGTCGATTGGCCGGGGCATTATGATGAGGACCTGGAAACGGTTTTTGAGCACTGTCCGGAAGCCAATCGCCGACCCGCGGCGGCGGCGTGGCTGCGCAGGCATCGGCGGGAGCTTGCCCGCACGGTGGGGGAGGCGGCGGGGGTGCCGGCCTACACGATCGAGCAGTTGTTGCTGACGATGATCGAACGCTGCCGCGCGTTAAAGCTGCGGCTGCGGCATGCCGCCGGACTCACGCGGGAAAAGGTTTTGCTGATGCTGACGGTTCATACCATGCAGGCCGTGCACGGTCGTTATTTCCCGATCGCCTTATGAGTTCACCGCGCCGCCTCAAACCCATGTGTATCCTCGCCCTCATGCACGAGGACTTGGTACCGCCAGATTCGATCGAAGGCCTCACGGAGGAACAGATTCATCCGTGGAAGATGGAGTATGATGTGAAGGTGAGCCTGGAGCAAATGGGCCACGCGGTGCATCCGGTGGGCATCTACGGTGACCTCAGCGTGCTCCGGGGCGCGATCGATCGGATCGGGCCCGACATCGTATTCAACATGATGGAGGAGTTCGACGGCCAACCGCTCTTCGACCAACACCTCGTCAGTTACCTCGAACTCAATCGCGTGCGCTACACGGGTTGCAATCCCCGGGGACTGACCCTGTCGCACGACAAGGCGCTTTCGAAACAGATCCTGGCGCACCACCGCATCCCGGTGCCGGCCTTTGGGGTGTTTCGGCCGGGACGCCGGGTGAGGCGGTCGGCCAAACTTCCGTTCCCCCTGCTGGTGAAATCCCTGGTTGATGAAGGTTCGGTTGGCATCTCGCGCGCCTCGGTGGTGGGCGACGATGCGGCTCTGGCCGAGCGGGTGGAATTGATCCATCGCCGCACGGGCCGGCCGGCCATTGCCGAGCAATATATCGCCGGCCGCGAAATCTACATGAGCCTGGTTGGCAACGAACGCATCCAAACCTTCACCCCGTGGGAGATGTTCATGCACAAGTTGCCGGAAGGCGTGCCCAATATCGCGACGAGCAAGTTGAAGTGGAGCTATGCGCACCAGGAGCAAATCGGCCTCGAGACACGCCCGGCCGAACTTACCACCGAGGAGCAACGCCGGCTCGCCGTCCTTTCGAAGCGGATCTATCGCGCGTTGTTTTTAAGTGGATACGCGCGGTTGGATTTTCGCATGACCCCGGAGGGCAAGTTCTACCTCCTGGAAGCGAATCCCAATCCCTGCCTGGCCTACGGCGAAGACTTCGCTGAGGCCGTGGAGAAGGGCGGCATGGACTACGCCACGCTGCTCGATACCATCCTGCGCAATGGCCTCAACTACCGCATGCAGCTGTAGCTCAGGTGGCTTGACGCGAGAATCGGGCGAGTCGAGTCTCCTGCCATGGAAAGCACTTCCATGAAGGTTCTGGGCCGGCCTAAACGAACGCCGTGGGAGCGGTTTGTGAGACTGCAACGCACTTCGGCTCAACTGGCTCGGGGACGCGGTCAACCCAAAGGCGTGTATCGGTTCTCCAGTTACGAAGAAAGCGAGGCATGGAAGACGAAACTGGATCGGAAGAAAAGGACCTGACCCGCGTTCCCCTTGAGGCTGACCTCATTTCCTTGGCCCGGGAGTTGAATGACCGTCACGTCGCCTATGTGGTCATAGGCGGGTTCGCGATCAACCGATTAGGCCTTGTTCGGGCGACGGAGGATATTGACCTTCTGATTGCGCGGGACACGTCGAATCAGCAACGTGTCAAAGCTGCTCTGGGCACGCTGCCTGACCGAGCGATTGACGAGCTTGGAGACGAAGATTTCGCGAAGTGGGTCGTCGTCAGAGTCAATGATGAGATCACAGTGGATGTAATGACCGAGGCCTGTGGTATTACGTTTGAAGACGCGCGGTCGGGCATCGAGGAACAAGAAATTGATGGCGTGAAGATTCCTTTTGCAGGACCGGAGCTGATGTTGCGCATGAAGCAGGGGGCGCGTCCGAAAGACGCGATGGACCGCGCTTTTCTTCAAGAGCTCTTGAATCGTGGTGAAGAGGACTAGGAGTCAGGAAATCGCAGCCTAGCCGGGGAAGGTGGTGAGGAATTTTTCTTCGGCTTCGACGGAGCCGATGAGGGTCAAGCGTGCGCCGGCGGGGAGCACGGTGTTCGGTCCCAGATCGATGGTGCGTTGGCCGGCGTTTTCGATGGCGATAATCGAGCAACCGGTGCGGGCCGGCACACTCGATTCGGCAAGGGTTTGCTCGGCGAGCTCTGCGGGCACGTCGGCGTAGAAAATCGTCACACCTTCGGCGAGCAGCATGTTCTCATTGCCCTTGAGTTCATTGAAGACGGAGTTCGCCCCCATCGAGGCATAGGACAACACCAGGTCGGCCCCGGCACGGTGGAGGCGCTTCACGTTGTCTTCGTTGGTGCATCGACTGATGATCTGCGCTTTCGGCCGCAGCTTGCGATAGAAGATGGTGAGGAAGGTATTGGTGTCATCGTCGTGGGTGGTAATGACCAAGGTGGTCGCGTCGCGCATGCCCGCCTTGACCAGCAGATCAAACTCCGAAGCGTCACCCACCGTGGTCTTGTCGGGGAAATGCACCCGGCTCGGGTCCTTCTCGATGATGGACCACTCTATCTCGCGTTCGTCCAAGGCCCGGGCCGTGGCGCGACCGACCCGTCCGCCGCCTACGATCATGACCTTGGGCTTGCCTCCGATTTCCGAGCGGGTCTGCCCGAAGGTTTCGTTGTAGCGATCAATCTGGGCCTGAGTGCCGCAAAGGATGAAGAACGTGTGATCGTCCAACACGGAACCGGCCGCGGGTGGCACCAGTTTGCCGTGTTCCCAGATGCCGACTACCGTCACCCCGGTGAGTTGGCGCATCTGGCATTGGCCGACGGTTTTGCCAAGCAAGGCGGTGTTGCTGCCGGTGGCCTCGGCAATGACCAAATCGTCCATGCTGCCGATCACCTGGGCACATGAACCGGCATCGACCACGCGCCGGGCGAGGGCCTGGCCCATGATTTCCTCGAGTGAG
Organism: Opitutaceae bacterium; assembly: GCA_028280945.1. Taxonomy (GTDB): domain Bacteria; phylum Verrucomicrobiota; class Verrucomicrobiia; order Opitutales; family Opitutaceae; genus Actomonas. Next base: position 13,517 of record JANQKV010000059.1, read on the forward strand.
AGGATTTCGGAAACACCTGCCAGTTCCAGCGCATCGCGGGCGGCGGGGGAACGCGCCGAAGCGATGATCGGAATCCGCTCGTTGATCTCCCGCACCGAAAACGTGACGTTGGTGTTGATGATGTCGGAGCGGGTCGTGACGACCAGGGAAGCCGCGTTGATGTGCAGACGTTGATAGGTATCCGGGTCACTCAAATCCCCCACCACCACAGGCAGGTCGCGATCATGCATTTCCAAGGCTTCAGCGACGGTGGGGACGAGGAAGTAGTAGGGAAACCCGTGCTTCTCCAACATCCGAATCAGGATCCGCGTGATCGGCTCGAATTGAGTCATGATCACGTGACGGCGGGTTTCCGCCGGCAGATTTCGGGGAGCCCGCGATGCCGCCTGGGCCTTCATCCAGGGTGCATAAAAGAACTCGATGAACGTGAAGGGCAGCAGCACCAGCAGGAACACCACACCGGTGCTCATCACGATCATGGAAAATATGCGGCCCACGTCGGTGTGGAAAGTGATGTCGCCAAAACCGAGCGTGCTCATCACCGTGAGCGTCCAATAAAACCCGGTGATCCAGCTGAAGTGCTGGCCCTCGCGCTCCATCAAAACGTGGAACAGGATCGAGTAGGTGGTGACGAGCGCCACCAACACTCCGATCAGCTTGAAGAGCGCGAGCAGGTTCTGCCGGCTGGTGCGGCTTTCCAGAAACGATGCGACGACAGGAATGAGGGCTTTCACGGTAAGGCGAAATCGGACGTCACTCTGTTGCAGGGTAGGAAAGCGGAGTTGGCAATGCCCAACGGAGGTGCCGAACGACGGTGGTTTTGGGTTTTCGCTGGCTGCGCGGAACGCTCAAAGTCGCGCGCATGCGATTTGATGACACGCTCCGAATTCGGGTGCTCGCCGTGGGCGGAACGATCGACAAGGTCTATTTCGATGCCAAGAGCGACTACGAGATCGGCGATCCGCAAGCCGGCATGATTTTACACGAAGCGGGCGTTACGTTCGATTTTGTGATCGAGAGCGTGCTGCGCAAAGACAGCAACGACATGACGGACGAGGATCGCCGGCTGGTCCGGGAGCGGGTGCTGGCGGCTCCGGAGTCGCACATCCTGATCACCCATGGCACCGATACGATGACGGAGACGGCAAAATTGCTGCACGACGTGCCCAACAAGGTGGTGGTGTTCACCGGTTCGATGGTGCCGGCCCGTTTTCGGCACAACGATGCACTGTTCAACCTCGGTTGTGCGGTGGGTGGCCTGCAGGCGTTGCCCCCCGGGGTCTACATTGCGATGAGCGGCCGCCTGTTCCCGGCGGGTTCCGTCCGCAAGAACCGCGAGGCGGGGCGGTTTGAGCCGGTGTGATGAGACTGCCACGCTGGGCCTCAATACCGGCCCATGATGTGGTAGATCAGCCAGTAGGCACCGAATGATCCGATGGTCATTCCGGCCACACCACAGGCCATGATCAAGGGATTGCCCAAACCAAAGTAAGTCGCCCCGCCGAAGAATGCGTTGTTGAGGACCAGCAGCGTGATGAATTCGCGGCGGCGCCGATTGGGCGGCGGAGTGAGATCGACCTCATCAACACCGGCCTGCTGTTCGATGGCGCGTTGCTCGGCGCGCATCTGGAAGACGTCGATGGGTTGGTTGGTGCCGGCAGCAGATGGGCCGGGAGCATTGTCCCGCACGAAATCCTCCCTGGGCTTCAGTTTGTAGACCTTGCGCGGAGCATCAAATTCGTCGGGCATCACCCAACCAAAACGCTAGAGCTGCACCGGCAACCCGATCTCGATGATTTGGGTCGGCATCACTGCGTAGTAGTCCTTCACCGGCTGGGCGTTGCGGGAGAGAAAAGCGTAGTAGTGCTTTTGCCATTCCATCATGGGGGCGTTGCCGCCGGTCAGGATCATCTCCCGATTGAAATAGAATGTCGTTGTGTTAATTTTGAGCGGCACGCCCTGATCGGTGATGCGTTGGCAAAGGTCGGCCACATCGGGCGATTCCATGTAGCCGTAGTGGCCAACTGCGCGCCAAACACCTTCCCCCATTTCGGTGACCTCCAGCCGTTCTGCCTCCGGCACCACGGGCACTTCGTTGGTGGTGATGGTCAACAACACCACGGTCTCCTGCAGGCATTTGTTGGCCTTGAGGTGATGCAGCAGGGCGAGCGGGGTGCCGATGGGAGAAGCGACCATGAACACGGCGCTGCCTTTCACCCGCACGATGTGCTCACTCTTCGCGATGTCCGAAAGGTGCAGGTCGGCAGTGGCGTTGCCGTAGACCTTGGATCCGATTTCCACGCGCCCCATTTTCCATGTGAGCATTGTGATGAGCAGCGTGGCGCCAAACGCCAGGGGCACCCAACCGCCATCCAGAAACTTGGGCAGGTTGGCAAAAAAGAATCCCAGGTCGATGGCCCAGAACCCAAGGCACATGGCCGCCGCCAGGGGCACCTTCCATTTCCAAGTCCGCGTGACGACAAAGAACAACGTGAAGGTCGTAACTGCCATCGTGCCGGTTACCGCGATACCGTAGGCCGCGGCGAGGGCCGAGGAACTTTTGAACATCAGCACCGTGGCGATGCTGCCAAAGGCGAGCCCCAGATTCACGGCGGGCACGTAGATTTGTCCGCGCTGGTCCGGGTTGGTGTGCAGCACTTTGAGGCGGGGGAAATAACCCAGTTGGATGGCCTGGCGGATGAGGGAGAACGTGCCGGAGATCAACGCCTGCGACGCGATGATCGCGGCCGCCACGGACAATGCCATCAACGCGATTCGCAACGGTCCTTCCGGGGCCAGCGACAGGAACGGGTTTTCCATGTCGTGGGGATGAGCGATGACATGGGCGCCCTGGCCAAAGTAGTTGAGCGTGAGCCCCGGCAGGACAACGCTATACCAGGCGCGCAGGATCGCCTTGCGTCCAAAGTGGCCCATGTCGGCGTAGAGCGCTTCGACACCCGTGATCGCCAGCACCACCCCGCCCAGAATGCCGACCATGGCCTCCGGGTGCGTGAACAAGAGGCGCACTCCGTGCAGGGGGTTCAGCGCCGCCAGCACCTCGGGGGCCTCCCAAATGCGCCACAGCCCCAGTAGGCCGAGTGAGCTGAACCAGATCAACATCACCGGTCCAAACATCGACCCGATCACATGCGTGCCATGCCGTTGCATCCAAAACAATCCAAGCAGAATTGCGATGCAGATGGGAATCACGTAGGCGTGAGCCGCCGGCACGATGACTTCCAATCCCTCCGTGGCCGAGAGCACGGAGATGGCCGGCGTGATCACGCCTTCACCACAGATCATGGCGGCCCCCACCAACACCACGATCAACAAACCGGGCACGCGTTGGCCGGGTTTCCAGCGTTCGAGGCCACTCAGCGCGAGGAGTGCAAAGATACCACCCTCGCCCTGATTGTTGGCCCGCATGACAACCGTCGCATATTTGACGCTCACCACGCTGATCAACGACCAGAAAACGAGCGACAGCACTCCCAGCACGGCGTCGGGACGTTCGGCTTGGGGCAGCGGGTGCACCGCTTCTCTCAGCGCATAGAGCGGGCTGGTACCGATATCGCCAAAAACAACTCCGAGTGCACCGATTACCAAGGCGGCCTTGGGCACGCTTGGATCGCCGTGGGAGGATGTGTCCGAACTCATGGTCAGGTCCGGCTCAGCCTGCCGGCACCCGAAGTCACTCCAAGTTCAATGTATGGGCATTTTTTGGCGCGAGCTTCGACTGGATCGCCGGCCTTCCTCGGCCCGCCTGCCTGCCACGAACAGGAACGGCCTATCGGTTGGAACCAGGATTTCTTGGAGGGGGCGCCTGGGTCTCGTTAGCCCTCCGGTCCAAGGGAAAACGCGGGATAACCGGCGACGTTGCGCATATCTTGTTGTGAGTTTGGCCGAAATTCGGCGATTCCGGGAACAATTGATGCGCAGCTTTTTTTCTCTCATTCACCAGCGGAGTCTTCCGCTGCGAACGCGGAGGGTTCATCGTGTCCGCTGACGCGTCGGCAAAAGAACGCGTCGTTTGCCATGACACATCCTTCCATTATCCAAGGCGGCATGGGGGCCGCGGTTTCCAATTGGCGCTTGGCGCGGGCGGTGGCGCAGCAAGGCCAACTCGGGGTCGTGTCCGGCACCAGCCTTGCCGTGGTGCACGCCCGGTTGTTGCAACAAGGCGATCCCGGAGGCCACCTGCGGCGTGCGTTCGATCATTTCCCGTGGCCGGAAATCGCTGAGCGCCATTGGGCGGAGTACTTTGTCCGCGGAGGCATTCCCGCTGGGCAGCCTTATCGCGGAGTGCCGATGCCCACGCTCAAACCCAATCCGCGTCTGGTGGAGCTGACCGTCCTGGCCAATTTTGCCGAGGTCTTTCTGGCCAAGGAAGGGCATGGCGGAGAGGTTGGCATCAATCTGCTGGAGAAAATCCAATTGCCGACCCTGCCCTCGCTCTATGGTGCGATGTTGGCCGGAGTGGATGCGGTTTTGATGGGGGCCGGCATTCCGCGGGCCATTCCGGGCATTCTGGACCGCATGGCACGGGGTGAACCCGTTGAAATGCGCGTCGACATCGAAGGGGCGGCCATCGACGACCCGATCGGGATCGTGCGGTTTGATCCCCGGGTCGTTTTAGGGCCAACTTTGCCGGCCGTGTCGCGACCACGGTTCATTGCCATCGTGGCCTCGACCACCCTGGCCATGACCTTGGCGAAAAAAGCATCGGGCCGGGTCGATGGATTTGTGGTCGAAAGCGCAGAGGCCGGTGGCCACAACGCCCCGCCGCGAGGAGGCTTGAGGCTAACCGCCGAGGGTGAGCCGATTTATGGTCCGCGTGACGTCGTGGCGCTGCCCAAGATCCGTGCGCTGGGTTTGCCCTTTTGGCTGGCCGGAGGGTTCGGTCGACCGGGCAAACTGGCCGAGGCGCAGGGCCACGGCGCAGCCGGGATTCAAGTCGGCACGGCCTTCGCCCTGTGCGACGAGTCAGGCATGCTGCCCGATCTCAAACGCCGATTGCGGGAGTGGGTGGCGGCTGGCCGCGCTCGGGTGCGCACGGACGCGCTGGCGTCGCCGACCGGATTTCCCTTCAAGATCGCCCAGTTGAGCCAGACCCTGGCCGATGCGGCGGCCTGTGCCAAACGAGTGAAGGTGTGTGATCTGGGTTACCTGAGAAAGCTCTTCCAACGGCCCGATGGGACGGTGGGTTACCGCTGCCCTGGCGAACCGGAGGCGGACTTCTTGCACAAAGGCGGCCATGTTTCCGAAGTGGAAGGGCGCAAATGCCTGTGCAATGGGTTGATGGCCACGGTTGGCCTCGGGCAAAGACGGCGGGACGGTGACGTCGAACTGCCGCTGGTCACGGCCGGCGACGAACTGGGTGCCCTAGCGCGATATTTCGATTTCAAGCGCGAGAGTTTCAGCGCGGCGGATGTTATCCGCGTATTGTTGGGATCCATGGCCAAAGGTTGAATTATTCCCTCATGGTCACCAATCAGCACCTCAAACTAACCTGACAGCACAACTAAGAATCATCCCAATGTTCGTATTACGAACATTGGGATCGATTGTAGCTAGGCAGAAAACGGAGGATCGGCAGCCGCAGGTTCATGAGGGCTTTGACTCCGAAAGATGATGCCGCGGAGAGTCGAATGTGAACTGATCAACCCGCATCGGAGTGATTGCATTGTGACCTCACGTGGCAAGGTGGCAGTCAGGGAAGGAGACTTGCCGCGGGCACGCCACAGGTTTGGAATCGAAATCAGCCAATCCCGTTGCCCCATGGCTGATACCCCCACCAAACCACCCACCAGCGGCTTCAGCGTGCGCCCACGCTTCGAGCAACTGGTGGATCTCTCTGAAGCTGAAGCCCGCGCCCAGATCGAGGCGGCGTTTGCCCGTAAACCGGACACGTTTGAAGTCCGGTCGATGTCGGAGTTTGTGGTGATTCACATGGCCGACCAATTGCGTCGCAAGTGGTCACCGCGGTTGCAGATAAGCCTCGCCGCGGAGAGCGGATCACGCACCCGTATCACGGGAGTCTACGGGCCGGCGCACGAAGTCTGGGCGACGTTTATTTTTGGATACATGATGACCGGATCGATCGCGTTGTTTTCCGGCATCTACGGCGGCGTGCAGGTCTTTTTGGGGGACGAGCCGTGGGCGTTGTGGATGACCGGCTCCGTGTTGGTTGTCGCGGGCATATTGTATCTCCTCGCTCAGCTCGGCCAGAAGCTTGGCGCCTGGCAGACCTTCCAGCTTCATCAAGCTTACCGGACCGCCATGGACCACCCCATGACCAGGCCGGATGTCGACCCCGGCGCAAGCATTTGACCCGGCACCGGGAGAGGTGGACTCGCCCTTCGCTCGGCAGGGCAATGCCGTCGGGGTGAACAGCGATGGCTTGAGTTCCGCCTAGGAAGGACCCGACCCCGACCCGGCTGTGATCTTGCTGACGGCTTTGACGAGGTCCTCCATCTCGAAAGGCTTGTTGAGCACTTGAGAGATTTTGGTCTCCGCAAGCTTTTGCTGATCAACGTTCGTGGTGAATCCGCAGGTGAGAATAACCGGCAGATCGGGTTGGCATTCGCGCAACTTCTGGGCCAGCTCCAAGCCATTCATGCCCGGCATCTGGTAGTCGGTAATCAGAACGTCGAAGGTTGCCGCGGCGGCCGCCGCGAGATCGATGGCATGGCGAGGATGGTGGGCAATGGTCACGGCAAACCCCTCGTGCTCCAGGAGGAGCTGCACGGACTCCAGAATCAATTGTTCATCGTCCACGAGCAACACCCGCTGCCGGTGGGCGCGAGCGGCCGCAACCTTGTCGGTCGGAACCTCGGAGGGAGGGAGTTCGTGCACTGGAAACAGAATCCGGAAGGTTGTGCCTGAACCGGGCTGGCTCTCCACCGTGATACTTCCGTTGTGGCTGCGCACGATGCTGCGCACGACCGAAAGTCCCAAACCCGTGCCTTCGCCCACGGGTTTGGTGGTGAAGAAGGGTTCAAAGATCCGATCCATCACCTCGGGTTCGATCCCGGGCCCATTATCGGAAATCTTCAGGCAGATATGTGAGCCGGCTTCAATGCCATGGAGTTGCGCCGCTTCGGACGCGCTCACGTCGATTCGGTTGAGGTCAAGGGTGATGATGCCGGGGCTATCGCCAAAGGCCTGGGCACTGTTGATACAAATGTTGGTGACGACTTGGTGGACCTGGGTGGCGTTGGCCAGAATGTTGGGGGTGTTGGAGTTGATCTGCGCCTGCAGAGTGACGTTGACCGGCAGGGTGGAACGCACCAATACCAGCGCGTTTTCCACCACCGAATGGCAGGCGAGGGGAGTGCGCTCGGTTTTCTCCGCCCGGCTGAACAGCAGGATTTGTTGCACCAGGTCCTTGGCCCGATTGCTGCCATGCAGGACGTGGTCGAGATACTTTGTCACCTGCGGCATCTGGTCGTTGCATTCGCGCTGGGCGAGGGAACAGAAGTTGATGATGCCGGTGAGGATGTTGTTGAAGTCGTGCGCGATGCCGCCGGCCATGGTGCCCAGCGATTCCAGTTTTTGGGCTTGAAAGAGCTCGAGTTCGACGCGGCGGCGGGCCTGCTCCGCCTGGATGCGTTGCGTGATGTCCCGGAAACTCCAAACTCTTCCGCGAGTCTCCCCATCCACGATCTGAGGCCGGGAGAGCCGCTCAAAAACCCGGCCGTCCTTGAACTCCAGGATGTCAAAACTCTCGGCGGCGGGATCCACGTAGAGTTCCTCGACTTTGCGCCTAAAGGCCTCGGGGTCGTTCAACTGTTCCATCACATAGGCCACGAGCGGACCGTCGCAGGAAGCTCCCACCATCTCGTCGGGGATTCGCCACATGTCGACAAACTGTTGGTTGAACTGGGTGATGTTTTGGTCTGTATCCACCACCAGGATACCGTCGGCCGTGGACTCCAGGGTTGCGACCAGGAGCGAAGCCGTGTTCTGCAGTTGATCGGCCCGCTGTTGCCGCTCCAACTCCCCGCTCATGGCATTGGCGAAAAGCTTCAAAATCGCTTCCACCAAATCCGGATTCCGGGTAGGCTGATTATCGAGCAGGCCCACCAAACCGATGGGTCTTTGGGCTTCATCGGTCAGCTGGATGGCGGCGTAACTGCGGTATCCGTTTTCCCGCAAGACAAGATCGGTGGGGTAGAGGTCAATAAGGTCATCGACAACCACCAACTTGTCGACCTCGGTCAGTTCACCCGATGGCGTGCCTGCCAGGTCCATCTCGACTACACGAGGTGGATTTTCTCCGTCGCGCAACCAATACCCCAGGGAGCGGGCGCGTTCGTTTTTCCGGCCCACGAACGCGGCGATGAAGGCACACTGCACGTCAAGGAGTTCACCCAGCTTTTGCGCGACCCGCGAAAAGTAATCCCCTTCGTCTTGCTTGGCGGGTCGCACCGAAAGGAAGGAAAGCGCTTCAGCCGAAAGCTTGCGCTCCGTGATGTCGGATGAGGTGGCGAAGAAACCGGTAAACTCGCCGTCATCGTCGTGCATGGGTTGGATCGTCAACTGCGTCCAGTAGGCCCGGCCGGACTTGTGGTAGTTGAGGATTTCCCGGTAAATCTTTTCCTTCGCTTTCAGGGCGCGACGCATCTCTGCGATGTCTTCTTCATCCGTGTTGGGACCCTGTAGAAAGAAACCCGGTTTAAGTCCGCGGACTTCGTCCAGGGTAAATCCCGTGAGTTCGGTGAACCCCTCATTAATCCACTGAACATCTCCGCTCGTGTCGGTGATCACCACGGCATTACCGGTTTCCCGCACCAGCAGGGCAAGGCGGCGGCGTTCCTCTTCTCGCTGCAGGCGTTCGGTTATGTCCCGCTCGGTGGCGAGGATGAAGTCTTCGTTGTTGATCGTGATGGGCTTGGCCAGGGCATCAAGCGGCAGCACGGTGCGGTCCTTGCGGTGGTGCTTGATTTCGAACGAGACGGATTGGCCATCCAGCAGCTTGGCCAACACCTGTTGCGAATGCTCCTCCTGCCCGGGCACATTGAGCGATTGGATGTGTCGACCGATCAATTCCTCCTCGGTGTAGCCGTGCATTCGGGCGGCGGCGGGATTGATGGAGATGATGCGTCCGGTGAGATCGAGGAGGAAGACGGCGTCCTGGTTGGACTCGATCAGCGCACGATATCGTTCTTCGCTTTCCCGCAGCGCTTGGTCGGAGAGCTTTCGCGCCGTGATATCGCTGACGATGTTGCGAATCTGCCCGATCGTGCCATCCGCGTTGCGCACGTATTGGGAACGTTGCTCGACCCAGAACGTGCGGCCTTTGCGGGTGCGGGTTCGAAATTCGATTTCCCGGTCAGTTGCCGAGGTTTTCGCCCATTCCCGGTAAGCTTGGATCACGCGGTGCCGATCCTCGGGATGAATGAGCCGGTAGCAGGTTTTCCCGAGCAACTCTTTCTCGTTGTACCCCATGGCCAGGGTGATGGCCGGGTTCACGTAGGTAAAATAGCCCCGGTGATCAGTGACGTAGAATCCCTGATTAATCGTTTCAATGAGGGAACGGTAATGGTGTTCGCTCGTGCGCAGCATTTTGGCGGCATGCTGATTGACCCGCCGCGTTTCAGCCTCTTCAAGCTCCCGTTCGATGGCGGGGGCGAGCTGCCACAACTTGTCTTTGCCGATGATATCCTTGGCCCCGTGGCGCATGAGGCTTACGGCCGCCGCCTCGCCGATTGCTCCCGAGACCACGATGAACGGAATGTCGGGGTTGAGGTTTTGCAGGAGATGGAGAGCCGTCGAGGCACCGAACCGGGGGAGTCGGAAGTCGGATACGACGACGTCCCAAGTCGCCCGCCCCAACATGTCGAGCATCGCTACCTGATCCTCCACCCGCTCCACTTCGACCGCGAGTCCGTCTTTCTGTAGCTGCCGAATCAACAGATCCGCGTCAGAATCTGAATCTTCGACGAGCAATAGTCGGATCAGATCAGGCATACTCTAGGTGGTGGTGGGCTGCAGGTTGGTTTCCAGCCAGTATCGCACGATGAGTCCAATCATCACTTCGAAGTCGGCATAGTCGACCGGCTTGCGCAGATAGCTGTTCGCGCCCGCAGAGTAACAGCGGTGGAGATCGGTGACTTCATTGGACGAGGTGAGCATGATCACTGGAATACAGCGGGTGCGGGGATTCTTCCTGATGTGCTGCAGCACGTGCAGTCCACCGAGTCGAGGAAGCTTGAGATCCAACAAGACGAGGGTGGGAAGATCTGCCGTTTGATCGATGAAATCAACCGCATCCTTTCCGTCCTCGCGAACGATCAACGTGTGTTCGTTGCCTGTACGGCCAAACGCGCGACGAGCCAGCTTGACGTCGCTCGGGTTGTCTTCGGCCAACAGGATAAACGGATGAGGCATGTTTCATTAATCGGTCAGATCGGGGGAAGCGTGAAATAGAAGACGGCGCCTTGACCGGGTTTGGAGTCGGCCCAAACGCGTCCCCCGTGTCGGCGCACGATGCGTTGCACCGTAGCCAGGCCAATGCCGGTGCCGGGAAACTCCGACTGTTTGTGCATCCGCTGGAAGGGCGAGAAAAGCTTGTCCGCGTAGGCGGTATCGAAGCCGGCGCCGTTGTCTTTGATAAAAAACGCCGGGCCGTCAGCGGTTTCGGTCCGCCCCATTTCGACAGTAGGTTTGAGGGTTTGAGAGGTGAACTTCCATGCGTTGCCGAGTAGATTTCCGAGGAGTGATTCAGTGAGATAGGGATCGACCATCGCGCTGAGGCCGGGTTCCACGGTCCATTGCACGTTGTGCTCCGGTTGGGCCTTGCGAAGACTCTTTTCGATGCGCTCGGCGAGCGCGGTAAGATCCAATTCCTTGCGGGCCATCGTATTGCGGTTGGTGCGGGCGAGCTGCAGGAGACCATCGATGAGTTTGCCCATGCGCTGCGCCTCGTTGCGGACGCGATCGATCATTTGGTGGGCATCCGGGCTGAGCTGGTCGGCATGATCGACAACCAAGGCCAGACTCCAGCCGTCGATACCGCGCAGGGGTGCCCGCAAATCGTGGGATACGGAGTAGCTGAATGCCTCCAGTTCCTGATTGGCGGCTTCCAGCTCATTCGAACGCTGCCGCAGCTCGGCATCGGCTTGTTGGCGAGACGTGATATCGGCGGTCACGCCGATAAGCCGGAAGGCGCGACCGTTGGCGTCGCGAATGGCCTCCACCCGCTGCAGGGTCCAGCGGACGGATCCGTCCCGCCGGATCATTCTGATCTCCTGGCGGCAATGTGGAATTTGTCCCCGAATGAATCGCTGCACTTTCAACAGGCAGGCAAACTTGTCCCCAGGATGGACGGTTCCGTGAAATGTCGCCAATGTGCGCGGTGCGGTGCCGATTTCAAAGCCCATGAGTTGTTCCCAACGGGGGGAGTAATAAACCTCGTTGGTCAGCAGGTCCCAATCCCACACCCCATCCCGGGAGGCCGCCACGGCGAGCTCGTAACGCTGTTCGCTGGCGCGAAGTTCCTGCTCGGCCCTCCATTGTTCTGTCTTGTCGAGCATGATACCCGTCACCCCGTTGGGCCGTTCCTCGGAATCGTAGCGGGTCCGCGCATGGGACTCGAACCATCGAATCTGTCCTGCGTGGGTGACCAATCGAATGTTGGTGCTTCCCAGGCGGTCGTATCCTTTCATCCGCCGAGCCAACCTTTCCTTCCGCTCGGCCCGGTCGTCGGGGTGGACGAACTCGAGGAAATGTCGCCCGATCACTTCCGTGACTTCGTATCCGGTCGCCTCTTCCCAAGCGGGATTGAGAAACTCGATCCGGCCTTCGTGATCGAGTTCGATAATGACCTCGCGGGCGCCATCGACGACCCGGCGGTATTGGGTCTCACTCTTGATCAGTTTCTCTTCGGCGTCGCGGCGCACCTTGATCTCGTGTTCGAGCTCCTGCGTGCGTTCCCAAACGCGCTCTTCCAGGCGCTCGTTGAGCTCACTGACTCTCTCCTCGATTTGTTTGCGTTCGGTGATGTCACTGTGGCTCCCCACCATGCGCAGGGGACGGCCCTGATCGTCCCAACTCGGGATCAGGCCGCGCGAAAGGATCCATTTATAGGCGCCGGATTTGGTGCGCATTCGCAGCTCCATTTTGAAGGCGGGAGAGGGCTCAAGAAGCGCCTGCTTCACCACCGCTTGCGCAAGCGGGATATCCTCGGGGTGCACCCGCGTTTCCCAAGGCTCCGGTTCCTCGTTCGCTTCGTAACCGAGCATCTCCAACCAACGTGAGGAATAGCGCACCGTATCATTCACGATGTCCCAATCCCAGGCCCCGTCGCCCAACCCCTCGACCACGAGTTTCCAGCGTTCCTCGCTTTCGCGGAGCGCCTTCTCGGCCTCGTAACGTGCCGTCACATCTTCGACGGTGCCTTCAAAGTAGAGGGTTTCTCCCGCCGGGTTACGCACGCAACGCGCGTGTTCGCGGATTCTCAATTCAGAACCATCGGAGCGCTGCCAACTCGATTCCAGGCCCCGTAATTCTCCCTTGGCGTCGAGCTCGTCCAAGTAGTCTTGGCGAGGGCGATCCACAAACCATTTGGGGTCATTGAGATCACGTGAGCTCAACTCCTCGACGGAATCATACCGCAACATCCGCAGGAGGGCGGGATTGGCCAGAATGATGCGGCCTTCCACGGTGGTGCGATAATAGCCCAGGGGTGATTGCGTGATGAGATTCTTGAATCGGTCCTCGGTTTCACGCTGCGTCTCGATGCTCTGCAGCGAGTTCAGGCTGAAGGTTTCCCCGTTCAGGTGCACCAGAGTGCTGTGGAACACGGCGGGAAAGATCTGGCCGTTTTTTCGCCGCATCAGGGCCTCGAATCCCTCGACGGATGAGTCGCGTTTCAATTTCGCCAGATACTGGTCACGATCGATCTCGAAGGCCCAGAGTCTCAAATCGGTGGACGTGCGGCCGATTGCTTCTTCCGGTGTGTAACCAAAGTTGTCAGTAATGGCTTGATTGATCTCGATGATGCGCCCTTCGGGCACGCTGAGCAGGGCAATCATCATGGGGCTGTTTTCGAAAACCGCCCGGTAGCGTTGCTCTGTCTTGATGCGACTGACATTGGCGACGGCGAGAGCGGCGGTGCGTTGGGCCACGAGCTCCTGCAGTTCGGCGTTGAGTTTATTGATCTCCGCTTCGGTTTCCTTCTTTTGGGTGACATCAATGGCGACGCCGTCCCGCACCTGGGTGCCATCCTCCAGCGTATCGATGTAGCGGGAGCGAAACTCCAAGCAGCGTTGGGAACCGTCGCGTGATCGCACTCGAACGGTCTGGACCACCGGTGCGCGATTCGCCACTCCGGCAACGAGTCCTTCGCGCATGCGGGGGAGGTCTTCCGGCTCCACGAAATCGAGCGCCCGTTCGGGATCATCTTTCAAGACTTCTGCGGGAATGCCCAAAAGACTGACGATGTTCGTGCTTACGTAGGCGCATCGCATTCTACCGTCCGGGGGGTAAAGCAGCCGATAGACGAACGTGTCCTGAAGGTTTGCGCTGACGGAAGCGAGCAGCTCGTCAGGCTCGCCGGGAAAGGCATTCCCGCGGGTGAAATTGGGTGAGGGGCGAAAAACGCCGTGCACTTCGGCATCGCCTCCCATGCCGGCCCTCAGGGTCAGGGTTCCGTCTACTCGACAGGATGAGCCATCGCGGGTGTTAAACTCGAGTGCGATGGCTTTCGCCGGAGATTCCCCGTCTTTGGAGGAATGATTGGTTGCGGCTCGAAACTTACTCCAAGCTGACGGGGTCAACACGTCTTCCAGTGAAGTTGGAGTAACCTCCTCGGCCGAAATCCCCAGTGCCCGCCGCCACGCTCGATTGACGAAGATGATTTGGCCCGCACGGTCGGTGACTTGGATGAGATCGGTGGCGTCATTCAGCAGACCAAACCACGATGTGTTTGGGTCTGCCGCAGTATGACCGGTGGATGAACGGAGGATGGATGGAGAGGCGGATTTCAAGAGCGATGCGCAACCAAAGCTTGCGACGTGGGTTCCAAGTTCCGCTCGGCTCGCGCCTTGCCGGTTCGAGTAGGGTCGATGGAACCGCCAAAGTTGGCAATCGAGAGAGCGAATAAAACGGATTATCGCAGATTAGGTAGGGTGAAAGCCCTAGGAAGCTGGGCCCACTGCAAAAGGTTGGCAAGTTTAACTTAGCTCAAAAACGCCCTAAATGAGGAGCGTCATACAACGGCAGTCTTTGCCAGGCGCTGCTTTGGCAACACTCACACCCAATCCACCGGCCATGTGGCCGATGCGGCTCATCGCGCGCCCTCCCTCAAGAAGACGGCGGAGATGTCCGGGTGACACCGTTTCAACAGGGTGACCCCGGGGGGCATTTGTTTTGATATCCGAGTGATTCACGATGGCCAAGGTTCAGGCCGACCTGCCTGTCGCTCATCCCTCCCTTGTCCCGTGATGCGTCGTTTTTTTCTTATCGCCTCCGCCCTCGGTTTTATCGCGTTGTCCGCTCGTTCCCGGCCTTCGCAGGAGACTGGCTCAATCGACCGTCCGAATATCATTTTTGTCCTCATCGACGACCTGCGGTGGGATGCACTGGGGGCCGCAGGACATCCCTTTGTGCGGACACCGCACATTGATCGCATTGCTCATGAGGGCCTGCGGCTGACGCGGGCGTTTGTTAGCAATCCACTGTGTTCACCGAGCCGCGGCACCTTTCTGACCGGTCGATACGCCAGCACACATGGGATCATCGACAATCGGGAACGCTCGGAGCAGTCGCATCACTTGCCGACGTTCGCGCCCGCTCTGCAGGCGGCGGGCTACGCGACGGCTTACGTCGGGAAGTGGCATATGGGCAAGGACGACAGTGCCCGGCCGGGGTGGGATCATTGGGTGGGTTTCGGTGGGCAGGGCCTGCACTTCGACCCGGAGTTGAATTTCAACGGCGAGCGCCGCCGAGTCCCCGGCTACACGGCCGACATATTATCAGATGTGGCGGTGGACTACATTCGTGAACCCCGCGGCCAACCCTTCCTGTTGTATCTTTCGCACAAGGCGGTGCACGCGCCTTACTCGCCGGCGGAGCGCCATGCTGATCTCTATGCCGCCGAGCCCA
Organism: Opitutaceae bacterium; assembly: GCA_028280945.1. Lineage (GTDB taxonomy): Bacteria > Verrucomicrobiota > Verrucomicrobiia > Opitutales > Opitutaceae > Actomonas. Next base: position 28,625 of record JANQKV010000059.1, read on the forward strand.
TCGCGCAGAATCCGGCTTATTTCGATGACTTGGCGGGCAAACCCGCGGTGACACCCAACCTGACTCCTGAACTCACCGACAACATGACCACGGACGACTTCGTGCCACAGGCACGCAATCAGTTGCGCATGATCACTTCGGTTGATGACGGCATCGGTCGAATCTTCGAGGCCCTGGCGGAAACGGACCAGCTTGAGAACACGGTATTCATTTTCACCAGTGACAACGGTTACCTTTGGGGCGAACACGGCCGCCGCGGCAAACGCCTGCCCTACGAAGACTCCATCCGCGTTCCGCTCCATGTGCGATATCCAGAGGTGATTTCGGCCGGCACGGTACGCGACGACCTCGTGAGCAATGTTGACTTGGCTCCGACGTTTTTGGAGCTGGCGGGTGCACCGATTGATCCGGCGATGCAGGGCCGGTCACTGTTGCCGCTGTGGCGCGGCGAAGATGATTCGTGGCGGGATATGCTCTACTTCGAATACATCGCTGAAAAACACAAAGCTGACGCGCCGGGCTGGCGGGCGGTGCGAACGCCGCGGTGGAAGTATGTGAGTTACACCGACCGGGTCGGCATGGATGAGCTCTACGATATGCGGGCCGATCCATGGGAGCTCACCAACCTCATCCGCGAGGAGGAACTGTCGGGAGTGATGGATGAGCTGCGGGCCAGATTGCGAACTTATCCCGTGATGACCCGTCAGCCATGAAATTGCGGGGATCGCGATGGCGTAGTCTGGCGTTTCCAGTTTGTCCCGACTATGAATCCCGACGCGGATTACGAGTGGTTTAATCAACAGTTTGAGTGAGACGCTCTCTGGTGCTCCACCGGGGTTGTGGATCTCATTTGTCCGACCCATGCTTCACGCCCACGCTGTGGCGTGATTTGATTTCTCTCGTCGTTGATCGTCGAACTCACCCATCCCCTCCCGATTACCCCATGAAGCGTTTTCCTTCCTCCGCCCGGTCTCCATCCATCAATCGTCGCAGTTTTTTGGGCATGGCAGCCGCCTCCGGCATGTTGGGCTTGACGACGATGCCGGCCGCACTGGCCCGGGACGCCGCGTCTGATGGCGCGCTCCGCAAACAAAAGGGCCGGGCAAGGATCAGGGACGTGCGGGCTTACGCGGTGCCGAATCTGATTCTTGCCCAGGTGATCACCGAAGACGGGGTCAGCGGCTGGGGTGAATGCGGCCACGATGGCGATCATCTGGTGACCGGCGTGGTGGATGCCTACTTGAAAAAGGAGCTGGTGGGCCGCGACGTGTTCGATACGGAGCCGCTGTGGTCGGCGATGTTTCATGAGATCGACGAGATCGGGCCGGGTGGGCTCGCCTCTCAGGCGCTGGCGGGCGTGGACTGCGCGCTGTGGGACCTGCGCGGGAAGCTGCTGGAGGTGCCGGTCTATCAACTGATCGGCGGCAAGTATCGTGATCGGTATCCGGTTTATGGATCGTTCAGCCGGAGCAAGGGTGGCGGCTATCGCACGCCCGACGAATGCGCGGCATACGCGGCGGGCCTGATGGAGGAGGGATTTCGCGCGATCAAGCTGCGTCTGGGCATTCGGGAGGAAAACCAGGACCCGATGGACGATCCCGCACTCCCCTGCACCCGGGCGGTGCGCAAGGTCATCGGTGACGAGGTGCCCCTCTACGTCGACGCCAACAATGGTTACTCGCCGATGCGCGCCATCATGATCGGGAGGGCGCTGCACGAGGAGTTCAACGTCGAGGTGTTCGAGGAGCCGGTGGCGGCGCAGAACTACCATTCACTCGCGAAGGTGTGCGAGGCGGTGCCGATGTTTGTGGCGTGTGGAGAACATGAATACACCAAGTGGATGTTTCGCGACCTGATCCTGCAGGGGAAGTGCCACATCCTGAATCCCGACGTGAGCAAGCTGGCCGGCATCACCGAAGGCAAGAAGGTGGCGGCGTTGGCGGAGGCCTTTGATCTGCCCATGTCGGTGCACAACGCCCGGCCCACCTTGCTCAACGCCGCCCATTCCCATTACATTCTTTCGTGCCAGACAGCGCATCGTTACCAGGAGCATCCGGGTAATGTCCGGCATGCGAAGCTGTGGAAGTATTTTGAAAACCGGATGGAGGTGATCGATGGTTACGCGGCCCCGCTGGATGAACCCGGACTGGGTCTGGTGGTGAACGAAAAGGCGCTGCTGGCGGACCGGATCGGGTGAACCGTCCCGCTTCGCCCGAGACGGGCCACGGGCAGGACACACAAAAAAGCCGAGGCGGCGGTGCCTCGGCTTTTTGCAATGAGCGTATCGCCCGCCCGCTCCGGCTTAGAGCTCGAACTTCATGCCGACGAAGTAGAAGCGACCACTGGTCTCGGTCTGCAGTGGCCGGCGAAAGTCGGTGCTGCTGTAGTAGGCGTCGCGGGCGACGTCATCGAGGACGTTCTTCACGTCAAAGAAGAAGGTCATGTTGCTTTCGCCGTAGGGCAGCCGGTATTGGAACGAGAAATCCAGCGTGCTTTCGGGGAAGTTGATGTTGTCGTTGATGGGATCGTCCTCGAGCTGGCCTTCCTCCACGCCGGTGGCGATGGCGGTGGCGAGTTTGCCGTTGTGGTTGTAGGCCAAGCGAGCGGACCAGATGTCGGTTTCGTAATAGAGCTGGAGGTTGTAGACTTCCTCAAACTGCTCGATGAGGAAGTCGCGGGTGACACCTTGGCCGAGATTGCTCTCTCCATCAACCCAGGTGCCGTTGGCCAGCAGGCCCAGGTTGTCGAAGGGAGCGGGCAGGAAGGACAACTTCTGTTGGTAGACGAGTTCAAGGCCAAGCAACTCCGACTCTTCACCATTTCGACGCCGGGCATAGGAAAAGGTGTCGAGCACCTGCACGCCGCCGGGGACGAACTCGGCAAGGAAGTCCGGCACGTCACCGACCGCCAGGTCGGTCTCCCGAATCCGTTCGGTGTATTCGAGATTTTCGATGGTTTTTTGGAAGACGAAGGCCGAAAGAACACCGCCGCTTTCCAAGTAGTGCTCGATCCCCACGTCGAAGTTGACCGACTCAAACGGTTTCAACTCGGGGTTGCCGCCGCTGGCGAAGAGCGAACCCCGGGTGGGATCGTCGTCATCGGATTCCGCATCCACTTCGAAACGTGGAGCGAGATCACTGAAGTTGGGACGCCCAATGGAATTGGTCCAGGCTCCGCGCAACACGGTGCGTTCCCCGAGCTGGCGCCTGACGATGATGGAGGGGAACAAGTTGTCGTAGCTGGCGGACACGGATTGCGGCACGAGGTCCGCGGCCCCGGTATCGACGAAACCGGACCCGCTGTATTTTGTTTTCTCGTAGCGCACGCCGGCGTTGACCGTCCAATCGGTGCTTTCGTATTCCGCCATGAGGTAACCGGCATGGATCTCCTCGTCATTGGAGTAGTTGCCGCCGACGGAGTCCCCATCGAACTCGAACTGTTCGCTGTCGGGCACGAAGATGTTGTCGATCAGGGACTGGTCGCCCCAGATGCCGGTGGCCAGACCGAACGGGGAGGTGGGCAGGGTCCGGTTGGCCCCGAGGAAATCCTCCATGAAGAGATCGTCGCCGTTATTCTCCCAAGCCCGCTGGCCGTTGTTGAAGAAGCGGTCGTTGAAACGGCCCTTGTAGCCGGACTTCAGGGTGAGGCTGGCTCCGTTCTCGAGGGCCATGGCTCGTTCCACGTTGAATTGGGCGGAGACCGTTTCGTCGGAGGAACTGTCATCGTAGGTGCGATAGTCACCCCGATTGCCGTATTCGTAGCCGGCGGCCGAATTCAACCAACCGGTCGGATTGGTGACGTCGTAGACGCCATCTTTGCGGCGGCGATAAGTGAGGTCAATGATGCCGTCTTCGTCGGCATCGTCGAGCAGGTCAGTCGAGCGAACCTCCCAACGGGTGCGGGTGCGCTGCAGATCCCAAGTGGAATCGATGTTGGAAATCCGGTAGTCGATTTTCCAGTCTTCGATGCGATGTTCGCCGACAAGGAAGAGATTGATATGTTCGGTGACCTTGGTGCCGGGTCGCACGCGGCGACGGGCGCGGCCGCCATCGACGACACCCTCCTCGACGACGCCAAACTCGTCAAAAGTGGTGCCCTCCATCAGGGTGGAGCTGCTGTCGAAACGGATCTGCAGTCGGCGGCGGAGTTCAACGTCCTCGAAGTGGTTGTAGAACGCCCCGACCTTAAAGAGGGAGTTTTCGGAGGCTCTCCAGTCGACGGAGAGGTTGGCTCCCTGACGTTCGCGTTCCACGTCGCGCCACATGATTTCATAATCGTCGAGGATCCAGAAATCGTCGCCGAGATCCATGCTGGAACCGTCGTTCATGACCAGTTCCGGGTCGTTTTCCCACGAGTAGTTGAGCTCGGAGACGCCACGATTGGCTTGTTCGTGAGACAGGGAGAGCACGACTCCGAGTTGGCCGTCCTCACCGAATCGATCGCCGTAGGTGAGCTCTCCGGAGTAGGTGGTGTCGCCGGCGAGATCGTTGTAACCGTAGCGCACCCCGGCTTCAAAAAGAGTCGAGGTGAGTTCGGTGGCGTTCTTGGTCTTGAGTTCCACCGCTCCACCGATGGAGTCCGCATCGCGGTCGGCGGGAATGGCCTTCATGACTTCGATCGAGCTGATCATGGTCGAAGGCACGGCCGTGAGGGAGGCGGCCCGTTCACCCGAGCCGGGATCGACGGATGAGTCCGGTGATCCGATGCGGTCGCCGTTTACCGAAACCGAGTTGAGGCGCGAAGCGGTGCCACGGATGGTGATGCGTTCGGCTTCACCACGGTCCTTGGTGATGGCGACCCCCGGCAGCCGGGACAGGGTTTCACCAACACTTTGATCGGGCAACAGATCGATCGTCTCTTCGGAAATGATGTTGGTAAAGGTGTGGGACTGGCGCTGCTCAAGCAGGGCGGCTTCGGCCCCGGCTTCGATGGGGCGCACTTCGAAGGCATCCATCAGGATGGGTTCGTCATCTTCGGGGTCGAGGGCCTGCGCGAACAGGAGGGAAGGGATTAACAGGCCGGGCAGGCTGAGCAGCCAGCGCAATCGACAGCTGGGTCCATGGTAAGAGATAGTATTCATGACACGGCAGAGGTGAGGGTCATCCTTTGACCTTGGGGTTTACGGGGTAGTTCTGACACGATGATCCCGGAGTGACCCGAGTCATTGCTTGGTGGTGCCGACTCTGGGCACCGCCCGTTGTGGCCACAAATTTGTCGAAGGTAACACTGTTGAATTTGTTGTGGTTAACATACTGCCTCCCCCGTCAGGTCTCGTTGATTCAACAGGGTGGTGGTGGCGCGAATTGAGTTAAGGTGTTGGGTGAGTATTCGAGAGAGGCATGAAAAAGCTTACTCGTTTGGCATTTTACCCCGGAGACGGCATCGGTCGTGAAGTGGGTGAGTCGGCGGCTGCGGTTTTGGAGGCACTCAAGGGTGATGGGAGTGGTCCTGATTTTGAGATCCAATGGTTTGACTGGGGGTGTGACTATTACGCGCGGCATGGCCGGGTGGTTCCGGAGAATTTTCTGGAGCAGCTGAGGCCCTTTGATGCGTTGTTTCTGGGGGCGGTGGGATGGCCGGAGAAGTTGCCCGATGCGGTCACTTTGGAACCATTGATTCAGATGCGGCAGAGCTTTGATCTGTATGCCTGCGTACGGCCGGCCCGGACTTTTCGCGGCGTGCCGACTCCCCTGCGTGATGAACGCGCATTGGACTTGGTGGTGGTCCGCGAGAATTCGGAAGGCGAATACGTCGACGCGGGCGGACGGTTTCATCCCGGTTCCGATGAGGACATGGCGGTGCAAACCGCCGTGCATACCCGGCGTGGAGTCACGCGCATTCTCAAGTTTGCCTTTGAACTCGCGACGAAGCGCCGGAAAAAACTCACCCTGATCACGAAATCCAATGCGCAACGCCACGCTTACGTGCTGTGGGAAGAGGCGCAGGCGGAGCTGGCGCCAAGCTACCCGGAAATCGCCACCAACCGGATGCACATCGACGCGGCGACGTTGCACATGGTGCGGGATCCCGGGCAGTTCGACGTGATCGTGGGGTCAAATCTGTTTGGTGATATCCTTTCGGATCTCAGTGGCGCCATTACCGGGAGTTTGGGTTTGAACCCGTCATCCAATCTGAATCCCGAAAGGAAATTTCCGTCGTTGTTTGAACCGGTGCATGGTTCCGCGCCGGATATTGCCGGGCAGGGTATGGCGAACCCGGTGGGAGCGATCCTTTCGATCGAAGAAATGTTGCGTTTTCTCGGGCACCCGGAACCGGCTGGCCGCATTGGGCGGGCGGTGGAGCGATGTTTTGAAGCGGGCTGTGGCACACCGGATGTTGGAGGGACACTGAGCACGCGGGGCTTCACGGCAGAGGTGGTGGCGCGACTTGACGGGTGACGACTGAAGTCCCGCTTTGGCCGGGCCGGGATCTTTCTGCTTACGGATTGCCGGAACTGTCGCGTTGGTTGCGTTTGACCCACTCGTGACGGCGGGCGTTGACGTCGACGTCTTCGCTCATGACGACCCAGAGATGGATCGTGCCGTCCTGATGGGCCGAGGACATCAGACTGCCGCGGGAGTTGAAATCGAGGTATTCGGCCTGGTCCCCAGCGTGGATTTGCAGGGCCGTATACATGCGGTTGTCCGAAAGGATGTCGCTCACGCGAAAGAATCGGATGAAGGGATCGTTCCCGGCCGAGACGATGTAGCGTCCATCCGGGGTGAACACGACGACCTCGATCTTGTGGCCGCTGCGATCAAAGTTGGCCAGGATCCTGCCGGTTTCAAAATCGAAGAGGTAGATGTCACCCGTTTGGCTGCCGGCCACCAGCATGGAACCGTCCGGGTTGAACCGTCCGGAAATGAAGTGATGGTCATCGGCTTGCTTGCCGTGGAAATCGCGAACGTGGGACCAATCGTCCGTGCGCCAGACCCGGACCTGCTCGTTGTGGCCGACCGCCATCAGGTATGCGCCGTCATGGGAGAAATCGATCTCGTTCACGGTGGTGCCGAAGTCGAGTTTCTCGATGAGGCGGGCGTCGGGCATCGCGTAGACTCGAACCCACCCGTGTTGATTGCCGTTGGCATCTTCGGATTTTTCTGCCCCGGAGACCAGGAATCGGCCGTCCTTCGAAAAGGCGAGCCCGTCGATGCCGGCGTCTTCCTCGATTTCTTTCCTCACCTCGCCGGTGGCGGCATCAAAGAAGGTCAGCTTGTAGTCTTCGCTGCAGGCGACGACGATTTTGCCGTCGCGTGACCAGGCCACGCGTTCGACTTCCTGCGCCACGTAGCGGCGCCACAGTTCGGTGCCGTCCGAGGTGCGCCAGACGATGACGGAGTTGTCAAATTTGGTGCCGGAAACGAGTTTGGAGCTGTCCGGGGAAAACTCCACGGATTCGACGGAACCTTCCTCGCCGTAGACGTCGGCGAGCCGCGTCCAGACCTTGTTGAGCATGAGTCGTTTGCTGTCCGTGATCGGCATGGACTGCACTTGGGCCGGGGCCGGGGCCGCGAACAACAGGCCGAGAAGAATCGTGAGGGTGACACAGAATGGACGGGATTTCATATCAAGGTATGGAGTTAAGGGCGGGCCCATGAGGGGAAGATGCCGGGATCGATTTCGAAGACGGTGGGCACGAGCCAGAGCGCGAGCAGAATGGTGATGGTGAAGGCGAGCAACTCGACCCAGATGCCCACCTTGATCATTTCGGCGATCCTAATGCGTTCGCTGCCGAAAATGACTGCGTTGGGCGGTGTGCCGACCGGCATCAGGAACGCCATTGACGACATGATCGTGGCCGGGACCATGAACAGGAGGGGGTTGGTGTTTTGGGCCACCGCCCAGGCTGCGAGCACCGGGATGAACATCTGAACCGTGGCGACGTTGGAAACGAGTTCCGTGACGAGGGTGATGGCGAGACAGACGAGAATAATGGTCAGGAAGATTGGCATTGCGCCCAGTTCGCCGAACCGGGTTGCAAGGTTTTGAGTGAGCCCGCTGCCGGTGAATCCGTTGGCGAGGGCGAAGCCTCCGCCAAAGAGCAGGATGGCGGCCCAGGGCAGATTTTTGAAGGCGTCGATTTCGAGCAGGGCCTTGCGGGAGGTTTTCGCCCCGGCGGGGATGATGAACAGCACGAGCGCCATGAGTATCGCGATCGTGCTGTCATCCATGAGGGCGAATCCGTCCCAGAGCCCGCGCCACCCCGGGATCGAAAAACTCCCGATGTTAAGATCGCTGCGAAACACCCACAGCAACGCGGTCGTGATCCATACCACCGTGACGGCACGTTCTTCGAACGAGAGCGGACCCAGTTCCTTGAGCTCCTTTTGCACGATCGACCGGTCGGGGATCAGGGATTGGTCGAGCTTGCAGGCAAACTTGGTCAGCACGACCCAGGTGGTGAAAATCAGAATCGTGGCGAGCGGGATTCCAACCAGCACCCATTGGCCAAACGTAATGGGAGGCGCGGCGGGAAAGGTGTCCTCGAATATCTTGATCAAGGCGAGGTTGGTGGGCGTGCCAACCGGCGTCGCCACCCCGCCGATCGAGCAGCTGTAGGCGATCGATAGCAGCAGGGCCAGGGCCATGGGATGGGTTTTCTCTTTCCCGAATTCCCGTTCCAGTTGGCCGATGATCGCGAGACCGATGGGCAGCATCATGACCGCGGTTGCGGTGTTGGAGATCCACATCGAGAGGAAGGCACTCGCGAGCATGAAACCGAGGATCAACCAGTCCGCCTTGCGGCCGATTGCATTGATGATCGTCAACGCAATCCGGCGGTGCAGGTTCCATCGTTCCATGGCCAGGGCGATGAGGAAGCCGCCGATGAACAGGAAGATGATCGGGTTCATGTAGGACCCGGCGACATCGCGTCCCGCTGAGATTCCGAGGGTCGGCAACATCACCATCGGCAACAGCGAAGTTGCCGCGAGCGGGATGGCCTCGGTGACCCACCAGGTTGCCATCAATACCACCACCGCGGCCATTCTGCCCACGGCCGGGTTGTTGGGATCGAGGTCGAACCAAAGCAGCACTCCGACGGAGAGGAGTGGCCCTAGAACCAGGCCGAGGTTTTGCACCGGGGTTCGCTGCTGGGGAGATGCAGGGGCAGACATGAGGGGAGGGAGGGGCGTGCTGTGCTACTGAACCGCCGGGCAATTGCGTGCGGTGGTCGAAACCGGGCACGTGGCGGCGGAGACTCAGAAGGTGCGAATTGGAATCTCGGCGGGAGCCTTCATCAAGGTTTCAAGTTCATCATCGAGCCGGATCAACGTAATGGAATACCCCGCCATTTCGAGGGCGGTGCAGTATTCACCCACGTAATTTTGCACCACGGTGAGGTCTCGATCCCGGCAAAGCAGGGCCGCCTTGCGGTAGAGCAGGTAAAGTTCGCTGATGGGGGTGCCACCGAGGCCGTTGATCATGAGGCCGATCCGGTCACCTTTGCTGAACGGCAGGTCGCCCGCAACGGCCTCAAACATTTCCTCGACGAGTTGGTCGGCGGGTTTGATTTTGTCGCGGCGTCGGCCGGGTTCACCGTGAATCCCGACGCCCATTTCGATCTCGTCGTCGGCCAGGGTGAAGATCGGCTCGCCCTTGGCGGGAGGGGTGCAACCGGTGAGCGCCATGCCCATGGAACGCACGACGCCGTTCACCTTTTTGCCGATGCGCACGAGCTCATCGAGGTCCTCGCCCTGCTCGGCGGCGGCACCGACTGCCTTGATGACAAAGAAGTTTCCGGCCACGCCGCGGCGGCCCACGGTGTAAGTGCTGTTCTCCACCGACACGTCGTCGTCGATCACGACGAGTTCGGTGCGAATGCCTTCGGCTTCGGCCATCTCGCGAGCCATGTCCCAGCCCATCCGGTCGCCCTGGTAGTTGTTCACCAGATGAAGGATGCCCTTGGGCGTGTTCATCAATTTGAAGCATTCGACGATGTAGTCCATCGGTGGGGCGGCGAAGACATTGCCCGGCACGGCGGCATCAAGCATGCCCTTGCCGACAGCCATGATGTGGGCGGGCTCGTGGCCGCTGCCGGAACCTTGGATGACGGAGACCTTGTCATGGCGTGGTGCGTCGGCGCGGTAGATAATGTTGGAGTCCTTTTTCCAACGCAGTGTGTCGGGGTTGGCCAGGATGAGGCCTTCCATCATTTCGGAAACAAAATGAGTGGGGTCGTTGATGAATTTTTTCATGGGGGTTCGGTGAGTCGGGTTGGGGTTTAAGTGGAAATGGGAAAGCAGGTGGAAACGGCCTCGAGCATTTTGGTGACCGCCACCATGCCGGGATCGTAGGTGTCCCGGCTGCGGTTGCCGGTGAAGCTCTGGCGACCGCGCCTGGCGGTCCAGCTCTTGGCGGTTTCAGTCGCAGCGGCTGAAGCCCGGGCGGCGGCGGCGAAGGCCCGGGGAATGCTGCCGTCGGCGTCCGCGGTTTGTTGGATGGCGGTGGTGGCGGCATCCATCGCATCAAGCAAAGTCTTATCACCAAGTTTGGCGCCGCCCCGCGCCATCATGCCGGCTTGGGCGGCTTGTGACAGCGCCACGAGATCCGCAAGTGACAGCGATTCCCGGCCCCTGGCCCCGATGCCGAAGCGCATGAAGGCGGTGCCCCAGAGCGGACCTGAACAACCGCCCGTCTTGCTGGTTATGATGGTGCTGCATTTCAACGCGAAGGCACTGATACTGGTGCGGTCGAGTTCGGCCCATTGGGTCCTGATGGCATCGAAGCCCGTGGCCAACGACGCCCCAAAATCGCCATCACCACAAAGGCCGTCGAGCTGCGAGAATTCATCTTCATGCGCGAGGGCGACGGACACCATGGTGTCAACGATCGTTTCAATATCGGCGAGGGTGAGCGTATTCATGGCAAGAGAAGACTTGAGGATATCAGGTGAGGGTGAGCGCAATGAGGTCGGTGAGACGGATTGTGCCCAAGGGGCCGTCGTCCAGGGAATCGACCACCGCGTCGGCCGTGGAGAAATCCTCATCGACAGTGTAGGTGCTGCGGGTGACCAGGCAGTGCATTCCAGCTGCCTTCGCCGCGAGCAGGCCAATGCGGCTGTCCTCGATGACGACGCACCGGGTGGGTGAAAGGCGAAGGGTGCGGGTGGCGAGCTGGTAGATTTCCGGGTCGGGTTTTTTTCGCTTCGCCATGTCACCGGCGAAGACCCGGATCACCGAAGCCCGACTGGCTCCCAGCAACCGGTCCACGATGCCCTGCACGGATTTCCGATTGGAAGTGGAACACACCGCGACAGGGATTTTTTTCGCAATGGCTTCATCCATCAAACGAGCCACCCCGGGCCGGAGCGGCAGGCGGCCAGTTTGAATGAGTTCGAGGAAAAGGGCCGTCTTGCGGGCGTGCAGATCAGCGATGAAGTCGGCACGATTTTCGACCGACCCGGGCCAACCCATCTCATTAAAATACGCCGTCAGTCGTTCCTTGCCACCACCAACCAAAAGCCATCGCGCATAGCCTGATTTGGTCCACTTCGTCGTGAGCCCGAATTCGGCAAAGCTCTGGTTGAAAGCGACGCGATGACCATCGCGTTCGGTGTCCACGAGGACTCCGTCGCAATCGAAAATCAAGGCCTCCATCATGAGGAGCTCCCGGTTGATTCGGCCAGGCACACCTCCGCTTGGTGGGCTCCGCCAAATTGGGTTATTTTGGCGGCGATCAGTTCCCGCATGGCCTTGTCCTGGGACGAGATAAACCCAAGTGGCTCGTAGTCGTCGGGGTGCTCCTGGCGATGATTGCAGAAACCATCAACAAAGGCGTGTTTGAGATTGGTGGAGATGTTGATTTTGGCGCATCCGAGGCCGATGCAGCGTTGAATAATCCCGTCATTGAGACCGGTGCCACCGTGAAGCGCCAGAGGCGTCGGAATGCGACGATGGATTTCGGTCAACTCGGACCACGCAATGTTCGGCTCGCCGTGATAGATGCCGTGGGCGGTGCCGATGGCTGGTGCGAAAACCGCCAGATCAATCTCCGCGCAGAATCTTGCCGCCTTGTCGGGATCGACAACCGAGCCGCCGTTCTCGACCACGATATCATCCTCGACGCCGTGAATCTCGCCGATCTCGGCTTCAATGCCGACATCATGTCTGGCCGCCATTTCGAACACCTGCCGCGAACGTTGCAGGTTGTCTGCGAAGGGCAGGTCCGACGCGTCGATCATGACGTTGGTCCAGCCGTGGTCGAGACAGGCCTGGATGATATCCAAGTCCTTGCCATGATCCAGATGCAGGGCAACTGGAACCGTCGTATCTGCAGCCAGATCACGCATCCACTGCATGATGCTGCCGTGGCCAAAATGAAGGATGGTCTTGGTGGAGGTCTGGCAGATGACCGGAGCTTCCAACTGCTGGGCGGTTTCCACCACGGCACGGGCGGAGTTGAAATCGATGATGTTAAACGCGCCGACGGCGAAGCCTCGGCGGCGGGCGCAGACCAAGGCGTGGCGAAAGTCCTGAAGTGGCATGGTAATGGGAGTGAAAGGGGAGCGCGGCCCATCAAGGGCGGCGTCACTTCACGGTATTTCATCACGGCGAGTCCGCCATGTGCTGCTAGGTCAACTTGTTGAAACGTGCTGGCTCACCGCCCGTGCGATCGATTTCCGGCCGTTTTCTTCAAGCTTCTTGATCCCGGGAGCAGGCTTGGATGGGCAGGAAGTCGGCGCTGATGGGAGTATTAGCGTGCGACTTGGGACGCGCTCGGAGGGATTCGCCCTCGTTCCAGCATCCGTCCATCAAGTGGCGCGTGGGAATGGACGGAATGCCCCGTTCGTTGCGATGCAGCATATCGACGACAAAATCGACCGCCATGCGGCCCATCTCGAATGCATTTTTGGTGGTGCCGGTGATGTTTTCCTCGCCTGGCGCCAGGCAATGCGAAACCAGACTGATGTCGTGCGAAAGTTCACGGCGGAGCCTTTTAACCCCCTCCCGGACACAGGCACTGCGGGTGATAATCACGTCGGGTTGATGGGCCTTGACCCACTTGCCGAAGTCCGGGAATGACCACTCCCGAAACAGGTAGGGATCGATTTTCTCGATGTTGGGATTGCTGAATTGCTCAGCGAGGAACGCACCCAACCAATGATTTTCAAAACGGATCGTGCTCGGTTCCGATTCGACGAGGGCAGGCCGCCGGTAGCCGCGGAGGAATGCCTCCCGGACAATGGTCGAGATATTCTGATGCTCGTTGGGCGAGATCATGTGCAGCTTCGGTTGGCTGGTGGAATAACCGAGGCAGACGGGGGAAAACTTGTCCCAATCCAGGTTGAGGGGCCTGGGTTTCTCCCCGTGGGGCAGCAACAGCCCCACGATGCCGCGATTGAACAGAATCGAACTCATTCGTTTCGGGGTCATGCCCTTTTCGTGGAGCCAGAATCGCTCGATGCGGTAGCCGCGTTCCTCCGCGCGGCTTTGGGCCCCTTTGAAATAGAAAGGGTAGTTTGAAGAGGTGTCGCCCCAGTTCGAGTTCTCGGTCGTGATCAACCACGCCAGGCAGGTGATGTTGTTGGATTGGGATTTCTCCGTGCGATAGGCGGTCAGCGCGCTGAGGAACGGATCGGGGCGATAGCCCAGCTTCTTGGCGATCGCCTGAATGCGTGCGCGCTTGTCCTTGGAGATTTTGGGGTCATTGCGAAGAGCGAGGGACACCGACGAGTAGTGGCACTCAGCTTCTTCCGCGATATCACGTATGGTTACACGAGATTTCATCGGCAGGGTTCGGAGCTGGGGTGGGTGGGTGGGGTTGAGTCTGCGCAAACCCCTCACTACGCACGAGCAGCGCGACGGCTGTAGTGCTACTTAAGATGAACTCGCGTCGACTGACCATGGGGCGGGGAAACTCTGTCCGATGGTGAATCCGATCCCAACAAGTGCAAACGAATCAATGCACTTAGTATTCGCGTAAAAAACACGCGCCATGAAAGGTGCGTTGATGATCAAGTGACGAATCCGTCCTTCGGATTCATCTTACGTGCCAATTGATTTGTTCAGTCTTCCTTGCGACTCACTTTGGCTCAAGAGAGTGTTCCAAGCTCCGGTGTGAATGGGATGAGGCTTCTTTTATCCGCTGCTATCAAAGCGGCTAAAATACAGCCAGGAACTTGAGCAAAGGCGCATGCGAGCGATTTCCGGTTTCGCCCCTCTCGGGGTGAGAGAGGTCATTTTCTAACCGTTAAAGTGACGCCCTGCTTGCCACGGCGGAGGCCGTGTTCGACCTCAAGGCGTGCGGTTTGCCCCATTAGTTATCCTCTGCCTGGCTCCCTTGGGAGTTGGAGCGGATCCTTGCTTTGACGTTTTGGATTATGGTGCCGTCGTTGATCCGGAAATTGACAGTCAATCGGCTTTCCAGGCCGCGATCGATGCCGCTGGAAAGGCGGGAGGAGGCACGGTTTATGTTCCCCCGGGTGAATACCTGATCAGCGGGGTGGATTTGCGCAGCAACGTGACCCTCAAGGTTGAGGCGGGGGCTACCATTTATGGCAGCAAGGACCTGGATCGTTATCCTTCGCACCGGGGCACCGGTATCTTTGGCGAGCCCATGGATCGGAAATACCTGATCGCGCTGCACGAGGTGGAAAACGTGACGATTTGCGGGATGGGGGTGATCGACGGCCAGGGATTGCATTATTGGGAGGACAACCCGCCCTTGCCGCAGTGGATTCGAGCCAAGGACGAGCGGCCCAACGCCCTGCTGGAGGTGACCGATTCGTCCAACGTGGTGATCCGGGATATCACCCTGACCAATTCCCCCCATTGGACCTGCCACGTGCTCCACAGTGAGAACGTGGTTATCGATGGGGTTAAGATCATCAACAGCCTGTATGCTCCCAATGCCGATGGAATCGACATCACGGGAAGCCGGTTGGTGCGCGTCTCCAATTGCGAGATCACAACCTGTGACGACGCCATTGTCCTGAAGACCTGGCAGGGCGGTCTTCCGTGCGAGGACATCGTGGTGATGAACTGCACCTTGGAGACCCTGTGCGCGGCGCTTAAACTGGGGACCGAATCCTGGCAGGATTTCCGCCGCATCACCTTCAGCAACTGCACCGTGCGCGCGGCTTCCCGCTTGTTTGCCATCTACGTCCGGGATGGCGGCACGGCGGAAGACGTCATCGTGTCCAATATCGTGGGAACGACCAAGGCACCTCTTGTATTAAACCGTCCGATACAACTCATGATTGCCCGGCGGGAGCCTGAAAGTCCGCTGGGAACCATCCGCAACATCTTCATGGAGGGTATCATCTGTAAGACGGACGGCCGAATCCTCATGACGGCGGACGAGGGTGGGGTCATGGAGAACATCGTGATGGATCGCATCCACCTGGAGTATCCCTTCATCGAGGATCCGGAGCCGATCAGCAGGGTGATCAAGAGCCAACAGTTTCCCCAGGAGCACAAGGACGCCATCCGCGCGCGGGCCGCGGTCGTGGCTACCAATATTTCGGATCTGCAAGTCCGCCATCTTTCGGTCACGTGGCCTGGTGATGAAGTTTCCGAAGGATGGCGGATCCCGGTTCGGATCATCAATGGTGACTTCGACCTCAAGTATCGGCACAACTATGACACTGCGCGGCAGGCCGAGCTGGGTGTACTTTGGGGGCGGGGCCTGCAGGGCGGTCGGTTCATGACCGCGGGATTGGAGAGTTCCAACCCCGTGGTGCCAGCCTTCCAACTGGCCGATTCGAGCCTTGAGCTGGTGCCCTGAATTGCTCCCCGGATCATGAATCCCAGACTGCTCCTTTGGTCACTCACGTCAGCCCTCTCGGGCTTTCTCTTTGGATTTGATACCGTTGTCATTTCCGGTGCGGAACAGGCTGTCCAGGAACTGTGGGGCTTGTCCGATGCGATGCACGGTCTGGTGATCAGCGCGGCCTTGTGGGGCACCGTGCTGGGGGCGGTTTCGGGGAGTTGGCCGGCCGATCGACTCGGCCGCAAAAACACGCTGATCTGGATCGGGGTGCTTTATTTTGTTTCGGCGGTGGGCTCAGCCATCGCACCCGATCCCTTTACCCTCATGCTCGCCCGTTTCCTTGGCGGCGTGGGCATCGGGGTGTCAACCGTGGCGGGCCCCCTCTACATCTCGGAAATGGCTCCTCCCCAGCACCGGGGGCGCCTCACCGGCCTGTACCAGTTCAACCTGGTCATCGCCATATTGGTGGCATTCGCCTCCAACGCCTGGTTGAGCAGCCTGGGGGAGAACGCCTGGCGTTGGATGCTGGGCGTCGAGGCCATTCCGGCGCTTGTTTACACCTTGCTCTGTCTCAAGGTGGCCGAGAGCCCGCGGTGGTTGATCTTGAATCGCCGGGATTCGGCAGCCGGTCGGAAGGTGCTTCGGCAGATCAATACCGAGGCCAGCGAGGCGGAAATCGATGCATTGGTGCGGGAGATCGAGGAGTCGGGCACCCACGCCGTCAGCACGCACGGTTTCTTCAACCGAAGACTGCTCACGCCGATCGTATTGGTCTTCCTGCTCTCGGCCTTCAACCAACTCTCGGGGATCAACGCCGTGCTTTACTTCGCCCCCCGGATTTTTGAGATGACGGGCCTGGGAGAAAAGGCCGCGCTGCTGCAGTCCATCGGCATCGGCGTGGCCAACGTGGTATTCACTTTCCTGGGACTGAGGTTGATCGACAAGCTCGGGCGGCGAACCCTGCTGATCATCGGCTCGATCGGATACATCATCTCGCTGGGTCTGTGTGCCTGGTCATTTGCCACCGAAAGCTTCACCTACGTGCCGTATTTTATTTTTGCGTTTGTGGGGGCGCATTGCATCGGGCAGGGGGTGGTGATCTGGGTGTATATTTCCGAGATCTTCCCGGCCCGGCATCGGGCCCACGGCACGTCCTTCGGGGTATCGATCCACTGGGTTTTTGCCGCCGTCATCACCTTGCTGTTCCCGGTGTTTGTGAACGCGGTGCCGCCGCAGCACATCTTTGGCTTCTTCGCTGTCATGATGGTGCTCCAATTGATCTGGTCGGCGACGATGGTTCCGGAAACCAAGGGGCGAACCCTGGAGGAGATGGAGAAGACGCTGGGGATTTAACCCGGGGAAGGATCGGCTACGGAGTGGGGATGAAGCCGAACTCCTGACCCAGGTCCAGACATGCCTGGCGGGAGCCCACGCCGTCACTGGCAGTGGAATCCAACAGGCAGGACGCGGCGGCGCACACTCCCAGCTCCAGGGCGGAGGCCAGGGAACCACGATCGTGCAAGGCACTGACCAAACCCGCACAAAAGGCGTCGCCGGCCCCGACCGCCCCGGCAATGCGCTGCGAGGGAAGGTTAACCCGGCCCTGCCAGAATTCCTCGCCAGATCGCTTCAAGGCGTAGGCTCCGGTGGGGAAGTGAATCACAACCAGGGTGGTATCACCTTGGTCATGCAATTGCCGGGCGGCTTCCCGCAAGAGGGGGAGTTGGACTTCGCCGTCGATCATGACCTCACGGCCGGTGGCTTTCTGGGCTTCCCACTCATTGAGCACCAACACATCAACGTGGGGCAGGACGGCGCGCACCGCGGAGGCATAAGTGGTGGATTCAGCGGAAACCATGTCGGTTACGGTCACATGTCCGCTCGACCGGGCGGCCTCCAGAACCCGGGCGAATCCGTTGTTTCCCTGGTCGTCCAAGGCGTCCAAGCGGTCCAACAACATGAAGTATCCCAAGTAGAACATGCGATGCCGGGAACCCGTAAAATCGAAGTGTTCCCGGTCCAGCAAGGCGTTGGCCCCGCGGTGGTGGAAGAACGTGCGACGTCCGGTCGACTCCACTGTCATGACATCCGTATAGGAGGTGCTGGCGATCGTTGTAGTGCGGATGCCCGCCGGGTTGATGCCGTGACGATCGAGGTCCGTGCGAATGAACCGGCCGGCCTCGTCATCACCAACCAGGCCCACGGCCGCCAACGGAAAATCGACCTTCAGGTTGGCGAGGTCCTTGAGCACGTTGTAGGGGCCGCCGCCATTGCCCTCCACCCGGTCGCGCACGGTGGCCAGCGCATCCTGCTCGGGCCAGTGGTCGATGGTCTTGACCCGGTCGATGATGAAGTTGCCTCCGGCGAGGAGGCCGCGGCGGCTTTCATCGAGGTTCATGCCGGTTCCGAAAGCAGGCGTACGATTGCCGGTTCGTCTTCCTCGATATCGGGAAACCGGCCCACACTGGGATCCACGAACAGGTTGTCGTTGGCATCGTCATTGGCGGTGGAGACCTCGCCAATGATGCATTCCTCACTGGTCGGCCAAAACGCATGCCAGATTCCGGGAACGAGGGTGACGCGTTCACCGGACTCGAGGTGCAACAGATCGCCGGAAACCAAGGTGCGGGGCAGGCGATTGACCTGTACCGAAAATTCCCTGCCAGCGGAATCGTCAGGATGGTCCGGCCAGAGCTGCAGGGCGAGCCGGCCGGACCGGCAAATGATGTCCTCCTTCTTTAATCGGTGGGTGTGGGCGGGCGTGGTTTGGTTGCGACGGGCATACATCAGCTTTTCGCAATATTCGGGTTCCTCCGCGAGATTCACCAGCACGAGACCCTGGTGATCGAAGTCGAGGAGGCCAAAGTCGGTGACATCCCAGGCAGGGTTGGGCGGAAGGTGCCAGTGGTGTGCCTCGAAGCAGGCGGATGCCTGGCGAACGGCTCGATTGATCTGGGAGCGTTGCATCGGAATTGATCAGCGGTAGCGCAGGCTGGTCTTGGTGCGGCGCAGGTCCTGCTGCAGATGGCGCGCGGGTTTCACGCCCAGCTTGGCAAGGTCACCGTGATAGGCCTTCACCGCCTCGACCGGATCGACCTGCTCATCGGCAATGAGACGAAGGTAGCGCACAAAGGTCAGCGGGTGGTCGGAAAGGTTGATCTTGCGGCCGAAGAGGGCGACCCGGGCACCGTATTTGCGGGCGTCGGCGAGCAATTGAAACGCGTCGAGAGTGGTGCCGGCGCTGCCCCCCAGAATGCCCACGATGAGGCGGGAGTCGTAAGCCACCAACTCCTCCAAGGGACCGGGGCCATTGTAGGGAATCTTGAGGAAGATGGGGCGTTGCACGGAGGTCACCCCGGCCAGCGTGCGAATGATGTGGTCATTGAGGAATCCCGCGATTCGCTCCGACTTGATGCCCGGATCCACGTTGGGATTGAACAGCTCCAGGAAGTGCCGGAATCCCTTGCGCTCCGCCTCATGGCGAAACGCAGCGTATTCGGTCAACGCCTTGTAGTCCCAATCCAGGTCATTGGTGAAGGTGATCGAATAAAGGCCGAGGTCGGCCCCGGTTACCGGGCGGGTGTGATCGTCGGTGAGGCGACCATACTTCATGTGGTCGATGGTGGCCGTGCGAAAGGCGCGCGAAGGCTCGGAGGGATAGGCCCCTCCCCGGACAGCCCAGATGTCCGAGGTGTCATTGGCCCGGGCAGCTGGAGTGATGGAGGAATTCCGGAACAGTCCCTCGGTCATGGCCAACTGCTCCAGGTTGGAAGCCGAAAGCAGCACGATGTCGACGAGCCCCTGGTGGATGACCTCACGGATCTGCTGTCGGTATTCCTCCAGGGTTTTAAAGCACCCCTCGGATTCATTGTAGCGGTGGCCACAGGCCTTGCCCGCCGGTCCCGGGGCGGTGATGCCAAAGGCCATGTCGGCGTCCTTGGCATCGGCAATGATGAATTCCTTGCTGCCGGAAGGATCCGTCAAAATTGATGTCAGTTTGCGATCTAGCGATTTGAGCATGAATCAAGAAAGCTGCTGAAGAGTAGCGGGGAAAGAGATCATGCGCGAGTCCAGCCATCCACGCCAAGATTTCCTGGAGACGATTTCCCTTGGTCTTCCATTTCCAGTCGTCGGCTGGAAAGCGAGTTACCGGCAGGCCCTAGCTGTTGTAGAAGTAATGTTCTCGGGATCGTTCCTCCACGCATGCCGGACACAGCTTCGGATATTCAGTTTCCGGGCATGTCCGAGCCCATCGGGCCGGGGTGCAAATGCTGGTTGTGCCGAGGGTCTGCCTCATTTCTCAAACCGCAGCCACCGTCCGCTGTAGGCATCGAGATGAATGGGGGCGTTCAGGTTGAGCTCCTCTCCGGAAATAAGGTCGGTGACCGAAGCGTATTCGTAGTGCCTGAACTGCAGTTGAACGTGCCGGGCTTCGTTGTCGTTGATGAAGAAGTAGTGGTCGGCCTCGTCGGCGGCGAGCCGATACACGTAGGCCCCTTCACAGCTGTAGGGTGACACCAAGCCGCCCATCAGATGCTCCACCGTCCAGGATTCCATGAAGGAATTGCCGGGTTTCCTCATGGCAAAGGAGGAGTCGGGGGCCAACAGCACTGCCGTGCCCTCGCCCAGTTTGTTTTCCGTCACGGCCGGCAGGCCGGAGGCGAGGATCTCGACGACTTCGGCGGATTGGGGGGTGATTTCCATGAAGAAGCCATCCAACTCATGCCCCAGCAGTTTCTGCGGACCATTGTTGGAATACTGGAAGTCCATGATGGAGGCACCAAAGACCTTCTCGAAGGGGGTGCCCGGGCCCGTCTTCAAGACCCTGCCCTGGGCATCCCACCAGGCACCCGGGGCGTCCAGGACCAGCCGCCCGCCCTGGCGAACGTAGTCCTCAAACAAGGGGAACAACTCGTCGTTGATGGCCGACTGAGCGGGCAGGTAGATCACCTTGTAGCGTTTCCCGAGGCCTTTTTTCAGATCCGTCGGAGTGACGTGTTCCCAGGGGATGTTGTGTTCGATCAGAGCCCGGCTGATTCCGATGCGGGCCTTTACCGGGTAGTGTTTAAACTGTGTCCGTCCGGGGCCGGCGACGGCCGCCCAGATGGCTTCATTGTCCCAGTTGTGGAAGACACCAACGTAGGGCTCCTTATGGGCGCCCCAAATCTCATCCCGGTATTTGTTGGCCGCCTTCGCAATTTTCCCGGCCCGAATCGCCCGGGGGCTCGGTTCCATTTGCCGGTTGAGCAAGGCATATTCCCCGGACTCCCAACCAGCCTCGCGGTAGTTCCATGACCAGAGGCCGACGCCCTTGAAGCCTCCGGCCAGATAGGAGAGCAACAATTGTGTCATTGTGCCCTCGTTCACGGTGTAGCCGGGCGTCTCAAACTGGGACATGACATTCCACCCCTTGCCACCTGAGAGCTGCTGGGGCCCCCCCGTGCTTTCCCAAGTCGAAGCCCATCCGCCCTTGAACCAATCGGTGGCGATGGAGGACTGCATATAGATGCAGGGAGCCACCTCATAGCCCACCTCCTCAAAATGCCACGCCAGGTGGATGGAGGGGTAGAAGGATCCGCGGTCCTTCATGGTTTCGGCGATGCCTTCCATGTCGGTCGCCCGGGAGGAAAAGGGCAGAAACAAACCCATTTCTCCTCCGGCCCGGGTTGGCTGCTCCGGATAAATATTCTGCTTCCAGAATTCCACGTTCTCAAGATAGCGATCCGCCTTGTAACGCAGGATGTCCCGCACCTTGCCATACTCCCGGCCGTTCTTGGGGACGATAACGTATGCCTTGTCGGGGTTGTATTCGATCACCTCGGAACTCTCGAAATCCGCCCACGATTCATAGGGTCGGCCGATCCCCACCTCATACCGGTTCCAGTTGCGGTTGAGTTCCTCAATGTCGCCGTATTTCTGCTTCACCCACGCCTTGAAGGGAGCTTCGTCGAAGTCGCGAAGATAGGCATCCGCGCGATGGGGATAGACCTCGTAGTTGTCCGGGTTGGGCAGCGGGTCCCGCCACGTCGATAGATGTTTATAGAGCACCTGTGTTTGATGCTCGACCATCTTGGGATTCTCCCGGGCTTCCGGGATCGGCATATCCTCCGGAAGACCAAGTTTGCCGAGCAGTTCAGGGGTGATGTCCTCCCAGCCTCCCTCGCCATACCAGAAGGGAATGATGCCTTCCTCCAGCGCGATTCGCAGGGTCTCCCGCCGCGGCCACTCCGGCGTTCCCATGGTCTGCTTGAGGTTGGTGAATCCCAACTCCTTCATCAGGCGAAAGTGCTTCCGCAAATCCGCTTCCGTCGCTCCAGCCCAGGGCAGGAACACCACCCCGTAGGGCATGGGCGCCAGCTTCCGGAATTTCTGCTGCATGGGGCTGTCATGCATGCTGTCGTACAGATCGTGGTAGAACTCGTCCTTTTCACCGAAGGAGAAACAGGCGGTGAGGGAGGCGATCGAGATGTGAACAAACTTGGTGAATTTCATGCGGAAGGGGGTGGGGGTTGTTTCGGGGAAAGGAGGATGGGGACTGGCAACGTGTTTTACCGAATAGCGCAGGGTTCATTCGCTATCGACATCTCAATCGAAGCAACCCGCGGCTATGTCTAACTGTTAGGCTTCCAAGGTGCTAGCGAGCGTTCGAAACCGTGTTTTTTCTCAAACGCAGTTTCATTCAGATCCCCAGACTTAGCCAGCCCTCAACGAATTATGGCCCAATATCTTATCACCGATTATGGTGCAACGGGTGACGGAGCGACCAACAACGCTCCCTTCATCCAGGAAGCCATTGAGGCCTGTCATGCGAATGGAGGAGGCCGGGTGGTGATCCCCGCGGGAGGGGTTTTTTGCTCCGGCACGATCAACCTGAAGTCAGGGGTGGAGGTTCATTTCGAAAATGGGGCCCGCTTGCAGGCGAGCCATGCCGAGTCCGATTACGAAGTCGGAAATTGGGCGGGAGTCTACGGAGGCAGTTCGGGTGGGTTTTTGATTCAGGCCTTTGATGCCGACCATATCAGCCTGACAGGTCGTGGTATTATCGACGGCCAGGCCGAGATGTTCATGGATGGCTGGTGGACGGATGACGGCGAGTTCATCAAGAAACCGAGGGCGTTTCGGCCGCGGGTCATCGGTCTGTTTGGCTGCAAGGGCATCGGCATTCGGGACCTTACCATTCAAAACGCCGCCCAGTGGACCTGCCACCTCACGGGGTGTGAGGATGTGGTGATCCATGCCATCAGCATCCGCAATGGCCTGGATATTCCCAACTGTGACGGGATAGATCCGGACCACTGTCGCAATGTCAGAATCAGCGATTGCCATATTGAGGCGGGTGACGATGGCATCGTGATCAAGACCACCAAGGAGCACGCCGGATATGGTCCGTCGGAGAACATCACCATCACGGGATGCACCGTGGTGAGCACTTCATCGGCCATCAAGATCGGCACGGAAACCAATGATCCGATTCGCGACGTCACGGTCACGGGCTGTGTGATCAAACGATCCCACCGGGGGCTTTCCATCCAGGTGCGGGATCATGGCATCGTGGAAAATGTGATCTTCTCCAACTGCATCGTGGAGACCCGCAATTTCCACAAGAAGTATTGGGGTAACGGCGAGGCGGTCTATATCACCGTCGCCCGTCGACACGACGACGAGGAACTGGGGCTGATTCGAAAGATCGTTTGTCAGAACATCATATTCCGCGGGGAAAACGGGGTCTTCATTTGTGGCACCGAGCCTGATCATATCCAGGATGTGTCACTCCTGGACATCAATGGGACGATCAAGAAGGTGAGCCAGTTCCCGGTCGATTTTTACGACATGCGGCCCCGGCATTCCCAGGAACATGGCGGACTGGAAAAAGGCAAGCTGAGTGGCATCACTGCTCGATACGTCGACCGGCTCACCGTGCGCAACTGTGGCATCCGGTTTGAAGGCGTGGAGCTCCACCACTGGAAAGGCTCCATTGACACCGAGAACGTGGAAGACCTCGTGCTGGAGGATTTCCGCTCGGATGACGACGGCTCGGTGGTGCTCGAGCGATAAAGGCAACCGGTCTGCCGATGCGACGGCTCGAATCCGGCCAAGCCGGTCCGGGATTTACTCCACGTTCTGAACGGAATAGCCGTCGACCCACAGCGCCTGCAGGGAGGTGGTGTAGGGGATGTGGGGCACTCCGCGTTCCTGCATGTGGAGCTGGGAAACCAACACCTCGATGGCCACCTTGCCCAACTGATCGGGGAGCAGGTTGAGCCCGGCGGTCTTTCCCTTGGTGTGGTGCAGGTTGAGACTGAAAAACCCGATGTCTGCGGGGCACTCCAGACCCTTTTCCTCCAGCCATCCGATCACCTCACTCCGGTGTCCAATGATCACATCCGGCTTGGCCCGCTTGAACCAGGCGAAGAAGTTTTTCCGGTTCAATTCCCAAGGCTCAAAGACCGGCACAGACTCGCACTCGGTGGTTTGGTCCTCGAACGCTTTGTAGGCGGCCAGCCACTTCATCAGGATGCGCTCATCCTGAAATCGTTCAACCATCAGTCCGGGCCGCCGGTAGCCCATTTTTTCCAGGCGATTAAGCGCGGTGAGCATACTCGTGTGGTGGTCGGGCATCACCGTGTGCATGCGGACCTTTTGCAGGCCGTAGTCCAACTGCACCGCGGAAAACCACTTCCAGTTGATGCCTTCAAGGTCGCGGGAATTGGTGTAGGGCGGCAGAAAGACGGCGGAGATGCCGCGGGCCCGGAGGATCTGTTCGAGGCGCTTGAGCGATCTTTTCTCCAACTTGAATTCGAAGAACTCCATTTTGTAGCCCAAGCTCTCTGCGCGCTGCTGGGCGCCCCCGAAGAGATCCTTGTGCCAGCGGGAATAGTTGCGGCTGTGGTGGAAGGATTCGGTTTCAATCACCGCGATGGTGCCGTTGCACTCGGATGCCTGGGAGCGGCGCACGCGGGACATGACATCCCCGACCAGGGCGTTCCGTTTGTAACCCATGCGGTCTGCGGCCTCGATGATGACCTGCCGGGTGTTCTCGTTGACCCGGCCGGTGTTGCGGAGTGCTTCGGACACCGTCGCGACGCTGTAGTTGGTCGCTTCTGCAATGGCTCGAACCGATGACATGGCGGTAATTTACAGGGGGTTCAGGATGGGGGTTATTTGATGTTCACCATGAGCCACAGGCAGGCGAGGACGACGAGGACGAGCAGGCAGCTGCCGCCGAATCCGAGATAATCGATCCGCGTGGGCTTGGCCAAATGCCACTGGCTGTTCGGGAACATCTGCTTGTGGGCGATGAGTTCCGGCTGGGCGGTGTGCAAAGCCACCACCTTCGCATCCTCCTCCGGATCAGGGTGGACCGGGGTGAGGATCTTGGCGAGAATGAGATTGAGGCGTTCCTCATCGACGGGACGGGTAAGCAGGGAGACCACCACCAGGACCAGAAACGGGAAGAAGGCGGTGAATAGGAATCGGGCCGCGACCAGCTGGGGCTTGGTGAACTGCGTGGGATCGATTCCCACCAGACTCAGGAACCAGATTTCCGCCTCAAACCGTCCCCGGCCGACCAGGGGTGAATTCGGATCCTCGGGATCCTCCCTCACGACGGTCTCAAAGAAGACACCCTTGGGCTCAATCCACGCCTCCTTTTCGATGGTCGTGCCGACGGCTTCGGCCCGGCCCAGTTCGACATCTTCAATGGTGGCAGCCTGCTTGTAGACGTGGAAGTAGCCCTGGGTTTGAACCAGCCACGCCTCGTTCTGGGTGGCCCACGGCAGGGCGACGAAGAGATTGGGAATGATGGCAAAGAGCAGGAAGCAGAAGATCACCTCCACCATCACGGCGACCTTGGTCAGGCGCCGCCAGATGAACCCAAGCCAAATCGGCGCACCAAATATGGCCGGGATGGAAATGAAGTATTTGAACAGCTCGAGCAGGTTGTCGACGTAGACCGCGGCCCCGATTCCCCCGATGAGACAGATGCCAATGATGACCTGCCCGATGAAGATATAGTGTTTCTCTGATCTGCCCGGCTTCCAGGGGCGGTAGATGTTGTTGATGAAGAGTGCGGAGTTGGAAACGGAGATCGCATCCAGGGTCGACATGTTTGCCGCCAAAATTCCGACCAGCATCAATCCCATGAAGCCGGGCCACAGCAATTCGCGACTCATATAACCCCAAGCCAGATCCGGGTCGTGGATTTGGCCGGCAAAGAGGCCGAGGGCAATGAGGCCCGCCATGATCCAGAACAACATGACGAAGCGCTTGAGGAACATGCCACCGATCATGCCAAAGCGGGCCGAGTTCTCGTTCGTGGCCGACCCCGCGGTCTGCATGAAGGTGGGAAAGGCAATGATGGAGGCCAGGTTGGCACA
This sequence comes from Opitutaceae bacterium, assembly GCA_028280945.1. Classification (GTDB taxonomy): domain Bacteria; phylum Verrucomicrobiota; class Verrucomicrobiia; order Opitutales; family Opitutaceae; genus Actomonas. The sequence continues at coordinate 54,712 of JANQKV010000059.1, forward strand.
GGCCATCGCCATGATGGTATACCAGGCGTAGTCGCTCATCGCGACGGAACCGAACAGCTCAAACTTGAACTCTGGCACCGAGGCATGGAGTCCGGAGAATCCCCCCAGTTTCATCAACCCCAGCGGGACCAGGATAATGGAGAAAATCAGGATCAGGATGCCCTGGATGGTATCGGTGATCGCCGCCGCCCGGAATCCCCCCATCATGGTGTAGACGCCGACAATCAACCCATAGATCAGGTAAAAGGTCAGGGGGTCGGTGTAGGAGTAAAACGACTTCAGCTCCCCCCGCAGGTTCTTCTGGTAGAGGACGTCATAACGCTCCTGTTGGAGGCTGTCGCGCTCCGCGACGGAAAGCGCCCGCAATTCCTGGAACTCCTTGAACTCCTCCACCACGATTCGTTCCTCCTGCGTCAGCGCCTCCACCGGCTTGGGGGTCATCGCCATCATGGTTTTGCCGGCGACCATGTAACCGACCCCGCCGCTCACGAATGCCCAGAAGAGAATGAAGACGGCATAGCCTGCGCCCAGCCCCGGGCTGCGGAACCGCTCGGCCAGGAAGTCCCCGATGGTGGTGAGGCGGGCCCGGCGGTAGAGCAGGGTGGTGAACCAGTAAAACGGGGTGAGGAACAGGACGATGAATTGTATCCAGATACCTCCTACGCCTTGCCGGTAGGTTTCCCGGGTGACGGCCACGGCCTGATCCGAGTTGGTTCCCGCGCCGAAGTTGAGGAAGAACTGGTAGAATTTTCCGAGGGATCTTCCGGCAAGGAAGAAATCGGTGGTGTTCTTATTCTGCTCCCCGGCTTTTTTGCCGAGCCAGAGAATTACGCCGAAGTACACCAAGAGCACGAGGACATCTAGCAAGTGCAGACCAAAGAATTGCATGGATCAGCGGAAAAGGGGTATGGGGGGGAGGGAAAGACTCGAACAGTTAGGGTGACTGGTCGAACCGTCCATTTGGGGCTTACAGTTGGCCAGTGCGTCCTAGGTCTAACAGTTAGACCCAAAGGGGTTTTGACTGTCAACCTGTCGACCGGTCGGAAATAAAGACGCTCCCCCTCGAATCCCCCGCTGCTTTCCCTGCCTGCCTCCATGCTCCCTCCTTTGCTGAAATCCCTTCTGCCTTTGTTTGTCTGTTTGAACCCCCTCTGGGCGGGCGAAAGTGCGGGAAAGCTACTGCACCCACAGGCTGCCGAGGAGATCATTCATCTGCCCTATCTGGAATCAGGTGCGGTCATCGACGGCGACCTGTCGGAATGGAAGAGGCATGCCTTTCACGACGGGGTCTGGGACATTCATCGCCTGCGTCACCAGGTCTACTTTGAAGCCCACCGGAATCGCTTGACCGATCACGGGGACGAGCCCGCGCCGGAGGACGATTTGCGGGCCCGCTATTACATG
>JANQKV010000060.1 GCA_028280945.1 Opitutaceae bacterium
GGCAGGCCGGTCGGAGGAAGCCCGGCTGCTGCTGGAGTCACGTGAATTTGAAGGCGAGGCGGATGCCGGCCGCCACATCCGGTTGGCGTTTCTGGCCCCGTATCCGCAGCTGGCGTGGGACGCCCTGCAGGCGGCGGTGCAGAAAAATCCGCGTGATCCCGATGTGCGGAGTTTTCGCGGACAACTGCTCGAGCGCGCGGGAGCAGCCGAACTGGCCCGGGTCGAATATGTCGCCGCGCTCGTGGCGGCCCCGGACGACGTGGTGAGGCGCGACCAACTGGCCCAGTTTTACCTGCGGCAGGGCAACCCCGGCCTGGCCTTGCAGACCTGGCGGGACGGCCTGTCCGACGCGGCGCCCGATTTCCTCTGGTTGCGGGTCTTGTTTTGGGAGCGCCTCCTGGGCAGCGACGATCCCCGCCTGCCGGCCCCTCCGGTGGGTGTATGGACAAGTTTGATACAGGCGCTGCGGGCCATGCCGGCGGACCAATTTTGGAACGATGCCGGCATCGAGGATCCGGTATTGCGGCGCCGGGCGGCGCAACGGCCGGAGGTGGAGTTGTTGAGGGCGCTGGAGCACGTGCGCACCGGCCAGCTGACGGAGGCGATGGAATTGTTTTCCACCTTGAGCGATGAGGCCCGGGCGTTGCAGCCAACGGCGGTGGCGGCGATTCGGGCCGTGTTGCGTTGGCGGATGCTTGAGCTGGAGCCCGACTTCGGATTTCTGCCTCCCCCGGCGACCGGCACGGTGGAGCACACGTTGATGACGCAGTTGCGCACTTGGCCGGCCGATGGATTGGCCGATGACACCCGCCGGGTGTTGGCCGGGCCCGACATGGCGACGGCGCTCATGCTGGCGGCCGGTTGGCCGCAGGCCGCGCTGGTCATGCCGCGGAGCGAACTTCGCGAGGATGACACCCCTCCTGAGTGGCTGCCTTTTGGCGTGACTGTCGCCTTGCAACAGGTGGAGGGTTCGGAAGTGGCGTTGGCTTATCTCAAGACCCTGCCACCGTCACCTTCGCTGCGGTTGCTGGCGGCCGAAATCACGTGGGGTGACAATCCCGAGCAGGCGCGGCCGCAATTGCGCAGCTTAAGCAAGCTGGACGGTGATGTGGGGTTCCGCGCTTCCTGGTTGCTGGCGATGGCGGCGATGAACGAGGGCAAGGTGGCCGAGGCGGTCCATGTGATCGAATCCCATCCGCAGCTGCGGGAATCGATGACGGGTCGCGAACTTCTGGCGCGGGCGGCGTTGGCGTTGGGCATGGAGGAAAGGGCCGAGGAGATTTACGCCGAGCTGGGGGCCAGTTCCCTGGATGCCGGACTTTGGTTGGCGCGGGAAGCCTTCGTCGCCGGTGATTGGCAGCAGGCGCGCGAGTTGACCTTGGACCTGATTGACCGGTTTCCGGCCCAGGTTGAATTACGGCGGAACCTGGACCGCATCGATGAAGCCGAGGCGGCGGCGGAGGTCGCGCCATGAAATCCGGACAGATGGCCGTGACGGCGGCGTTCGCGGCAACCGGGGCGTGGATCTGGTTGCGGCATCCGCTGGGTGAGTCACCGCAGGACCTGTGGCCGGCGTTGTTGGCGTTTCCGTTGTATGTCTGGCTTTCCCGGCCTTGGCGCTGGCGAAGCAAACCGGTGCCCGTGGCCGTTGGCCGGTTGGCGGCCGGGGTCGGCATGGTGGTGGCTGGCTTGGCGCTGGATCACACGCTGCTTCTGGCCGTGGGCTGGGTGTTGACCTGGCGGGCGTGGCTGGGAGCCCAGCTCGAACCGGGATCAGCCGCCGCCACGTGGAAACCGATGGTTTTGCTGGTGGCGGGTTTTCCCTGGCTGGCCTTGGAAGGGCAGGCGATTGGGTGGTGGTTTCGTTTCAGTGGAGCCGGTGTGGCCGAGGGGTGGTTTGGGCTGCTCGGGTTCGCGGTGGAACGGGACGGAACCTTTTTGACCGTGCAGGGCATGCCGCTGGCCGTGGATGCAGCGTGCTCGGGATTGAATGCCCTGCAAAGCATGCTGGTGGCGGGAACGGTGTTGGCCTGGATGGTCTTGCCGGGGAACCGCTACTGGTGGGGCGTGGTGCTGCTGCCGGTGCTCGCGTGGTTGGCCAATGTGCTGCGCATCGTGACCCTGGGCATGGTCGGGCTGTCCTTTGGCCCGGAGGCGGCGATGGGCTGGTTTCACGACTGGGGCGGCTGGGCCGTGCTGATGGTGATGTTTGTGCTGTGTTCAGTGGTCTTTAATGCCATGGCCCGGACCGCTGCACCGAAAGGAGCGGCGGCGTGAAGGATCAACGCTCTCTGCAGCTCGCGGGCGGGGTGGCGCTGTTCGGACTCGGTTGGTTGAGCCGCGATGTCATTTGGGCCTGGCGCAACGCGCCTTACGATTGGGGCGCCGGCTGGATCGCGCTGGCTTGGGCCGGATGGGTGTTGTGGCACAGCTGGCGGCGAGGCCCGGAGCCACGGGCGTCGTGGCTGGGCGCGGGCATCGTGCTGGGACTCTTGAGTTGGATCGGGGAGTTGAATGCGGCGGCCCATGCCGGTTTGGTGTTGGCGGCGGCGGCGTGGCTGCCTCTGGCGAAGTTGCGGGTGGCAGGAGTCGTGATGGGATTGGCCTGGCTGCCGGCATTTGGTTGGTTGGGATCAAACTTTGTGAGCCCCGTCATGATGCTGGCGGTGCGCGGCGCGCTGCTGGTCGGGGTGGGAATGATTTGCCTGGGCCTGCGGGCGAAGGAGGACCCGTCATGAATGCTTCGACCAAGGCCCGTTTGATCTGGGGGGCGATGATCGCCGCGGTCGCGTTGGGGCTGTTGTGGCAGTTTTTCCCCTTGGCCGATGCCGCGGCCCGGCTGGCGGATTTACCGGAGCGCGGCATCATGATGCAATCGCGGGAGATCCCGGTGACGGAGGCGGAAGCGTCGATTTTTGCGGGAGCGACCGTGGTGAAGCGATTGGTCAAAGTGCGAAACCAGGCGGTGGTGCTCACGGTGATCGATGGCACGCGCAATCGCCACGCGGTGCACGATCCGGCGTTTTGTTTTCGCGGGGCCGGTTGGGAGGTGGAAGCGGAAGCGCCGTTTGCGGTGGAGTGGGGCGAAGCCCGGCGGGTGGCCTTGAGCCGCCGGGGGGAGGCGGCGGAAGCGCTCTACTGGTTCAGTGACGGGGAGCGGGCGTTTGGATCGCCACTGGGGTATTGGTGGCGAACCACCTTGCGCCGGGTGAGCCTGGGCGTTTCCGGGCAGGAACCGATTTTGATCGTGCTCACTCCCATCGACGACCGGTCCGTGGACTGGGATGCCTTGTTGGCGGGCTGGCCGGAGTTGGGGGCAATCTAAAACGCACGTCTTACTTAGGATCGGTCTGCCAAGGCACACGAATGCGATGAGGCCGGTTGTTTTCTTTTCACAGAGTCCACTGAGACGACCCTGAGGTTACTGAGAGAATTTATCGGCCGACATCTCTGTGTCCTCCGTGACTTCCTCTGCGCTCTCTGTGCCAAAAAAACAGGGGAGTGGCTTCTTTGCTGCCCGATTATTCGGGCAAAGCGTCGCGCAGGTGAGCGTCAGGAAAGAGGTCGATGCCGAGCACGGACTTTGCGAGGTAGAGCGCCAACAACGTGATGATCCCGAGGGCGAATATCGCACCGCAGGTGAGCACGGCGAGGGTCAACACGCGCGGCAGCGCGCGCAAGCCGGCCAGAAAAGTGGTGGGTTTGGCCTGGCGGGCGTCGGCGAGTTGCTGGCGGAGTTGGCGGTTCTCATCCCGACTCGCGAACAGATCTTTTACATGGGCGGCATCATGCAGCGCCGCCTCCACCGCCTGCACCAAAAGTCCGGGCTCTATGGGGAAGGCGAGGCACCGGAACAAATGGGTCTCGTTGATCAACGTCATCGCGAGATCACCGTCGATGGTCGGACACAGGAGAATGCGTTTTTGCCACGGCAGGGATTCCCGGTAGCGGGTCAGGAACATCAGGCCGGTCTCGTGGGGCAGGTCGTCGCGGCAGATGAGCACGTCAGCGGGCTTTCGAATCATGGCCAGTTCCGCCTCCACCACAGTGGTCACCGCGACAATGTTGGCCCGCTTTGCCAGATGCTCCTTCAGCTCACGGGTGCTGGTGCCCTGATGGTCGACGACCACGATGATTGGTTTCTCGTTCATGAACTGGAGCGGAGGGAAAGGAAGATCCGCCGGCCCAACCAGCCGACGGGCGAGACCACCAGCAGTCCGCGCCAGACACAGTTCCAAAAATCTCCATCAGCTGGCAAGGGAGCAAAGACCAGCAGTGCCGCCAGGACCGCCAATCCCACAGCCAGGGGCAGGGCAGCGGGTTTCACGATTTCAAACATCAGGCGAAGGACGGAGGTTTCGGCAAAACGCGCCGTCACCGGCAGCACCCACAACCAGCCCACCAGGACCGTCGGGATCATCGTGCCCAGGGCCACGCCGAGCACGCCGAGTTGATGCACCAGAATCAGACTCAGGGTGAGGTTGGCGATTGCATCGACCATGCTGATGCGCAGCAAGCGGCGCTCCCATCCGCACATCATCAGAATGCGTTTTGAGCAACTGTTGGTGATCAATGAACTGTAGGTTGCCAGCAACAGAGCCTGTCCCACCCAAAACGTGGCGGCTTCGAGCTCTTCCAATCCGGTCAGGATTTTCACCAAGGGCTCCAGGTAGGCTGCGCACAAAGCGTAGAGCGGGGTGGTCAGCAACAGCGTCAACGTGCTGCTTTTGAGCAACAGCTCGCGCAGCCCCGCCGTGTCCTTTTGGATGTTCATCTGGGCCGCCGCCGGCGTCAGTGCATCCTGCATCTGCACCGAGAACATGCCAAACATCTCCGACACCTTGTAACCCGCCTGGTAGAGGGCGACAAACCCCACGCCGATGGAGAAACTGATGACAGCCTGGTCGGTGCGGGCCATGATCAGGTTGGTGAACGTGATCAGGTAGGCGACCAGCGAAAACGACAGCACACCGCGCACCGCGCTCCAACGATAGTGACGTGGATGCAGGCTGAATCCGGCGATCCGCGGGCGCACCATCAACCACGCCCCCGCGCTGGGCAGGACGGTCGTGACGACGCTTATCAGCACGATGGCGGGCAGCCCCCACCCGCTGAGGAGAGCCCAAGCCAACAGGCCGAGGTTCGCCAAGGTCGACCCGATCACCAACCAATTGGCCAGGTCGATGCGTTGCAGGCCCCGCAGCATTTCGGGGAAGATGCCCAGGGGAAAGGCGAGGGCCATGGCACAGAAGAAGATCACGTAGGCCAGGCCAAAGTCGGCGTGGTTTTCCGGCGATACGTGCGTCCACTCCAGAAACAATCCGCGGCCCGCGAGAAAGACGACCAACAACCCTCCTCCGATGGCGGTGAACGACCAGAAGATCGTCGCGAGGAGTTCATTCAGGCGCTGCACCTTGCCGTCGGCGGAGTGTTCGGCCACCGCGCGTTGGGCGGTGAACCCCAGGCCGAAATCCAGCAGAATCGTGTATCCAAAAAGGGACCACAGCAGGCTGTAGAACCCGAAGGCCTCCGTCGGCAGGTGTTCGAACGTCAGGCGAAAAAGGATGAGCCCGGCACCGAGGCGCAGCACCGTCCGCAGGTAGTTGGTGCCGGTATTGCGCCAAAAGTGGCGCTGCCAATCACGCGTGGGCATGGTCGCGGAAGGTGCCCTGCAGGTAGGCCTCGACTTGGTCCACGATGACCGCGAGGTCGTAGCGCTCGACCACTTCCCGGCCGGCCGTGGCGGCGAGTTGGCGGCGCAGGCCGGCATCGCCGGCGAGGCGACGCACGCCGGCGGCAAGGGAAGTGGGATCCCGGGCCTCAAAGGCGATGGCGTTTTCGCCGTCCCTCACCAGTTCCCGTGAGCCTCCCATCAACGTGCTGACGACCGGCAGATGGCCGGACATGGCTTCAAGAGGGGTAAGGGCAAAGGGCTCTTCCCAGGCGGAAGTGAAGAGCAGGGCATCATAATCAGCGTAAACGCTTCGCATGCCGGCGGCATCGGTCGATTTGAAGGCGACGCGGTCCTCCACGCCGAGCTCTGTCATGGCGGCCTTGAGGGTGGCCACGTAATCGTCGTCGCCGCGGCCGTAGAGATCGAGGGTGAAGTCCGGATGGCCGGACTTCGCCAGTTCGCCGAGCGCCTGGATCGCGGTAAGGGGATCCTTGTCGTCGTGCAGGCGCCCCACCCACAAGAGCTGCGTAAAACGATCCGTCGGCTCGCGCCGGGCGAAGGTCGCGGTGTCGACACCACAGTGGATGACAGCGGCATGCTGCACCGGCCAGCCGGCCTCCGCGGTGATCTGCCTCAGGCGGTCGCTGCAAAAGTAGATGCGCGGAAACGCAATTTCGTCCCAGCGGGCAAAGGGGGCGGTTTTTTGCAACCGCGACCGTGCGCCGGTGGCCTTGAGCAGTCCGGCCAACCATCGGGCGGCGGTGGACTTGCTTTGGCCGTTCCACCAGCGCAGCCAGACATCGGCGCGCAGGCTCTGGGCAATCCAGTGGTCGGAAACATCATAAACCGTGGGGCGGTTCAGGTCTGCCAGCGTCAGGATCAGGGATTTACTCACGCCGCCGAGATTCCACACGTGCACCACATCGGGATCGAAGTCAGCGACGGCGGCACGCAGCTCGGCATGATTGTGTTCCTCGAGTTGGCGCAGGTCGCGAATGCCCAACCACGGATGGCCAAAGAATCCGTGAATACGGAGCCGCCGGTGAACGCCCGCTTCGTCGACGGCGGGTTCCGGCAACCCGTGGTGGGAAGTGAGCACCCGGATCTCGTGCCCCCGGTCGCGCAGCCGGTCCGTGATGTAGCGACAACGTTCCTCGTAACCCCCGATGGAGTGCGGTGGGTAGAGGTTGGACACGACGAGGATTTTCACCCGGCGTCCCTTCCGTAGTGCTTCCAGCCGGCGTGGTAACCGTCGCGCTTGCCCAGCCGCTGGGAGAGCCGCACGCCGAGGGCATGCAACCATTCACGGCGCCGGCCTTCGCGGGCGCACCAGTGCCAGTCCTTGACCCCGTCGGCCATGGTTCCCCGCACCACGGTGTAGTGGTAGTTGTAGTTGCGGGGGGGCGTGGTGCTGTGGGCGGCGATCGCAAAGGTGTCGCCGTAGGATCTTTTGTAGGCCTGCCTGAAGGTGTAGTTGTGCGAGTGGATCGCCACGGATCCGAGGGCATAACCCACCCCCCAGCCGTGGGCCTTGAGGCGCCGGGACCACTCGTCGTCTTCGGCATATTGCAGGTCCTCACGAAAGGGCTGCTCCTCCCAGGCGGGCCGGTAAACGGCACAACTCACCATGCTGAAAAAGTGATCCCAATGCACCGATTCGCGTTCGGGCCCGAAGCAGCGGTCGTAGTCGTGGGCGTAGACCGCCTGGCAGTCCGGTCGTGGAATCTGGCGGCTGAAAACGGTGCCGAGTTTTTCGCCGGAACGGGCGATTCTGAGCAACTCGGCCAGCCAGTGCGGGTTGGCCGGTTCGCCGTCGGAGTTGAGAAATACCACCCAGTCGCCCTCCGACTCCCGCATGCCGCGGTTGAGCACGACTCCCGGCACGTATTCCGACGGCTTGATCTGGAAAAACTTGTGCGGTTCAAACGATTGGATGATCGGCACCGTTTCATCGGTGGAACCCGAGTCGATGTGGATCAACTGCACCCCGCCGGGCACGTCCTCCTGCGCATGCACCATCCGCAGCGTGTCCCGGATGAGCGCTCCATCGTTGAAAGAACGCATGACAATGGAGATCGGAGCAGACATGGTGAAGAGGCTGGCACTGGCCGCGCTTCGCAGCCATGACCGATTTGTTACCGGTTGATCACGAATACCCAATCTGAAAACGGTGAAAAAACGACCGACAGTCTTTGTAGCGGGCCACCAGCGCCCCGATACCGATGCCACCGTCGCGGCCCATGTGTTGGCCCGGTTGCGCCGACGGCTTGACCGCAAACGCAGCTACCAGCCCATCATGCTGGGGCCGGCCAATCGCCAAACCGAGTGGTTGTTCAAACAGGCCCGGACCCGGTTGCCGCCATACCGGGCCGACATCCGCTGGACCGTGGGCGAGACCATGCGGAAGGACGCCATTCGACTGCCGGCCGACGCCCGGTTGGGCGATGCCGTGACCCTGCTGCAATCGCGGCGCATCAGCATGGTGCCGGTGGTCGATGACGAGGACCGACTGCTCGGCATCGTCAGCCCGCGGCTGCGCCGCAACGAATACTTCTTCAACTTCAACGTCGAAGACTATCTCGGGCACCTGCTGACCGTGGAAGATGTCGTCACGACGTTTTCCCTTCGCCCCATCCATGTCCATCGGTCCGGTCCGGCCAGCCTGCATCCGGGCACGTTCCGGGTCGCCAGTGGCGGCAAGCTTGAGGCCGGCCGGGGTGACGTGGTGTTTGGCCGGGCGGACTCCCGGTTGGTGCGGGCCGCCGAGCGGGCGGAGGTGCAGGCCGTGATCGTGGCCGACGCGCCCCTGGGCGAGGCCCGGGTGGCGGCCAAGGTCGCGAAACGCATGCCGGTGTATTATTACCCGGGATCGATGCTGGCCTTGCTTTCAGGACTGTCGCTGGCGATCCCGTTGCGGGCGGTGATGGATAATTCGGTGGAGCGGCTGGCCCCCGACCAGCGGCTCGATCAAGTCCTCGCCAAACTGGAGAAGGCCCGGCACGCCCTGCCGGTGGTGGACGCCGACGAGCGTTTGCTGGGGGTATTGTCACAGACCGATGCCATTACCCGGCCCGCGCGTCCGCTCATCCTGGTGGACCATTTCGAACGCACGCAGACGGTCAAAGGCGTGGAGGTCGCGAGCATTGAGGAGATTGTTGACCACCACCGGGTGGGAGCGATCGAAACCCTGATGCCGGCGCGGGTGGACTGCCGCCCCGTGGGCAGCACGGCGACGATCATTGCCTGCCAATATGAGGAGGCGGGCCTCGAGCCGTCCGCCAAGGAAGCGATATTGCTGCTGGGGGCGTTGGTTTCGGACACGCTGCTGCTGACTTCGCCCACCACCACGGAAGTGGACCGGCGGGTCGCGCCGCGGTTGGCCAAGCGCGCGGGAGTCAAGCTGGCGGAGTTTGGCCGACAGGTGTTGCGACAAAATGACGAGCTCGCCGACGGGGAACCCGACCAGTTGGTCGAGCGTGACGTGAAGGCCTTTGTGCGCGGCGAGGTTGAGTTTGGCGCGGCCCAATTGGAGACGGTGGACCTTGCCCAATTGACACCTGCGCGAACCGGAGAGTTGCGCGGTGCGCTCGAAGGACTGCGCCTGCGTTCAGGCTGGGCGATGGCGGCGTTGATCGTCACCGATGTGCTGGAGGGCAACAGTCAGTTGCTGGTGGTGGATGTGGACGAGGCCCGGCGCGACTGGATCCTCGAAGGGGCGCCGGCGAGGAAGGGGCGCCGGCACGCGGGCATGGTGTCGCGCAAAAAGCAACTCCTGCCGTTCCTGTTTGGCCGGCTGGACCGATTCGAAGAATGAGTTTCGCCCGTCGCATCATCCATGTTCCGCGTCGGTTCGTCGCCCACGAGTGGGGCGGCACCGAAACAGTAATTGCGGAGATGTTGCGGGAACAGGCCCGCACGGGGGGGCAGCCGGAGATCCATACGTCGCTGGCCCTGAGTGACACCCGGCGTGAAACGTGGAACGGCCTGGAGATTTTTCGTTATCCCTACTGCTACCCCTTCTTTGGACTGAACGCGGCCCAGCAACGGGCGATGGACAAGAAGGGGGGAAATCTCCTCTCGTGGTCGTTTTTTCGGGGTTTGTGGCGGCGGCCGGACGTGCGGTTGTTTCATGCGCATGCCCTGAAGCGTCTGGGGGGCGAGGTCTTCACGGTCGCACGCCTGCGGCGGAAGCCGTTTGTGGTCACGCTGCACGGCGGGGTGTTCGACGTGCCGGCGGTTGAGATGGCGCAGCTCACCGAAGCCCAGGCGGGCAAGTTCGAGTGGGGCCGGGCGTTTGGAGCGTTGCTGCGGTCCCGCCGGATCCTGCATGAAGCGGACGCAGTCATTTGCGTGGGGGCAAGCGAGGCGGAAAAAGCCCGTGAGCAGTTGGGGCACGACCGGGTGCATCACCTGGGCAACGGGGTGAATCCCGATCGCTTTGCCGGGGGAGACCGGATGGCTTGGCGGCAACAGCACGGCCTGCCCGCCGGGGCCGTGGTCTTCGCCTGCATCAGCCGGCTCGATCCGCAGAAGGACCAGCTCACCTTGGTCGATGCCTTTGACCAAGTGGCGGCCTTGCGGCCGGATGTGCATCTGGTGCTGGCCGGGCCGGCCACGGCGGCCGTTTACGTGGAACAGTTGGAAACCCGGCTGGCCGCGAGTCCGTTTGCCGAGCGTATCCATAAATTGGATGCGATTGATCCGTCGGGCCGGGATCTGGCCGATGCGCTGGCGGGCATCGATGTGTTTGTGCTGCCCTCGCGGCATGAGCCGTTCGGCATCGTGGTGCTGGAGGCGTGGTCGGCGGGCCGCCCGGTCATCGTGTCGCGGGTGGGTGGCTTGCAGGCGCTGGTTGCCGAGGGTCGCACCGGGGCGTTTTTTGCCGCGGGCGAAGCGGAAGAACTGGCCGCCCGCATGCGGGAATTGGCGACGGATGAGTCCAAACGGACCGCCTGGGGCCGGGCGGGTGAAGCCGAGGCCCGGAGCCGCCACACGTGGGCGCAGGTCACGGCGCGGACGGAGGAGATTTACCAAGCGGCCGAGGACCGGGTGGCGGCGGGACGACGATGATCAAGGAGATCATCAAGTTTATGGTGGTGAGCGGCTGGTATGTCGTATTGCCGACCTTGCTGGGCTATTGGGTGAAGGGTAACCGCACGCGCCAGCGCTGGCTGATGGGGGGGCTGGTTTTTCTTACCTCGGCCCAAATCAACAAGTTCACCCTGATGCTCAATTCGGTGGAATTCTACCGCGGGCACACCAAGGGATTTGAGGCCAGCCTGATCGTGGCCGGCGCATTGGCGTTGGTGTGGGCGGCGGCCTTTGAGAAATCAAAAGGCTTTCGTTGGGTGCCGCCGGGCCTGGGTTGGTGGTGGCTGTATTGCGCGGTGAGCATGATTTCGATCTTCGCGGCGCCCAATCCCACCTACACATTGATGGCGGGATGGAAGTTCTTCACGGCCGGGGCGATTCTGGCCGGGGCGTATTGTTATTTGCGTGACGAGGAGGATTTGCGGTGGGTGCTGCGGGCATTGGCCGTCACACTCGTGGTGCAGGCGATGGTGGTGCTGAAACTCAAGTATGTGGACGGCTACTATCAGGTGCGGGGATGGTTTGAGCACCAGAACCCACTTTCGATGTGGGCTTACATGATCGGGTTGCCGTTGCTGGCGGTCTCCATGTCGAAGTGCTCGGTGCGGGACGGCCGGATATGGGTGGTAGGGTTTGTCTGTGCGGCGATCGTTGTGCAATCGGCGCTTTCTCGGGCCGCGTTGGCGGTGTTTGCGGTGGGCGTGATGGGTGTGTTTGTGGCAGGGTTTATCGACGGCATCACGGCGCGGCGGATTCGCTTTTTGTTGGGCTTGGGAATTGTGGGGCTGTTGGGGTTGGCCGTGACCGCCGACACGATCATTGCGCGGTTTGGCGACCGCGGCAACCAAGCCAGCGGGGAGACGCGTGATGTGATGAACCTGGCGTCGCTGGCGATGCTGCGGGATTCCGCCATTGGGATTGGGTGGAACAACTTTGGCCTGACCATCAACCATCCGTTTCCCTACGGCGATGTCATTGATGACTGGAATCGGGCGCGTGGCCACAAGGTGGATGAGAGCTATGCCAAGGGAGTGGTGGAAAGCCACTACTGGTTGCTGTTGGCTGAGACCGGTTATGGCGGGCTGGTGACCTATCTGCTGTTCATCGGCGTGGTGGGGTGGTGGGCCTTGCGCGGAGCCTGGGCGAGGCGTGGGACTCTGGCGGGGGCGTTCCTGGGTGCAGTGGCGATCGCCTTCGCGTTGACCTATCTGCACAGCGATCTTGAACGGGTGTTAACGCAGACCAAGAACCTGAGCATGTGGCTCATTCTCATCGGCTTGGTCTCCCGACTGGAGATGCAACGCAAAGGCCGGGCATGATCGATCCGAGGTTGCAGCGAACCTGGTGGATCGCGGGAGCAGGGGTCGCGCTGGTCGTTGCGGTGGCACTGCTCGGCTGGAGCAGCCGGCGTTGCGCAATTGTAGTCCATAACGATAGCGCCGTCCCACGAGGAGGAGTCTTGTTCATCACGGACGACTGGCGTTGGGAGGTGGAGTTGTTGCCGGCGGAAGGCAGTCGCCGTCGAACCGTGCCGAATGATGTAGCGGGAGGCACCTGGCGGGTCGGTTTGGGGCAGACGGGTGACCCCGGGCGCGAACTTTGGTTTGAACCGGGGCCGGGCCGACGGCTCATGGTTCACATCCGCCGGGACGGCACCATCCGCTACGACACCCGGCCCGCTTGGTGGGAATTGCCCTGAGACTTACGGTTGCAGAAACGGATATCGTCGGAGCAGCTCTGAGCGCCCCCTAAGCAGGGTTTTGCGGACCCGCGTCAGGCTCTGCTCGTCCAGAAAGACGTTCGAGTCGTATTCCATTTTGCCCAGGAGCTCGGCCGCGCGAGCCAATCCAAAATTGGCGGTGATGCCTCGGAGCGCGTGACATTTTTTAGGACCAAGAGTGGTGTCTCCCGTCATCTGGAACCGGGCGATTTCTTCCAAGGCTGGTTCCAGATCGTTCCAGAGTTCCGTCAACATGTTACGGAGTTCGGTTTGAGCCGCAGGATCATCGGTCGCGCCAAAAACACCATCGCTGAAGTGGGTATCCAAATCCGGAGTTTGGGCGGTGGGTTGAGTCACCCTCATCGTCGCGACGGGGGGCCTCGGGTCCGGTTGTTGGGGCGAAAGGTATTTTTGCAAGGTGCGTTGCAGGTCGGGCAGCCGGATGGGTTTGGCGAGGAAGTCGTCCATGCCGGCTTCAAAACAGTTTTGGCGAATTTCAGGTCGCACGTCGGCGGTGAGGGCAATGATGGGCACGTGGCGGGAGGCTTCGATGAGCACCTCCTCCCGGAGCAGTTTGGTGGCCTTGATGCCGTCGATGTCCGGCATGTGCAGATCCATCAGGATCACGGGAGGCAGGAATTCGGCGCAGTAGGCCATCGCATCGATGCCGTTTTGGCAGTGATGGATTTTCAGGCCAATGCGTTTGGCCATCAGGGAGAGCACGCGAGCATTGGCGGGATTGTCGTCCACCACCAGCAAGGGGTCGTCGATGGAGAACAGGGCGGTGTCCGACCGTGATTGCTGCGGTAGTTCGGCCAAAGGAAGGTCGAGGCTGACGCGAAAGACCGTGCCGGGCTCGGGACGTTGCTCGAGTTGGATCTCCCCCTCCATGAGCTCAATCAGGCGCCGGGAGATCGCCAGCCCGAGTCCGGTGCCGCCGAATTTTTTGGTGCGGGACGAATCGAGCTGTTGGAACGGTTGGAACAGTTGGTCGACCTGGTCCGGCGGGATGCCAATGCCGGAATCAGAGATGAAGAAATCCAAGTGCACGTCCTTGGGTCGACGGTCGAAATGGACGTCCAATTGGACACCACCGGAGTGCGTGAATTTAAATGCATTGCCGAGCAGGTTGACCAGCACTTGGCGCAGGCGGGTGGCGTCGACCATGACACCCAACCCCGGGGGCAGGGATTCCTGCACGTCAAACGACAATCCCTTCTGTTTCGCGACCGGTCGAAAGATCTGCGCCGTTTCCTCAATCATCGTCGCGAGGTCGGTCGGATCGGGAGCGAGCTCCAGGTGCCCGGCCTCAATTCGCGAGAGATCCAGCACGTCATTCAGCAGCGAATGCAAATGACTGGCTGAAGCGGTGATGGTTGAAACCGCTTCCTGTTGGTCGGAATCAAGCGCACCCGTTTGCAGGGAATCCGCGGCGCCAATCACACCGTTGAGCGGCGTGCGTATCTCGTGGCTGATGCTGGCCAGGAATTCGTCCTTGGCGTGGCTGGCCGCCTCCAGTTCACGGTTCAGGGTCACCAATTCCTGACTGCGAGCCTCGAGTTTTTGTTGTGATTGGGTGCGCTCGATGAACTGCGCGATCTGTGAACCGATGCCCGTGAGCACCTGTTCACGATCGTGATCCTCGGGTTCGGTGAGTCGGCCAAACAGTTCAAGCACGCCGAGAACGCGGTCGCCGATGCGGATCGGGCAGGCGATGCCCGAGCGAAAGCCTTGGCCGCGGAGCGCCACAATGCGCGGAGGGTTGGCCGGGTCGGTCAGATCGTGATTCCAAACCGTGGTTCCCTGTGATCGTGCCCGGCCGGCGAGCACGTCCTCGTCGGTGACGGCATCCGGAACCAGATCGGGCCGGTGCCAATCGATCGGCGAGTCGGGCCGGTGCCAATCTGCCTTTGAGGCCAACACCTCCCCGGCTTCGGTGGTGATCCACAAAAGGCCCGCATCCCAGGCGAGTTCCGTGCCGATCGCGGCCAGCAGTTCCGCGGCGATCTCGTCGAAATCGGATGCGGAGGCGAGGAGTTGGGAAACCCGAAACTGGGCCCGGAGGTTGGCGCTGGCGGCGCGCTGGGCGGTCGTATCATTTTCGATCGCCATGAAATGCAGGAGGTCGCCCTCGTCGTCGAAAATGGGCTGCACTTCAAACGCCACCCAGTAACGGCGGCCGGATTTATGGTAATTCAGGACTTCGGCACGAAAGGGGCGGCGGGCTTTTATCTGCTCGCGCATGTAGGCCACCGTATCGGGATCGGTGCCCGGACCCTGGAGAAAGTCGCCTGGCACTTTGTCCACCACCTCCTCGAGGGTGTAGCCGGTGAGCCGGGTAAAGCCGGCGTTCACCCATTGGGTGCGGCCATGGGGATCCGCCAACAACACGGCGTTGTCCGTGCGCTCCGCGATCAGGGCGAGCCGGCGTTTTTCGGCCTCCTGTTCGGTAAGGAGGGCATTGGCTTCCTTGAGACGAGTGCGTTGCCCCTGCAGCTTTTTCGTCAGGCGTTTGAGGTCGCGCGTAGCCATCTGTTGCGTTCGCAGGATGTGCAACAGGTCGATGGCCGGATCGTGGATGGCGAAATCATCCACCCCGAGGCCGCGTTCACTCAACTCCGTGGAGTCTGCGAACCACGGTGAACCGAGGAAGGCGAACCCGCCGTCCTCGTCCCCAACGATTTGCCCGCGCAGCAGCAGCCCGGTGGAGACCTCCTTGATCACGTAGAGAGTGCGCGGATCCTCGCGCATGGTCGGCAGGTCAAAGGGGTCTCCCGGGCGGAACGGGGCAAAAGACGCCATGAAATCCGTCCCGGTTTTAAGGTCGGGGCAGGCCTTGCGGAGTGACTCCCCGCAATTGCTGATGTGCCCGGTCCGGTCCACCTGCAGGTGGAAGGGAAAGAGCGATTCGATGCTGCCCTCGGGGAGACGCATGGGGGGCAACGCAGTCGGTGGACTACCAGGTGACCTTAAAGATGTCGTGGTCGGCGCCCTCGGCACGACTGGCTTGCTGCGTGATCGTGGCGGGGGTCTTGAACATCTTGCCCAACCCTCTCACGAGCCCGACGACAAAGTGGGCCAGTCCATCGCGATGGGTGTGATAGTGGAGCAACAGCGATTGTTCGGTCACGTCCGAGACGTCGAAGCTTGGTGGTTGCAGCTTCGGATAGATCATGACGACCCGGGTGTGGAAGTTGGGCAGGTTGACGAGGAACTCCTTCAGGTTTGATCCGCCTGCGTGCATCAGTTCGCCGTAGCCCTCGAGCGCGGTGCGGAGCACCCAGTGTTCGCCGAAGGCTTCGAGGATGTCGTTGGCCGGGGTCTGGGACAACTCGCTGGCGGCGGCCACGAGTCGGTAGGTGTAGTCGTCGGGGTATCCTTCGTTGGAGATGAAGACATCGACGTCGATGCCGGCCATCTCCTTGATCTTTTCCCAAGCCGCCTCGCCGTGGGTTTCGCAAACCATCTGCTCGATTGCCTGATTTACCATGCCATACATGGGGCGGAGCGTGGTTTGGCGGGGGGAAAGAGGCAAATACCTAAATAAAGCTCCAAATTTGGCCTTGCACAGGGGAGAGCGTTTTCTAGCTTCCGCCCTCCTTTGACTAACGTCCCTATCGTCTAGTCAGGTCTAGGACACCACCCTTTCACGGTGAGAACCGGGGTTCGAATCCCCGTGGGGACGCCATTTTTTTTCTAAGTCAGATTGCGACAAATCGCGACCAAGCGCCTCTGAACCAGCAGGTTCCGAGGCGTTGTCGTTTGTGGTGGTTGTGACAGCATGAGACAAGAAAAGCCTCTCTGTGCCTGATTTTTGTGGGGCTATTTGTGGGTGTGTTCCGTTTTCGCCGTCATTTGTGGCGCTCAGCCAAGGCAAAGACTTCACCGCCGAAAAAGTCGGTAGGTGTTTAGGGTCGGTGTAGACCTTCGCGGTGAGCTTCGGATCGCTGTGCCGCATCAATTCTTGGGTCGTGCGCTGGCTGGTTCCTTCGACAGCCAGATTGGTCGCGAACGTATAACGCAAGGCATGAAAATCCAGCTTACGGCCCATTGCATCAATGCGCTCGATACTGGCGCGTGCCATGTCCCGACGGATTGCATGGGAGATGTCCCGCATCTTCGGAAATACCGCCGTATCAAGTGAGGCGTTCGCCGGTCGGGTCTCATTGAGCATGTCAGCAAGCTGCGGATGCAAGGGAAGTGCAGCATCCTTGCTGTCCTTGGTCGTTACCGCCCGCGCCCAGATATAGGCATGGTCCGCCTCAAAGCGAATGTCGCCCCAGACCAATCCGATGAGTTCTGATTTGCGCAACCCGGTATAGGCTGCGGTGAGGTAAACAAGCTGACGGTTTGGATTGGCTGCTTTCAGCAACGCAATGAATTCGTCTTTGGTAAAAGCCCGGCGTTGTTGCTGGTGGCCGCGCGTATCCACCTTTTTAACACGGGCGAGGGGATTGGCGACGATGCGCTGCCTATCGATCATCCAGTTCAACAAAGCCCGCACGGCATCAAGATGGTCATTCAGGGTCTTTGGCGAATAGCCATCCTGGCGCGTTCGCCAAAGTCCAAAGCTGTCTGCACTGATGTCTTGAGCAAAGGTCCATTGGCATTCGGTTAGCAGTCGATTAACGCGCGTATTCAGTCGATCGGTATAGTCTTTACCCCTTTTGAGTGACTTCAAATCGTCCAAGAAGTCTTGGAGATGGTCGCACAGCGGTGTTTTTGCCGCCTCTCGTTGCGCGGTTGGTGCAATGATACCCGCCCTTTCGCGCTCCTTCGCCTTGATGATGTTGCTGAGCTTCTTTTCGGCGGTTTGCTTGTCCGGTGTGCCAAGCGCGACTTCTTTAACGGAGAAATCCCCGTCAAGGCGATAACGGCCCCGGTAGAGCCGTGCAGGAACGGATTTGCCCGCCGCATTTTTGCGCCGGGGCTTGTAGACATGTGCGATCATAAAAGGTGAAATGGAATAGCGCTGCGCAGGCGATTTGATCCCTTCAATTGCCCCCGCCAGCCTCTGCGAATATACCAGTGAAATCCGACATGTGAGTCAAGTTGACTCACGCAAGGTTTGGCGATTTCTGGCATCCCGCAACCGATCCAAATAGGCGGTCAGGTCGCTTTCGTAGAGCTTGGAAGCTCCGCCCACTTTGACTGGTGGCGGCAATTCCTTGCGGGCCATCAGACGATACAACCCGCGCACCGACACATCTAAACGATGGGCCGACTTGGCTAAAGAGATTAGACTGTCTGTAGATGTATCCAAAGTTCGGGGATCAGCTTTACCTAACCAACGTATCTCAGAGCCCTTACTTCCGGAATTCAGACAAGATTAACTCTTTCTAGGCATCTCAACGTCATCTGAATAGGCAACCAGACAAGCGCCCAGAAACAAATTCATGCACTTGGGTCAGCGATCCCACACTCGTGAGCAACGCGCAGTTAAACGGACAATTTTAATCCGCAAATCTGTCCTGGCTGACGAAAACACCAGCAGATCGCGATCAGAATGATAGATGCAATCCGTCTAATCAATGAGGCCGGATGCCTCTAATATGTAGTGTCCACCGATAATGAATAACGATATCCATTCGGCCCAGAACAGCGTAAGTGGCCCCGTCAACCATGCTGCAAGCGTAGCGACGATGATCGCAACCAGCACAACCTTGAACCACAACTCCTTTTTTGAAGTATATAGAACCATAGCCACGCCATTCCCCACAAAGAAACCAATAGCGAAAATAGCGTGAGGAACGGCAAAATCATCGTGATTAAAAAGAACAACTCCTGCCAACATAATGCCCAGCATCGTATTGTAAAATTTCCCCTTTTTAACCACACCATTTGTTACAAATAACATAAACGCAACGGTCAATGGCACGTAGAACATCATTGCATTACCCATGTCATAGTATGCACTTATGCTATTCCGAAAGCCCTTCGCTCCAGTGTCGGCCAAATACATTAGGCCGGGGGCCACAATACAAACAATTCCCAAAATTCGCTCTAGCCGGGCGAACTTAGTAATCTTCTCTATGCCATCAGTAAAGGATTTCATGGTTAATGCATTTTGGTAGTTCTTATTGATATCCTTCACAATTCGAGGGGCGATCCGGATACCCCTACAAGCAGGGACTAATCCCTAAAACGAATAGAAACTCCCAGATCTTTCAGCAAATTTCAAAAAGCATCTTCATCTAATGGCCAGACATGAAAACACGCAAAAAGCGCTCACCGCTCCCGTCCGCTTTGCATCCCTCGGAAACGCTTTGCTTCAATCTGCTTCCGCCGGACAAAAACCATCTTTTCCCGCTTGAGGGATTCAACTAGTGCCTTGCGCTTAATAGGGTCCGGCTTTTGGCCCAGCGTGCGAGCAAGGATTTCAACGTCGCGCTCGGTAGCGATTTGCTTAGGAAGGTTGTTGGCGGTGTTCATGAGAGAGTGCTTTCTGCGTTGTTAAGGTAAGTAACGATGGCCGCTTTGCTGAGTGCGACCCAATCGCCGACAGTGGAAACCGGCTTGCCGATGCGCTCGGCGATTTCCTGAAAGGTGTATCCGTAGCGCAGGCTCAGCCAAGCGGCTTTGCGTTGGGGTTCGGTCAGTTCAATGCCGGGAAGCTCTGCCCAGAATTTTGCCTCAAACCGGGCTTCTTCCTGTTCACTGGCCGGGCTGGTTGGTGGCGCAATCGCGGCGGGCATGTCTTCGACATTTTCCACCACGGTTTCACGGGATTTCTGCCGCCGGTAATGATCCAGAAACAGCAGGTAGGCTTTGCGGCGCAGCAGCGGCAATTGGCCGATTTTTTCAAGCGGCACATGCTTGAGGCAGTAACGCCAGAGATCAGACACGATGTTTTCCGCGTCCTGCCATTGCCGCGTATAGCGATAGGTCAGCCGCACCAGATATTCATGATACCGGTCAACGGCCTGCGTGACACGCTCAAGGCGCAGATCAAATTCAGCTTCGGCTTGGTCGGAGGTTTGGGTTTTGGCGGAGAGAAGCATGACAGGTTGGTTGCTTACCCCTGTAACGCAGCCGGATCGGAAGAAATCCGGCGCGGTTGGCATTTTTCTTAAAAACTTTTGCTGGCTCCCGTCTTACCGTCCTCGCGATTGGCCAAAGTCTTTTTTGGCCATGTTCTTTCGGGCTTTGAGCCGGGCCTCCTCATACCGCAAATCCGCCGCCGCCTTTTTGAGGTTCTTTTGCTTGGCGCTGACCATGCCGGGGGGCGGCGGAGGTTCGGGCCTCATGCCGGCTTGTTGCAACTTGGCCTTCTTTTGCATGATGGCCTGTTTGCTGACCGCGCCCCGGTGGGCGGTCTTGGCCGGCTCCTTCTTCTGATGAGTGGAGGTCGCCTGCTTGAAGTCCTTACCGGCTTTGGGGGCGTTTGGTGCGCTCATCGGAAAAGCTGAGCCATATTGCTTGGTTTGGTGCGGTTTCTGTCCGTCAGCCATAAGTCAGGGTCGTCAGGGATTAATGGCTATGTGGGTCTATCGCCCCTGGAAATCCGGATCAGGATCATAGCGATTGGACCGACGACCGGGGTTCAATCTTTCAGCGAGGGTCTTTCGGTAATAAGGCACTTTTTCGATCAGCAGCGGGTGCTCACCAGCACGCAGGATATATTGCAGGCCGGTCGAGGTGCCGACTTCCAGCCGCACAGCGCTCGGATCCCGCAGCGGGATCGCGTTGGATGCGGTGGTCATGCTGAGCGCACCTGTGGTGGACCGGGTGCCCAGCTCCTTGCTGACATATTCGCGAGTGAAAGGGTCATCGACCGAAAAGGCCTGCACGGCGCGGCAGTTGCCCAGGAATGTATCCATGTCTTTGGGATAGTATTTTTTGAGCTGAGAGAGGCTCTGCACAAATGGCCAGAGGGTTAGATTGTAGCTAGCAGCGACAGAAAACGCGCTGACCACTTCCTCCATATGGCCGAGTTCTGGAAACTCATCCATGAGCATCAGCACCGGAGTTTTTGATCGGCCGCCCTGGTAGATCTGACGGATCACCAGATTCACAAAGAGCCGCAAAAACCTCTTGTTGGCTTTGATGTCGCTGGGCGGCAGGACGAGATAAACGGTGGTCGGCTTTTCTTTGAGCTCCTGAAAGGAAAAGGTCGGGTCATCCGACATGGTGGCGGCGATATCACTGTTACGCAGCCATTCGGTCTGCGCGTTAGCGTTGGACAGGATGTTCTTAATCTCCTGCGTATCCAGCCCGTCAATGATGCGGGCTGCCGTTTCCATCGGTATTTTCCCGGCCCCGTCATTGACGCTCATGGAAGCATAGAGGTCGGCTTTCTCCTCATCCCCATAGCTGAAAAACTCCCGGATCAGGGAGAGGGAGGCCTGATGGCTGAATTCCGGGCTGGTCAGCATGTGGGCAATGAAGCCGCGCAAAACGGTTTTAGCACCTTCGCTCCAATGGTCATCCTCCTTCTTGGTTGGATCGGACACGACCAGCGCATTGACGATAAAATCAATGTCGCGATGGATGGAGCCCCTTCTCGGGTTAAACCCTTCAAGTGGGTTAAAGCTGTTCATATACCTGCCTGGTAGCACCTGCATGGGATCGATGACATACACGTTCTGTCCCATCTGCCTACGTCTGCGTGCGGTCACCGCTGCATTGGTGCCTTTGGGGTCAATTACCACGCAGCTTCCTTTCCATTCCAACAGATTCGGAATTATCGCCGTGGTGCCTTTGCCGCCTCTGGTTCCGGCAATGGTCAGCATATGCCGGTCATCTTTCAGATAGAGGCGCTGAAAGGGATTGAACATCGATGCGCCCAGAAACAACCCGCCTGAGTTATTCTCAGGGAGGTAGCGCCATTCCTCAATCATCCCTTCAAAACGTCCCGCACCGCCAAACCCCATCCGGCCTTGATCGAGGAATTTCAGGATAGGGCTGATGCATTTGAAGACAACGCTTCGGCCGACACCGGCGAAGAGTAGTGATAGCACTGTGGCGATGGACAACAACAGTAACAAATTGTCACGCAATGCGTATAGCCATATTGTTAATGCGATTTTAGGAATATTATACTCTTCCAATCCCTCGCGTGCTTTCTCGAGTGCTTTTTGCTCTTCTCCCTTAAACACCAATAAGATTAAGCTATCTTGATCTAGGGCGAATGGCTCCGTTCCAGGTGGAACCACCGTGCTATAAGGAATTCCATTCTCTACCTTGATGACACTCATCATCACCCCCACTTGAATTGCCATTTTCGCTAAAATCTCTCTTTCGGAACCAACTCCAAATAATATATACGAGTGGATATCCCGATATATTTTTGTATATCGGTTAGGGAGATCTGAACCTTCAGCGAGTAGTAGCCCATTTTTAATATAGGCTTTGGTTGTTGCCCGATCCCATGTGCCTTGATGAAACAGTGATCCTATAGAGCCGATGAAAACCAGCGTCATAATAACGATACAAATCCACGCAACGCCCTGGCAGCGCCTTACGAATTTTGTGGCGGTAAATCTCTGCGCATTGGGGAATACCCCTCCCACCATGTAGCGGAACACCGGTCCGATGATAAACCAGAGGATGACGGCCCAGATCACGACCTGAATGTAGAATTCGGCGGACCGGTCGAGCCCGTCAGTTGGGGCCAGCGCCATGCTGACAAAGGCCACCGAAATCAGCCCAAAAAGCGCCACATCACTTAAAATCGGAGCAAGGTGCCAGGCCAGCAGCACGGCGACAAAAAACAAGATGATCTTACGCAGCATGATATATGGTTAGCTCTGTTGCGGTTGCCGGCTTGCGGGTTATATAGTAGATGAGGTTGGCGTGGTGTTTTCTTGGCTGGGCTTGCAAAAAAGAAACATCCCTTGCCGCCTGCCTTGTGGGGGCGCGGCAAGGAATGTGAGAGAGTTAAGGTGGACGAGAATTACCGTTCCCTGTGTCTTCCTCCCCGTTGCTTAGCTCGAATGCTCTCTCGCTGGGCTGCTCTGCGTTGGTCAAAATGACCTTGCAGATGCTCATAGGGCGTTCTTCCGAATTTTTGTGTGAATGCGCCGATGATTTCCAGCTTGGCGTCCTGCGGTTCCGTGCCCTTCGCAGCGGCAAATCCATCCGCCATATCAGCCAGCTTGTCCCCAAACTGTCCGTGGCGGTCGATCTCGTTCTTCACGGAAAAGATCAGCCCCTCCATATTCTCTGCTTGTTTGGCTTTGATGGCGGTTTGGTCAGGGGCGGATTGTGTGTTCTGGTTCTCAGGCGTTTTTACTGCGGTTGCTGTGCTCATGCGTTCGATTGATTGACGGTTGGATTGTGCCGTAGCGGCGGTTCATCAGGTCTAACGCAGTATCCACCCCCTTTTAACCGAAATTGCGCACGATTATTTCTGTCCATTAGAACCAAACCTTCACTTAGCTGTTGATTCGGAGGAATTCTGCAAATTCTCCGACTTCAGGTATTTTTCTAATTTTACTGCTATGAGAAAATCTCTCACCGCAGAATATACTACAAAGCTCGTAAGCCCTAGCAATAGGGAATAGATCACAAATACAATTCTAAGCCCCATGTCGACTTGTGCGCCGAAGATACTTCCGGACACCACAATCATAAGTGAGAATATAAAAAATCCAAAAAACAGCAAGCCAACCGCAACCGAACCGTAGTAATTAATCTGATACCGAAACTTGGTAATGCCCAGTCCAAGATCCCCATTTTTTTCCCTAACGTAAGGCAGCACACTTTGCACGTCGCGCCATTCAATCGGACAGTCTTCGGACTGGATTATTGGTTCAAAGAACGTTCTTTGCTTTTTTGTTAGTTTGAATCCAAACACATCAATCCAAACTCGCTGTTCCATCTCATACTCCAAATCATCCCGCATCTTATCAGTCAGCTTAAGCTTAAGATATTCCTCTATGTGAAATATCTGTTTTCGACGAATATTAAAAACCCCGTAGTGTTTTGCTAAATAGAACTTAAAAAAAATCGGAACTAGCGTTAGAACGATCCCTGTGAAAACAATCAGTTGTAATACCGAGAAAGCTGCGAATTTTTCAAAGAACCAATCGAACATCTCAGTTACAGAACCGACGTCATTCACAGTCGCCAAAATATTTGAGATCATACGCATTAAACGCGCGTTCGACCGATTTTCTTTCAGAAATTTTTAAATTTCCCGCCCGCAGACTTCCGCTTTGCCCTGATCTTGGGCTACATCGCCTCATACTGCGGCATTTCTGCTCCCGGCCTGAGCAAAGCGGAAGACAGCTCCCTCCCTTCTTTTAGCAAAAGAACCAAAAGGGCCGCGCAGTCTCAGACAGCACAAACAAGGTGTTTGCACCGACTGCTTGGTGCGCGGCTATCCAGAACAATATAAAACCCACTGTGGGCTACCTATTTCTCGAATTCGCTATCTTACTCTGTGGCTGTTACAGCGTCTTTGCGTAATGGTTGAAACCGATCTGATCTAAGTAGAAGTCTCACGTCGCTCCGGCACGAGCAATTTCTTGGCTCGGCAAAATTCAAAACCTATAAGGGAATAAACTCTGCTGAACAGGATTTCGTTAAGGGAAGAGCCAGGCTCCCTTAAATAGACATCTGCGTTCAAGAGTTAAAGAGAAAGGTGGTTAAAATGAACCAGCATTTGAATCCTCTTTGTCACGTAGTTAAACCAGCTGATCGAGAATCTCGCGAGTCTAGTGAACTTAATGAGTTGTTTCCTCATGTTGTAGGCATAAGAACCACCACTAAGTTTATTTAGTTCACTATTTTCATTACCCTAACCCAAATGCTTGGGCTGACAAATCTAGAAAATATCAAAAGTGCGGTGATGCTGGAGATGAACGCGATCACAAGTATATTGGGATCCAATTGGGGATTAACCCAAGGGGCTAAAACAAAGCAAACGATTAGAGTTAAAAATAACTGAATGAATCCACCCCATGAAATTGCATTGGCTTTGAGCATAACATCTTTGAGCTCGGATTCGATTTTAGACAGAATTTTGTCTATCCTTTTTTCAATTTCAACTGCTTTGCTAACAGCATCTTCGAAGCATGCATCTGACCGGAATTTGGCTCCTGCTTCCTTGGCGTGTTTAAGTGCAACAAGAACCTCATCATGGATTCGGTCATTTAATTCTAAGCACTCAGCTCTCGTCACCATTAGGGCATGGTCAAATTCTCCTAGAAAATCTTGGCCGTGTTGCTGTTCGATTTCCGTTTGAACTTCCAAGAGATCCAAGGATTTTTGGAGTTCGTCAAAGTCGAAATTAGAGGCATATCGCCATTCCCCATTTGGTGGATCTTGTTTTTTCCTCTCGTTACTAGCGTGGTGTGAGATCACCAATTTGACAGCAACCTTTCCCATTTTAGCCAGCTTCATCAACTTCCAACTAAGGTAAAGTGATTGAAGATCCGTTGTCTGCATTAATACAAGAAAAGGTGTGGCGCCTTTAGGGTGCCAAATTAAAACCCACCAATTTGAGGGTTAGATTAGGGTAACTCTGATTCCTTAGCGCTCTAGAAAATTTTGAAGTCCTTTGTCGAACAATAACTTCACATCTTTTCTGTGGCTCTCCATACTCTCGACATACCATTCGGTGATCGTATCTGCCAATTTATTTTCACCTATCGATCCAAGGAATTTTGCATAAGTATCCATCGCCTCTATCGCCGTGGCGAGTTCGTGATCGATTTGATCCTTCAAGTTCAAAGGCGGCTTCTCTGAAGCCATGAAGACCGATAGCCTTGTGAGGTGATTTAAGATTCTTCTGCAGGCATAACACACGATGCGCGGGGCATCGGTGTTTTGATGATCCAGTTCAGTTCCCTGAAGTTTGTTCAATTGCCCGACAGCGCCCGACAGTTCGGCAATGAAATGGGTTAACTCATCAAGCAGGCCATCAACCGGACTTACGACTGGTTGCACTGAAACATCTCCAAAATTTTTTGCTAAACCCAACTGACTACCTTTCTGTTTGAAATGATCCTTGCATGCCAAACGTAGCTTCTGCTGGCCGGAGAAAATCCGGTCTCGAACTCAAAGGCACAGTTAATTTCTGGTGAACTGCCGTGAATTGGTGACTCGCACATCTACCCCAAAAGAGTGAGGAGCAAATGAACTCAGAGAGCAACCGTATCCAGGAACAGAATACACTAACGCATCCAAACCCTCCGATACCTTTCTTCATGTGCACCCCCGTTGAATGCGTTTGAACGCGTTGGTGGAGGAATTTCATGGTTGGCAGTAGGTGTGCAGGATCAAAAGGCGACATTCGGTTCTCTTCGAAGATAGGGCTGCGACTTCCGACCCTAAAGGTTGTTGGTCTTTCTGCTACAACTCTCTATCAACTAGGAGGATGAGTCAACTGATGATCTGCATTTTTTGGATTGGCGAAGGCTGAACCAAGAGGTTTTGGCAAAGGATTAGCTATTAGCGCAAGTCCAAAGACTAAGACATTGCACATTAAGTTAACTTATTCTGTGCTTAAATTGCATGGAATTTTCTAACTAACATAAAATTGAGAGAATGAGTAATCGATAAATGGATACACAGTCACTCTTCTCGCCTTAATTCTGTAATTCAATTGACAATACATTCAGATCTACGTAACAAGATAATGGATACTAAAGCCTAAGGTAGAAACCCCATCGAGGTTCTATCCAAAGATACGATCTACCCACGGAGTCATAGGGATAATGCCTCATAATCGTGAGGGTCTGCGGTTTTCTTCCAAAACAAAGAGAAGCAATCTAGTGGTCACATTAATGAGCCTTAGCGGCAAGTCGTCGGGTCTAGCGCCTCGTTTCGCAGGTATAACCGGAGAGAAAAGGGGAATAAGCATGTCTCTGTTGAAACGTCGTCAATTGACCAGATCTTTCAGGAATTCTGAATTTCCCGCCCACAGACTTCCACTTTGCCTAGGCCGTGGCTCCATCGCTTCATCCTTCGGTATTTCCGCTCCCGGCCTAGGCAAAGCGGAAGACAGTTCCCTCCCTTCTTTTAGCAAAAGAACCAAAAGGGCCGCGCAGTCTCAGACAGCACAAACAGGGTGTTCGCACCGACTGCCTGGTGCGCGGCTATCCAGCCCCTTGTATCAGTATTTTCGCTACACCCCTTGATGTTCTCCATTTGTTCTGATACAAACTGCTGTTCCGAAATCTAAAGAAAGGAGTCATCCATGTTCTTAATCAAAAGTGCGTGGAACCAGGTAGCGAAAAGCCCCGACGGGAAAAACCAACCGATTGGTCTGTATGGAGATTTGGCGCGATCAGACCTCATCAAAATGATTGGCTCGCTTGAGGCAAAAGTCGCCAGACTTAGTAATCAAATGCTGAACAAGAAAGAAGTCGCCATGCGGGCAGGCATGACCGTTTCGTGGCTTGATAACAGTCGAAGTCCTAAAGCGTGCAAACTTCGCGCTATCGGGATACGATATGGTTCGACGCAGACTTCGCCGGTGCGATATCCACTTTCTGAGGTAGTGGATATCTGCCTTGAGGACGAATCTAGATCGGTAAGCCAAATCCAGTAAGCCGATCCGCCCACCATTGCATCATGTCGCGCCGCTCATCCAGATACTCGGCCCGGTTGTAGCTCGCCCGGACGCTGTTCTTATCAACGTGCGATAGTTGCCTCTCAATTACGAGCGAGCGGAATAATCCGCTTTCATGCAAAGCAGTTGAACCGGTGGTCCTAAAACCATGCACCGTCGCTTTGCCCTTATAACCCATGTCCCACATGGCTTTGGTCATGGTATTTTCGCTCATGTAGGGATGTTTGCCCGATTCACTGGGAAATAAATACTCTCCATCGCTGTAGTCCTTCCGCATCTCCTCGAGCAGATCGATGCATTGGCTGGATAAAGGGACCAAATGATCGCGTCTCATTTTCATGCGTTCGGCCGGAATGCTCCAAACCCGGTTTGCGAAGTCGATTTCATGCCACATTGCTTTTCGTAACTCAGATGTTCGGGTCAGCGTCAGTAGAATCAAAAGGAGCCCATATTTCCCACGCCATTTACGAGAGGTATTGTCCAGTTTTTCAAAAAACTCCGGCAACTGATCTTTTGGTAAAAAGGCAAGATGCTTGGGCCGGTGTTTCTTAAAAGCGTCCCGGATATCCGCAGCCACATCACGTTCGGCTTTGCCAATAGCAATGGCATAGCGAAATATGTTTCCGAGATATCCTCTGGCATCCGCCAAAGCGTCCAGTGCATCACGTTCCTCGAACTTTCGCAACGCTCTGATTAGCTGAGGAGCGGTGATTTCACCAATCACTTCGTTTCCGATGTCCGGAAATATGTCTCTTTCCAGAAGTCGTAGAATACGAACTGACCGTCTGGTCGACCAATCACCCGACCGCTTTGAATGCCATTCGCGGGCTACCTTTTCAAAAGAGCTCTCGTAAGCGGCTTTCTCCTGCCTTTTTCGACTAGCCTTCTCAGCGCCTGGGTCGACTCCGTCCTCTATCATTTGACGGGCTGCAAAAGCTTTCTCTCTCGCTCGTTTGAGACTTATCTCCGGGTAACGACCGACACCATAGGTCTTCCTCTTCCCATTAAAACGGTAATCCATTCGCCAGAACTTTCCACCCGATGGAGTGACATACAGGTATAGTGAATTGGCGTCAGCCAACTTGTATGATTTTTCTCTTCCTTCAGCCTGCTGGCAGACTATCGCCGTTAGCATTAGCCGCCTCCTTTCTCTGGTAAGATATACCGTCGATTATACCGTCATATACCGTCAGTGTAAATATGAAATTATAGATATGTATATAGGATCTATTTCCTATTTCCTTCTGTAATTCATGATGAAAGCCAAAAATTAGAATAAAATATAATAGGAAAATATGTCTATTTTGAGATAATGGTGCCCAGGAAAGGACTTGAAGGAGGGCTCTAACCTATTGATTCGACTTCAAAACCTATTTCTCGGTTTTCACACATACCGTCGATTATACCGTCAGTTGATTCCTTCACACCAAGCAGCCTCTCACCCTTGGTGAGGGTAGACTAATATATAATTAGTCGAAAGTAACGGAATTATTTCATCTTAGATGAAATCGACCGATTTACAGTTTAATTCTATGTGGCATAGTAACGCATAGTTTACACCAGAATTCCGATTCCACCGCCCCGCGCCAATGCTGGCCGAGGCTTTTTTGTTCATAGCCGATACGGATTAACCGCGCTGCCGCGCTGACTGGCCTGCGGCGTTTGCAGGATAGCAAGCTGTGTTTTTGTAAACAAAAACGCTTGCAAGGGGGTTAGGCACCCCCGTTGACCCCGCCACCCGTGCGCAGGTGTGCGCACTTGTTCCTGCGACCGGTTATCCCTGTCGGCCCCATCGTAAAAGGAGTTATACGAATGGCCCGTCCCCGGAAACCTCACTGCCAGCGCAAAACCCGTGTCGTCAGCTTTAGGCTGACCGATACGGAATTTGCGGGCTTTGCCGCTTTGGCGGCGAAAGCCAATCTGCGCGTCAATGACCTGGTGCGCGTGGTGGCGCTTTCGCGCCGTGAGCACGTTACCATCAAGACCTATGCCGCTTACGATCCTGCTTTGCTGGCCCAGCTTCACAAAATCGGTGTGAACCTCAACCAGCTTACCAAGCACGCCCATGCCGGGCGTATGTCCTCACAGATTGAGCATCTGTGCGACCAGATTGAAGCCCTTATCTGCGATGCCGCAGAAAAGGAGCTTAATCCATGAACCCGGACATCACGCGCGGCGGGTGCAGCTTCAAGGGCGCGTTTCAGTATTATCTGCATGACCACGGCACAGATACGCGCGAGCGCATCGCATGGACTGAAACTGAGAACATGCTCACTGGTGACCCGGACAAGGCTTGGAAGGTCATGGCCTATACGGCCACGCACCAGGACCGGCTTAAAATGGCCTCCGGCCAAAACCCATCCGGCCGTAAACTCGAAAAGCCGGTCATGGCCTATTCGCTTAACTGGCATCCTGAACAAGACCCATCCCGCGACCATATGCTGGATGTGGCGCGGCAATCTATGGTCGTGCTGGGCTTGCAGGAGCATGAAGCGATCATCGTGGCCCATCGCGATACGCCGCACCGACACGTTCATGTCATGGTTAACCGGGTGCATCCGGTGACCGGTATGGTTGCCAGTAACTCAAACTCCAAACGGAAGCTGCAAAACTACGCCCGCGTCTACGCCAAGGAACACGGTCTCACCTACAGCCCCATGCGTGAAGAAAATGCTCAGAAGCGGGAAGCCGGAGAGCCCACGCCCAAAGTCGATCAAAATATGCAAGACGCATGGCGGCAGTCTGACAGTGGCAAGGGGTTGATCGCCGCTCTTGATGAACGTGGCTTTAAGGGGGCGCAGGGCCGTAAGGCCCGGTTCGTTGTCGTGGACCGGTATGGTGACATCAAAAACCCTGTGCGCCTGATTCCCGGCATCCGCACGAAGGACATGCATGAGCGTTTGAGGGACGTGGATGTTTCCACGCTCCCGGATGCTGATGCGCTAGCCAAGCAGCGACGCACGGAGCACGCCCAACAAAAGCCAGAAAAGAGCAGACAGGCCGCGTTGGACCGCGCGCCGGATCTCAAACAAAAGGTTGAAAAGGCTGTGGGACAGGAAACGCCCAAACCAAAGCTGAAGCTCGCCTTCGATCAGGCCCGCGAGAGGGATCGACAGCTTGGCGAGAAGATCGGTGAAAAATTGGCCAATCTGCAAAGCCGACAACTGGATGAACGCGGCAAGCTGGCCCAGAAACACGCATTGAGGCTCACGCGGCTAAAGGAGGAGCTATCTGCTTTCTACCAGTTACCAGAACAGCGCGATAAGATCACCGCTCTACAGGAAAAGTGCCGCAATCCGTCCATCTGGCGCAGACTGTTCGGACAGGCTCGCAGGGACCGGCAGGAACTGATTGATACCACTAAATCTTTCCGCAATGCACAGATGCGCTGTAAGGAACGCATGGATAGCTTAAAGGTGCAGAACACTGCCGAAATGAATATGCTCAAGTCTCGCCAGCAATTGGTTCGGACTAATGCAAACCAAAGGCTATTCAGAGACAGAGGTAGGATCATAGGTCATTACGCCGATGCGCGGATGTCAGAACGGAATGACAATTCAGAAAAACTGTATACCCAGCGCGGGCGATGACTTAACTTTCCTGCTCAGGTCCGTCGATAAGTCCCTCTCGTTCCAGAACCCGCCGAATTTCTTCAAAAGTGTCGGATATCTTCCCTTTTGGAAATCTGATCTGACCAAGACCATGAACGTTGCTGAATTCTTCACAGTCCTCCTCCAAAAGTATGATTGCGCGCTCAAATCCAAGTCTACCTTGGAAAAGACCAGCTTCGTGAATCACGTTCATCCGGGCGTGCTGCTTCCCATCAGCTTGTTCATCTTCCGCTGTTAGAATTAGGAACGCAATTTCCGCATCATCTAGCATCTGAAGTAGTCGGCTAATGGTTGTCATTCCTGCTACAGGAACGCGGTTGAACTCATCGCAAGGTAGCCTCAGGCGTTCACGAACAAAATCGCGTAATTCCTTCCAGGCACTTGAACGACCATGTCCCAAAAAAACATGGGTTCCTTGTCGTGAAATCGTTTTTTCTTTCTTTTCTAGGCTTTGAAAATGTGACGCTCCTCGTCGAGCATGCTTAGCCAGGCTTTTACATAAGATAAATGGTTGGCGCCAAGTTCCAATCAACGCCAGCATGTGAATGTGTGGCGGCGTCTGGATTCCCTGCCCAGCGGCAACAGAATCTCGGGTAAAAAACTTCCCCTTGCCTTGGAAAAACCGTGCAAAGTCTGAATGACCCAACACCTTCTCTTTGCTTATTTTTTCCTCAAGAGTCTGAAGAAAGTTGTCATTCGCAAACTCAGATCTCCAACGAGTAAGCGCTGACAAAATTTCCTCTTTAGCATCCTCAAAATATTCTACGGTTTCCCTAGCTTCAGCAGTGAGTTGTTCGGTATCGGGCTTTCCAGCGCGTTCTTCGATCTGCGAGATAACCCAGTCAAAATCATATTCTCCCCAACTGCCAACAGTCTCATTACTGAATTGATCTCCAAACCCCCATTCAGAGCTGAATCGAGCTCCAGGTGGAGTCGGATCCAGATTTTCATAATATACACGCGAATGATAGCCAAGCCATGATCCACTCCAAGCTTTCGCAATCTGAGTCGAAGCTTCTTCAATTCTATCAATCATCGATTTATTTATAGCCTTGGATCTATCGCTTAAATCGTCAGCAATTTTAAATATATCTTCCGCTTTAGACATTGTGCTTTTGTTTCATGATTTTAAATAAACACAAGTATGACGTGGGCCAGCTTATAACCTCAAAACACACACAATGCGAGATTTAAATCTCATTACAAAGCTCATTGAATGGTCTAAGTAACGGAGCCCACTAACTAAACTTTCGAACCAGGAACTGGTTTTACGTCTATTATTTGAGTCTCTTAAGAAGCTCTACAACTCCCACTATCGAACAGTCAATGAAGGATACTGAGGGAAAACCATTGTAGGATGAAAAGAGCCAACTTTCTCGCCTTACATAGGTTATAGTTATACTTCCATATCGGCCCTGTGGAATATTCCCTTACTGCCTAAGGACTGGCGGTAAGCGCCCATGTAGCGTTACCTGCCTCCAACTCCTCCTCCGTCTTGTCATCGAGCATCGGAAGAAAATCAAGGCCAGCCAGTTCTTCGATCTCATCTATGGTCTTATTTGTAATAAGATCTGTTTTTTTATATTTATGTTCAGAATCATCTTCCTGCCAAACTATAACAGTTTTGATCTTGGTCTCGTTCGTCTCCTCATCGAAATCCGTTATGATTTTGAAAAAACCATCGGGTAGCTCGATTTTGGTCCTACGAACTCGTTCACGATGATCGTCATAAAGTGGACCGGTGATAACCCATACACCTCTTCTGTTTGTAGCTTCGTTGTTTGCCACATCGTCCTCGAGTCCTTCCCATATCTGTTGATTCAGGCTTGGAGCTTGAGGAACCACGTTGGACATAAAAAAAGTCTCTCTTTGTGCATTTACTCCAAACCTTGATGCAATCGCATAGTTCGGACACATGTGCCCACGATCCCAACCACTATTGGTGTAGTCATCGTGAGAAACCCTAGCTTTGGTTTTCTTGTCTATAAGGAAGGTCGAACGCCGCTTTAGTGTCGGATGTTTTCTATCAGGTGGAATATAGTAACAAACCCAAGCAGGATTCCTGTAGGTTTCATCGTAACCAACGGTGTAGGCTGTGTTCACTAAAATGGTTATTTTATTCGGGTAACCATCTCGAACAGGCAGACCAGCATAGTCATGCTGGCCAACAAGGGCATTGGCCCACAAGCCTCCCAGTAGGAGCATAAATGGCGGAAGCTTCATAGCTTTTAATTTTGGAATGATATATTTTGCTAATAGCAATCTAAATCAACATAGATTATGATTTATACTACTCCGATTCACAAGATAATATATATGCGCGGACGGAGTTACATCCTGCTTCAGACATCATAAATGGAGAACTTTAGGCCGTAATCCATGTAAGGCAAAAAGCTAACTTATAAAACTAATTTATGTCAAACTTCACGGTAACCGGATAGTGGTCTGAAACGCTTTTATCTACTTTGTCTATCTTGGCCTCGCCGATTTGTCGCACTCCACGAAACAGGACATGGTCAAACGTAGTTGCGGAATACCTACCACTTGCTGGATGAGTAATTCGGTCTGCCAACGGTCTTGAACCAAATGCATTCTCAAAGCCATAGAGCTGAATTTGCTGCATGGTTCTTTCTGCGGCTCTCTCAGGCTTATCCCCTGGAATTTCAGTATTGAAATCACCTGCTATGATGAGCTTGTCAAAACTAAGCTTCTTTCTTCGGTCGGCTGGATTTTGCAGGTAGGCACCTTCCGCATGATCGATAATTGTTCTAGCCGAACTTTCCCGTTTTCTAAAATTGTCTTTCGGGGTCTGATTTTCAGAGGTTTTGTTGCTCTTCAGATGAACTGAATATACGCCAAGGTATTTATCATCAATCTCGAAAGCGGCGAATACTAACCCGCGTGGAGGATCCACCCTGCCATCCCTTTCAAATTCCCTGCGATAAGTGAATAACGCATTCTCTTTGGCAAGAATTGCTACTTGCTGGTCATCAATGCCGTCTGGGTCGCGAGGGTGAGAGGCATCAAATCGGCTAACGGTAATGACCTTCAAGCCTGTGCCTGCCTTGGCTGCAAGTTTCTCAACGCTGTCTTTGTTTAAGACTTCCTGTAAAAGTAAAATATCAGGATCGATTTTTTTAAGCACTTTCGCAACTGCATCAATATGTGATGCTTTCGCGTCTTCTGAAGTTTGACCCATCCCACCCGGAAACCACTTAAGGTTCCATGTCGTAACCTTAATGGTTTCAGCAAAGGCAGAGGACGAAACGAATAGAAAAACCAGCAGGACAATTGATCGAAAAGCCATAACTCCTCCTTAAACGCAGGCAAAACACATGATCTTTCAACGATTTTGTCTGCTCCCGCAGTGAGTTGCCGTGCAACAGAATATCCATTCGGTTGCAGCACGTCAATAGGTGCAGAATTCACGGTGAAGACTCAAGGTGGAATCATCCTAATTCTGCCAAATTTTGCTTATCAGATCCCGTTCATCTTTGCCGACGAAATCTAGGTATATGGCTGTGTTCTCAAGGCTGGCGTGGCCCATCCACTTCTTCAGCTTTGTGAGCGGGATATTCTGCATGACACAAGAAATCGCAAAGCTGTGTCGCAGACCCCGTGCGGTCGCTTTTACGCCCTTGAGCCCGGCGTGAGCCATGACCTTTTTGATCCGCCGCCAGCCGGTGGAGCGAACAAAGCCCCAAATCCGATCATCCGGTTTAAGGTCGGCATTCTGGATAATCTGGCGGAATAGGTTCAACAGTTCATCCGGTATTGGAATGACCCGATATTGACCTTTCTTGCGCTGTTTAAGGGTTTCCAAGACGAGGCACCCTTCAGCTAAATCAATGTGACTGGCGGTTAGGCGCAGGGCTTCAGTCATGCGGCAGCCAGTGTAGAAGAAAATTAGGCAGAAAGCCTGATCTAGCGGGGATTCCAACGCCTTGGCAGCATCGTAGAAGCACCCACGTTCCAGCGCGTTGAGATACTTTCTGTATCCATCCTTATCATACAGTCTTGTCGCGATTTTCACCCCCGCAACCGAATGGATATTCGGTTTCAACTTACTCAGCAGGATAACACGTCACATCACACTAATCATCAATGCTTTAAGTATAATGGGAAAGAAATACGAAAAGATCGGCCAAGCGGACATTTACCGTGAAAAGAAAGAAAGCGGCTGCGGCACAATTATCGGGGTGGCAGTCATGCTGTTCATCCTCTTCGCGATCATTGGGTCATGCTCCAACTCCTAGGTCGCGATGAAATCCACACTCTGTTACCTGAGCGTGTTTCTGGTGCTCGGTCTCAGCCTGCGGGCTGGGGCCGAAACACCCGCAACAGAACTCACCCCCTCAACGCTCGTCCCGGATAAACAGGGCATCTTGCGCCTTCAGGCCGGCAATGACGGTAAATCAGCCCTCACTCTGGCTGAGGAGCTATCCTTCAAGCCAGGAATCGGCTATCTGGTCATCACCGTTCTAACAAATGAAAAGCATGAGAAGCAGGCCATCTCTCACGCGCTCAAGCTTCAGGACTGGTTTGAAAAACAGATCAGCACCAAGGACCATGTCCCTATCGTTCTATACAGGAACGAGCGCGGTGTTGGCTATATCTACCACATGGGCGGCTTGCCGTATTTTCATGATGAACACGCCAAATTCCCGGATGGTGTCATGACTGTGCAGGGCAGTGCCTCAGCTTTGAATGACGCACGCCTTTACCATCTGGCTCGCGTCAGAATGGAATTCACCGGTGAGTTGGCTGAATGGCGTAAACGGATGGCCCAGGCAAAATCTAAGGCAAACGAACGGTAAAATCAGGCGTCACTTCAACTGCCTGTTCTACCCGCTGTTCTTTGGTCGGTTGATCTGTCAGCTCGCCAAATTCTGCTTCAATCTGCAAATGGCGTGCAGGATTGGCAGTCTGATAGTCGTCTCGCAGGGCGATTAAGGATTCTTGCAACTTTCGATCAGAATTAATTCGTTCACTCATGG
The DNA here is from genome assembly GCA_028280945.1 of Opitutaceae bacterium. Classification (GTDB taxonomy): domain Bacteria; phylum Verrucomicrobiota; class Verrucomicrobiia; order Opitutales; family Opitutaceae; genus Actomonas. The sequence goes on from JANQKV010000060.1 coordinate 35,615, forward strand.
CCTCCGATTGGGAGGTAAGGCTGTCGCCCGCTTCATGGGCTGCTATTTTCTCAGCTTCCAATCTCTGCGTCAGTTCCTTCGCTGTTAGGCCTGCCGCTTCTGGGCCGAGCAGGGCAATCAGACGCTCCCGCTCTTCTGCCAAAATCCCGTCCTTGATCGCTTCGATCAGATCATCGGCCTCAAACCCACGCTCATAGGTTTCCTGGGCAGCATCCAGCAATACCTGGCGTTGCTCGATGAGTTGAGCAATTCGCGTCTCCAATTCCGCAATCCTGCGGTCCATCGCGCGTAGATACGCCTCCACCCGCGAAAGCTGCATAATAAAGTCACCAGACTTCTCTCGCTTGTCGCGCTCCACCCGTAGCTGATTGTCCTTTGCCGCAGTCAACGATGCAACCCCGGCAATTGGCACCGTCTCAGGAGATAGATTACCCATTTCAATGTTCTGAGCGACGTTCTCTGCCCTGAGCGCATCTCCACGTTCAGTCAGTTCAGTCCAAGTCTCATCAACATACTTCACCATGCATATATTTTAGAATAAAGAGATTAATAAATAATGAATACGTTTATGAATCCGAAGATTCCTTCTAATATAGTATCTAATCTCTTTCGTCAGGATCACCTTCCCCGTAATTCAGGACTAGGTGTGGTTCCTCACGGGGTAGCACCTTTAGTGTCCAGTTCCCATCATCATCTGTAACTTTGATTAGTTCCACAGAGGACGGCTTAAGCTCTAAAAATCCCGTTTCTATTTCATATCCAATCAATCTAACCTTGTAAGGTGACTGAATCTCAAGAAACCCAGTTATTCTATTTTCATCCCCCTTAAAAACTTTTGTTATTTCTTCATTAGGTTCAAAGACCAAATACTCTTTTTCCTGTCTACCTGTTTTGGCAAACTGAATAGCGTCCAAGGTATATCTTATTTGTAAATCAGTAAGATCATACAAGTTAGGAATAATTGGATTTATCTTAAAATACTGCGCCGCATAGTATGATTCAGATAAAAAATTACTCCACCATGCAGCCGACTCAAATATGCTGGAAAAAGGATGCGTCCGTTTTGGCCTCCACATACATTTGTCATTTATCCATACCTCCAATTTAATTCCATTTGCATCCCGTAACCGCTTGCAAATGCGAGCGGTGTCAGCAATGCTATTAACTTCCAAAAGCCTCATTCCATTCCACTTGCTAGCGTCAAACGATATGTTAAATCTCGCATGACCACCCTTCTTGCCGGGCATATCCATAGTGAGATTGAAAATAAAAACAGATGAGGCATCCGATGTGAAACAGACACCTGAGTTGCCGGCCGAAAGAACACCATCTATTACAAGTGAATCTTTGAAATTGGAAACTGATCTAAGGATGATTTTGGCAGCTACAGCATTGCCTGATAGGGCTAATTCATACCGACTATGCAGTTTTGATATCTCATCAAAAAGCGGGGATCCTTTGATACTGAGTTCTTTTGGTTGTAACTTGCTTGGCTTCCCCCACTTAAAAGTTTCGTTTAGTTCCTTTAACTGGTTTTCAGTTATTCCCGATAGTCTGACAGACAGGTCAACTGGATCATCCGAATTCGGTGTAATATGAAACCGATTCTGTTTTCTATTTGAGGACAAGTTAACGCTAAATCTCGGGTCGAGTTCCTCAAATTTTTGCTCAACACCCCGGATTGCAGCTTGAGGTGATGAGGGGAATAGCTCTCTGAGCCGAAGGTCTGATTGCTTAACCACATCTATCAGTTCATCTGGCTCCAGTATCTCAGTTTCAGGTATCTTGATGCTTACAGAATTTCTTTTACCTCTCTTTGAAAGAAAAGCCGGATCGTCATAAAGATGAAGAACCGAAGTATAATACATAACTTTGGTTATTACATCAGCAATGATTATAAAAACTGGCCTCCTGCACGTCCTCCAGTAGTCAAGGTGTTTCCACTTTATAGACTTTGATACATAGCCGGATGATTTTTTAATCTTCCTTGTTCCCTTTAGCTGCACATAGGCTGTTAAGGCAGTGGGTTCGCCTTCAGTTTTGTGTTCGATTTCATAGTCTATGTGGATGTCTGGATCACGTTCACGCACGGTCCACTTATTCCGTAATCTGTCCTTCAGAAGCAATTGAGCCGCTTCATCAACCTCAGATTGTTCCGAAATAGTCTTACCCATACTTTGCGCGGTAATAGTTCTTTATACTGTCTCAGTCGTCGAGAAATTGCGGCATCTTTCGAAAGGTGAAATCAGGACTATTTGAAGCTTGCTGAAGCTTCACGGCGTCTAGATCAGCTTCCATTTCGTGTAGTTGCACCAATATTTCCATTTATCATAAGATGGTCAAATGGCACCCTTCAAATGCACTTTTTGCTGCGATGCTATACAGTTAAGAAAAATGACCTCATATACAGTTAGGGAAAACAGAAGATATCTGAAGCGTAGATCAGGACCCTGTCCTCTTCAATCTGTGATTTTTTCCCTACACTTGGATGACAGGATGATTTCAGGTTAGCGAATAATGGACCGAGAATCGATGCATCACGAATTGGATTCGCTGCTGGGTCCGAAAAATACAGTGCTATTTCAGAGCATTGTTCACTAAAAAACTCATCAATGTGAATGAAAGAAGCTGAGGTATCTGCCCATTTGCGTGCAATTTCGGCTTCCTTTTCGTAATCACGGATCACCGTTCCGGTCTCGGTTTCCTGGACCACGTATGAGACCATGAGTGCACGTGTTACCATACATGCATTACCGCATTGACGAAGCGCATTCTGTTTCTTCTCAGCGCCATGCCTATCAAGCTCCTGCAGTCTTTGTATCAGCGACAGTAAGATATTTTCGAGACTCATTGGCTATAAGTTTTAAATCTGATTTTTACAGAATTTAAACGTGTTGACTTGAATTTGCAATTATCATGATCGCTTGCTTGAGATGATGGGGGAGACGATCCCATCGGGAGACTACCAATGCCAATTTTGGACAAGAGGTGACGATATTTTGTGGGGCTATTTGTGGGTTTTGACCTCCGTTAGATTTTAACTTGCTAGCATCTAACTGCTTACCTTCAGCTTCCAAGGGGTTCGAATCCCCGTGGGGGCCGCCAAGTTGATTTTCGAATTTCGATTTTAAGTTATCGATTGGCTGAGGGGCAGCGAATGGAGGTGAGCATTGGGGAGACGAGCGGGATGACCTACTCAAACCGCCGCCAGCTCACCAACTGACCGTCTTGCCAGCGGAGGTGGTATTCCACGATTTCGTAGATGGGTACGTCTTCATAGGTGGGAATGCCCCCACCGGAGGGGCTCAGCGCGCCCTCTGATTTCTCGGTTTTGTAACCCACAATTTCGCGTTGGGAGTAAACCCAGATCTCATCGAGGCCGGTATCGGCGGGCTGCGACCGACGCTCCCGCGGCTCACCAAATACCGCAAACAGCTCAGCCTGTGTCTGACCGGTCTCCAGCGCCCTCCAGGCTGTGTTGAACTCCCGCTCGGTTATGCCTTGGCCAATCGTTTCGCAACCGGTCCCGAGCAGGGAAAGCGCCAGCCATCCGATAGTGAACGTGGAGCGAAAATCGAAACGAGGGCGCATGGTTCGGATGGAGGTGGAAGGGTTGATCACTAGATTCGCCGGATTAGCGCTCAACTCTGAGCACCCCGATACCCCTTACCCTGAGTGTTCTGATGTCAAAGAATGTTCAAAACGTTCGCGTTTGCCGGTCGTTCTGGAACCGCCGGTTTGCTTGGGGCGTCATGCCAACAATGCGGACAGTGATGGCAGTCTTCCTGGGGGTGCTGGGCGGAGCCCCGGCTGGGGGCGCGCCGCAGAGTGAACGGTTGCTCAACCTTTCCTCCCGGGCCTGGGTGGGTGAGGGGTCGGATGTAGTGATCGCGGGTTTTGTGATTGAGCCGGGGCCCGCCAAGCAGGTGCTGGTGCGGGCCGTGGGACCGGAGTTGGCTCGGTATGGGGTGTCGCAGCCGGTAGACCGGCCCGAACTTCAGATTGTTAACGGAGCAGGTGAGCTTGTGGCCAGCAACGAGGGATGGTCCCCCGTATTGGCGGATGCCTTCGCGACGGTTGGGGCGTTTGGTTTGGTCGAAGGGAGCCGCGATGCCGCTTTGGTGGCGGAATTGTCGCCGGGAGTTTACACGGCCATCGCTCGGACAGGGCAGCCCAATGGCTTTGGCACAGGCTTGATCGAGGTTTATGATCTGGAGGGCTCCGCCCGGCTGCGAAATCTATCCACGCGGGCTCGTGTCGAGGCTGATTCCACGTTGGTGATTGGCGGTTTGATTGTCGCTTCGGAAGGCGCCGGACGCCGCGTGCTGTTACGCGCGGTCGGTCCGTCTTTGGTTGGACTGGCCGAGGCCGATCGATTGGCTGACCCGATCTTTTCACTCGTGCGGCAGTCCGATGGGCTTGAGATCGCGGGCAACGACAACTGGGAAACGGGCAACAATCCGGCAGTGTTGGCGGATGCGTTTGCGGCCGCCGGGGCTTTTCCCCTCGAGTCCGGATCGAAGGATGCAGCGCTGTTGCTCGATTTACCCGGGGGCGCTTACACGCTGCTGGTCAGTGGGGCTGCCGGAGCGGGTGGCACGGCCTTGGTGGAGGTTTACGACATCACGCCATCGGAAGGAGCCTGGGTAGGGGCCACGGCGACACGTGCTTCCACCGATACCGCACCGGGGTCGGCGCCCGGACAGATCGTCATCAGTCGCGTGGGTGATACGACGGCTGCTTTGACGGTGAACCTGGCCTACGGTGGCGAAGCACGGATGGGCACGGATTATGTGTTCATGCCCTCTTCGGTGTCCTTCGAGCCGGGTCAGTCATCGTTCGTGCTCGAAGTTACTCCCTATGCCAATACGAACGTCCAGACTTTCAACAAAGACGTTCGGGTGTCGGTGCTGCCGGGTGAGGGATATGCGGTGGGTTCTACGGCCGCCGCGGAAGTCACGATTTTCTACAGTGCCGGGACACTCTATCTCGCCAACCTGCAGCCCGTTGTGCCGGGGTCCGGGGCGTTCGGCACGGTGTCGGTTCAGCTCGCTTCCGACGAATCGTCGCTCGTCATCAGCGCGTCGTTTTCCAACCTATCGTCGCCTCAGACCGAAGCTTACCTGCGGTTGGGCGAACCGGGTGAGAGTGGGGAGTTGCTGCTGGCGCTTCCCACCGGGTCGTCGACAAACCTGCAATGGTCGATTCAAGCCGTGGGTCCTTATACCGCGGAGGAGGTTCTGGCAGCCCTGCGTGAAGGCCGGATTTATGCGAGTGTTGCCACGGCCAATCATCCGACCGGCGAGCTGGTGGGCTCGGCGGTGCGTTACGCGGGATCGCATGCTTTTGCTCCTCCCGCTTCGGCGCCGGCCGCACCCACTGTTGCCAACACTTCCCGTGAAGCTGCTCGGTTTTTGATGCAAACCACGTTTGGGCCGACGCGGACGGAAATCAACACGATGGTCGGTCGGGCTTACGCCGACTGGATCGACGAGCAAATTGCGTTGCCGATGTCGAAGCACGAAGCGGAGACCTACGCCGAGCTCGAACGTTACGGTGAACCCAATTTCGACGACCGGCCGGATCGTCAACATCGCTATGGTGCATTCTGGAACATCGCGTTGCGCGGCGAAGACCAGCTGCGGCAGCGCGTCGCTTTTGCCTTGAGCCAGATCCTGGTGGCGTCCGACGAAAACGGCACCGTCTACAACTGGCAGGAGGGGCTGGCGCACTACCACGACACGTTGGCGACCCATGCGTTTGGCAATTTCCGCGACCTGCTCGAAGCGGTCACGCTGCACCCCATCATGGGCGTTTACCTGAGCCACCTGCGCAACGCCAAGGCCGACCCGGAGACGGGTTCGGTGCCGGACGAGAACTTTGCCCGCGAGATCATGCAGTTGTTTTCCATCGGTCTCGTCGAACTGCACCCCGACGGGACGCTCAAACTAGACGGCAATGGCCTGCCCATCCAAACCTACGACCAAACCACCATCACGGAAATGGCGAAGGTCTTCACGGGTTGGACGTTCCAACAGGAGAACCCGCAGGACTGGATGTGGCGTTGGGGTGAACCCAATTTCACCGCTCCGATGATGAATTATCCCGCCTATCACGACGACGGTCCCAAGACCATCGTGACGGGGCGGCAGCTCCCCGCCGGGCAAGGGGCGCTCAAAGACCTCAACGATACGCTCGACACGCTTTTCGCTCATCCGAACACCGGGCCGTTCATTTCGCGACAGCTCATCCAACGCCTGATCACCAGCAACCCCAGTCCGGGCTACGTTTATCGGGTGGCCCGGGTGTTCGCCGACAACGGGGCCGGGGTGCGGGGTGATCTCAGGGCAGTTGTGCGTGCCATCCTGTTGGATCATGAAGCACGTTCGCTGGAGGTCGCCGCTCAACCGAATTTTGGCAAGGTCCGCGAACCTCTTATCCGGCTGGTCTCCCTCTGGCGGGCGATGGATGTGGAACTGGCCAGTGGTCAGATCTATTACTTCTGGTCCAATTATGATCTCTCCCAGGGACCGCTGACTTCCCCTTCGGTTTTTAATTTCTATCGGCCTGATTATGTCCCGGTGGGAGACTTGGCCCGCGCTGGACTCTTTGCTCCGGAACTGCAGATCCACACCGACACTTCCGCCATGAGCGTGCCCAATCGTCTGGCGGTTTACGCGTTTTCAAATTGGGCGGACCCGCGGGCTTGGGACGATAACGCCGTCATCCTCAAAATCGAAGATCTCCGCACCCTGTGGCCGGACACGGCCGCCATCCTGGCCGAGTTGGACCTGCGGCTTTGTGCCGGGATGATGACTCCCGAGACCCGGGACCGTATCGTCCAAGGCATCAACGAACTCCCCAACTGGGTGAACCCCGACCAATCGATCAGCGCAATCATTTACCTCGTGGCCACGAGCCCGGAGGCTGCGATCCAACTTTAGCTCCGCTTTCATCATGCCCCGCAACCGAGCGTTCCAGTCTTCCACCCGCCGCCAGTTCATTGGCCAGTGTTGTGCCGCCGTCGGGTCGATGGGCGTGTTGTCGACCCTTGCCCAAATGCGTCTGATGGGAGCTGTGGCGAGCCCGGGTTCGGTGTTGGGGGCGACCGGTCAGGCCCAGTCCGACTTTCGGGCGTTGGTTTGTCTGTTTCTCAATGGCGGCAACGACACCAACAACGTCATCGTGCCGCGCGACACCTCGGACTACCAAGCCTACGCTTGGGCGCGCGGAGGCCTGGCGGTCAGTCGCGACGACTTGCTGGAGCTGAATCCCGTCAACTCCGATGGCCGCGCGTGGGGCATGCACCCCTCTTTGGCCAGCGTGAGGGAACTCTTTGTCGGTGGTCAAATGGCGGTGCTCGCCAATGTTGGCACGTTGCTGCACCCGACCACCAAGGCCCAATATGAAGCCGGTTCGGTGCCGCTGCCGCCGCAGCTCTTTTCCCACAGCGACCAATCGGTGCAGTGGCAAAGCAGCGTCGCCGACCAGGCTTTCCAGACCGGTTGGGGGGGACGATTGGCCGACCTCACCAACGCCTTTAACGAGAACAATCAGATCTCGATGAACATCACGCTCGACGGGAAAAACTCCTTCCAGGTCGGGCGGGACGTCGTGCAATATGCGGTCGGCACGGAGGGTCCGGTCAGCCTCTGGTGGCACGATGGCGACGACGACTCGGTCGCCCCGCGAATCTCCGCGTTGCGCGACGTGCAGACCCAGGAACACGCCAACCTCATGCGCACGGCGTTTGGCCAGGTAACGGACAACGCTTTGGCCAGCAGTGAATTGCTGGGCGGCATTCTCGATGCGGCCGATCCCCTGGCGGCGACTTTTCCGGACACGGAACTCGGCGGGCAGCTCGCCATGATTGCGCGGCTCATCGGCGTGCGGGAGCAGCTGGGTTTGCGCCGCCAGATTTTCTTCGCGCGCCTCGGGGGGTGGGACCTCCACGACAGCCAGATCGGGGCCCATGAAACCCTGCTGGCCGAACTTTCCGACGCGATGAAAGCGTTTTACGATGCCACCACCGAAATGGGGGTGGCAAACGATGTGACGACCTTCACTGCCTCCGACTTTGGCCGCACCATGGTGACCAATGGCGACGGCTCGGATCATGGCTGGGGCAGCCACCACTTCATCATGGGTGGTGCGGTGCAAGGCGGCCAGTTCTACGGGGCCATGCCCGACCTTGCGGTGGGCGGTCCCGACGACACGGATCACGGCCGGTGGATTCCGACGGTGAGTGTCGATGAATACAACGCGACGTTGGCGCGATGGTTTGGGGTGAGCGATACCGACATGCCGTTGATTCTGCCCAACATCGGCCGGTTTGCGCAACCGGACCTGGGATTCATGGGGTGAAACACCGTGCCGCCTACGCGGGCTTGGTGATCCTGAGCGCCGTAATCATTTATTGGATACTCGAACGGAAGCCGCCGGGGTTGGAACCAGCCTTGATCCCACCGCCCCCTGAGTCGGTTTCACCGTCGGGCCAGCGGGAGGGAACGGTGGCACGTTCGTTTGTTGTTGTCGGCGAGGACCCGATCGCCGGTCGTGTGGGCGCAGGGTTGAATGCGGTGGATGGCACCGCCCGGCGCGACCTCGCCATTCTCCAAAGCGTGTTCGCGGCCTGGCGGACCAACGCCCCGGGGCAGGGCAATCCGGTCGGCACGAATCAGGAAATCACCGCCGCCCTGACCGGGCAGAATCGTTGGGGTTTTGCCATCATTCCACCTGATCACCCGGCCATCAACGCCCGCGGTGAACTGTGCGACCGCTGGGGATCTCCGTTGTTTTTTCATCAACTCTCGGGCGAACGGATGGAAATCCGATCCCTCGGTCCCGATCGCACCAGCGGCACGGATGACGACATTATCGTGGTGCCGTAGAATCTTGAGTGCCGGGGTGAACGGCTTTTTCCGGAGCATACACAGAAAAGGACAAGAAGTAGGAAGCGCACCTCCGGTGGTTTTCGGCAAACTGCCGGGCTCCGTTTCATCCCCATCCCCCTATCGTCCATGGCAATCAAAGTTCTTATCTTCCGTCACGGTGGTCCCGAAATCTATGAGGATCTTCAGCCCCTCCTCCAACGCCTTCGTGCGCTGGCCCTTGCCCAACCCGGCTACGTCTCGGGAGAAACCTACTGCAACGTCAAGGACTCCGGCGAGTATTTGGTGATCAGCACCTGGTCATCCTTGGAGGCTTGGACGGCCTGGCACGACCACGAGGAACGCATGGCGGTGCAGGGTCAGATCGACGCGCTGTTGGGAGAGCCCACGGCGTATCATGTTTTTCAACACGTCTGATGGGAGCCGGCCGCTTGGTTGAGCCCTAGTTTGGATTCAGCCAGCCCCCGTCCTGCATCCACTCGATCATGCGATCGGGGAAGTTGCGGATGCTGATGAGATCGGATCGGTGGCCCATGTTGAAGCCGTGGCCGCCGGCGGCGTAGAGATGCGCTTCGACCGGGATGCCGAGGGCCTGGTATTTCGGGAGCACGGCAAGGATGGGGGCGACGTGGAAGGCATCGTCCACCGCGCAAATGAACAACGTCGGCGGCGTTTCCGGGGACATTTCCCCGGCGGGAAATCCCAAGGGACCGGGATAAACGCTGATGTGGAAATCGGGGCGGCAGCTGACCCGATCCACAGGGTCCTCAGCCTGTGGATCCCCTCGGTGTTTTCCAAAGGACACCATGGCTGCAAGTTCACCGCCGGCTGACCAGCCCTGGATGCCGATGCGGTTCGCATCGATGCCGAAATCGCTCGCGTGGTGCCGGACCAGTCGCATCGCCCGCCGTGCATCTGCCGCCGCGTCCTGCAGCGAGTAGGGGGACTGGGGTTCACGGGCGAGTCGGTATTTGACCGCAAAGGCGGTCACTCCGCGTCTGGCAAACCACCGGGCAGGCTCCAGGCCTTCGGGCGGGAAAACCAGTTCCCGATGACCACCTCCCGGAAAGATCACCACGGCCGCCCCGGTGGCGACCGCGGGATCAGCGGGAATGACGGTGATCGAGGGGTTATGAATGCTCTTCACCCACCAGTCCCGGGCTTGCTCGGGAATGTTGCGTTGCGCTTCGGAACCGGGAGCACCGTCCTGCCAAAGGGGAATGACTTGCGGTTCGGCGACGAGCAGGGATGCCGCGAGAGGGATCAGGCAGAATAAGCGGGGCATGGTTCCACGCCATCACGCGGCTGGAACACGGTCACGGTGTTAACCCGACAATGTTAACCGATGATCAGCGGAAGTATTCGCGCAGATTGATCTCGGTCGTGCCGGCGACGGCCACGCCGTTCTCAAGGGCAGGATAGAACAGCATCTCGCCCACGATGTCGGAGACGACCGGTGGCAGCGCCCGCCCGTTGGCCTCCATCCCGGTTACCTGACCGCTGGCGTCGACCTGCACGGTGACGGGGCAATCGAGTTGGGCGGGACGATCGGCCGAAACAAGTGCATCGGGCGCGAGTGACCAGACGGGTTCCGGAGGCAGGGCACCGCCACGTTTGGCGCCTTCGCGCTGGGTCGACATGAACCCAAGGTAGCTGATGGCCTGTTCGCGGGAGAGAGCGATTTGCTTCTCGGATTCGCTGGTGGGAAGTTCCGTGCCCTCGTCGAAAAGGTGAAGCCGAACATCAACCAACTCGTATCCTTCCGGCAGACCCGTTTTCTCGAGCACGATTGGACGGGGCTGATGATTGATCAGCGCAACTTCCTTAAACACGAGCACAACGTTGATTTCGCCTTCGGGATCCCGGACGTGCACTATGGCGACAACATAGGCGTGCCGGATGGGACGGTCGGTTCTTAGGTCGGCCTCGATTCTCAATGCGTCGGGTTTCTTGGTGATGTCATCGGCCAGGGAATCGGAATAGAAGGTCGGATCCGTGAGCTGATCGGGGAGAAGAGCGGAATTGTCGATTGCCGGTGGAAGAATTGGACCATCAAAGTTAGCCTGCACTTGGACGGGGTTCTGTAGTTGGGGTGAATTGGCGACGGCGGTCTGCAATTCCATTTCACGCACGGTTTGACCCCACTCGATATCTTCCCTTTGGGCCCCGTAAGCCTGAAGGGCCGTCTGGTTGCGCAACACCTCCATGCGTTCGGCGGCGTTGTCCACGAACACTTCCGTGGTGATGTCTGCAACCTGAACCGGAGCGCGTCCGATTTTGATGGAGTGGACAAACTTCATTTCGTCCGTGCTGCGGAGGTTGAGGCTCTTGCCGTCCTCTTTTTTCAGATGAAGCAGATGGTTTTTGAAATCGGTCACCTGCATCGTTTCACCACCCTCGCGGGCTTCCACGTCGACCCCAACAAACATACGATACTCAAGAGCTTCGGCGGCGGAAGGTGGTTGGGCGGCGCTGGCGAGTCCAAGTACAACGCTGAGGCCGATGAAGCGGAGGATTAAATGCAGGTGGGACATGGCAGGAATTCCTTGTGGTTGAACCGTTCGTGGTGGCTGTTTCTCATTCATGCGTGGGCCAGGTGCATTAGTAATAAACTCTTCTATGTTAATAGAAGATTAGATTCATAAATGCCAATATGGAAAGCAATGCTCTATCTTGGCTGACCAAGGGGCGGATTACGTTGCCGCGTTGTCCTGAGCGCTCCTCCGACTCTCAGTCGGAAGGGGGGCTCGGGTTGTTTGCGCTCAGCGGAAGTATTCGCGCAGGTTGATCTCCGCAGTGCCGGCGACGGCGACGCCGTTTGCGAGAGCGGGGTAGAAGATCAATTCCTCGACAATGGCTGCAACATGGGCCGGCACGATTTGGTTGCCGGCATCCATCGCGGTGACCTGACCGCGCTGATCAACTTTTACCATCATGGGAAAGTCGAGGTTGTCGGGGCGGTCGGTTGAAAGAAGTTCACTTGGGGCCAGGGCCCAAACGGGTTCGGGTGGCAGGGTTTTGCCTCGATTGCTGGAGACCCGTTCCAGGGAGACATACTCCAAGGCCTCCTCGCGAGTGAGGGCGAATTGCTTCTCGGACTCGCTGGTCGTGAGCTCCATGCCTTCGTGGTAGAGGTGGAGCTTGAGTTCGAGCAGCTCGAAGTCCTCCGGGAGTCCGGTCCTCTTGGCGTAGATTTCACGAGGCCTTTGGTCCACCACCGGGATTTCTTGAAAGATGAGCACGTCGGTGACCTCCCCTTCCTGATCTCGCACCCGGGCAACACCCACCATGTAGGCATCACGCACGGCGTAGTCCGACTGCACGGTGGCAGTGATTTCCAAGGCGTCGGGATCCCCTCTCATCGCGTCGTTGAGGCGATCGGAATAGAAGGTGGAATCGGTCAGCTGGTCGGTTCTTACCTCACGATCAGCAAGGGCGGTGGGCGTGGGTCGTTCAGGTTCGGGCAGTTGGCCAGGGGCAAGATCTCCTTCGTTGGTATTGCCGAAGTTTTCCAACTGACCAATGGCAACAGCTTCAGCCAAGGCGAAGTCTTGGCGGTCCTGTCCATAGGTCAGGAGTCCGGCTTGGGAACGAAGGGTTTCCATGCGGTCCGCTGCATTGTCGACGATACGCTCGGAGTTGACCTCGGCGATCGTGACAGGAGCACGCCCTAGTTTGGTTGCGTGCACAAATTTTACTTCTTCGATGCTACGCAACGAAACATTCTCCTCTGCTTCGCCGGCGAGCTGCAGGCGTTGATTTTCGAAATTGGCCACGTTGACCATCTCGGTGCCTTGGCGGACTTTTACATCTATTCCGACAAAGAGTCGGTAGTTGCGCTCGGGGGCGGGGCGGGAGCTGATGGAACGAGGTTGGGCCAGGGCAGGCGAAAGACAAACCGCGCCAAGCAAAACGAGGCGGAAGAGGGTGAGGCGGCGGTTCATTCGAAGAAATCCTTGAGATTGATGTGGGCGACGCCCGCGACGGGTTGTCCTTGGTCAAGGGCAGGGAAGAACAACAGGTCTTGGACGATTTCGGTAACATGGGTAGGCGCGATTGTCTCCTTCGCAACTCCGGTGACCTGTCCGCTTGCGTCGACGTTGACAGTCAAAGGGTAGTCGAGGGCGTGGGTACTTTCCGCGGAAAGCAGGTCGGGGGGCGCCAAACTCCAGGCGGGTTCGGGAGCCCGATCCTGATGGGGATAGTCATCCATCTGCTGCAGAGCGAGATACTGGAGGGCCTCCGCGCGGGTGAGGGGGATCTGCTTGGAAGATTGATTGGTCGCGAGTTCCTGGCCGTTGCGGTAGACATGGATCTGTACGTCGATGACTTCAAAATCGACGGGCAATCCCTGTTTGATGACCTTGATCCGCTTGGGTTTCTGGTCGAGCCGCCCCACGCGGTCGAAAAACAGCACATCCTGGCTCGCACTTTCCTCGGTGCTGATTCGTGCCCGGCCGATGATGTAGGCGTCGTTGATGCGGTTGGGAGAGCTCAGCTCGGCGGTGATCAGCAGCGCGGTCGGCGATTCCCCGTCGGTCCGCTCCATCTGATCAGAGAAATCGGTTTCGTTGGTGATTTTGTTCGTGAGCGTGTCAAAATCGCTCATTGCCGTCATGGCGTCTGAAATCGCCGCGGTGTCGGGCTCAATGATAAGTTCCCCACTATCATCGAACTGGCCCCCGGCGCTGGCACTTCGCAGGTCCGACTCCAGTCGTGCCATCTGGCCGTCGCGAAACTCTGCCAACGACATCTGGTCTCGCATGGCTTTAAGCGCGGCGTTGCGGGTGTCGGCGATCTGGTCTGTTTGCACGTTTTTGACCGTTAACGGTTTGCGGCTGAGTTTTGGTTTGTAGGTAAACCGCATGTTGTCGATGTGGCGGAGCGAGGTCAGTCCGGTCGACAGGTCTGTGCGAACGCGGTTGTTCACGTAACCTTCCACCAAGGCGTAGTTGTTTTCCTGGCTCACCTCCACGTCGAGCCCCACATAGAGGCGATAACCGCGCTCCACACTCGGTTGGGAGTTCACGGTGGGGGGACTGTTGGCCAACGCAACGCCGGCCAGCAACACGTTGATCGGGAGGGTCCAGCGCAGCATGGGCGCCGGACGCGCGGAGGAGAGGGTCTGGAGGGGCATGGGGGTAGGGGGGGAAATTGACTAGGAATCGGCCGCGCTTTGGGCCAACGCCTCGAGTCGAGCAATTTGACTGCGAATAGCAGGAGTTGTTTCCAAACTATCCGCCCGTCGCAGGTGGACGATGGCTTGGGCAAACTGGCGGCTCACCAAAGCGATGTTGGCGAGTTCAAGGGAGGCGCGATGGGCGCTGCTCTCGATTTCCAGGGCCTGTTCGAAGACGAATTGGGCGCGGGATACGTCCCCGGCAGAGTGCAGGGATTGGCCCAGCCCCAGCAGGGCATAGCCGTTAAGGGGCTCCTGCTGAAGCACCCCGCGGTAGGCCAGCTCGGCGTTTTCCCATTCGCTGCGCGCGGTGGCCAATTCCGCTTCGGCAAACCGGCGGGCCCGAACTTGGTTCCACACCGTTGAAATGGGCAATTTTTCCAAAACCTGGGCGGCCTTGCCCAGTTCTTCCTTGGCAATAAGTGCCCGGGCATAGGCCAGGAGGCGCGCCTGGCCCAGTTCGTCCTCGCTGCCGGGAATCGCCTGGTAGGCCGCGATCGCTTCCGGCACGAGACCGAGATTGACATAGAGGTCGCCCAACAGGCCCAGGGACTCCCGGTCGGCGACGCCGAGTTGTCGGGCGATTTCCAATTGCGTGGCGGCTTCCAGGGGCCGCTCCAACGTAACCAGGAGACTGGCGTAAAGCATCCAATGCCTGGGCTTGTCCGGCTCAATCCGCACCATCTCGCGCACCAACGACTCGGATTGGGCATGGCGACCGTTGGCGAAGTAGAGCTCCAGCAGACCGCCGATCCAATTGGGATCCTCGGGGTTGGCGGTCATGGCTTGCATGAACGCCATTTCGGCCCCGAGGGTATTGCCGGTTTGTCGCATGCTGAAGGCAAGCAGGCCAAAGGTCTGGGCATCGCGATCGCCCAGATTTACCGCTCGAGCGAAGGCCGTGGCGGCTTCGGCCCATTCGCGGCGCTGGTAGTGGATCATGCCAATGTTGTTCCAGCCGCGCAAAAACTCCGGATACTTCTCCACGGCATCGAGGTAGCGCGCAAGGGCTTCATCAACGCGTTCCTCGGCGAAATAGAGATTACCCAATGCCAGGTCGAACGCCGCGCTGTCCTCCTCCTTGTCATTGAGCATGGTTTCCAAAAGCTGGAGGGCGAAGTCGGCGTTGGTTTCGACCATGGAGGACATGCGTTCGTAGAGCGCAAACTCCGCTGCCGTCATGTCCGGCTCGCGCTCTTTGCGGAAGTTCATCGACTCATTGATGATGCGGTAGGGGTCGACATCCGGTTCGCCGCTGTCCAGCTCGAGGAATTCGGTCAGGTCAATCTGTTCGGCCGGCTCCTCGGTGGCTTGAGGTTGGGCGAAGAGCGAAGCGCTCACGGCAATCGCGATCATTAACCGGGAAACAACGGGAAGGAATGCCATGGGAATCAGATTGAGAACGGAGACTTGCTGCGGGGAGGCTTGATGCGGACGGATTGAATCACGTGGCAGTTGACGGGCACACCGTTGCGCAGGGCGGGGCGAAACTGCCACTGGGCGAGGGCGTCAATCACCTCGTAGTCGATGTTATCGATGCCGGAAGACTCGACCAGGGTGATGTTGCGCACACCGCCGGCCCGGGTGACGACCATGCTTACGACAACCCGGGGACTGCCGCGGTTTTTGAAATCGGCGAACTTCACCGTAGGCTTGACCCGGCTGACCACGACTGGGCGTTGGTCCACATCGCGGTATTGGAAAATGTGATCCGGGTTGCGCTCCGCATCAACGGAATCGGGGCGGAAGGCATCGAGTGAAATCTCCAGGACGGGTTCCGCTTCCGGCATCGGCACTTCATAGGTCAGGGGGGCCACCGCGATCTTCACCACATTGTCGGAGGGTAGGGGTTCCAAATCCAAAATGGTGGGTGGTGGCGGCTCCCGCATGGCGATTTCCGGGGGCGGCGGGGGTGGGGGCTCGAGCACGACGGCCTGGACATTGAGCGAGGGCGGCGGCGGTTCCACGTAGTCCGCACGCTGAATGTGCGCCAAGGTCATCAGGATGGCGCCACTCATGGTGATGCCCGCCACCCATTTGACCAAGCGCCGCATCCCCCCGCGGGAGGGATCGAGGTCAAGTTCGAGCAAGCGTGTATCCGACATTTGGTGACAGCAGGATTCAGGGTGAACCGGCGCCCAGCCGGGCAGTGGCGAATTGGACGTTGGCCAGGCCGGCGCGTTTGGCCTCACCGTAGACCCCTGCGAAGATCCCGTGGCTGGAGCGGCGGTCGGCGCGAATGATGACGGTGGCGTCGTCGCTGAAGCTGGCCTGGCTAAGGGCGGAGGCGACTTGATCCAGGCGGATTCGCTGGCCATCGAAGTAAATGCCATCGTCGGCGGAAATCGCGATCAGCAGGGCGTTGCGGTCGGTAATGGCTTCCCCTCGAGTGTCGGGGCGTTCGACTTCTATGCCCGGATCCTCCACAAACACACTGGTAACGATAAAGAAGATCAGCAGGATGAAGACGCAGTCGATCATCGGGGCCAGGTCGATGGCCACGGATTGGCGGCGTCGGGCGCCGGCGGTGGACTTCATCATACGGCGGCCTCCATTAACGTGCTCTCGACACGAACGAGATTCTGTTCGCCGTGCTGCACATGGCGCTGGGCGAAGTGGAGCAGGATGACCGCGGGAATCGCGATCGCGAGACCGGTTTCGGTGGTGATCAAGGCGATGGAAATCCCGTCGGCCAGGCCTTCAAATGACTTCTGGCCGGTGCGCTCAATCAGGCTTTCGAAGGTGCTGATCATGCCGGTCACCGTGCCGAGCAATCCCATCAGGGGGGCGGTCGCGATCAGCGTGGTGATGACAAATCGCTGCTGTTCAAACGTCTCGGTAAGGTCGGCCCGCAGGGAGCGCACCCGGCCAAGCGACCCGAAGTGTTCCAGCCGGGTCGCGGCGATGCGCCGGTGGGCCCGTCGCATGGTCAGGTAGAGTCCGAAGCACCGGGCGTAGAGCACCACGGACAGGAGGATGAGGGGCACCATCAGGATGCCACCGCGATCCAGGAGTTCTTGCAGGGCCGTCATTGAGCGGTGGTTTTGTGGTCCTCGGAGGCGGCGACAAACTCCACCGCGTAGCGTTCGAGCAGAGAGAGATCCTTCTGTGTGCGGTAGGACAGGAATCCGTGCAGCACGAGCGCGGGGATGGCGACCGATAGCCCCAGTTCGGTGGTGACCAGGGCCTCCGAGATACCGCTGGAAAGTTTGCCGGCGTTGCCGGTTCCGAAGACGGTGATCAGGGTGAAGGTTTTGACCATGCCCACCACCGTGCCGAGCAGGCCGAGCAAGGGGGACGCAGCCGCGATGACTGCCAGCATGGGCAACCAACGTTCATGTTGCAGGCGTTCCCGCAGAATGAAGGCATAGAGATGTTCCTCGATGACTTCCTTGGGTTTGGCGAAATGGCGCAGTCCCGTGGCAAACAGATCGCGGCTCGTGGCGTGCAGTTTCTTCAACAGCGGCTCACTGCCGGCCTCCCCTTGATCCGTGACGTGATCAAGCAACGACTGCGCGGCTATCGGGGAATCAACCGACAGCTTGCGCAGGTCGATGAGTTTGATGATGGCCGTGAGCAGGGCGAAGGCCCCCATGCCCAGAATTACATAACCCACCACGCCGCCTTTATTGATGTGGTCGATCCAATCTCCCTGGCTTTGCCGCAATTGCAGGGCTTTGCCTCCCGCGACGTCCAGCGGAACCTCGGCCACTTCTCCGGCGAGCAAGGCTGAGGCCGAGGCGGCATCCCAACCCGGCACCTCGTGAACCAAGGGCGTCTCACCTTCGTCGCGCGTTCGCACGGTGCCGAAGGTGGTGCCGTCGTCCCCGACAAACAGGGTTTCCGGGCCCAGCAGGATGAAGTTGCCGTTGGAGATTTCCCGTGCCTCGGCGGAGACGGCGGTGCCCGGATGGGCTTGCCCTCCCAAGGCGGCCTGCACGCGAGCAAACACGTGTTCGGCAGTTTCCGCCGCGGCGGTGATGTCGGGCATGGCGTTGGCCGGGTCGAGTCGAGAACGCAGTTCGGCAATACGGGCAGCCTGTTCGCCCAGCCCGAGCGAGCCCGCCGTATTGCCCCAGGTGGTGAGTCCCTCGGCGGCGGCGGTGGCGAGAAAACTGATGTTCAACCGCTGGGCTTCGGCCTCCTGTTCGCGTCGGGCGAGGTTGGCCCCGAGGTTGCCGGCGATGATGCGTTGCCGGTCCATCTCGGCCCGCAGGCGCAGGATGCGATCCTCCGCGGCCCGGAGGGCGTTGAGTTGCGGCACCTTCTCCTCCGCTATCCGGGTGCGGGTGGCATTCAATTCGGCCGTGGCCGCCTCGATGCGTTCGGTGTAAGTAACGGCGACATCGGCCAACTTGGCGTCAAACTCCGCTGCGTCCTGGGCCTGGCCCGGGGAGGCCAGCAAAATGGCGAGCAGAGGAAGCAACTGCCTCATTGCTCACCTCCCGTCAGCTGGATGGGCAGGGAGACAAAGTCGGGCGGAATATCATCCTGTCGCACGGCGATCAGCTTGGTCGCCTCGTTGGCGAGCCCGGGCACATTTTCCCACTGCCACACGCCATCAACGGGTCGACCGACAAACGCCTCGTTGGCCGAGCGATCCAAGGCACAGGCCTGGGCCAGGCCGAAATACACGATTTCGAGCAACCGCGGTTGGCTTTCCGTCCCGAGGGTCAAGACCTCTTCGGTTATGACGAAGGTTTGGTCAAACTGCTGGCATCGATTGAGAATCGCCATGGTGTGCCGCATGCGATCAGCCGGACTGAGATCAGGATTGGCCAGGGTGCGGAAAGACAGGTCGAGGGCGGCGGAAAGCCGGGGCGGCAAGGCCGGTCGCAGATCCACCAGTTGTTTGGCAAGGTCGGCAATGCGGGCGGTGGCGACCATTAGCTTCTCGGCGCGCGTTTGGTTGGCCGAGGTGAGTTGATCAACCTCCTGCTGGGCCTCGGCGGACTCCGCGACGAAGGCCTGGTGCTGCAGCTCGAGCTGTTCAGCCTGGGTGTTCAGGTTTGTGATGGAGGCTTCGAGCAGTGCCCGCTCTGCCAGCCACTCGGTGTCCAGCCGGGCAGTTTCCGAGCGCAGGCGCGCCCATTCAGAGGCGGCTTCCTGCACGTCGTTAAGCGGGGTTGCGTTGAGGCTTGAGATCAGGACGGCGGCTGGAGGCAAGCAGCGGCAGTGCCGGGACCAGACAGCAACAGGGAGTCGGAGCATAAAGTGAAGCACCACTTGGTGAGTTGAAAGCAATCTCGCCCGGACAGGAGGGGCTGCCGGGGCGAAGGGGTGAAGAGAAGCAAATGGTAATCTGAAGGCGGGGCGAGCCTGAGATTTGATTTTTCCAGGCAACGTTCAAAGGCTCGGACGCTTCCGAAAACCGCAGGTCGGACTCCATTTTGTCCCGGAGCGGTGCCCGCTTGGCCATGCCGTTAACGTCTTATAGCCCTCGGGTTGGCTCCGGGGCGGTGACCGTTGCAAGATCCCGGCAACTTACCCTCCCCATGATTCGATTGAAACTTGCTGACAAGCCGTGGTCACAAGCCGCCGTCTGGGCGGTCGTATTTGGCCTGGCGAATTGTGTAACTTTGCGGGCCGATCTCGGTATTGAGCGCGTGCAGCCGGTGCCCGAGGGCGAGCCGATCCCGCTGGTCGATTTCTTTCGACCGCCGCTGTTCGACTCCCCCCGCCTTAATCCCGCGGGCACCCACGTCGCGGCGCTTTCGTCGGGCGGCCAGGACGTGGTGCAGGTCGTCGTCACGGATTTAGCCACCAACGAATCCTGGCAGATTTCCGGCGTGGAGGGGCAACACGTTCACGAGCTGCACTGGCTCGACGACGACCATCTCATCTTCCGCGCTTCGGCCAACGAATCATTCCGCACGTCGTGGTTTGCGGCGCGGGAAAAAGGTGCCCGCAAGGCCTACCCGATCTTGCAATTGGCCAGCATGAGCGTTGTTGGGATTCCACTCGAAGATCCCCTGCATCCTGTCGTCTGGCTCGATTCCGGCGAAGTGACCGAGCAGTATGGCGAAGTCGTCACGCTCGATTTGGCCAACTTCACCTCGGCGCGGGAAGCACTGTCCCGGCGGGGCAACATCAGCGCGTCTGACCGGCGTTTCATCGAAGAGCAAAACCGCATGGTCATGGATCAGCGGGTCACCCGGCTCGCCCGGGGAGGTCGAGCCACGTTTGGCGCCTCCGCCCTGGGCCAGCTGTCATACGGTATCACCTATCAGGACGGTCTGGAGACGCTCCACGTGTGGGAGAAAGGTCGTTGGCAGGAATCCAGGGTGGACATGGAGACCATCGATATCATCGGGCCCGGTCCCGAGGAAAACCAAGTCGTCGTGCTGCGCACCCTCTATGACGGCGAGCCCGGGGCGGTTCATCTGATGGACCTCTCCAACGGCAGGCTGGGGGATGAAATTTTCCGCGATAAGAATTACGATCTCAATGGTGGCCTGATCGTCGATCCCGGCACGCGCGCCTTGGTGGGATTGTCCCATAACCGGCCAATGCCGACGTTCATTTGGTACGACGAAGGCTACCAGAGGTTGCACGAAACCTTCCGCCAGAGTTTCCCCAACAAGATCGTGCGCATCGAGAGCGCCAACTTTGCCGACGATGTTTTTGTGCTGGGGGTCTATGATGACCGTGAGCCGACCACCTACCACGTTGCCAACTTGAAGGAGCGCACGATGGGGCCGTTGCAGTATTCCCGCCCCTGGCTTGACGCGAAGCGGTTGGCGCGCGTCAGCGTGATCAAATACAAGACGAGCGACGGCCAGCAGCTGGATGCGTTTGTCACGGTGCCGGCCGGCGCGTCGCCCAAGAAGCCCGTGCCCCTGGTGGTGTTGCCTAACGCGACATTAAACCCGTTCTCACTCAATCGTTCACGGGTGAATCTGGGCTATCACGAGATGGCCCAGTTTCTGGCGAGCCGCGGTTACGGTGTGCTGCAACCCCACACCCGCGGCATGCCCGGCACGGATTGGATGTTCCCCCAGACCGATCGCTGGGATCTGAACAAGATGACGGACGACGTCCTCCAGGCGGCCAGGACAGCGTTGAAGACCAAGCTCTTTGATGCCGACCGCATAGCCATCCTAGGGGAAAACTTTGGCGGCCACCTTGCCGTGGCCGGGGCGGTGGAAGCCCCCGACATGTTCGTCTGCGTGGTGGGTATTTCCGGTTTCTACAACTGGCAGCGCGTCGTCGACGACCTGTGGGAGTCGCGCTTCACCAACCCGGTCTATGCGCGGCTGGTGCGTGAGTGGGGACATCCGTCGCGAGATGGGGCGCGCTACGACACGATGAACCCCTTGCTTAGGATCGACCGTATGAAGGCGCCGATGCTTGTCACCCACGGGCGCAACATCTCTGATTTCTCCCGACCGGAATCCGATCGCATGGTCTCGGCCCTGCGCCGAGCGAAAGTGCCGGTGGAGCAGATTTACACCGACCGGGAGGGATGGGGTCACCTCGATATGGAGAATCGCCTGAAGGTCCTCGCCAAAGTCGAATCCTTCCTTGCCGAACACTTGCGGTAGAACTGGCGACACCGTCCGACTTCGATCAAGCCGACCTTTCCCAAGGTCGGCTTTTTGCTGGGGGAGTAAGTGAAATTTCGGCGTGCGGTGGAACCCGAGGTTTGTTTCGGTCGTCGTTTTCTCCTTTCCCATCCCTTCGCCTCCCGGGCGGAGCGGATGTCTTCAGCCCCTCGTTTCAATCATGGCTCTTTTCCGTCATTTGACCCTCTGCCGGCTCCTTCTGGGATTTGGCGTCCTTCTTTCCTCCAGCCTTCTGTCCGCCCAGGATGAGGAAACCCCGACCGTTTCGTTCCCGCCCCCGGGTGGCGAAGCGACCTCGGCGGCGCCTGCTTCCGCCGAGGCGGCGACTCCGGAGGCAGCGGTCGAAACGGGGCCGATCCCCTTGGCCGACTTCATGCGCGCGCCGCTTATTCGCGGCCCGCTGCTCAATCGGGCCGGCACCCACCTGGCCGCCCTTTACTCCGCGGGCGGTCCCCGCTACCAGCTCGTGGTCCGCGACCTTCGCACGGAGGAGGACATTTACCTCGGGGGAGGCGAGATCGCCGTTGTCGATGAATTCCGCTGGCTGGGCAATGATCACATCGCCTTTAACCTCGTCGCTCCAAACGGGGCTGACCTGGGGCTGATGGTCGCCGCCCTTGATGATCCCGAAAACGCGTATCCCATCTATCAATACGGTGCCGCCCGGATCGTGGCGGTGCAGCCCGACAAGCCGCTCCGGCCCCTCGCTTGGGTTGCGGTGGGAACCCCGGAGGGGGAACCGGCGGTTGTCGAAATTGACGCCACCAAGAACCACGGCGGATTCGTCGACATTCGGGAGGACAATGCGGAAACTGGCATGGCGGAGGTGGTGCGCCGTCACAACGAGAGTATTCTCAGCGTCGTGCCGTTGCCGGAAGGCGAGCAACTCGGCTACCTGCCCGACCACGAAGGTCGTCTGGGCTTTGCCTACACGTTGATCGAGGGCACCGTTGTCATGCACGTTTGGAACGGGACCGAATGGCTGCGTTCCCCGCTCGGCTTTGACAACGCCACCGTGGTTGATGTGGGGGAGGAGCCGGCCCAGCTGATCATGCTGATCCCCAGTGCGAGCGGCGAGCCCTCGATGATTCGGTTTGTGAATGCCCTCACGGGTGAACTCGGTGAAATGCTGCTTCAGGACAAGGAGTATGACTTCAATGGTTCGGTCTTCCGCGACCCGGCCAGCCGTGCCATCGTGGGCGCATTCTATGATCGCAACGGTCCGACCTCCACTTGGTTTGATGAGGGCTACCGCGAACTGCAGACTTCTTTGAACGGTTACTTCCCGGGTCGGGTCGTGCGGCTGGTCGACCTCAGTGACGAGGGCAAGATGATGTTGGTGGCGGTGACTTCAGACCGGGATCCGGTCAGCTACTTCAGCATCGATCTTGAAGCGGCGAGGATCTCGGTGGTGCAGGGCGAACGGCCGTGGCTGCCGAGCAACCGCCTGAGCCCCACAAGTATCCTAAAATTCACTACCACCGACGGCCACCAGCTCGATGCTTACGTCACGCTGCCCGCCGGCACCGACAGGGAGAATCCGGCGCCGTTGATCGTCCTGCCGCACGGAGGTCCGTGGGCACGTTCGACTTGGGGGTTTGATTCCGAGGCGCAATTGCTGGCGAGTCGTGGTTATGCGGTGATTCAACCGAACTATCGCGGATCCACTGGCTACAACTGGATGTTCTCCCGCAGCGAGCGGAGTGACCTCACCATGATGCACTCGGATGTCACCGAGGCGGTCCGCACGGTGATCAAAACCGGCATGATTGACCCGGATCGGATCGGGATTTCCGGCGGCGGGTTTGGGGGATACCTGGCCGTGACCGGCCTGGTGGAGGAGTCCGATCTTTACGCCTGTGGAGTATCGGTCACCGGCATTTATGACTGGCAGCGGTTGGCCAACGAACTTGGTGACAACCGGGAGGCCCACCCGACCTACGGCATCTTGTTCCAGCTTCTGGGAGATCCCGGCTCGGAGGCGGCCAAGTATGACGCGATCTCCTCCGGGCGCCGGGTGGACCAAATAGACGACCCTGTCCTGGTTGTGCGGGATGCCAGTGGAACTTCACCCGAGTCGCAGGAGGCGGCTGAGTTTATCGACGATCTGTTGTCGGCGGGCGTGCCTTACGAGGTGCACAACCTCGAGGGTTCGATCCTGGATCTCGAGACTCGGGTTGCCCTCTTTGAGCGCATGCTCGGCTTCTTCGACCAACACCTGAAGTAAGCCGGCTTTAGAGTTCCATTTACCTGGAAAAAACGCCGTGTCTTCGGACACGGCGTTTTGGTTGGAAGCGGAAACGGAAGGGAGGGCTCAGCCTCCCCAGGGCGAGATGTCGTCGAGGGCCGGCAGGATGAGCCGGCGCAGTTCGAGGAAATCGAGTATGCCGGTGTGGCGATAGATGATCTCGCCCTTTTCGTTGACCACGAGGGTATGGGGCAGGGCGCCGCCCCATTCGGGATCAATGGCCTCGATATTGGCGTATTTGTCGGTATCACCAAAGATGTAGTTTCTCATCGAAGCGTGCTGTTTCTGGAGAAACCGGAGTGCCTTGTCTTCCATCTTGGGATACTCGGCGGCGATGGTGACCATCTCGAAATCGCGGCCGCGGAAACGGATGTTGGTTTCGACCAGATCGGGAAACTCAGCCACGCAGGGGCCGCACCACGTGGCCCAAACGTTGATCAGGCGGATTTTGCCGGAATCCTTGTTTTCGCGCAGGGCGACGAAGTCGGCCGCGGTGGCCTGCTCGAGGGTGACCGGTTCCTTCTTTAGGTTCTCCGCCCAGGTCTTGTTGTAGCCCTCAGCCTTTTCGGCCCATTTGACCGAGCAACCGAAGGCGGGTGTGGTTTCCCGTTCGAGCGCCTGGCCGGCGAGCAGATTGTCGAGCACGTTGCGCAGGGTGTGCTCCTTCACGTAGGCCGGATATTCGGCGTCGTCGATGCGGCCCTGGAAGACGAGTTTGCGGTCTGCGTCGTAGACAAAGACGTGTGGGGTAGCGACGGGGCCGACCTGGCGCGAAAAGGCCTGGGTGGGACCGTCGTCGAGGTAGGGGAAATTGAAGCCTTTGTGCTCGGCGCGAATCACCATCTCATCGAAGGTGTCGCCGAGATCGGAGTAACCCAGTTCATCGATACGGACCGCTTCGGCTTTGTTGGGATTCACGGCGACGACCGCGACACCCTTGTCGGTGTAGTCGTTGGTCAGTTCGATCAACCGGTCTTCGTAGAGCTGGGCGGTGGGGCAGTGATTCGAGGTGAAGACCAAGGCGAGCAGTTTGGCATCGGCAAATGACTCGGGTGTGTAGGTCTTGCCACTTACGCTGGGCAATTCGAAGTGGGGCAACGGGGTTCCGATGGCATTGGGTTTGGGAGATTCGCCGTCAGCGGCGAACGATGGGGCGACCAGAACGGCGGCAAAAATGAGGGCGGCAGGGGAGAAAAACCGATTCATGGCGGCACGGAAGCCCGGGTTGCGGCGCTGCGCAAGTTGCGGCGTCGCTGCCTGTTGAGCAGATGTTGGCTCAACCGCGGTTGCGGCGGTAGGTGCTCTTGGTCAGTGTGGCGTTGAGCGCCACGGTGCCGACGTGGGTAAAGGCCTTTGCCGCGCCCGTGTCTTTGAACAGGGGAATGCCTCCACCGAGCAATACCGGAACCCGCGTCAGGATTATTTCGTCAACCAAGTCCTCACGCAGAAGACTTTGGATGAGCCTGCCGCCATCAACGTAGAGATTTTTCACCCCCTCGTTCTCCAGCTCGGTCAAAATGCTCACCGGGGAGCCGTGGTGCAGCTTGACCTTTTTGGCCAAACGCTCGGGCACTGCTGTCAGCGACGTGCTCAACACGTGAACCGGCTTTTGGTAGGGCCAGTCCCCAAACGCGACCACGGTTTCAAAGGTGCCCCGGCCCATCAGGATGGCATCGATCCGATTGTTGAATTCCTGCCAGCCATAGTCGCTGTTTTCGGGGTTGGGAATGTTGTTCAGCCAGTCGAGTCCACCGCTTTCGTCGGCGATGAAACCATCAAGACTGGTCGCGATGTAGACGATGCTGTGCATGACGCCCTGAGTCTCAAATCGGCCGCAGTTGGTCGTCGAGGCTCCTGGTGAGTTCGGATTGCTCCGTCCCGGTGTGCGCGGTCTGCTTCTTCTCAAACACGAGCACGTGGCACTCCTCGTTGGCGATGGGACGGTGACGCACGCCGGCCGGAATCACGCAAAGTTCGCCGGCGTCTAGCGTGAGGGTCTGCGCTTCCAGTTCGATGGTCAGATGCCCCTTGATCACAAGAAACAGTTCGTCCTCGTGATCGTGGGCATGCCAGACGAACTCGCCTTTCAGTTTGGCGATTTTCGCCAAGTGAGTGCCATCGAGCCCCCCGATCACGCGGGGCGACCAATGCTCGTCGAGCTTGGCAAATTTTTCGGCGAGATTGATTTTGGTGATCATCACGGAGCCATCATGAACTCCATGACCCCGCGTCGTCGAAGCCGGAGTGCGGATCTATACTTCCGAGTTTTTCTTCATGTAGGCCAGCAGCTCGTCAACCTGGCAGTGGCACAGGGCGGTGTAGGTGTCGGAAGCGCCGTAGTAGATGGAGATGCGGCCGGTCTTGGCGTCGGTGAGGGCGGAGACAGGGAAGCAGACGTTGGGCACGAATCCACGGGTCTCGTAGTCCTTCTCCGGCGTCAGCAGATAGTCCCGGGTGCGGTAGAGCACTTTCTCCGGTCGATCGAGATCGTGGAGGGAGGCGCCGATGGAGTAGACGTAGCCGTTGCACGTGCCGGTAACCCCGTGATAGAACACCAGCCAACCTTCCGAGGTCTCGATGGGGATGGGGCCGGCGCCGATCTTGAGGCTTTGCCACCAACCGCTGCCGCCCGCTTTCATGACCAGGCGGTGTTTGCCCCAGTAAACCAGGTCTTTCGAGTGGCTCAGGATGACATCGCCGAAGGGAGTGTGGGCGCTGTCCGACGGTCGGGAAAACAGGACGTATTCACCGTTGATCTTGCGGGGGAAGAGCACGCCGTTGCGGTTGAACGGCATCAGCGGGTTCTCGAGGCGAATGAAGGTTTTAAAATCCTTGGTGCGGCCCATGCCGATGGAGGCGCCGGGGAAGTCATCACACCAAGTGATGTAATACCAGCTGCCGAGTTTCACGACGCGCGGGTCGTAACCGTAGGAAGGCGTGGCCGGCTTGCCGTTCTCGTCGACCCACTTGATGGGCTTGTCGTTGATCTTGAAATTCAGTCCGTCGGGCGAAGTGCCGAAGTGCAGGGCAGCGCGGCTGTTGCGGCCGTCAGCGCGGAACACGCCCGCGAAACCCTTGCCGAAAGGCACCGGCGCGGAGTTGTAGACGCGGGCCGTGTTGGGGGTGGGATTCCAGCCAATCAACGGATTGGCGCTGCTGCGCCACATGACGTGGGGATCGCCCTTAGGTTTTTCTTCCCAGGGAATGTTGGGCAGGTTGCGGCCAATGATGGTGGTGGTGGATTTCGGAGCGGACTCTTTCACGATGAAATCGGGTTGCAATGAGAGGGCAGGTAAGTGGCAAACCGGTCGGCGGGTCGATGATGGTGCTTGTGAACGTCTAGTAGGCGGCGGTGGAGGCTTTGGTGTCGCGGGGTGTTTTCGATGCGATTACTTGCAGTTGGGGGGTTGTCTGCTGGTAGTGAAAGCGGATTTCCCAATCGTAATGATTACTCTGCTTCGTCCCCTCCGCTTCATTGTCCTTGTTTTCGTCACGACCGGCATGTCTTGGGCTGGTCCTGATGCCGAACTGGCCGCCGAACGCGCCGACTGGGACGAGATTCGTCTGCTGTCCCATGCCAAGGATCTGCATGATTCTTTCCTGACGCTCGACACTCACCTTGATGTGCCGATCGTGCTGCGCCGGCCCGGATTCGACATCAGCCAGGAGCACTCCTGGGTGGATGATGCAAGCCAGGTGGATTTCCCGCGCATGCGGAAGGGTGGACTCGATGGCGGGTTCTTTGTTGTGTTTGTGCGGCAGGGGCCGCTGACCTTGGAACGGCGTTTGCAGGCAGTCGACGAAGGCATGCTGATCACGCGCTTGATTCGCGAGACCACCGAGGTGCACGCCGATTTAGCGGGATTGGCCACCACTCCGCGGGAGGCGAGACGGCTGCGTGAGGAAGGCAAACACGTTGTCTTCATGGGGATCGAGAACGGCTACGTGATTGGGCGGAACGTTGATCTGTTGGAGCAGTATTACGATCTGGGCGTGCGCTATTTCGGTCTCGTGCACACGCGCAACAACGACCTGGCCGATTCCTCCACCGATCGAGGTGGGCCTCAGCACTACGGGCTCTCCGACATGGGCCGGGCGGTCGTCGACGAATGCAATCGCCTGGGCATGATGATCGATGTCTCCCATGCCTCGGATAAAACCGTCTGGGATGTGCTGGAACGATCGAAAGCCCCGTTGCTGGCTTCACACAGCGGGAGCTATGCCATGTACCCGCACGCCCGAAACCTGAACGACCCCCTGCTTCGGCAAATCGCGGCGGGCGGTGGCGTGGTGCAGATGAATTTCTTCAGCCTGTATTTGATGGACACCGTGCCCGATGCAGAGCGTGACGCCGAAATCGACGCCTGGCGGGAGCGTTATGCTACTCCTCAGCCACTCCCGATGGACGTCGATATCCAACGTCGGATTGAGATCAACCAGATCCGGGGTCGCTATCCGTCCATGCATTCGGACTTGCCCACGGCCGTGGACCATATCGACCACATGGTTTCAGTCATGGGTATCAACCACGTCGGTTTCAGCGGTGATTTCGATGGTGGGGGAGGCATCGCCGATCTCATGGATGTGAGCGAGATGATGAATCTCACGATCGAGCTTTTGCGGCGGGGTTACTCCGACGAGGATCTCGAGAAAATGTGGGGCGGCAACGTGATGCGGGTGCTCGCCGAGGTGCAGGAAGTTGCGGCCGAAATGCAGTAGGCGAAACTGGCCCCACTGATTCAACATTGAGTCTGGCTCGACTTGCCGATGGAAAACGACTGAGGTTGTCTGCCCATTCATTCCCCATGAAACGAAGCTCCTTCCTCCTTACCCTTGCCACCGCTTTCGCCGCTCGCGCCTTAGGGGCCGGGCCTCATCAGAAGGCTCAAGTGGCTCCGCTCTCCGAACAACTCGGTCTCCAACTTTGGAGTCTCAAGAATCAATTTGAAAAGGACGTGATCGGCACCCTGGACGTGGTCGGTTCTTACCAAATGAATTATGTCGAGTCAGCTGGCACCAATGGGATGGTGCCCGAGCAATACCGGATGGAGTTGGAGAATCGGGGAGGTGAAATTGTCAGTGCCCACGTCCAGTACCACCAGCTGGTGGAGAACTTTGACGCCGTGGCGGCAGAGGTCATTGCCCTTGGGGCGAGGCAAGCGATGATCCCGTGGATTCCGCATGAAGGCGACTACACCGAGGATCACAACAACCGGGCGATCGAGCACTTCAATGAATGGGGGCCGAAGTTTGCCGACCGCGGCATCAAATTCGGGTATCATCCGCATGGATACGAGTTCGGCGCCGGCAAGGAAGATCCTACACTATTCGACAAGATGGCCCGGGGCACGGAGGGCCATGACGTGTATTTCCAGATGGATGTCTGTTGGGTGGTTTACGGCGGTGATGACCCCATCGAGCTTTTACATGAATATCAGGACCGCTGGGTCAGCATGCACGTGAAGGACATTCGCAAGGGAGTTCCCACCGGATTTGTCCGCCCCAACTTACCCGCTGAGGACAAGGTGGTGGTGGGCACCGGGCAGATCGATTGGCCCGACGTGATCTCGACGGCCCAATCCTATGGCATGGACCTCTTCTTCATCGAGGACGAGGGCGTCGACTCTCCCCGCGATATTCCGCTGAGTCTCGCCTATCTCCGTGGCCTGGGCATATAGTCCGGCATCATTTTAAATCCAATCCGGGGCTCCGCTTATTTGGCGGGGCCTTTTTCGTGGCGCAGCAGGTCGCCCGGTTGGCAGTCCAGTTCGCGGCAGATCGCCTCGAGGGTGGAGAAGCGCACGGCCCGGGCCTTGCCGGTGGCGAAGATATTGAGGTTTGCCGGCGTGATGCCGATCCGCGCGGCCAGTTCTTTTTGCGTCATGCCGCGTTGTCGCAACAGGTCGTCCAGATAGATTTGGATGGGCATGCCGGGGACAGGGTCAGATCGTCAATTCCTGTTCTTCACGCATTTTCACGCCGATATTAAAGACCTCGGCGATGATGAAGATGCCCAACGCGACGAGAATCGGGTTTAGACTGATGTTGAGGGATAAATTGAGGGCCAGTTCTTCGAAGAGGGGAGCGACGTAGAACGGAAACACAAACTGGTAGACTGCGTAGATGAAGTATCCGACGAGGGTCAGGCCGGCTATGCGGCGCAAGCGCAGGGCATTCTCCGCCACAAAAGGATGCGCGGCGCGCAGGCTGCGGACGATGGCCCGCATCTGCAGCGTTTGGTAACCGCCCACTCCGAGCAGGATCAATTCGAAGAGAATGCGAGTGAAGTGCAGACCTTTGAAGGAAGCGGGCAAGTGCAACTCTGCCATGGTTTTGCGGTGCTCGACGTCGACAGTCGTGCCGTCCTTGGCCTGCACCGTGACATCGGGTGGTGCATCGACTTCCAGTTCCACCGTCAATGGAACCCAGTTGGGTGGCGAATTGGTGGTGGCCACGAAACCGGCAGTGATGAGGGAGAGGGCAATAAGGATGGTACAAAAAAACAGAGCCACGTTCATGGTCCATTCCATGATTTGCACCATGCGTTGGTAGGAGGCGGGAGCATTCATGATTATTGAAAAACAATAATCACACCGTTCCTGGGGTCGTCAATTGAATTATTGAAAAACAATAATCGCATTTTCTCCTGGAATTGCCTGTGCACGATCGACTGTCACTTATTAAGTGACACTTCGATGGGCCTTAAGCGGGGGACGCGTGTCGTTTGGCGAGGCGGAAGCCAATGATGATAAGAAGCATGCCGAACAGGCAGAAACCGAGGGATCCGCGATAGAGTGTGATCAAGCTGATCTCGGCGAGTTCACCTGCGATGACGTTGCCGGCGATCGAGAACAGGCCGGCCACCACCATGAAGTAGAGTCCTTGGATCGAGTTCCGGTAGCCTTCGTCGGCGTGTTCATTGAGATACATCACGGGCACAACCAGAAAACCCAGCACCGTCAGACCGTGGAACACTTGAAAAAACACGGCAAAGAACGGTGTCGGCAAAAACGCCAGGCAACCGAGGCGAAAGATCGCGGCCAAACCACCCAGGATGACGATGCCCTCGAGTCCAAAGCGTTTTCGCAGTCGGTCGAGATTCAGCATGTAGAGGATCTCCAAGCCTACTCCCAGGCTGGAGATGGGCCCCACCCACTTCTCCTCGATCTGCACCTCATCCGTCAGATAAAGCGGATAAAACCCATAGAAGGCCATGTTGGTCAGCACAACAAAGCCGACCCCCAGGCAGAAACAGGCGAGGTGCGGCTGCAGCAGCACTTTCGCCGCCTCGAGGGTGGGCATTTTGTGGGTGGGTTTCTCGCTCAGCTGGCGGGAACGCATGGGCAATGCCGTTGCGTTGGCGATACCAACAAGAGCCCATCCGGCCGTCAGGACGGGCAGCAACGCC
This sequence comes from Opitutaceae bacterium, assembly GCA_028280945.1. Classification (GTDB taxonomy): domain Bacteria; phylum Verrucomicrobiota; class Verrucomicrobiia; order Opitutales; family Opitutaceae; genus Actomonas. The sequence continues at coordinate 66,906 of JANQKV010000060.1, forward strand.
AGGGTGCCGCCGTAGTTGTAGGCGGCGAACAGCATGGCACTGGGGGCAATGAATCCGACTGTGCCCCAGACTCTCACTCTTGCGAACGAAGCGCGTGGTTGGTTGGGGTCGGCCTGCAGGGTGAAGAACAAACCGTCGCCGAGGGCGACCTGCGGCTGGACCGCGAGACGATTGAGCGCTATCCACAGCAAGCAGGCCCAGAAGCCGCTCGCTCCGGCGAGTGCAAACATGGCCACCAGGGTCAGACCGAAAAGTGTCATGAACAAAGGCCGCACCAACCGGTAGCGGTCGGCGATGAACGTCATCAATACCGGCATAATGAGCACGGCCGCCTGGCCCGTGGCAAAAATAAGCCCAATCTGAGTGGGCGAAAGGCCTTTGAGGTCTCTCAGATAGAGCGGCATGTATGGGGTCACGGCGCCGAACACAGCATACACCGCAAAATAATGGGCTTGGAGTCGGCGGATGGACGTTGGAGCAGACACGAACAGACAGACTTAGCGGGGAGGTGACGGTAGCACAATCCCGCACCCGGGCTTTGCCTCCCCGAGGGAAGTTGGGTTCGTTTTAACCATGACCACTCGTGAAACCATCGGGGAAGACATTCTGGTGCTCCGCCGCCCTTTAGGCGTGGTTGGCATGCCTCTAGGCAAGACATCTTCGATCATTCGTCACCCTGATGGCCGTTGCCTGATTCACTCCGCTGCGAACTTCTCGGCCGAGGATGTTGCCACCATTCGGGACTGGGGGGAGGTAGGCTGGCTGCTTGAGGCGACGTGTATGCACGACACCTTTGCCCGGAAACTGCGGGCAGCGTTTCCCGATGTGCCTTATGGTTTGCCGGCGGGATTTCCGATCAAGACCACGGCCCTGTCCCCGACTTGGCGATTGCCGAAGATGCCTGCGGAATGGGATGGACTCCTGGAGGTTCTGCCGATCCGAGGCATTCCGCGCCTCAACGAATTTGCCATGCTGCATCGGCCAAGCCGGACGCTGTTGCTTGGTGATCTGGTCTTTAACCTGTCGTTTCCTCCGCCCCAGCGTGTGCCTCTGCTGCTGCGGTGGATTTCCGGCCTCACCGCCTTTCCCGGGACCAGCCGTCTGCTCCGATTTATGGTCAAGGATCGTGGAGCGCTGGCGGCTTCGATCGAAGACATGTTGTCGCGTGACTTCGAGCGTGTGCTCTGTTCCCACGGTGAAACGATCACCGCGGATGCGAAGACCACCTTGCGCGGGGCTCTTGCGTGGGCGTTGCCAGCCGGCTGATCCGTGATTGCCAGATGCAGGTCGATTGCGAACATCGGCCGCATGCCCCTACGCTATTCTTCTGAAATCACCGTCGCTCGCCCCCGCGACGAAGTCATCGCGATCGTCAAGGATCCCGCTCAGAGCAAACACTGGATGGAAGGAATCGTTTCCGCTGAACCGGTTTCAGGCGAACCGTGGGCCAAGGGTTCGGTCTCCAAACTTGTTTTTAAGATGGGCAAACGCGACATGGTTATGGAGGAAACCATCCTGGAGAATACGTTGCCCGAGGGCTATCGCTGCTGCTACACCACCGAAGGCGTTCGCAATGAAATCGAGAATCGATTTGTTGTGGTGAGCGAAAATGAAACCCGCTGGGAGATGGACAACGTCTTTGAATTCGAAGGCTTCATGATGAAGATGATGGGCACCCTGATGCCATTCATGTTCAAAAAGCAGACCATGACTTACGCCCGGAACTTCAAGGCCTACGCGGAAAACGGCACGAGTGTGGCGAAGTCCTAGTCCGGTATCAGATCACGCCGATGGGGCACGAGGGTTATACCCAATTTTGAACGAATTCCGGACTGGGGGTTCAAACTCAGTCTACATGCCCGCCTCGACTCGCCCCAATCTGCTAAGTCTTTTGACCTGTATCGCTGCGCTGCCGTTGGCGGGCGCCGACAAATCAAGTGGAGGTGTTGTGGCGACCCCGCCTGGGGAAAGGCTCCAATTCGAAGACTATCTTGAACCTGGAAAGACCGTCATTTTTGGGTTTGTGAGTGATTTCTGTCCACCCTATCCATGTCCGATCCGAGGCAAGATGGAAGACCCCCTCGGTGTTCTGGCGGCGGCTCGCGATGATTTGGTTGTGGTAAAGGTGGATGTGAATCGGGAGGGCATCACGCAGATTGATTGGAACTCACCGGTTTCCATGCAGTTCGGTCTGCGGCGACTGCCGCACTTTGTGGTCTACGGTCCCGACGGACGGATTGTGGCTCAGGACGACCAACGTTCCGCCGATACTTCCGGATTCGACATGGTGTTTGCCATGTTGATGGAACTGCCGGAGCAGAATTCCTGATTGATGGCCAAGCCTGGCCGTCAACGGCCAGGGCAAGCGACCGTTTCGGGAACCTTCTCTTCGCTCATTTCCGGACAGGGGGCCGGCATGAGAAAGTCGTGTCCAGCCGGTGGTGAGGCAGAGGGGAGGGCGTGTTCGGCGGCACGGGCGAGCCGGCGGGTCAAGGCAGCGACGATGCGGTCGCACGTCTCGTCGAGTTGCGGCGGCGGGAGTGGAGGTGTGGTGGCGGGCATGGTGGGGAGCATTTGATGTGGGTGGATCTTGCTCTCCGGTTCTTTGCCGGGTTGGGGCCCAAAAAAAGCCCTCTCCGGCGAGCACCGGAGAGGGCGGAAAGTGGTGGGCACTTACTCCTCTCGCGGTGCGAGCGTCACGGATACGACCGCTACGATGGACACAATAATTGCGACCACGGAGGAGAGAGCGGATTTCGTGACAGGGAGGTTCATGCGGAAGCGCCAAGACGGCAAAGGTCGTAACGGCCGTCAAGCCCGGAGATGCAAGGGAAAGGGGACCCGCTTCATTCTTTTTTTCTTATCCTTCTTTTTCTCGTCCGGCCACGCGGATTCTGAGTGGGATGAAGGAGAACGATAAAGAGGAAGGATAAAGATGCTGGAGAAGGCACGGACTGTGCTCGGTTTTGGGTGAAACCCCATGCTGACACTCGATTGGATTGTTCTCTCAGTCTACCTCATCGTGATGATTGGGTTGAGCGCCTGGTTGTCGCGGGGCCAGACGGACAGCGCGGATTATTTTGTGGGAGGCAGACGACTGCCGTGGTGGGCCGTGGGGATATCCATTGTCGCCACGCAGAGCTCGGCCATCAGCTTTGTTTCGATTCCGGCCTTTGTGGCTCTGCGTGAGGGGGGTGGGCTGACGTGGCTGCAATACGAATTGGCCGTGCCGCTCGCGATGCTTTTTCTGCTCGGCTGGGTGGTGCCTTACCTGCGTGACCGCCAGTTGGTCAGTGTTTTTGAGTTTCCGGAGCGGCGGTTCGGATTGGCCACCGGGCGAACGTTGGCGGCGGTGTTTTTGATCAGCCGGGGTTTGGCCACGGGCATTGCGGTCTATGCGGCGGCGTTGGTGGTTTCGCCCATGCTGGGGTGGAGCCTGACAGCTTCGATTTTGCTGATCGGGGTCGTGGCGGTGATTTACGATACGCTCGGCGGGATGAAGGCGGTGGTGGCTTCGGACGTGATCCAGCTGGGGTTGATGATGCTTGGCGTGGGGTGCGCCATCGTCATCGCCTGGTCGCTCGTCGGCGGGGCGGGGGCGGCGTGGGAGGCCCTGGCTCCCGAGCGGCGGGTGGCGGTCGACTGGTCCACGGGGATGGGCGATGGCGCAACGGCTCCGTTCTGGGCCTACCTGATCGGGGGATTTTTCCTCTACGCGTCCTATTATGGCACGGATCAAAGCCAGGTGCAGCGGTTGCTGGGCACCACGCGGTCACGGGAGGCCCAGAAGGCCGTGCTGCTCGGGGGCATGCTGCGGCTGCCGCTTACCTTGCTCTACGTCCTGCTCGGGGTCGCGTTGGGGGCGGCGTGGCAGACTCAACCCGAATTGCAGAGTCTCGTATCGATGGAACGCATCGATACCCTGGTGCCACAGTTCCTGCTCACCTATGTGCCGGTTGGCCTGAAAGGCCTGATCCTGGCCGCGATTTTGGCGGCGGCAATGTCGAGCGTGGACTCGGCCTTGAACTCACTTTCGGCGGTCACCCTGCGGGACTTCGTGCAGCCGTGGGCCGGGGACAAGCTGGGTGATCATCCCTTGGCGGGACGGGTGATTACATTGATCTGGGGAGTGCTGATCACGGCCCTGGCGTTGGTGGCGGATGGATTGGACCGCACGGTCATCGAGGCGATCAACAAGGTGGGTTCGGCGTTTTATGGACCGGTATTGGCGACGTTTGTGATTGGCCTGGGGATCAAGCGGGTGGGGGGACCGGCGATGTTGATGGGGTTGATTGCGGGGGTCGCGACCAACCTGATGGCCTGGCTCGCGGCCTGGCCCGTGCATTGGATGTGGTGGAACGTGATTGGTTTTGTCGTGACCGCTGCCTTCGCCATCGGACTGAGCGGGCGGCGATCGGACTCCACGTCGAACGCAGCCCCCGTGGCAACCTGGCGGGCGGGAGAGATGCGTGGGGCGACTGCCCTGCTGCTGGCGGGGTTTGGGGTCACGCTCCTCCTGGTGGTTCTTTTGGGCTGAGGCGCGTTTTTCGACTTTCAGCGCACGGGCTGGCGGTTGAGAGTGCCGTCATCGATGGAGCACCATCACCTCTTGCATGATCTCGGTTGGCTGATGGCGACGGCGGCGTTTGTCTCAATCCTGCTGCGGTCGTTCAAGCAACCTGCGATCATCGGTTACCTCCTCGCCGGGTTTTTGCTGGGCCCCCACCTGCTGCCGTGGACCCCGCTGCATGATGCGGAGAACCTGCAATCGCTGAGTGAGCTGGGGGTGCTGTTTTTGATGTTCTACATCGGCCTCGAGTTTGATCTCGGTAAACTCAAGCCCGTGGCCTCGGCCGCCGTATTGGGGTTGGCCCTGCAAACGATCCTGATGGTGATGATCGGCACATCGGTGGGCCAGTGGTTGGGCTGGAGCGCGGCCCAGGGCCTCTTTTTGGGCGGCATCCTGGCGATCAGTTCTTCCATGGTGTGTTTTAACCTCATTGAGGAGCGCGGGGACATTCATCGGCCCTATGCCCAACTCACCGCCGGGGTGCTTATCCTGGAGGACATTCTGGCGATCATCCTGCTCGTTGTGCTGGCGGGTGTCGGTGTCTCGGGACAGCTCGACTACGGCGTGGTGGGACGGACGACCTTCTTTGTCGGCATTTTTGTGGTGGCGGTGTTTCTGATTGGCAAGCTGCTCGCGCCGACCGCCATCCAGATGCTGAATCGGATCGGCAATGCCGAAACGATGACGTTGTTCATCGTGGGCTTCATCTTTCTCGTGAGCCTCCTGGCGGCCCAGGCGGAATTCTCGTTGGCCCTGGGCAGCTTTCTGGCTGGAGCGATCTTCTCCCGCAGCGCCATTTCCCATGAAATCGAGCGGATCACGACACCCATTCGTGATTTTTTCTCGGCCCTTTTCTTCGTTACCATCGGCACGTTGGTGAATCCTTACGACATTTGGGAATACAAGGGCACCATCCTGCTGGTCACGGCGTTGATGATGGTCGGAAAATTTGTCGCCTGCTGGACCGGTTTTGTACTGGCGGCGGTTTCGCCCGGAGTGGCCACCCGTGCCTCACTCTCGAAGGTGCAGATCGGGGAGTTTGGTTTCGTGATCGCGGCCCTCGGCCTCAGCCTGGGCGTGACGAATCCGGCGATGAAGGCAGTAACCACCGGCGTGGCGATCGTCAGCATCATGCTAACTCCATCGGCATTTGGCCTGGAGGCTGTGTTCCGCCGCGTGGCCAATCGCATGATTCCCGCCCGGGTGCGTGGGCTGTTGACGCTCTATCTGGGATGGATTGAGACGGTCAAAATCACCCTGCGTTCGAGCAGTTTCCTACGTGTCATTCATCGTCCGTTGGCGAGGATCGGAATCGATTTTCTCATGTTGACGGCGTTGTTGATCGTGGCGTCGCTGGCGGCGAGGTGGCTGGGGGACACCACCTGGCAGCGATTGCTTTGGGGCGGCGCGGCGTTGGCGGCGATTCCATTTCTGGTCGATATCCTGCGTAGTCTTGATGTCGTGACTTTGGCGTTGTCGGAGGTGGCGATGTCGCGACCCGTTTTGCAGGTGTTGGCGCGTGGTCCCGCCCGGGGACTGCTGCGCCTGGGGGCGTTTTCGGTGATCCTGTTCGCCTTCACCGGAGTGTTCCTGATCGCCTGCATGCCGTATTTTCCGACGGGGACTTCCCTGGTGGTCTTTGCGCTCACCACCGTTGTCCTGTTGGTGTTGGGTTGGCGCCGGGCGGTGAAGCTGCAGAGCCAGCTTGAATTCGCGGTCATCTCCTCGATGAGCGACGCGGCCAAGAGCGGTGCTAAGGAGGCGGTGCAGGACGCCATCAAGTCCATCACCAGTCAACACCCTTGGCCGGTGGAATTGTCCGAGGTCATCCTCCCCGGCGATGCGAAGGTGGTGGGTCGAACGCTGAAGCAGATCAATCTCAGGCGGGAAACCGGTGCGACGGTCGTGGCAGTGCAACGAAGCGGAGTGACACATTATGATGTTACGCCGGACCTGCCGCTCTCACCGGACGATCACCTGCTCCTTGTAGCTGAGTCCGAGCAGCTTGCGCGGGCAGAGGCGATGCTGAAGGAGAGAGCGCCCGCAGATCGGGACGAGGAGGCGAATTCGCATCAATTCACCCGTCTCTTGGTCGCGGCGACCTCGGGGCTGTGCGGTCTGCCGCTCTTGGAGACGCGAATTCGTTCCGAGTATGGGGTGACAATCGTAGGCATCCAGCGCGGGGAGGAACGCATCACCGGCCCGTCGCCCGACACGTTTTTGCATGCGGGAGATCTCCTGCTTGTAATGGGCTCGCCGAGTGGGATCGAGGCGTTGCGTGAACAGTTGGTTTAGCCGCCGGCAGAGCCCGACCGGGCATAAAAAAGCCCCGCCAGCGAGGGCGGGGCGAAAGTTTGGCCGATCCGGTCAGGATCAGCCCATGTCGCGGAAGGGAACCTCAACCGGTTCTGCGTCGCTGTTGGCGGCGTTCCACTGGTCCACGGCGGCGCGGGCAGTTGCCCGAACCTCTTCGCGCTGCTGGGTGATGGCGTTGGCCTCAGCCTCGATCGCGGCGAACGCGCGTTCCTGGGCGCTGATGATCGAGGCGGGCCAGGCCGGCAGGCGACCGGAGGTCTTGAGATCAACCCAGAGAGCGATGGCATTGGACTTCGCCGCCAACAAACGTTGCTGATAGGCGGAGAGCTGCTCGTCGTAGCGACGGGCGGCCATGGCGTAGCTGGAGATGCGAATCGCGTCGGCGTTGGGCTCCAGGGCCTCAAGGGCATCGGGGGTTTCGGGTGCTTCGTAGAAAAGCGGTTCCGTACCGACGAGAGGATAGGCCGCGTCGAGCGGGCCATCGAGGTCTGCACTCAAAAGGCTGATGCGCAGGTCCTTGTCGTCGGTAGCGGCATCGGGAAACTCGGCCTGGATCGCATTGGCGATGAGCATCGCCTGGACGCCGGCACGATCCACTTGGGCCACCCAATTGTTGCCCTGTTTGGTCAGGTCACCCGTCCACAACGAGTAGTTGTCGCTGTTCACCACGTGGAGTTTTGCTCCGGTGGAGGAGGCGGGAGCCCGGGTGAGTGACAGGCTGGCCCGACCACTGGCCGAGATCGTCAAGGTATCGTTGTCGGCGGCCCGGATGGCGGTGTAAGTGGCTTCTTCCTCGTCCTCGTCCTGGGCGATGGCCGTGGGGGCCAGCGAGGCGAAGAAAAGGGCGGCGATACTAAGGCCGGCACGTCCCCAGCGAGGGCTGAAGGTGGAAGCTGAGCGCTGATCGTTAGTCATGGAGTCTTTCTAAAGGTTGGAAACAGATCGGAACTGGAGGGGTTGTCCCGGATTTCGAGGGGCGCGAACCTAGCAAACGATTGCCGGCATTCAAATGCGTTTTCTGCTTTTCGGTGCGCATCCACTCGCTTGCTGCGAACCGGTCCAAATTACCCTCAACCGGGGGGGGCTTCGCCGTGATGGGTCGCGAAACTCTGATAGCGGGCCACGTCTTCGAGCATGGCATCGATGGCGGCGACGAGTGGGTTTGCCACCCACAGCCCAGTGAAGACGGCTTTGTCACCGATGGTGCTTTCAATCAGGAACGCGGGCCGCTGGGTCAACTGATGGTCGAAAAAGGCCTGGGTGGAGGCGGCCACACGGGCTTTTACGGCAGCTGAACCGGCGGCATTCCGCAGCGCGTCAGCCTCGACTCCGGTGGCTTCGGCGGCAATGGCCACCGCCGTTTCAAGGTCCCCGATGCGGCGACCATCCCGCATCGCGGCCACGGACAGAGCGACCCGGATGCGTTCGTCCTCTTCCCCCAAAAACTCCCTCCCGGCCTCGGCCACCCAGTTGGGCGCTTCATAGTGACCCTGGCGTTCAGCCTCAAACCAGCCCGAGTTGAGCATGTAGGGAGAACTCACGTGAGTGCCGCTTCGCCGATAAAACCAATCGCATTGTTCGGTGGAAACGGGAAAATCCTCCGGCCGCATGAGTGCGACCCGCCAGCGAAAATCAACGCGCCCCGCATAGCGTTGCCGCAGTTCCACCCAGGCCGGCTCGGCCCAATGACACCACGAGGAGAGAACTTCGATGAAATAGGTGACCGTGACGGGAGCGCTCATGCTGGAGACAACGGGCGCGGACCCGCCGGCGTCAATCTCCGCCGCCGAACAGGCCTTTGATTGATTCGCCGACCTTTTTCACCCCGTCGGCGGCACTGGCGCCGGAGGTTGTGCCCATGGTCTTGAGTGCGCCGGTCGCAGCGACGACGATGTCGGCGGTGATCTCGCGTGTCACCGCGAGGGCGATTTCGCGGCCGGTGAGGCCTTTTTCGGGTGTGCCCAAGTCGTTCAATTCGAGATCGGGCAGGGGAACCGTGACGGCCGAGAGGCCCGCCCCGATCGTGACTTTGCCGTCCCGGAGCACGAAGCGCTGCAAGTTGATGAGCCGTTGGGTGGATTCGGCGGTTTCCTCCGCCGGAGGTGCTTCTCCGCTGTCTTTGCCGCTGGCGCCGAGTGCTTGTTCGACCTGCTTGAGCAGCTCCTTCACGTTGCTGGTGACAAGCTTGGTCTCGTAAGAAAACTCCGGGGCCTCGATCACGACTTCCTCGATCACCAGGGTTTCGCCAAGCAGGCTCATGGGGGCGATGTCGACGTGCACCTTGCCCAGCTTTGCGAGGTCCCGGTCACTCCAGCCGTCGGGATTACCGATGGTCAATCCGGTCAACGATCCTTGGCCGTTAAGCACGGAGATGAAGGATTTTTCCAGTGTGACCGTGGTGCCGGTAAGTTTTGGACCAAGCGTATTAACGCCACTCGTCACCGCTGTGCCGAGCACGGAGCCCGAAATCAGCGCCGCAATCCCAACCAAGATAAAGAGTCCCACCACGCCGATAAGAAGAGGTCTTAGCCGGATCGTCATGCGGCCAATATTGGGAGAATTCAGTTACGGGCAAGATTCGGGTAGAAGTCGTTGCTGTTCTTGAATCGTGCGGCCGGAGTGCCCTCAGTGGACGTCATGTTCGATGGCACTTGGAAAGCCGTGAGTGGCAAGCTGGGCACGGAGACGATCCCGCTCCCTGATACGACGTTGATGATTACGGGTGACACCTACGAGGTCACGTCGCCCACGGGGGTGGACGGAGGCGAATTGCATTGGGGCGAAGCCGGCGAGTTCCAAACGGTTGACCTGAAAGGCACCTCGGGCGCCCATGCCGGCAACACCATTCATGCCTTGGCGCGTGTGAAGGGCGACCTGTTGCAGCTTTGTTATGCCGTGGACGGGTCGGACCGGCCCCGGAGTTTTAATGCCCGACAGGGGCAGGCCATCGTCACCGTCCGCTACCGTCGCATTCTGGTGGAATGATCACTCGTGTTTGCGGTGCAGGATGACGTTGTTGCCGTCCGGATCCTGAAAACGAGCGAAGTGGCAGACCGATGTTTCCATCGGTTCGAGCGCGAAGGTGACCCCGTGATCCTTGAGTCGGGCGACCATTTCGTCGAAGTCAGGGGTTTCCAGTGCGACCGCCCCGCCGGCGGCGATGGGCTTGTCGTCGGACATCATTGTCGAGACTGCCAGGGCGGGGCCGGCATCGTCCGGGCCGATTCCGAATTCGACCCACTGGTCTTCCCAGTTGGCAATCTCGGTGAGCCCAAGCACGTTGCCATAAAACGCTTTGGCGCGGGCCATTTCGGTGACGGGATAAACAAAAAAGGGCAGGGCGGTGATGGCAGGCATGGTCGTGAATTTTGCGTTGGAAGGGCTTTGCGCTTGAAAGGCCGCGCACCGTTTGGGGAGCGTGGAACCACGCTTTCGATCTGCATCATAAATGGCCGCCAAACACAACTACACCGAGGATTCGATCAAAACCCTTTCCGCTCTGGAGCACATCCGCCTTCGCCCGGGCATGTATATCGGCAGGCTCGGCAACGGTGCCCATGCGGAGGACGGCATTTACGTGCTGCTCAAGGAGACCATCGACAACTGCATCGACGAGTTTACCATGGGTTTTGGCAAGCGCATCGAAATCCACCTCGCCGAGCGCACGCTGTGTGTGCGCGACTACGGCCGCGGCATTCCGTTGGGCAAACTCATCGACTGCGTCTCGATCATCAACACCGGGGCCAAATACGACAGTGAGACTTTCCAGAAATCTGTCGGCCTCAATGGCGTGGGACAAAAGGCGGTCAACGCCCTCTCCCTGTCCTACCGCGCGCAGGCGGTGCGCGACGGCAAGTGCAAGCTGGTCGAATTCGAGCGGGGGGCGATCACCAAGGACCACCGCGTGTCCAAGTCGGACGAACGCAATGGCACCTACATTGAGTTCACCCCAGACGAGGAGCTTTTCGGCAAGAACTTCGGGTTCCGCCGCGAATACATCGAGGAGATGCTCTGGAACTACGCCTACCTCAACCGGGGGCTCACGCTCAATTTCAACAGCAAGAACTTCAAATCGGACGGTGGACTCTCGGACCTGCTGAAGAAGAAGCTCACCGGTGAAACACTCTATCCCATCGTGCACTTGGAGGCGGAGGACATCGAAGTCGCGCTGACCCACGGCGGCCACTACGGCGAGGAATACTACTCCTTCGTCAACGGCCAGCACACCACGATGGGGGGCACGCACCAAGCGGCGTTTCGGGAAGGGCTTGTGTCCACCGTGCGCAACTTTTTTGGCAAGCAATACGACGCGGCGGACATCCGCCAGTCGATCGTGGCCGCGGTTTCCGTGCGGGTGCAGGAGCCGATCTTTGAGTCGCAGACCAAAACCAAACTCGGCTCGACCGAGATGGGCCCCAAGGGCCCGACCATTCGGCAGTTTGTCACCGGCTTCATGCAGCAGCACCTCGACAACTGGCTGCACCGCAACGCCGAGGCGGCGGACATTCTGCGCAAGAAAATCGAAGCCAGCGAACGTGAGCGGAAGGAACTCTCCGGCATCCGCAGTCTTGCCAAGGAGCGCTCCAAAAAGGCCAACCTGCACAACAAGAAACTGCGTGATTGCCGCCTTCATCTCGACACCAAACACAAGCGTGCGGAGGAGAGCACCCTGTTCATCGTGGAGGGCGATTCCGCCGCCGGTTCATTGACGGCCTGCCGCGACGTGCAGACCCAGGCGGTCTTCGCCCTCAAGGGCAAACCGCTGAACACCTTCGGCCTCACCAAGAAAGTCATCTACGAGAACGAGGAGTTTCACCTGCTGCAGAGTGCGTTGAACCTCGAGGACGGGATTGACGGCTTGCGCTACAACAACGTGGTCATCGCGACGGATGCCGACGTGGACGGCATGCACATTCGCCTGCTCTTGATTTCGTTCTTTGTGAAGTTCTTCCCCGAGCTCATCACCAACGGCCACCTCACGGTGTTGGAGACGCCGCTTTTCCGGGTGCGCACCAAGAAGAAAACGATCTACTGCTACTCCGAGGGCGAGAAACAGGCCGCCTTGGAAGAGCTCGGCAAGAGTGCCGAGATCACCCGTTTTAAAGGACTGGGTGAAGTCAGCCCGGCCGAGTTCAAGGACTTCATCGGCATGGGCATGCGGCTGGAACCCATCAGCCTCAATCACCTCAGCGACGCCGACCAACTCCTCAACTTCTACATGGGCAAGAACACCCCTGACCGCCAGGGCTTCATCATCGAAAACCTGCGCGTGGAGAAGGACCTGGTGGAGGTATAGCCTTTTTGGGGGATGTCTCCCTTCTTTCGGGCTACTCCGCGATGTCCTCGTTCCAGATCTCCGGGTATGCAGCAATGAATCGGGACATCAATTCGATGCATCCCTCATCGTTTAGCAGTTCCACTTCAACGCCCCGAGATCGCAGAAAATCAATGTTGCCCGCATAGTTTCGGGCTTCCCCGATCACAACCCGGGGAATTTTAAACTGCACGATGGTCCCCGCGCACATCATGCAGGGACTCAGTGTCGTGTAGAGAGTGGTGTTGCGGTAGGATGGGCGCCGACCCGCTCGCCGCAGGCAGTCCATTTCACCGTGTGCGATGGGGTCGCCTTGCTGGACTCGTTGGTTGTGCCCGGCCGAGACCACCTCGCCCGCCTCCACCAGCACGGCTCCGATAGGAAGCCCACCCTGATCAAACCCTTTTTGCGCTTCCGCCAGGGCCAGGGTCATGAATTGAGAGTCGGACGACATCGCCTCATGACCCGATCCTTCGCGCTCTGTGTCAAGCGGTCCGCATCCCGCCTGAACGGGGAGACGGGATCATTCCTCGTGCAGGGCGCGCACCGGGTTCACCCTGGCGGCGCGGCGGGCCGGGAGGTAGCAGGCGGTGAGGCCGATGGCCCCCAGTAGTGCCGTGATGGATACGAACGTCAACGGGTCGTGGGCAGAGATGCCGACGAGGAATCCCACCTTCTCCAACAACCCGGTGGCGGCGGCTGCGCCACCGAGGCCCAACACCATACCGATCACCAATTGGCGCATGCCGCGACCCACTACCAGGCTCATGACCTTGCCTGTGGTGGCACCCAGGGCCATGCGAATGCCGATCTCGCGGGTGCGACGAGCGGTGTTCTGAGCCACGACACCGTAGATTCCGACCGAGGCCATCAGCAGGGCAATCAAGGCAAAACTAAGGAACAGGGAGCCGAAGACTCGGAGGAACCACAGGTTTTCCAGCACGGCACCTTCGAGGGTATTGGTTTCAAACAGCGGCAGGTCCTGATCGGCGTCCTGCAGAATCCTTCGGGCGGTGGCGGCGAAGGCAGTTGGGTCGCCGGTGGTGCGCACCATCAAGCCCATCCAACTCCACGGTTCTTGCTGGTGCGGAATGAACACCAGCGGGGGCACGTCGGTTTCGTTCGGCTGATGTTCAAAGTCCGCGGCGATACCGATGATTTCCATCCACTTATCCGGCTCCTCCTCGTGGCGGAATCGGAAATACTCTCCAATTGGGGACTCCCCGGGCCAGTAGCGTTCGGCAAACTCCCGGCTGACGATCACGACTTCGCGACCCTCCTGGCCATCGCGCTCCTCGAAGCTTCGTCCTTGCAGGATGGGTAGATTGGTCAGTTCAAAATACCCGAGGGTGGGGACCACCAGGGACGATTGCGGCAGGTTGGCATCATCTTCGACCGGCCGTCCTTGAATTTCAAAGGGGCGCTCCTGGGAGCCCATACCGGGGAAGTGGGAGGCGAGGGCGACTTCCTCGACGCCTGGCGTGTTAAGGAAGGTTTCGCGCAGATCACGGTAGAATTGGTAGCGCTTTTCCTCGGAATGGTAGCGTTCGCCCTCCCGTTCGGGGGGGAAGATGCGTCCCGTGAAAATCTGATCGGACGGGATGTGCGGATTGACGGTTTGTGCAGCGAAGAAGCTGCGCATCATGACACCGGCTCCAGCCAGCAGGACAACTGTCAGCGCAAACTGCAGCACCACCAACATGCCGGTAATCCATCCACCCCGGCCCGCGCTGGCGCCGGCGGTGCCGTCTTTCAAGGCGCTGTTGAGATCGACGCGCGAAGCCCGCAGTGCGGGCATCAGCCCAAAGATGATTCCGCTGGAGACGGAGATGACAGCAAAATACGCAAAGGCTCTCCAATCCATTTCGAAAAGGATCCAGTAAGGTTTGCCCACATTTTGGGTCGCCTGGTCGAACAGATGCACCCCGATTACGGAAAGCGCCAAGCCTACCAGACCTCCGATACACGAAAGGAGGACACTTTCCGTCAGCAACTGGCGCACGACTTGAGACCGTGATGCCCCGAGGGCGGATCGGATGGAGATTTCGCGCGAGCGGGTGAGTGCCCGGCCCAGCAGCATATTGGCGATGTTGGCACAGGCGATCAGCAGCACGAACAGGACGGCTCCCAACATCATGAGGAATACGATGCGAATTTCCCCGCCGTTGAATGCAGAGTGGAAGGTCTGCACCTGAGCCGAACGGTCCTTGTTCTGGTCCGGATACTCCTGCATGAGGCGCTGGGCGATTACGCTGAGGTCCTGTTGGGCCAGCGGAATGGGCGTGCCTTCCTTCAACATCGCGAAACCCAGCAGGGGACGCCGGTCGCGTTTTTCGAGTGACTCAGTTGGAACCAACGGGACCCACAATTCCTGAGTGAAGGGGAAAGCGAATCCCTCCGGCATCACGCCGATGATGGTGGCGGGTTCCTCGTTCAAGCGGATGGTCTGGCCAATCACGTCGGCAGAGCCGGCGTAGCGCGACTGCCAGAGATCATGTCCAAGCAGGACCACCGTTTCTGCACCGGCCTCGCCGTCCGCCATGGCAAAGGGGCGTCCTGCGACCGGCTGGGTTCCCAACATGGTGAACATCCCCGGAGTCACCTGCCCCATATCATAGCGATCCGGCGGGATTCCCGGTTCGCTGATCACAGCCTGATTGGTGATGCAGGCTTCGAAAGCTGCAAAAGAGGACTGGGCGTCGCGATAGTCCCGGAAGTCCGGCAACGACATGCCCCGCCGTTGATCGGGAAAGTTCAAGTCCTGCCCACTGACGGCTACGAGGCGTTCGCCACCCGGGATGGGCACCGGCTTGAACAGCACGGCATTCACCAGGGTGAACACGGTGGTGTTGATGCCGATGCCAAGGGCGATCGTAGCGATTACGGCAACAGAGAACCACTGATGTTTGAACAACATACGGAGGGCGAAGCGTAGGTCTGAGAGCATGGGAGGTAGGTGGACAGGATCGGGTGCTTGGCTATAGCACCCCCAGCGCAGAGCAAAAGTTGCAGAAAATCCGGGACGATTTGTCCTACGCACCTGTGCGTATGGCCGGACCAGGGTGCGGCTCCTAGAATGGCTCTCGTTTCCATTCCACTAAACCCGACTCAATCCTGGTCATGAAAACATTCCTTTTTCGCATCCGTACTGGTGTTGTCGCCATAGGAGTATTTTTTGCCCCCCTGTCCGCTTCTGCTGTCGACGCCGGTGTGATGGCAGAGATCACCAAGGCTCAGATCATTCTTGGCCAGGTCCAGCAGGCCATGGACACCCTCAACACCCTCACCGTTGATCTCAAGGCGCCGAAGCCGCGCCCCGATAACAAGGGCAAATTCCTGGTTCCCTACACTGCCGAAGGCGAGCCTACCGAATGGTCGCAAAAGATCATGCAGTCCCAGGCCGGCAAGATGGTGGGGGAAAAGGCCGGCGGCATGGCGGCCAACGCCCTCGCTTCCAAAGTCCCCTTCGGTGGCCTCGCCGGCGGTATACTGAAAAAGAAGGCCAAGGAATCTGCCGCCGTCATGGCCATGGGTGGTATGAAGAAAATCAAAAAAGAGTCGGATCTCTCCTTCAACAACCTCAATGACTACGCGGTCTACCTCCAGGCCCGCCACGGTTCGGACCCCGACTTCAAGATCGCGCTCGCTTCCGCCATCGCGCTCTACCCCGACCTTGAGCACCGTTTCACTCCTGCAGTGAAGATGGCCTACCGCAAACAAGCCAAGCAGCAGAAGAAGAAGTAGTGGCGCGACTCACGCTGGTCTCCCCCTATTGCGCACCTGCCAACACGGAGGTCCATGAAAGCCTACCCACCAAGGTAACCGCGAACAGACCGTGGACAAAAACCTGGCTCCGCACTCTTCCTGGTGCGGAGTCATGGTTGGGTACGATTGACGGATCGTTGTTTGAAATGGGACTTTCCCGCGCAGGCGGAAGTTGCCAGTTTGCAGCTACGTGTCCGTGCCCAAAATCAAAGCCAACGTCGTCCATTCCCGGGAGCCACTGTGGGATCCACAACGGTGGCTGCCGACTACCCGGGATGAGGTTGAGGGGCGGGGCTGGGACCAGCCCGATGTGATCATTGTCTCCGGCGATGCTTACGTGGATCATCCGGCATTTGGCACGGCGGCCGTGGGGCGGATGCTGGAGGCCGAGGGCCTGAAGGTGGCCATCGTGCCACAGCCCAATTGGCGCGATGACCTGCGCGATTTTAAAAAGTTGGGTCCGCCCAAATTGTTTTTTGGTGTCACGTCCGGTTGCATGGACTCGATGGTCAACCGCTACACCGCGGCCAAGAAACAGCGCAGCGAGGACGCTTATACGCCGGGCGGCGCGCACGGTTTTCGGCCTGACTATGCGACGACGGTTTACTCCAAGATTCTTAAGGAACTCTATCCCGATGTGCCGGTGATGATCGGGGGGATCGAGGCGAGTCTGCGGCGCGTGACGCATTTCGATTACTGGGCGGATCGATTGTTTCCCTCGATTCTCGCCGACAGCAAAGCCGACCTGCTTGTCTACGGTATGGGCGAACTGCCGCTCAAGGAAGTCGTGCGGCTGTCGCTGCAGGGAGTGCCGTTCTCGTCCCTCAAGACCGTGCCGCAGACCGCCGTGCTGTTGCCGGAAGGCGAGGAGCCGCCGAAGAACAAGCGGTGGGATGACTTTACCTTGTTCAGCCACGAGGAGTGCCTCGACGACCGCGAGCGCTACTCCAGGAATTTTAAGGACATCGAAACCGAATCCAACCGGGTGAAGGCGCGCCGGCTGTTTCAGCAGATCGGCGAGCGGACCCTGGTGGTGAACCCGCCGTTCCCGACCATGACGGAGGAGCAGATCGATGCGGCGTTTGACCTGCCCTATACACGGCTGCCGCACCCGAAGTATCGCAAGCGTGGTCCCATCCCCGCCTACGAGATGATCAAGCACTCCATCAACATGCACCGGGGATGTTTCGGCGGCTGCAGTTTCTGCACGATCTCGGCGCACCAGGGCAAATTCGTGGCGAGCCGGTCCAAGGCTTCGATCATGCGTGAGGTTGAATCGATCAAACAGATGCCGGATTTCCGCGGCACCATCAGCGACCTCGGCGGTCCCTCCGGCAACATGTATAAGATGAAGGGCAAGGAGCAGTGGATCTGCGACGAGTGTATCCGTCCGAGCTGCATCTGGCCCGATGTCTGCCGCAACCTCGACACCGACCACACCGCGCTCCTCGACATCTACAAGTCCGTGCGCGAGACTGACGGGGTGAAGCACGCCTACGTGGCCAGCGGCATCCGCTATGATCTCTTCCTGCATGACAAGGGCACCACGCCGGAGGTCATTGCGAGCCACGAAAAATACATCGAGGAGTTGGCCGCCCATCACGTGCCCGGCCGCATCAAGGTCGCCCCCGAGCATACCAGCGATCATGTGCTGCGCGTGATGCGCAAACCCAGCTTCAACCTGTTCTACAAGTTCAAGGAAAAGTTCGACCGGGCGGCGAGGAAGGCCGGCAAGAAGAAGATGCCGGTTGTGCCGTATTTCATCAGTTCGCACCCGGGATCACGTCCCGAAGACATGGCCGAGCTGGCGTTGAAAACCAAGGACCTTGGTTTCCGCCTTGAGCAGGTGCAGGACTTCACGCCCACGCCCATGACCGTGGCCACCGAGATCTATGCCACCGGCCAGCACCCCTACAACGGCGAGGAAGTCAGCGTGGCCCGCTCACCAAAGGAGAAGCAGGAGCAGCGCAGTTTCTTTTTTTGGTATAAACCGGAGATGAAGGCCCGTCTGCGCAAGTCGATGCACCGGCTTGGGCTAAGCGGCCTGGCCAAGCGGCTGCTCGATGAAAAGCGTCCGACCGAGGATGTGACTCCACCGCCGCATATTGCGCCCTGTGGCGCAAAGGTTCCGGCGCACATCGCCCGTTCGTCCGAGCCCGTGTTCACGCCCGACTTTTCCGGATCTGCCCAGAGCCGGCCCGCGGAAGGCGCCCGACTCGCCGCCGCCCGCAAGGGTGCCAAAAAACCGATGCAGGTTAAACCGAAGAAACCCGGTTCCCAGCCCTTCGAGAAATTCATCAAGAAGAAGCGCCGTTGAGCATGGGCGACTCCATCAAGACCAGTCGATGGGTCGTTGCGGCCATGGTCGTGGTGGTCGGGCTGCTGACGCTCAATTGGGTGGTCGCTGTCGCGCGGTTTCAGGTCAACCTGTTGTTCTGGGATCAGTGGAATTTTCTTGAACCAATGTTCGATGAGCAGGGCTGGTGGAGCTTGTTCAACTGGCAGCACGGCCCGCACCGCCAAGGGGTTGCCTTCGTGCTGACGTCGTGGGTGTTGGGACTGTGCGACTGGGACACCCGCTGGGAGTCGCTCTGGATTGTGAGTGTGATGGTGGCGGCGACGGTGGCCCTGCTGATGTGGAAGCATCGCCTCACGGGCAAACTGGGCTGGAGTGACCTTTGGATTCCTCTTGCCGCGCTGGGGATGCGCCAGTGGGAGAACGTGCTGCTGGTCCCCAATGCTTCCCACAGTACGTTTCCACTGTTGTTGCTGGCGGTGGCTGTGACCCTGGCCAGGGCGTCCCCGTCGATTCTGGGCTGGTGGGGATTGGGAATGGTGGGGTTCTTTGCGCTCTTTACCGGGTTTGGCATTTTTGTCTGGGGCGCGTTGTTATGGTGGGGGGTGCTGCGACTGATAGCGGCGGGACGGGGTCGGACCCGGTGGGATCACCAGTGGGGCATGCTATTGATGATGGGACTGCTGGCATTGGCGCTGGTTGTTTTTCTGCAGGGTTACGAACTCAATCCGTCCAGCGAGGGCGTCACGTTTCCGCACTGGCCGCTGTGGGATTATCCGAAGTTTGTCATGGTGATGTTGGCCTCCCGCATGGAGCTGACGGGCCAGTCGCCGTGGGTTTACGGATGGGGCGCGGTCATGCTGATTGCCGGGCTTTTGGTGTGGGCGGACACAACGCGTCGGGTGGCGGGGGAGAGTCAACCGCGGGCCGGCGACGTGGCGGCCACTCTTTTGCTTACGACAGGATTGGGATTTGCGTTTTTCGCGGCGGCGGGACGGGTGCACCTCGGGATGGTGGCGGCGGAGGTGCCGCGGTATACCCCGCTGCTGGTTTCATTTTGGTTGGGTCTCCTGGCTTGGTCAGTCGCGCGGGAAAATCGTGGATGGATCTGGGGCGCTGCCGGGTTGGGTTGGATCATGGCGTTGTTGCCGTGGGCCGACCTGCCGGATCGGGAATATCGGGATTGGCCGGGCACCCTCGGCATGGGGTCGGCCACGCGGGTCGCAGTGCATCAATCGCAGGGTCACAAAATCCATTGGCTCCAGATCTGGGAGAAGTCCGGTCATGACTGGGAGGCGGCGACGCAGCAGGTGCCGCCGGGGTTGCATCGCCTGGCTGGCCCCGTCCGGATTGGCGAAAAGATCGAGTTCCTTCGGCAGCGCGAACTGTCGTTTTGGGTCGATCACGATGAGCGGGGGGCCTGGTTGCCGTGGTGGAGTCCGCTGGGAGTGCAGCGGTTCGTGGGTTGGGGGGGCGAGGGGCGCCAGTGGATGGGTGACCGGGCGGACTGGCTGGTCGATGGGCTGGCACCCGGGTTCCTTAATCTAAAGGCCTTATGGGCGAAACCGGAGTTGGGCGAAGCCCCCTCCATCGAGGTTCGGTGGGATGGCCGTTCCGCCATCTTGACTCACAATGAAATCGTTTCCGGCGTTTCGATCCCGCTGATCGATACACCCGAATTGCTGACCCTCATCAGTCTGGATGGAACGGTCCCGATGGCTCCCCCGGAAAACCTTACTCCCGTTTCCTTCGTGATCGAGGATCCGTATGTCTCCACCGAACCGAACTTTCCCGTTCGGTGGTGGGGGGCGGATGGTTCGGGTCTCTGGGATGACTCCGAGCATTCGGCGATCGAGGGACTATGGAACTGGGAACACGAGTCCGGTGGTGCGTTTGTGTGGTCGAAGCGGGAGGTGGTTTTGGATTCGCGGGCGCGGTTGGACCGATTCTGGAACATTGCCATCGAATCCCGCTATGAGCCGGTGAGTGAAGGGCCGGTGGAGTTGGAATGGAACGGACAACGGATCACCGTGCCGTGGACGGAGGGTGGACTGCGGTTTTCCGTTCCTCTGCCGGGTGCACAAAAGCACCAAGTGCGGTTGATCAATCCGGCCGGGGCCGCCAGCCCCCGGGACCGCGGGGAATCGGGGGACGGGCGGCAACTGGCGTTGCGTTTGACCACAATTGAATTTGCCGCCGAGGCGGCGTTCCCTGTTCTCGACATTTCCCATGCGCCCTGACTCCGCCGAGACCGTGATGACTCAGACGAATGTGGCTGGCAGCGATTTGTCGGCCCGAACGTCCCGGGGCGTGAAGTGGGTGTTGGTTGGGCTGCTGATGCTGCTCTGTTTTAACTGGATCGCGGCGGTGGCGCGATTTCAGGTCAACGGACTGTTCTTCGACCAATGGAGTTTCTACACCCCCTTGTTCGAGGATGCGGATTGGTGGACGATTTTCAGCTGGCAGCACGGCCCGCACCGGCAGGGGTTGGGCTTCCTCCTGACCGCGTGGTTTGTAGACGCGATTGCGTGGGACTCGCGGGTCGAAAGCCTGTGGATTGTCTTTTGGCTGGTGGTGGCGGTGGGATTGATGCTGCGTCTGCGCCATCGTCTGCTCGGGCGTATCCAATTGTCGGATATGTGGATCCCGGTCGCGATGCTCGGCTTGTTGCAGTACGAGTCGGTCATCCTGGTGCCCAACCTTTCACACAGCGTGATGCCCCTCGTATTGGTGATGGCGGTGGCGAATCTGTGGCCGGAACAATGGTCGTTCACTCGAGCTCTGGGCATCGGCAGCCTGGGCGGGGTCATGTGGTTCACAGGCTTCGGCCTGTTTGGGGCGATGGCCCTGGCGGTGGGGTTCTGGTGGGTGGCGACGCGCCAGGAGGATCGGCCGACCAAATGGGCGGCGGCGGCGGGGTTGGGACTGCTTGCCGCGGGGTTGGTGGGGTTCGGGGTGGATTACCGGTTCAGTGCGGCCAGTGATGGTTTTGGTTTGGTGCACTGGCCGTTGTCCGACTATCCGGAGTTCGTCGCTTCGATGTTCGCGGCGCGCTTGGGTTGGCAGACCGCCAGTGGTCTCGCTCTGGCCACGGGGGGAGTTGTTGCAGTCGCGTTGTTGGGAGCGATGATCTGGGCCGCTTGGTCGGCGAGAAAACGACCGGCGGATCGGCGGGCGATGGTGGCATTTTTGCTCACGGTGATGGGCTGGCTCTACATCGGTTTCACCATGTTTGGACGGGTCCACCTGGAGCCGGAAGCAGCCACGGCCTCCCGCTACATGACCTTGGTTCTGTTGGTTTGGTTGGGGGCTTCCTTTTTGCCGTGGGGGCGATGGGAAAACGTGGGCTGTTGGGCGATCTTGATCATGGGTTGGCTGGCTGCCTTGGGCCCCTTGGTCCACATGTTGGAGCGACCGGAGAAAGACTGGCTCGGCACGGTGGGCATGCGCAATGGGGACTTGATTAACCTGCGGTCGTTTGAGGCGCGAAAACTGGCGTGGATCGCTGTCTGGCAGGAAACCGGAGACTGGCGCGCCGCTGAGACCGCGGTCCCGGACGGGGTGTTTCCCCACACCGAAACCATGGACATGGATGAGCGGCTGGCGATGATGCGTGAGCGTGGTCTTTCGTTTGCGGCCTATCCGGCCGATTCGCTGGATTGGCTGTCCTGGTGGCGCGATCAGTCGGTGTATTGGGCAAGCCCGTTTCGGGGTGGCAATTGGCGTTCCGCCGAGGAAGGCGCGCGGGCAATCTTGCGGGTGCGATATGGCGAGACAATCGGACTGCAGGGGCGTTCAGGCGGAGATGATGCGAGCAGCATAGTCCTCAACTTGAATGGCCGGAGCGCTCCCGTCGACATGGCTGAATTGGAGGAAGGGTTGTCGATTTTCCCTCTGTCAGGCGATCAGCGACTGCGGGTCCAAGGATCCGCCAACTTGCGAACACCTGTTATAGACCACGGCCATGCGTTTCCTTCCTGGCAGTGGACGGAATCGGCCTGGGTGCGTAATCACCGGTTGGTTATCAAAGATGGGTTTTATGGTTGGGAGAACAGCGGCGAGTTTGGTTGGACGGCGGAAAAGCTCACCGGAGAGTTGGAGCTGAACTTTCTGGCGAGTATGAACGTTTGGATTGAATCGCAGTTTGACCCTGTCAGCGGTGGTAACGTGGTCATCGAAATTGGCTCATGGACGAGAGAATTCGTCATGCCCGAGGCGGGAGATTTAAAGGTTAGCCTGTTGGTGGGATCAACCGACGAGCCCATTCAGTTTTCCCTTCGCAATACCGCAGGGGCCGTGAGCCCGCGGGAAGTCGGACTTTGGGACGATGCCCGACCCCTGGGACTGCGGCTGCGACGACTGACCGTTGGCCATCATCCGGAGTTCGAAGTCGGTAACCTGGACGATATAATTCAACCGTAACGAATCGCTTTTCTGGCTAAACGCTTGGCACTCCCCGGCGACTGGCCCAGCGTTTGAGTGCTTCTAATAACCGCTTATGGATGCTGGAATTCTTTGGTTGGTTCAGCTTGGCACTGCCCAAGGCCTTTTCACCCTCGATCACGCCAGATCCGTGCGAACCGCCGTTGGCGACGATGCCGATTTGCTGACCTTTGCGCAGCAGCTGATCGATGATGGTCATGTCGACGATGAGCAACTGGGTGACCTTGAGAAGGTGGCCGGTAGGGCCCAGGCCAACGGAGCCGAGGGACCACCCCCGATTGATCCCTTCGGCGATGCGCCGGCCAAGGCGGAGGCGGCGATTAAACCCACCCCGGAAGCTGAACCGGTGCCGGCAGTCATTATCGATGAGCCTGCCCCGAAGCCAGCCAGCGTGGGCGTCGCCGCGAGCTCAAGCCCGGTTGAGGCCGGTGAGCTGGACTTCGCGAAGGTGAGTTCCATGAGCGATGAAGACTTGGCCGCGGCCTTGCGTGGCCTGCTCGTATTGTGCGGTGAAGATGGGGTCAGCGATCTGCACATGGCGGCGGGGGCGGCTCCGTTTGTGCGCAAGCAGCGTGCCCTGGCTCCCATCAGCGAACATATCCTCACCGAGGAGGAGGCCATGCGGGTGAACACAGTGCTGCTCGCTCCCCACCAGGCCAAAATTTACCTGGAGCGCAAAGACTACGACTACGCGTTGGCCCTCGATGCGACTCATCGTTACCGGGTGAACCTGATGTTTCAAAAGGACGGTCCGTCCGGCTCTTACCGCATGGTCGCCGCCGAGGTTCCCGAGATCGACAAACTTGGTATCCGAAATGTAGATACGATCAAGAAGATTCTGTCCTACCACAATGGCCTGATGCTGGTGACCGGACCGGTGGGAGCCGGCAAAACGACTACGTTGGCGGCACTGGTCAACGAACTGAACAAGAACCGCAAGGACCACATCATCACGGTCGAAGACCCGGTTGAGATCGTGCAGGAGTCCATTGGCTGCAACGTCACCCAGCGGCAGGTGGGCGAGCATACCCAGTCGTTTCATTCCGCGCTCAAGGGTGCCTTGCGCGAGGATCCCGACATTATGGCGATCGGCGAACTTCGCGACCTTGAGACCATCGAGATGGCGATCAGTGCCTCGGAGACCGGTCACCTGGTCATTGGCACCATGCATACCAGTGATGCGGCGACGACGTTGAACCGGTTGTTGGACGTGTTCCCGCCGGCGCAGCAGACCCAGATTCGCACCTCCGTTTCCGAAAGCCTGCGGGGCATCCTCTGCCAACGCCTGCTGCCGGCCAAGGGAGGGGGGCTGGTGCTGGCCTGCGAAATCCTCACGTCCAATCCCGCGGTCGCCGCCCTGATCCGCGAAGGCAAGATGCAGGGCCTGCGCAACGTGATTGAGACCGGGGTCAAAGACGGCATGTGCCTGATGGAAAACTCGGTCATGGAGCTCTGGCGGTCGGGCAAAATCACCGCTGAAACCGCCCGTCAGAACGTGACGACCAAACAAACCCTCGCTCAGATCACCGGCTGACCCCGCTCCTGCCATAACCCAACCGCGATTTTACGATGGCTGCCATTGACCGACTTCTGGAACTCATGCTGGAGAAAGGTGGGTCCGACCTGCACCTCAATGTTGGGCTTCCGCCCAAGGCCCGGATTTCCGGCAATGTCATTCCCATCGAGGACGGCATCGTGACCGCGCCGCAAATGGAGGAATATCTCAAGGAAATCTGTCCGCCGGCCCGCTGGGAGGAGTTCCTCGAAAAGAAGGACCTCGACCTCGCCCATGAGATTCCGGGGGTGGCGCGGTTTCGCGGCAACTACCTCTACAACCACTGGGGGCAGGCGGGCATCTTTCGGCAGATTCCGGCTGAGATCCTGTCCTTCGATTTTCTCAAGCTGCCGGAGGTGCTGAAAAAATTCTGCCACATGACCGAGGGGCTGGTGGTGGTGACCGGGCCGACCGGTAGTGGTAAATCCACTACACTGGCGGCGATGATCGACTACATTAACGACAACCTGGCCCGGCATATCATCACCATCGAGGATCCCATCGAGTTCGTGCATCCGAACAAGAAATCGGTCATTGTGCACCGCGAGGTGGGCGAACACACGCTCTCGTTTGAGGACGCCCTCAAAGGCGCGATGCGCCACGACCCCGACATCCTGCTGCTGGGCGAAATGCGTGAACTCGAGACCATCAAGCTCGCCCTGGGCTGCGCTTCCATGGGCATGTTGGTTTTCGGCACCCTGCATACCAACAATGCCCCGAAAACCGTCGACCGCATCATCAACACGTTTCCCGCGGAGGAGCAGAATCAGGTACGCGTGATGTTGGCCGGTTGCCTGTCCGGCGTGGTGGCCCAGCTCCTCTGCAAGCGCCAGCCCAAGGGTCGCGTGGCCGTGCACGAAATTCTGCTGCGCCACGAGGCGCTGCCGAATACGATTCGCAGTGGCCAGATTTCCAATATCCGGGCCATCATCGAGAGCGGCAAGAACGAGGGCATGACCACCATGGACTGGAGCCTGATGGACCGTGTGAAGGATGGCTCCATCACGGCCAAGGAGGCTTACATGAAGTCGTCCAGCAAGCAGACCTTTGCCCACCTGCTCAAACCCGGGGACCTCGACGGTGACGAGCACTGAGGCCTGAAGCCGAGCTACAGCTCCCGGGTCATGAACACGCTGTTGGGATCCTCGACGTAGTCGGCGAAGGGGCCGCACTCGGCGAAACCTGCATTGGCGTAGAGTGTGCGAGCAGGCGCGAACTCGGACTGGGAACCCGTTTCCAAGCTCAAGCGTGTGTAACCCCGTCTCCGTGCTTCCGCCAACACGTGGTGCAGCAGTGCGCGGCCGACTCCGGTGCGACGACTCGCGGTTGTGGTCCGCATCGATTTGATTTCACCGTGAGTTGAATCGATTTCCTTCAACGCACCACAGCCAAGCAGGATCTCCCCATGCCGGGCGCTCCAGAACGTCACGTTGGGCGCCTGCAGCCCGGCCAGGTCGAGCGCGTGTACACTTTCGGGCGGAGAGATGTGCTGCATCTCCTCCAAGTGCTCGGTCAACAGGGCGCGGATGGTCGCACCGCTCAGGTCATCAACACGGATCTCTGGTTCTTTTGTCATGGCTTCGGGCGCAACAGGACTGCAGGTCCTGCGCCAAGAAAAAGAGTTTAACGTCACGTGGGAAAGGAGTCCTCGTCGGAGCGGATGCCGTGCAGCATGAGGCATGTCCTACCTCCGCCCCACCTTTGGCGCTCTCGCCGCCATGCTTTTTTCGCTTTCCACGTTTGCCCACCCTGGCGGTCACGACCACCCGACCGTGCAGGAAAAACTCGGTTATCCGGCCGATGCAAAACTCCTTATCATCCATGCCGATGACCTGGGCATGTCGCACTCGAAAAACGTGTCCACCTTCGAAGGCATGAAGAAGGGTGTCGTCACTTCCGCCAGTATCATGATGCCGACACCGTGGATGCGCGAAGCGGTCCGTATGTCGAAGGAAAATCCCGAGCTCGATATCGGTGTGCACCTGACACTCACGTCGGAGTGGCGCGACTACAAATGGGGGCCGCTGCTGGGGGCTGACACCGTGCCCAGCCTCGTGACTTCCGAGGGTTACTTCCACGCCAGCGTGCCGGCGTTTGCGGAGGTCGCGGACGTGGCCGAAGTCGAGGCTGAGATCCGGGCACAAATCGATCTGGCGCTTAAGCTGGGCGTCGACGTCACCCACCTTGACGGCCACATGGGTTCCCTGCTCTCCACGCCCGAGATTGCCGAGATGTATCTGCGCGTGGGCAACGACTACGGCCTGCCCATCCGCGTGCACGAGCACTACGCTGACGAGCGGGATTTCAGCGAGGAGGCCGCAGCGCTCTTTCGCGAGTATCCTGCCAATTTGAACTCCATCGATGGTGCGCCGACCGAGACGTATCCGGACGGCATGAAAGAGTATTACGACAACGTGCTGCGGAATCTTGGCCCCGGACTACACATGCTCGTGCTGCATCTCGGCTTCGACAAAATGGAGGACCAGGCCATCATGGTGGATCATCCGCTGTGGGGGGCGCGGTGGCGTCAGATCGACTATGACTGGGCGATGGACGAAGAGACCAAAAAGCTCATTGAGGAGAACGATATCATCCTGATCGACCACCGGGTGATGCGCGACAAGTTGATCCGCGGCGAAGATTGACGACCGCCGTTAGCCTCGTCTTCAGGCTGACTAGGTAGGGCGTGCACGCTGTTTTCATCCTGCTGGTCGGTAATCTCCGCGTTCCACTCCACTGCTTTTTGAAACACGAAGACCGCGAAGGACCAAGAGTTGGAGTAGGTATTCTGCGCCAATCCGCGTAATCCGCGGCCCTTCCTCTACTGCCTCATGGCAAAGTGAAACTAGTTTCACTTTGCTGGTATTCACCTCCACCGCTCTTCGCTATCTTCGTGTTAAAACCAGCGTGCTGACGGGCTCCCTCCTGCTGACTGATTACCCCCTCTGCGCCAATCGGCGTAACCTGCGGTTTTCTCACCCAGCCTTCGTGCCTTTAGTGGGTAATTAATTCGAACGGCCTGCAGGTGATTTACGACCGCCAGGCTTGTGGCGTGGCGCCTGCTGTCTCAACGGTGAGCTGATGCCCGCCGCCGAGCCCTCCTCTACCTCTGCCCCCGACTACCGCTTTCGCCGGCGGGATGTGTTGCTGGGATTGCAGTTTCTGTTTGTGGCTTTCGGGGCGCTGGTGCTGGTGCCCATTCTCACCGGGCTGGATCCGAGTGTCGCGTTGTTTACGGCGGGCGCGGGCACGTTGTTGTTTCAATTGATCACCCGTGAACGGGTGCCGCCGGTGTTCCTGGCGTCGTCCTTCGCTTTCATCGCTCCCATTATCCATGGCGTGCAGACGTGGGGCGTGGCGGGCACGATGTCGGGACTGGTGGCGGCAGGGCTGCTCTACGTCGTGCTGAGTCTCTTGGTCAGCCGGTTTGGCTCGGGGTTTCTGCACCATGCCCTGCCGCCAATCGTGGTGGGACCGGTCATCATGACCATTGGCCTGCTGTTGGCGCCGGTGGGGGTCAACATGGCCATGGGCAAGACCGGTGACGGCGGCACGCAGTTGGTGCCGCTGGGGCAGGCATTGTTCGTCTCCGGTGCAGCCCTGGTGACAACCATCATCGTGATGTTCAAGGGCCGCCGCACCCTGAAGCTCCTTTCGATTCTCGCCGGGATATTTGTGGGTTACCTCTTGGCGCTTGCGCTGGGGTTGGTGGATTTTTCCGCCATCCGGTCGGCGAATTGGGTGGCGATGCCTAAGTTCGTGACTCCCTCGCTCAATTGGGAAGCCATCATTTTTATCCTGCCGGTCGCCATTGCCCCGGCGGTGGAGCACATCGGTGACATCCTGGCCATCGGGCGGACGACCGGGCGCGATTACCTGGAAAAACCTGGCCTGAAAAAAACACTCCTGGGCGACGGTCTCGCCACGTCACTGGCCAGCATGGTCGGAGGCCCACCCAATACGACTTATTCGGAAGTCACCGGGGCGGTGGCCATTACCAAGGCCTACAATCCGGCGATCATGACCTGGGCGGCGATCTTCGCCATCGTGCTGGCGTTCAGCGGCAAACTCGGCGCCCTGTTGGCGACGATCCCGGTGCCTGTGATGGGGGGTATCCTGGTGCTGTTGTTTGGCTCGATTGCCGCGATTGGCATGCAGACGCTCATCTACGCCAAGGTGGACCTGAGCCAACCCCGCAACCTGATTGTGGTGGCGATCATTTTGGTCTTCGCCATTGGCGGCATGACCGTGCAAGTTGGCGGCGTCGCTTTCAGTGGCATCGGCCTGGGGGCCATCGTCGGCATCCTGCTCAACCTGCTCCTGCCACGCTCCAAAACAGAGTAGGCCGGCTTACTGCTTTCCACGCTCCGCTGCGCCGAGTCTCTTTAACCACAAAGGACACGAGGATCGCGAAGGTAGTTACCCATCTGAGGCAGGATGAGAGAGGTGTTTCATCCGAGCTTTCTGCGCCATGCAGCGTAATCGGCGGTCCTTCGAAATCAGCAGCTTGGTTTCACTCTGCTTTAATCTCTTCGATCTTCGAGTCCTCCGTGTTCTTTGTGGTTAGCAAATCAACAGGCTGATGATCCTGGGTCAGTATTTCCTCAATTCCGACCCTCGCTTGCGCTCCTGCCGATCTCACACCCGTTGACGGATGGAAACCCAGTTCCGCTCCACGCCTGATCGCTTTCACGAGGCGCCCATTTCCCGCCTGATTGGTTTCGAGGTGGCAGAGGACGCGGGCGACGGTGTCACGCTGGTCGTGCTCGAGGCAGGGGAGAAGCACGCCAATCCCATGGGCCGCGTGCACGGTGGGGTGATCAGTGCTTTGGCCGATGCCGCCATGGGCACGGCTTACGGCCGGCTGCTGCTAGAGGAGGAGGACTTCTCCACCATCGAGCTGAAGGTAAACTTCATGCGCCCGGTCAAGGTCGGCCGCATCGTGGCCAAGGCTCGACTGGTCCAACGCGGCCTGCGCATCGGTTTCCTCGACTGCGAAATCCATGACGCCCGCAACAAGCTCGTAGCGACCGCTACCTGTACCTGCATGACGGTCAGTGGGTGAAATAAGCAAGTAGCCCTTCTGACCGTTTTTGACTGTCGTTTCAAACAAGTGTGCGAAAAGTCATGTTGTTTGAATTCCGGATACGAAGGGGTCTGTGCTTCAATTTTGATGACTGAGTCGCTCTTTACCGTCACGGCTAGCCGTTCCCTAGGAGCTCCACGCTAATTGTGTTGTCGCAGATTCGTGAAATAACGGTCTTTGACCGGGCGGCGTTTGTGCTCACGTTGGACAGCCTGTGACGGATTGTTTTTCGAACTGCTTCCTGTTTTCCCGGTGGCGATTGCTCGCGCTGGCACCGATTTTTGCCCTGTTCGCTGGCTGCTCGGTGAAGGACTTTGCGATCAAGGAGATTGCGTCCTCGCTGGCGGAAGGGTCCGGCAGTGCGTTTGCGCAGGAGGCGGATATCACCTTCGCGGGCGAGGCGATTCCGTTCTCGTTGAAGCTGGTCGAATCGCTGCTGGCCGCGCAGCCGGACAATCCGGACCTGTTGGTCGCGGCTTCGGCTGGGTTTACGCAATACGCCAAGGGCTGGGTCGAGCAACCGGCGGATTTCATTGAACTCGACGACTTTTTTGCCGCCCAGGCCGAATACAAAAGAGCCACCGCTTTTTACCTGCGTGCCTACGACTATGGCCTGCGCGGACTGGAGGTGCGTTATCCGGGTTTTGGAACGACGTTGGCCACAGATCCGGAGGCAGCGGCTGCCCAACTGGGCAAGGACGATGTCGAGCTGGCTTATTGGACGGCGGCGGGGCTGGGCTCCGCCATCTCGCTGAGCCGTACCGATCCGGAGATGCTGGCGCGGCTGCCGGCCGTGGAGGCGTTGGCCGAACGGGCGGTTGCGCTTGATTGGGATTGGAGTTGGGGTGCGGTGCACGAGCTTTTGATCACCTTGAAGGGGTCCAGCATGGGCGACTGGGAGACAACCAAGGCGGAGATTTTGGAGCACTACGATGCGGCGGTGCGGATATCGGGAGGGGCCAGCGCCAGCGCCCACGTCAATCTCGCCGAGGCGATCAGCGTGCAGGATCAAAACCGCGGACAGTTTGAAACTTTGCTCAATCGGGCCCTGGCGGTCGACGCCGATGCGCACCCGGATAACCGGCTGGCCATCCTGATCGCCCAACAAAGGGCCGAATGGCTGCTTGCACAGGTTGACGATCTGTTCCTCGAATGATCCCTGTGGAGCCGTGCTCATGTTGAACCTCTCGCGCATCCGTATCGGACTGGTCCTCGGACTTTTTGTGTTGGCTGCGGTCGTGCCGGCATCCGCCCGGCAGCCTCGCGTTAAACTCGCTACGTTGGCGCCCAAGGGCACCTCGTTTCATCTCATCCTGCAGGAGATGGGGCAGGCTTGGCGAGCGGCGCCGGATGGCGGCATTCGGCTAACGATCTTCACCGATGGCACGATGGGCGGCGAGGGCGATGTGGTGCGGCGCATGGGTCTGGGCCAGTTACAGGCCGGGCTGCTCACGACGAGCGGACTGACCGAGATCTCGGATCGCGTGAGCGGTTTTCAAAACATCCCCGTGGCCTACCGCTCCTACGATGAAGTCGAGTATGTGCGGGAGCGCCTTGGCCCTCAATATGCGGAGACGTTGCGCGAGAAGGGTTTTGTGGTGCTGGGCTGGTTTGACTCCGGTTGGGTGCAGATTTTTTCGAAAGAGCGGCTGGAGCGGCCGTCCGACATGAAGGGCGGCAAGGTCTTTGTGGTGCCAGGTAGCCCGGGCACGTTGGAGATCGCACGATCGATCGGGACGCAGCCGGTGGAGCTGGAGCCGACGGATGTGCTGGTGAGTTTGCAAACCGGTTTGGTCAACATCGCCCCGGCCCCGCCCATTTATGCGCTGGCGGCACAGTTTTTTCAGCCCGCGCCCTATATGCTTGATGTCAACTGGGTGCCGCTGTCGGGTGCCGTGGTCATGACCACCAGGATGTGGGACCGTCTGACCGATGGACAGAAGCAGGTGGTCATGGAAAGTGCGGCGGCCGCTTGTGCGAAGCTGACCACCCGGGCCCGCGAGGAGATGCAGGAATCGATCGATGCCATGGTGAAGCGCGGACTCGAGGTGGTGAAGCCGGAAGGCGAGAATCGCGAGGAGTGGATTTCGTTTGGCGAGAGCTTGCACCCGGCGATCCGTGGCGGCGTTGTGCCGGCTGCCGAGTTCGACGAAATCATGCAGTTGCTTGAAGCCTATCGGGCGGCTAATCCGAACGCGTGATTCCTGATCCCTCCAAATCGGCGGAGGCTGACGCGGGTGATGAAAGCCGCGGTTCGATGCTGCGGCGGGGGCTGGTGGGGCTGGAGGACGGCCTGCTGGCTGTGGCGCTGCTTGGCATCATGGTTGTGCCCATCACCGAAATGGTGATGCGGACGTTTTTTGGCGAAGGGCTGGTTGGCAGCAATGCCATTACGCAGCACTTCACCTTGCTGGTCAGCATGCTGGGTGGTGCGGTGGCGGCCCGGGAGTCGCGGTTGCTGACGCTGTCACAGGGTTTTGCCAAGCTGCCGGCGCCATGGGGATGGATCTGCGAGTTGGTGAGGGTGGGCATGGCGGCCGGCGTGTCGGCGCTGTTGGCATGGGCGAGTTGGAAGTTGCTGCTGTTTGAGAAGGAGGGTGGCGCCGTCATCGCTTACGGCGTGCCGGTATGGGTGGCGCAGTCGGTTTTGGTGATCGGCTATGGCCTGGTGGCGTGGCGGCTGGTGCGGCACATCGGCGAGCAGTGGTGGCTGCGGATCGCGGGGGCGGTGTTGGCGGCATTGATTGTGGTCTACGTGCTGCGGATCTCGCCGGAACCGGAGACGTGGACCCCCGCCATCGTCATGCTGGTGGCGGTGGGGGTCAGCGTGGTGTTGGGGGCGCCGATCTTCACATTGTTGGGAGGAGCGGCGGTGTTTCTTTTTTGGGGCTCTTGGAATCCGTTGGAGTCAGTGGCGCTCTCGCACTACAGCCTCTCTACCAATCCGACCATTCCAGCGCTGCCGCTGTTCACCCTGGCAGGGTATGTTCTGGCGGAGGGTGGCACCTCGCGCCGCATGGTCCGGTTGTTGCGCTCGCTCACGGGCGAACTGAAGGCAGGACCGGCGTTCGTCACGGTGGCTTCATGTGCGTTCTTCACGTCGCTGACGGGAGCTTCCGGAGTGACGATTCTGGCGCTGGGGGGATTGATTGTCCCGTTTCTGACGCAGGCCCGTTATGATGAAAAAAGTGCGATTGGTCTGCTGACCGGGTCGGGCTCCATCGGCATGTTGTTTGCGCCGTGTCTGCCGCTGATCCTGTATGCGATCGTCGCTCAGGTGGAAATCAAAGCGATGTTTCTGGGCGGAATCGGACCGGGACTGTTGTTGGCGGTGGTTTCAATCTGGTGGGGCACGCGGCTCCGACCGAGCGCAACCGAGGAGGCGAAGAAGGGGTGGTCGTTTAATGGTGGCGAGGCGTGGACGGCGTTCTGGGATGCCAAGTGGGAGTTGCTGATTCCGGTAGTCAGCCTTGGCGGGATTTTCAGTGGCTTGGCGACCCCGGTGGAAGCCGCCGCCCTGACCGCGCTCTACGCCTTCTTCATCGAGACCTTCATTTACCGGGATCTGAAGTGGGGCAAATTGCTGGCGGTGCTGCGCGAATGCGGGCTGCTGATTGGTGGCGTGCTCCTCATTTTGGGAGTCGCCCAAGGACTGACCAATTATCTCGTCGATGCCCAAGTGCCGGAACTGCTGGTGGATTTTGTTACCGGGCACGTGGAGTCCAAGTGGGTGTTCCTTGCCTGCCTGATTGTGATCCTGCTTCTGCTCGGCTGCATGATGGACGTGTTTTCGGCGATCATCATCGTGGTGCCTCTGCTGGTGCCTTTGGGGGTGGCATATGGAATCGATCCAGTTCACCTGGGTGTCCTCTTCCTTGCCAACCTCGGCCTCGGCTTCCTGACCCCGCCTGTCGGCATGAACCTCTTCATCAGCTCCTACCGTTTCAACAAGCCGATGGGCGAAGTTCTCCGCGCCTCACTCCCATACTTCGGCCTCCAATTCATCGCTGTCATCATCATCACCTACTGGCCCACTCTTTCCACCTTCCTTCAGTGAAAGGGGTCAGGCCGTGATTTGTGAATTTTCTTGGATCAATCTGATCCAAAATTCCGCAAGATCTCGTGCCACTCCGCTGGCGTATCGGCCACGAATCGCAACGATTCACCCGATGCGGGATGTCGAAACCGAAGTTCACGTGCGTGGAGTCCAAAAGGACTGCCAGCCGCCGCCTTCCCGTAGACCGAGTCGCCCAAGATCGGATATCCAGCATGTGCGCAATGCACTCGAGCTTGGTGAGTTCGACCGGTTTTCAGTGTCAGTTCGATCCAGCTTACGCTACGATCCCTCATTAGTCTCAATCGCCGTGCGGTGGTCAGTGACTCTTTTCCCTCATTATAAGAAACTTGTGTCATACCATTGTTCGCCGTTTTAAGCTTTGCATCCAGCCGATTGAGTGATTGCGGCCATTCACCCTGCACCAGTGCCCAATAGACCTTCTTTACCCGGTGATCCTCGAAAGCCTGTGCGAGTTCGCGGGTGAATCTCCGATTCTTTCGTAAGAGCACCAGGCCCGAGGTGAGCGAATCAAGGCGATGACAGCAGTAAACCGCTTTTTCTGCATAATCAGAGGCCCACTTCTCCAGACTCGCTTGTGTCCCTCCTTCGGTGCGCATGCCTGAAGGTTTGTTCAGCAAAAGAAGATCAGTGTCCTCAAAAACGATGAGTGGCTTATTCAAAAGGGGTCAGGCTGTGATATATTAAATATTGCGATTCTGACAACCGCAATTCTATCTGATTCATGCCCCGCTCCCCACGCATTCAATATCCTGGCGCGATCTATCACATCATCAATCGCGGCAATTACCGACAGGACGTTTTTGGAGAACCTGGTTCAGCCTACGCTTTTGTTGAAACCATGAAAGAAGCGGTGGATCGATATGGATGGCGATTGGGTGCGTTCGTTGTGATGAGGAATCACTTCCATTTGGCGGTGCAGACACCGGAGCCCAACTTGGTGACAGGGATGCACTGGCTGCAGAGCACTTTCGCGACGCGATTTAACCGTCTGCACAAAGAGCAGGGACACGTTTTCCAAGGGCGTTACCGGGCAATTCTTCTGGAAAACGCTTTCGTATGGGCTCGGGTGAACGACTATATCCATCTGAACCCGGTGCGAGCGGGCCTGATACCGGTGGAACACGTGGCTCAGTTTCGCTGGAGCAGTCTGAGCCATTTTCTCAAGAATCAGAAATTCAACGGCTTAACGGCACTTGGCTGGTTGCAAACGCTCGGACTGAAGGATGATCAGCAAGGGTGGTCAGATTACTGTGAACATCTTCGCGAAAAAGTGGGTGACGATGCTGACTCGGAGCGAGCTTTGCTCACATCGGGCTGGGCAATTGGCGAGTCGGATTGGAAAAAACACACCTTGGCCGAACAGGCCGCTGATTCCGCAGGTTCGATTGGATCCAAAAAGGCCGCGTTGACACCCGAGATGCTGGAAACGAGCTGGGCGATCCGATTGGAGGCCGAGCTAAAGGCCGTTGGCAAGACCCTTACCG
Organism: Opitutaceae bacterium; assembly: GCA_028280945.1. GTDB lineage: Bacteria > Verrucomicrobiota > Verrucomicrobiia > Opitutales > Opitutaceae > Actomonas. The sequence continues at coordinate 101,813 of JANQKV010000060.1, forward strand.
ATTTGGAGTCGGCCCGCAAAGGCGCAGACTGGAAAGTCGACATTGCTCAACGGCTACAGGGACAGTATGGCGTGTCGGTGAAGTGGTTGGCTCAGGAGCTCAAAATGGGTGTTCCGGGCTCGGTGCGGGCTTATTTGTGGAAAAGGCGAAAAAATTCACAAGTCACAGCCTGACCCCCTTTGGAAAAGATAGGTCCAGGATTCAAGGGGAAGGGCTGAGTGATCGGGGCGGATTTCGAGGATTTTAATGTGATTTCTGGCGAAAATGGCCAAAACTTCGTCTTTTTTGAGCGAATTCATGCTCATTTTGGTCGGATTTGTGATGGTTCTTCTAATGAATCGCTTGATACGCATCCAAGTTGTTGGCGGATACCAAGAAAATTGCCAACGCTTGGGCGGTGAAGTGCTGGGGAGTTGAAAGTAAATCGCCCCTCCCGGGCGACAAATGCGGCAGAACTCCCTCAAGTAACCCCGAATGAGACTGGGCGGGATGTGCTGAAGCGTTATCACGCTGTAGATCAGATCAAAATGGTCATCCGGGAACAGCCGTAGGTCGCTGACAGGGTTGTGATGATAGCTCACCCGATCTCCGTGCTGATTGTGCGTCCGAGCCAGCTCGATCATGGGCTCCGCGACATCCACCCCGTGCACGTTGGTGAAATGCCCCGCCAGTGCCTGGGTAAGACGGCCCACTCCACAGCCAAAGTCCAGCACACGGCCGTTTTCCGGCAGTTCGACTTTTGATCGAATATAGGCGATGTCGACGTCGACGTCAGCGCGACCGGTGGCGAAGAATTCGTCGATCTTCCATTGGTTGTCCGCCTTGGAGGGATCCGTCAGGACCGCCCAATAGGGATCCCGGCGGGCCAGTTTTTCCCAAACGGTTTTCGTGTGCCAGAGTCGCATCAAGTTTTGGAACCGTGAGCGTTCACGGTTCGATTGCGGCGTCAAAGCGCATTCTCAACCGTTGTAGTTGTCTAACGGCGTTGCTGCCCGGGACGATAGCTTTCAGGGTTACCGAATGACTTCCTCCAGGCACCCCGGTGAGATCTCGAAGCATTTCATGATGGTGCTCCTGGTTGTCGCGTGGGCGCTGCTCGGTGGTTGCGCTCGACAAGAGCGGCCAACGGATCGGGGTGTTCGCGAAGGCGTGCTAATCATCAACAATGGTGCCGAGGTGCCTGACCTTGATCCCCATACTGTAACCGGCGTTCCAGAGTTTCATGTCATGGATGCGCTGTTTGCGGGGCTGGTCGATCAGGACCCCGATAACCGGGAGATTTTACCGGCGCTTGCGGAGCGCTGGACGATCTCGGAAGACCGACAAACCTACACGTTCCATCTGCGTTCCGGTTTAAAGTGGTCGGATGGCGTTCCCCTCACGGCCAGCGACTTTGTTCGTTCTTACGAGCGCACTCTCAATCCCCTGCTCGCCGGGGACTACGCCTACCTGTTTCTAATTTTGGAGGAAGCGGCAGCCTACAACGCCGGAACCGAAACTGACTTCGGCACGGTAGGCGTTTCGGCACTGGATGATCGCACGCTGCAGATCCGGCTCGCCCACCCGGTGCCTTATTTCCTCTCTTTGCTCACCTACCCCTGTTGGCGGCCTCTGCCGATGCATGTGGTCGAGGCTCACGACGGAGTGCGACGACGAGGGGCGCGGTGGACACGCGAAGGCAATCTTGTGAGCAGTGGTCCTTTTGTGATGACGCGTTGGGAGCCCAACCGAGTGCTTGTGGTCGAACGCAACAAATCCTACTGGGACGCCGAAACGGTGCGGCTGAAAGCCATCCATTTCTTTCCCGTTGAGAGCTTGGATACCGAGGAGCGGATGTTTCGCAGTGGCCAGCTGCACATCACCAACACCGTGCCGTTGACTAAGCTGCAAGGCTATCGCGAACAACCCAATTCCCCCCTGCGCATCGATCCGCAACTCGGCACATATTTTTATCGATTCAACGTCACCCGTCCGCCGTTTGATGATGCAAGGGTGCGCCGAGCGCTTTCTCTCGCCATTGACCGGGAAGCGATTGTGCAACGCATCACCCAGGCGGACCAAGCCGTGGCAGGCAGCTTTTCCCCGCCGGGCGCGGGCGGGTTCGAACCAGCGGTGCGAGTGGATTTCGATTTGGACGAAGCGCGAAAGTTGTTGGCTGAGGCGGGTTATCCGGGTGGCGTGGGATTTCCGGTGGTGGAAATTCTCTATAACACCTCGGAGAGCCATCGCACGATCGCGGAGGCATTGCAGCAGATGTGGAAAGTGGGGCTCGGCATCGATCTCCAACTCTACAACCAAGAGTGGAAGGTCTTCCTCGATACGCTGGACAACAAGGATTACGCCCTCGCGCGGTCGGGTTGGGTAGCTGTCTACGACGACGCCAACCAGTTTCTCGAAATCTTCACCTCCGGAAATCCCAACAACCGCACGGGCTGGAGCAGCATGGCATACGATGAGCTGCATGCGGCCTCTCTTCGGGAGGGGGATCCCACCAAGCGACTCGCCATACTGCAGCAGCTGGACACGATGTTGATGGAAGACGCCGTCGTCGCGCCAATCTACCACTATACCAACAGTTACCTGATCGATCCGCGGGTGCGGGGTTGGAATCCCGGTCCGCTCGACAAGCGTCGCTACAAATACGTCTACTTGGACGACGCGCCCGAACCCGTTGCCTCCATCAAGTGAGCAATGGCGGCCGCGCAATGCGGCTCAACCTCCTCAGGCGCCCTGCAACTCACCCCAAGGTCGCGGATCAAGCCGTCCTCCAAGCCGTAGATGCAACCGTGCACCATCACGACTTGGTTTCGTGCCCAGGCGGCTTGCACAACCGGTGTGGAGCACAGGTTGCGCACCTGTTCGATCACGTTGAGTTCGCACAAGCGATCGTGCTGTGACTTCTCGTCGGGCAGGACACGAAGACACTCGAAGTGTTTCTCTTTCACACGGTCGACGCGCTCCAGCCACTGATCGGCCAACCCGAGCGATGTGTTGCATAGCGACGCCTTCACGCCGCCGCAGCCATAGTGCCCGACCACCAGCACGTGTTCCACTTTCAGGTGGTCGATCGCATACTGAATGACGGCACCGCAGTTGAGGTCGTCCGGGTCCACCACGTTGGCAATATTGCGGTGCACGAAGACTTCTCCGGGAGCGAGCTCCACGATTTGATTCGCCGGCACACGGCTGTCCGAGCAGCCAATCCAAAGGAAATCGGGATGCTGCTCTTCAGAAAGCCCATGGAAAAATTCCGGGTCACTTTCCTGGGTGATCGTCGCCCAATGGCGATTTTGCGAAAACAAACGGGCGAAGCGTTCCATCAGAGATTCAAAGCGGGGCGAGGGAAGCGATGTTGAAGCCTAGTGAGAGCGGGCCAAGCCTAACCTTAAGCCGGTGGGGCTGCCTCGACCGGCACCCATCCCATCTCACCCGATGGTTTCATCACCCGGGCCCAAGAAGACTCGATTTCCACGATGCCGACCGGATCGCCGGCCTTCACCGTAAGCTCATGGGCGTCATAGTCGCGCAGCGCCATTGCCGTCGATTCGCCGCTTGTGATCGTGAACCAGGCAGCCGGAAAGTAACCCACTTTGTCGGCAGAGGTGCGACCTTTGAACCAGCCGGGGTGATTGGGATCGTGTTCGATTAGCTGGACGATCTCCTCGGCGCCCACTTTGGGCGGGTCCGCAAACGCCGCGGTGTAGTCCGCCCGACAGGCGCCGAGGTGGGCGGTTGCCGGCGGGGCAGCGCGGAGAAATTTTCGCATTTTGTATCGACGGAGCGTTTCCCCAAAGCGTTCGACGTCCTCGATCTCGAACACCTCATAACCAAATTTGGCGAAAGCCGGGCGGCTCAACCGGCTTGCCTCGGTGCGAAGCAGACTCGCGCCGGACTCGCGGGCGATTGATTCGAGCTGGTCGTGAAGCTTTTCCGCCAGTCCCCGCCGGGCGAATCGCCCGCACGTGTAGAGAAAATCCAAATGGTCGGGCGGGGTAAACTCGGCAAATGCCGCCGGTTCACCGTTCACTGCCGCAATCAACGTATGACCGGCAAAGACGCGCGTTCGAAACTCGTCGGGTGATTCGATGGGCCAGCGTCGCCAGGCTGCGACTCCGGCGGTGGAATAGGCTGTCGGCCCCAGCGTATCCACGGCGTCGATATAGATCCGCCGGAGCGCCTCAAAGTCGTCCGCGGTCGCGGTTCGCAGGGTGACTTCAGTCATCGGCGGAAGGGCAGTCGTTGAGGCAGCCTTCGTCCCAAGCGATTCCGCTGAATACGCTGACCACCCGAGGGTCAGCCAAGGCTCCCCCGTAGTATTTGCGTTGCGCAAAACGGAAGGCGCGTTCCATCACCTGACCGGGGCGGCCCAATTTGGGGCCGAGGGTGTTCCACGCCGTGATCCGCTCGGCGGTGACGCCCGGCCGTTCGAGAAACCAGGTGCCCATTTCCGTATCCGAAGAGCCATTACGCAGGGCGGACATGGCTTCCTCCAGCGTGAAGCCAAAATGGGCAAGGAAGGTGCCGTCGGTGGCCAGGCGATGGCCGAAAAAGGGCTCGAAATCAGCAGTCAACCTGCCGGTTGCCTGCAGGCGCGCCTTGTCGATGAACCGGGCCAGCCACATGCAGTCGGCAACCGACCGATCCCACGGTGGGCGCAGGTTCAGGGGATTTCCGGACGGGGTCATGACTGGCGAATCAGGTGCCATAGAGACGATCGCCAAAGTCGCCCAACCCGGGAAGGATGTAGCTCTGTTCGTTCAGTTCCCGGTCGATCGAGGCGGTGATGATGGGCACGTCCGGATGATGGGATTCAATCTTGGCGACACCTTCCGGCGCGCTGACGATCGTGACCAGTCGAAGGTCCTTGGCGCCCCTTTCGCGCAGCACGTTCAAGGCTTGGACGGCGGATCCTCCGGTGGCGAGCATGGGGTCCACACAGAGCACGCGGCGGTTCACCAGAGGCGGGAGTTTGCAGTAGTAGCTGCGGGCCTTCGCGGTCTCATGATCGCGCTCCAAACCCACGTAACCGACGCTGACGGCGGGGAACAGATCCGTGTAAGGCTGCAGCATGCCCAGTCCGGCGCGAAGGATGGGCACGACAACAAGACCTTGGTCCAGCACGGGGCTTGTGATCGCTTCAAGTGGAGTTTCGATCGCCTTTCCCTTGGTGGGCAGGTCGCGGGTTGCCTCAAGGGCGAGCAACAAACCCACTTGATAACTGAGCGTGCGGAAGGTTGCCGGGTTGGTGGTTTTGTCGCGCAGGTGGGTGAGGGCGTGGGTGGCGAGGGGATGGTCGATGACGTGAGGCATGGTGGAGAGGATCTAAGTCAGAAGAAAATGATGGCCCCGATCACAGCAGTCCGCGGTCGATTTTGGCCTGGAGAATTTCAGTCAGTTGCCGGCGGAGTTTGGCGGGGCGGTCCTTGAAGCCGGGCATCGCGGCAAGCCAGGCGTAGACATCGTTGCGCAGTTCGTGCGCGAGAGCGGGGGGCAGGGCGGCGGCGCGATCGAGGGCGGCGATAATTTTCGGCACCAGCGCTTCGGAAATCTCCCGGAGGGTTTTGGAGGCTCGCCGTTGCCGCAGTCGTTGGGGCAGGGTCATGTTCACCGGTGTGCTTCTCTTGAGACTGACGCGGTAGTCAATCAACGTGGCTGCCCGCACCACTTCCGTCCGCGGGTAAAAGCTGGCCATCAGGTTCCAGGGATCCAGGTCAGAATCGCCTTGGTCGCCGGCGGCGCGCAGATCGGTGCGTAGCAGCACGGCGGGGATGTCGGCGAATTTGGCGATCATGAATTCGATGACGGTGCCGCTGTCCAGCTCACTGCCATCAAAATTGAAGAGAGCGAGGTCTGACTCGAGCAGCGCCATGATGTCCTGATCGCGAATGACGTGCGGATCGAGTCCTCGCAATTCGAAGTCCTGCGGCAAGTAGCAGCGGTATTTTCCGCCTGACTGCACGTAGATCGACTCCGCCATCAGCGCATTGCCCGCCAGGTGCTTGATATCGAAAAGCTCTCCACCGAAGTAAACGGTGTAGGGAGGCGCAGGAATGCCGGATTGCTTTTTCACGTTAAGATGGACTGGACAGAACGGCACGTTGCCTCGGCTTGGAGCACTCGGCAATCGGGTTCCGGCCTGATCAAGGATTTAGCTTAAGGCGATGCACCACTTCGCCGGGTTGAAAAGGGGTGGGGTCGCCGCGGAGCCACGCCTGGTGGCCGGCCCGGTAGTAAGGTGAGAGCGGGTTGCCGCTTTGACCGCCGGGCAACTGCATGATGCCGTCCGGCTCTTGTCCCGGAGCAACCACGAAGCGCAGGGAGGCACCGTGGGTCGGCCGGGCAACCCGAGGCACCCGGGCATCGCCGTCCTGCTGATCCGGAGTCATGTCGAGGAATTGCCCAATGAATCCGGGAACCGCATACGACAGCGGATGGCGCATGCTCAGGCGGTTGGCATCTCCCCAGGTGTAGTCGGTGAGATCGGAGGATTCGTCGCGGGCTTCTTCGATCAATTGACGGGCGACCGATTGCCGCAGATCGGCCCACCGGCGGTGGGGTGGGGCGAGCAGGTGGAGCGGCTCGTCGCGGTGCAGTTCCCACAGCGCTTCGTCGTATCGTAATCGTGAATACCGGAAGCCCGGATCGCGGCTTCGGCTTTTGGCAAAAATCGGTTCCAAGGTTGCTGATGCCAAGGAGCGGTGCCAGCGGCGAATGAACCGGTAGGCCGCCGAGTTGAGCGCGGCGCGCCCGTCCCATGATTCGACCATTGCGAGCAGCTCCGTCCGCGCCGGTTCCGCCGATCCCGTGGGCTGGCGGAGCGTTTCCTTGAGGAGCTCGGCCCAGCGCTTCGCCCAAAAGGCCTCGTTGTCCAGCTGGATGGCCAGGAGGTCGGCGGGTTCGATGGTTTGGCCGGCGAGATCGCGCAGGCGGGATTCGATTTGGGCGGCGCGATAGGGCTCGTCGAAACCATCGTCACCGATGCGCGCGAGTTCCTCACCGCCCACTTTGCGCTGGTTGCCCGACCAAAGAACCTCGCCGGGCGCCGCACGGCGCACCGGGCGTTCCGCGGGCGTCAGATAACCGTCCCATCCCCGATCACCGAATGTCCAGGACACCGGAAAGCGTCCGTCGTAGCCGAGACGTTTGGGCAGTTTACCGGTCAGGGCCCAGGCGGCTGCCCCCGTGCGATCAACCACAAACATGTTTTGGTTCGGCATGCCCGACTTCGCGGCGATCGCGAGGGCCTGGTCGACGTCCCGGGCCAAGCCCAAATCGAGGACGTCAAAATTAACCGCGGCGGGGTCGTGAAATGTCCACTTGTGGGCGAGTGATTTCCCTCGCACGGTGCGTGCGACGATCGGGCCGTGAATGGTCCAGGTCGACTCCACTTCCTCGGTATCGCCGTTTTTCAGGGTGATGACATCGACCCGCTCCTCGAATTCCTCCGACTCGCCGTTGACGTAGTAGAGGATTTCCGGCGCGACCTGATTGAGATCAATCGGCACCAAGTCGCCGGTGTCGACCGTGGCGTTGGTGTGGGTCCACGCGATGTGGCCGTTCGAGCCGATGATGATTCCCGGCACGCCCGGCAAAGAAACCCCCTCAACCCGATGCGGGCTTCCATCTTCGAGACCGTAGTTGAGCTGGGCGCGATACCAGGTGTTGGGGACCTTCAGGCCGAGGTGGGGATCGCCCGCGAGCAGGCCCGCGCCGTGTTCGGTTTGGGCTCCCGTGACAACAAAGGCATTGGAGCCGATGGTCAGCCGGTCGGGGGCGGGTTCGAAGCGCGAAACGGAGTCCTCCGGCTCGAGTATGACTTCGTTGGGCCGCAAATCCAAAATGCGCTCGCTGGGCACTGCGCGCAGCGGTCTGGTCGTGCCGTCGAAGGTGCTGTCGTTTGGGCCGATGACAGGATTGAAGTAGTCGACGGAGGCCTCCGCCATGACGTCGCGCAAGGTGCTCAACGTCTGTTCATAAACCCCGGTGGGTTTCTGCAGCTCGAGCACCATCGCATAAAAAACCAGCACACAATCCCGTGGTTCCCACGGTTCGGGGTCGCCCCGCAACACCGCGTATTCCCACGGGGTCTGGGGGAGTGACTGCAGGCCGGTGTTCACGCCTGCCGTGTAAGCTTGAAGCAGCGCGACCTGCGCCGGGGGAAGTTGGGCCAACACCTGATTCGACAGGTCGCTGAAGCGATGAACCACCGTGGCGCGGTCGAGAGGGAGGGCGGCTTCGCCAAACAGCTGGGACAGTCGACCGGCAGCATTGCGGCGCGACAGATCCATTTGGAAGAAGCGATCCTGGCCGTGCGCCACGCCCAGAGCATACATCGCGTCCGACCGATTGCCGGCGGTGATGACGGCCACGCCGATCTCGTCGCGGGCAACCTCGGCGGTTGCACCGATCCCCGGGGCGGTGAGTTCCCCATCCAAAACCGGCAGGCTCGCCTCGATGCGATTCCACATCCACGTCGCACCGAGCAAAGCCATCAGCACCACGACACATGCGATAATTCCGATCCATTTGAGAGCCCGGGCGTATTTCATGCGCAGGGAATTTCGGCAGGGATACCGGGCTTGTCCAGCCGCGGTCGCAGGGATTTAACCGTTGGCCAGGTCCCCCAAATATTTGAAGGATTGGTCAACAATTTCGGCGGGGGAGTCGGCGACGTTGCACCAAAGCGCTTCTTTGGGCGAGGGCACTTCGAGGGTCGCCAATTGCGAGTCCACCAGACTGGGCGGCATGTAGTGATCGTGGCGGGCGGCCACGCGTTCGCGGAGCAGTTCGCGATCGCCTTGGAGGAAGATGAACCGCAAGGGGCCATTGGTCGGCTGCAGGCTTTCCCGATAGCATTCACGCAGGGCCGAACAAGCCAGCACGAGCCCGCTCCCGTCGGCCAAGTGTTGCTCCAGCAAATGCCGCAAACGTTCGAGCCACGGCTCCCGATCCGTATCCGTCAGGGCGATACTCCGGCGCATTTTGGCGACATTGGCCTCGGGATGATAGTCGTCGGCATCGGCATAGGGGGTTTTCAACCGGGCGGCCAGCTCGCGGCCGACGGTGGACTTGCCGGTGCCGCACACGCCCATGACCACGACGGTGACTGGCATCGTGGTTTCAGACATGGGAGGCGCGCAGCGGTCGACCTTCGTCGATTTCAATCAGGTCGAAAAACGTATCGACCCCTTGCCCGGCAAATCCCTGCTCCGCGACCCGCGCGGCCAGGAACTCCGAGCGGTGATCGCGCCAGCCCAGCTTGGCCATGAAGGCGCTCCAAACCACACAGTCGTGTTCGCTGCGATCGTGGCCTTGGGCAAAGCACCACGCGAGAACCTCACCGTCATTCGCGCCGCTGAGCACCTTGGCCTTAAGCGCATCGTATTCGATGCCCAGAAAGTTGGCGGCACGACCATCGAGGCCCTTGCTCAGCGCTACTTGGTATTCGGGCGGAAGCGCACCGCGTGCGTGCAGGCGAATTTTATCGAACATACGGCCCACATAAACGAGTGGGCCGACCTTTTCGTAAGGACTGCGAAGACCGGGGATGGCGGGCATGGAGGGTATTGGTTTAGTTGCGTCGCCAATAAACCCACGTGCACACCACCGCGGCGGCATATGTCGGCAACACAATCCACCAAGGGTTGAAAGGCATGTCGTAGTGTTCGACCAACCAAAACGTTCCCCAAGTCTTAAACCCGATCAGCACCCAACCCACCACGATCCACCACTCGGATCGCCGGCTCCGGCCCATCGGTCGGCGCACTTTGACGTCGCGCACAAAGCCAGCTTCGGCCTGGGAGGAGGATCGGCGGCGAAAAGGAAGGAGGTTGGCGAACATGACCAAGGAAACTCTACGGGCAAAAGGGATCATTGGAAAGCAGGGGCCGTTATTTTGCGGGCAACCATAAGCCATTGCGAAAGGCGTGAAGCCGAGTGACTTATAAGTGGAGTCGGAACGATAATGCCGTTTGTTGAGCGAAAAGGGGAAACAAATCCGAACCGGCCCCGGTCAGAGGGGAAAAAGGAAAACTACCATGAACCTCATCAAAAGATTCTCCATTCTGGGTTTGGCCGTCGCGTTGGGCGCGGTGGCCTCGGCACAAGCCGTGGAAGTTGATTTTGTCGAAGCTGACAAATTCACCGATTTCACCGCTTCCCCCACGCGGGCTGATGCAGCGCGGGAGAGTTACATGAAAGAACTCACTCGTTACCTGGAATCGCGTCTCGATAAGGAGATTGCTCCCGGGCACCACGTCCACGTGGTGATCACCGATATCGACATGGCTGGCGAGTTCGAGCCGTGGCGACGCGGTGGGTTTGAAGACGTGCGTATCGTCAAGGACCTTTATCCGCCGCGCATCGACCTGAGCTTCCGGGTCGTGGACGAAGCTGGCAACGTGATCCTCGAGGGTGATCGCAAACTGCGCGACCTTGCCTTCATGTATACGGGTCGTCCCCTCGACTCGGATCCGCTGCGCCACGAAAAGGAGCTGCTCGGCAACTGGGTCCGCAAGGAGTTCAAGCGCTACTGGACTCAAGCCTGACCACCCGCTTTGCATTGCTACCGGCTGCTGCCCTCGTAGGGTGGCGGCCGTTTTATTTTATGCCGGCCGCAACCACGAAAAACTCCGCCAACCCCACCCGATTGGACCGTTGGCTCTGGGCGGTGCGGGCGTTCAAGACCCGCTCGATGGCTGCCTCGGCCTGCCGCCAAGGCAAAGTGCGGGTTGATGATCTCGTGAGCAAACCGGCGCGGGAACTAAAACCCGGTGAGACCGTAGTGGTGCGAGAGGGGAGCGACCAACGTATCCTGGTGGTGCGTGCTTTTCCTGTTTCACGCGTGGGGGCAAAGTTGGTGGCGGACTACTGTGAAGACCGGTCACCGCCCAAGCCCTCTCGCGAGGAACGCATCGCGGCCGGGGAGTTGGTGCTCCCGCGCGAGCGTGGCATGGGTCGCCCGACCAAACGCGACCGCCGTCGCCTTGAGAGTTTTTTGGATGCGCCGTGAGTGAATCGCCCGATGTCTTCGCCAAGTTTGAGACCGAGCTCGAAGTACGCCCGGACGACATCGATCTTTATCAGCATGTGCATAGCACGCGGTATCTGGACTACGTGCTGGCGGCGCGGTTTATCCAGATGGAACGCGACTACGGCATGTCCATGCGGGATTTTGCCGAGCGCGGACTCGGCTGGTTCATGACCCAATCCAACGTGCACTACAAGCGTCCGCTTGGCCTGGGGGATCGCATGGTGGTGCGCTGTGGCATCGAGCACTTTACCGCCAGCGGATGTCGGGTGGCGTTTGAGATCGACCGGCTGCCCCAGCGAAAGCGATCGTGCGACGGTTTCTGTGACTACGCCCTGATCGATTTAAAAACCAATCGAGCCGTTCCCGTGCCGGCTGATATCCGCGGGAAATACAGCATCTAGTTTCCATGAAAATCTCCCTTTATCGAATTCTCATCTCCCTTGCCGGAGCCGGTGCGTTGATGGCGTTTCCCGGCTGCGGTGGCGGCAACCCTGCCACCGGCAAGGGCAATGTGTTGCACCTGGCCAACGGCACCGAACCCTCCGACCTGGACCCGCAGACGATCACGGGCCGGCCCGAGTCCACCATCGTGCGCGCGCTGATGGAAGGTTTGGTCACGCCGGATCCGAAGACTCTCGAGCCCCGTCCGGGCCAGGCGGAACGGTGGGAGATTTCCGAGGATGGGCTGGTCTACACGTTTTATCTGCGCCCCGGGGCCAAGTGGTCGAATGGTGATCCGGTTACAGCGCCCGATTTTGTGGGCAGCTACCGGCGCATGCTCACGCCGTCATTGGCATCCCAATACGCTTACCAACTCTTCCTCGTAAACAATGCGGAGGCCTACCACAAGGGAGAGATCTCGGACTTCGCCGAGGTGGGATTCAAGGCGCTCGATGACCGCACCCTGGAAATCACGCTCGATCATCCCACGGGTTACTTCCTCAACGTCCTGATCCACACCAGCTGGTATCCGGTGCACCTGCCCACCGTGGAAAAATTCGGAGGGCTCGAGCGCCAGGGAACGCGCTGGACGCGACCGGAGAATTACGTTGGCAACGGTCCGTTCCTGCTGGAGGAGTGGACTCCCAACCAGCACATCGACGTGGTGCGCAATCCACTCTACTGGGATGCCGCCAACGTGAAGCTGGACGGTGCCCGATTCTACCCGATCGAAAACGCGGACACCGAGGAACGCATGTTTCGCACCGGCCAACTCGATGTTACCCGGGCCTTGCCGCTCAACAAAATCGATGAGTATCGGGAGAATCATCAGGATGTGCTGCAGGTGGACGATTTTTTCGTCTCGGCCTACTACCGGATCAATGTGAACCGGCCTCAGCTTTCCGACCCGCGGGTGCGGCGTGCCCTGGCCCTGGCCATTGACCGGACGGGCCTGACCCAGGAGGTGCAGCGGGGCACCAAGACCCCTGCATTCAGCCTCACGCCGCCTTTGCCCCAGTTCGAACCCCCGGTGGTGTTTGAGGACAACCTGGACAGGGCCCGCGAGTTGTTGGCTGAGGCAGGATTCCCCAATGGCGAAGGTCTGCCCCGGATCGAGATCCTTTATCCCACTTCAGACTCTGGCCGCATCATCACGGAGGCCCTGCAGGCGATGTGGCGCAACGGTCTCAACATCGATGTCGCGCTCTACAACCAGGAGTTCAAGGTCTATCTGCAGTCCATGACCAACCAGGACTACGACGTGGCTTGGAGTGCGTGGGGCGGAGATTACGCGGATCCCATGACCTTTCTCGACACCATGGTGACCGATGGAGGCAATAACCGCACGGGCTGGTCAAATGCGGCCTATGATCAATTGATCGAGGATGTGCAGAGCGTCACCGATCCCGTCCATCGGGCGGAATTGTTCATCGAAATGGAACGCATCATTGGTAAGGACGTTCCAATCATTCCGCTCTACTTCTACACCAGCGTTTATGCCAAAAACCCGGAGGTGAAGGGATGGCACGGCACCCTGTTGGACATCCACCCCTTGCAAAACGTTTGGCTCGAGCGCGCAGCCCCGTAAAAAACATGGGGTGATGACGCGCTTTGATTTGGTCTTCAACCTCCGCTCACTGCTGGCGAGGTTACGCGTTGCGGGAGCGATCGTGGCATGCGGCTTCTTGACTGCCTGCACCCAGGTAGAGCCGGAGAGGGCCGGCTCCGAAACAGCTGACACGCTGTCATTGCTCGCCTTGCTGGAGTGGAACACGGAGTTCCGCCAATCGCATTCCGACTATTACCTCAATGACCCGGAATCCCGCCTGCCCCTCGACATCCATCAATCGCTCAAACGAGCCGGGGTATTGCTGCAATCCGAGGTGACGGGTTCCCGGTTTGTGCAGCTGTTGCCGGTGCAGCTGTATGGCGAGCAGGATGCGTCGGTCGAGTTGCTGGTCGGGGACAGTTTTTTTACCCGCAAATATGTGTTCGTCTTTCAACGGGCGAACCGGTCCTGGAGCGTGGTGGATCGGTTTGAGTTGCTGGGCAAGGGGCCGGCTTGGGACCGTCGGTTCGATTGGGAAGCATACTCTCGCGAGGCTGGAGACGATGAGCTTGCGGATACCGTCCGTTGAAGTGCGTCATTTCTATGGTGTTACAACTCGGTGGCAGAGGGATTTGAAACCGCGATTGTGGTTGCATTTGTAAAAATGCAGATTCAGGTCTGGCTCGTTCGTTAGAAAAGCGTTAGGCAACAGGAACTGGTGGATCGTCGTTTGGGTAAGGCTCTGGTGATGATTTGAAACCCGATGGTCGGGAACGGACTGCAGGCAGACGAGAATCGACGAAAATCATCAACATCATGAGTAGTTCAAAACTCTACGTAGGAAACATGTCCTTTAAGACCACCGAGGACGAGTTGCGCGACGCGTTCGCCCAGTTCGGCGAGGTCACCGACGTGTTTATCGCCATGGACAAAATGACGGGTCGCCCGCGCGGTTTCGCCTTTGTTACCATGGACACTCCGGAAAATGCGGCCAAGGCAGCTGAAGCCTTGAATGGCGAAGAATTCGGCGGCCGCGCCCTCACAGTCAACGAAGCCCGTCCAAAGGAAGATCGTCCCCGTGGCGGTGGCTTCGGTGGTGGTGGTGGCGGCGGAGACCGTCGTGGTGGTTATGGCGGCGGCGGAGATCGCCGCGGCGGCTTCGGCGGCCGGGATCGCCGCGATGGCGGCGGCGGCCGCGGTCGCTACTGATCGGCCCGTCCCCCTGGGCCTCAAGTCTTTCTGCGACCCCCGTCCCCGGGGGTCGTTTTTTTTCGGCTAAAGGGAACGCGGCGGCGGTGTCCGGGATCAATAAAAGGGGCTTTCGCCCCCGCCAAAATGTCATCTAGTTTTTTCCCATGCGCCGTCTGATCTGCCTGACCTTTGTCATTTTTTGTGCCGTTCCCCTGTTGTCCCAAGCCCAGCGGGAGAAACTGCCGCCGCGTGACCTGATTCAAGTTGAACGCAAGTGGCCCAACGCCGAGCGCACGTCCACAGGCCTGTGGACGGAGTTGATCGAACCGGGTTCGGGACGGAAACCGCAACGGGGCGACATCGTTTCCGTGCTCTACAAAGGCATGCTGCTCGACGGCACGCTGTTCGATCAGAACCTCGATCCCGACGATCCGTTCACTTTTCAGCTGGCTCGCGGCAAGGTCATCGATGGCTGGGAGTTTGGACTGCTCATGATGCAGGAAGGCGAGAAGCGGCGTTTGATCGTGCCCTACGAAATGGCTTACGGCACCCGGGGCCGGGCGCCGGACATCCCGCGCATGGCGACCCTGATTTTTGAAGTCGAACTGCTGCGCATCGAGCCGCCCCGACCGTTGGGCGAGTAGGCCCGAGTCGAGTCAACAAATCCATTACACGGAGCCCGCCCGCCGCAACGTGCCGGCGATGTAGCACGCCAGTCCGGTCCAGATCAGCACGAACCCGATCACGCGCACCCCGCTGAACGATTCGCCATAGATCAACCAGCCGACCAGAAACTGGCACGTGGGGGCGAGGTATTGGAGCAGCCCCAACGAAGTGTAGGTGAGCCGCTTGGTGGCATAAGCGAAAAGCACCAGCGGAATCATGCTGATCAAGCCGGTGCCGACTACCCCAAGATCCAAGGCCCACTTCTGTTGACCAAATGTGTTGCCACCCTGCCACCACAACCAGCCCAAATAGGCGAGGGCGAGGGGAGCCACAAAGCTGAGTTCGAGACCCAGGCCACTGATGGGGCTCGCTGCTGACTTTTTGCGGCCCACGCCGTAGGCGCACCAACTTGCCGTGAGGCCCAGCGAAACCCAGGGCAGATTTTGCACCTGCATGAATAGCACCGCCACGCCCAGGCCGGCAAATACCAGAGCGGTCTGCTGCAGGCCGTTGATCCTTTCCTTGAAGACGAATCGACCGATGGCGGCGCTGACAAGCGGCACCAGGAAATAACCCAAGCTTGCCTCAATTACCTGTTCATTGAGCAAGGCCCACACGAAAATGCCCCAGTTGATCGTTACGAAAACCCCGCCGCGGGCGTGGGCCCGGCGATTCTCCGCCGATGCCCAGGTTTTCCGATAGGCCTGCCAACGCCCACGCACGATTTGAAACGCCATGACCGTGACCAGCGTCCAAACGATCCGATGGGCCATCAATTCCACCACGGGAACCGATTCCAGCTGTTTCCAGTAGACGGGCAGGGTGCCCCAAAGGAAATATGCCGCGAAGGCCGCGGCAGCGCCTCGACGGGGGGCTTCGGGAGTCGGTTGCGATGCGGGAGTCAGGGCTGAGACCCTCTCCGCGGGGGTGCCGGTCGGTCAATGCCGCGGCGCACCCCGAGCCGAGGAAAAGTCAATCTAACGTGAAACCGAACCGCGGTCCTCGTTTCTTGGTCACGGAAGCAAAAAAGAAATCGCTTCGTGCGGCTGGATCACTGGAATTCCTGGCTATGAGTGACGAGCCAGAGCCGCCAGCTTTGAGCCTACGGCCGCGTAAAAAACCGGAAGACGAAAAGCCGTCCGGTGACGTGGAGGCCTCCTCGGCGGAACCTGCTCTCAAACTCTCGCTCAAGCCCAAAAAATCAGTTCCGGCGCCCCCCGAATCCTCATCCTCCCCGGTTGAGGAAACGAAGACGGCAGAGGCCAAACCCAAGCTTTCTTTGCGCCTCAAAAAGGACACTCCGGCTTCGGAGACACCGACACCGACACCGACACCTGTGCCGGAGCCGCCGGTTGCCGAGGCGAAACCCAAGCCGAAACCCAAACTTTCCATCAAACTTGATCCGGAGCCCGAGCCTGCTGAAGCGACCGAGACTGGGGCTGGAGCCGCAGCACCTCCGCCTGAATCGGACCCGGAGGCCGTTCCGCCGCCCGATGAACCGATTGCCCCCCACCGCGACGAAACGAATCCAAGTATTGATCCGGCAGTTAAGGAAGCGCTGAAGAAAGCTTCCAAGCAGAAGCCCAAGTTGAAGCTCAACATTTCCAAAGCAGCTGAGGAACCTGAACAGCCCAAGCAGTCCTCCGGGTTTGTCGGCTCCACTCCCCAAGCTTCGGCGGTGGCCCCCGAGCCTTCAGTCCCCATCCCCGAGACCCCATCGTTGCCCCAAGGAACGGACATCCCGCCGCCCCCCGTCGCTGATTCGAGTGCCTTGCCGCCTCCGTTGCCGGTGGTCACCGATGAGAATGGCCAGGGCATCAAGGCACCCCCTCTGCCTCCGCCGGATATTGCCGGCATCGAAGATGACGATGATGACGACGATGAAGTGGCGCCTGCCCGCAAACGGTTGCGACCGGAACAACGCCCGATCTTTAAAGTAGCCGTCTTTGCGATCGGACTCACTTTGCTGGGTGTGATGGGTGCCGGCGGTTACATGGTCTACAACCTTCTCTTCAGCATCCCCGAACCGATCTATACTCCGCCACCTGCGCCGACCCCGGCTCCTGCGGCGGCTGAACCTGCTCCGGGTCCCGCTTCGGTTGCGGGTCAGCTGGTGGAACAGGCCCGCGAGACCGTGGCCGCTCACGAAGAAAACGTGATGGCGGCTGACGAGGCGATCGCGTCGCCGGAAGAACCCGAGCCTACTCCTGATCAACCTCCCGTGGTCCAGACCACGCCGATCGAGACCGTTCCCGCGGTGGCTGAACCTTCGCCCGCATTCCGCGATTGGGTGAGCAACGCCGTCATCAGCGGCGTCGCTGAAACCAGCAACCCCCGGGCGTTCATCAACGGTGTCCTGGTCAAGCGTGGCGACATCGTCGACCACAGCTTGGGCATTGAGTTCGACGGCGTGGATGCCCGGGAAAACCTGGTGATCTTCAAAGACGCGACCGGCGCGGTTGTCGGCAAACGCTATTGAGCGCGGCCGACGCCCGCTCCCGGCAAAGCGGGCAAACTAGGCAGCTGCCCGGAGGATGGCTTCGACACGCTCGGGTGTGATATCGCCTTTTTCGCCGATGGCACTGGTGCCGCGGGCGGCGAGTCGGGCCGCCACCTGGGGGGCGACGTCGGCGGTCACATCGTAGTCCCGCAAACGGGTGCGGATGCCGATGCTCTCGTAGAATTCGCGGGTTTTGGTGATGGCCGCGGAGATCCGGCTGTCATCATCGCCCTCGGTGATACCCCAGACTCGCTCGGCGTATTGCAGCAATTTCGCGCCTTTGCCCGCGCGTTGGGCCTCGAGCAACTCCGGCAAAACAATGGCGAGGGTGCAGGCGTGGTCGATTCCATGCAGGGCGGTGAGCTCGTGACCGATCATGTGGGTGGCCCAGTCCTGCGGCACGCCGCAGCCGAGGATGCCGTTGAGCGCATTTGTCGCGGCCCACACGAGATTGGCGCGGGCATCGTAGTCGGAGGGATTGGCGAGCGTCTTCGGACCTTCTTCGATAAGCACACGCAGGATCGACTCCGAGAACTGATCCTGCACGGCTGCGTTCACCGGATAGGTCAGATATTGTTCAAACACGTGGCAAAACGCGTCCCCGATGCCATTGGCAATCTGTCGCGGAGGCAGGGTGAACGTGGTTTCCGGATCCAGAATCGAGAACACCGGCTGCACATGGGGACTGATGAAGCACAGCTTTTCCTTGATGGCACGTCGACTGATCACGCTGGCCGGATTCGCCTCCGATCCCGTGGCGGGCAAGGTCAGCACCGTGCCGAGAGGCAGCGCGGCCTTCACCGACGCGCCGAAGTCCTGCATGAACGCCCACGGCTCGCCTTCGTATTGGGTGGCGGCACAGATGAATTTCGCCCCGTCGAGAACCGAGCCTCCGCCCACGGCCAACACCCAATCGATTCCTTGCCGGCGGCAGATATCAACCGCCGGGAGGAGGGTGTCGTAGTCGGGATTGGCTTCGACTCCCCAGTGCTCGACCACCGTGCGATCGCCGAGCGCTTCCTTTACCTGATCGTAGACCCCGTTGCCTTTGATCGAGCCGCCGCCGGCAACGAGAAGCACCTTGGCACCAGCGGGAACTTCGGAAGCAATCTGGGAGATCTGGCCCTTGCCGAAGTGAATTTTGGTGGGGTTGAAAAAAGTGAAATTATCCATGGCAACGCCAACCTGATGCGTCATCCGCACCCCCGCAACCCGTCCGCTGATTAACTTTCAATCGCATCCGGGACCGAGCGATGTTTGTCACCATAATGGTGACAACATGGGAAACCAGGGTTCGCACTGGAATCGGATTGCGAGTGCCCGGGGGAGGACTTGGTTGAGAGCATGTTAAAAGCGACTTCCGTTCGAGACGCCCTTAAAGCTACCGCGGCCATGCCGGAAATCCTGGTCAACGGCTGGGTGCGCACCCGCCGCGGGAGTAAGGCGTTCTCCTTCATTGAAATCAACGACGGCTCCTGCCTGAAAAACTTGCAGGTCATCGCCGATGCCGACCTCCCCGGATATGAGGAGGCCATGGCGCGCATCACCACGGGAGCCGCGGTGTCCGTGCAGGGCGAGTTGGTGGAATCGAAAGGGAAGGGCCAGGCCTGGGAAGTGAAGGCATCCCAGGTCACCGTGGTGGGAGAAGCGGATGCTTCCTACCCGTTGCAAAAGAAGGGGCACTCGATGGAGTTTTTGCGGGAGATCGCCCACCTGCGTCCGCGGGCCAACCTTTTTGGCGCCGTCTTTCGAGTGCGCAGCCGACTGGCTTACGCGGTGCACCAGTTCTATCAGGATCGTGGGTTTGTCTACGTGCACACGCCATTGATCACGGCGAGCGACTGCGAAGGGGCGGGAGAACTGTTTCGCGTCTCCACCCTTGATCCGCTTGATCCGCCGAAAACCGAGCATGGCCAGATCGATTATGGGCAGGATTTCTTCGCCCGGCCGACCTACCTGACGGTTTCCGGACAGCTTGAGGCTGAGGTCTTCGCTTGTGCACTGGGCAACGTCTACACGTTTGGCCCGACGTTCCGGGCCGAGAATTCCAACACCTCCCGGCACGCCAGTGAGTTTTGGATGATTGAGCCGGAGATGGCGTTTACCGACCTGGTGGGCAACATGGATCTGGCCGAGGCGTTCGTGAAATACCTCATCGCGGATATTCGCGAACACTGCGCGGATGACCTCGAGATCTTCGGCCGGTTTGTCGACAAGGGGCTGCACGACCGGCTCGCCTTTGTGCTCGATCGTCCCTTCCAGCGGGTGAGCTACACCGAGGCCATTGAGGTATTGGAGGCCAGTGGCCGGACGTGGGAGCATCCCGTCGCCTGGGGAGACAATCTCCAGTCGGAACACGAACGCTACCTCGCGGAGGAGCACTTCAAGTGCCCTGTCACGGTCTACAACTATCCGAAGGAAATTAAGCCGTTTTACATGCGGCTGAATGACGACAACAAGACCGTCACGGCGATGGACGTGCTGGTTCCGGGCATTGGCGAGATCGTGGGAGGCAGCCAGCGTGAGGAGCGTCTCGATGTGCTCGAGGCCAACATGGAGCGCCACGGACTCAGCAAGGAGGACTACGGCTGGTATCTTGATTTGCGCCGTTTCGGTTCGGTGCCGCACGCTGGCTTTGGGCTTGGGTTCGAGCGCATGCTCATGTTCGTCACCGGCATGGCCAACATCCGCGATGTCATTCCCTTCGCCCGCACCCCGGGCAGCGCGGAGTTTTGAGCACGCTTAACCGAATCAGCTCAACAAAATCGTTGGGCTACTCGGGCCACGTTGATCCGTCCGCCAGTCGCCAACTTCTTGCTCGACCAAACAGAGCCTTCGTCACCAACGGATCACTTCTAGAAATCGACTTTCCGGCCTGAAGTTCAGATTCCTTTGCCGCTAGCAGTTCGACCCAAGCCGCTTGAATCGCGTTGAGCTCTTCAGGGCTCGAGTCAGTGCGCCCACCTCCTCCGCCGAGGGTGGGCTCAAACACCTGTTGTAGTCCATCCAAGGCTATCAAATGGAACGGGCTTTCGTCCAGTTGGGTTGTCCAGGCTTGCAGGATGTTAAAATCGAATCCGATGCGGCGTGTGGTGTTGGAGAGACTGCGCAGAATCCAGCGATCCTCGGCGGTTTCAATAATCTCGGATAATTGGGCCTTGATGTCCGGGATTTTGGCAAACTCCGCTGCTCCGATGGCGGCAAATTGAATTCGCCGGCGAGGATCGGAAAGACCTGCTGCAACGACGGTATCAAACTCCGGAAGGATGTCCTCGGGGGGAGAGTGCAGGACGGCTTCCTTGATCCAAAGGTTGTCACTCCCCATAAGCCTCAGGTGCTGGTTTCGAGGAAGATCGAGGCGAATCTTTGTTCGGGTTCGAAAGAGGTGAAGTTGAATGAAACCGTAGGCTTCGGGTTGTACGTCGATCCGGGCGAGCTGCCCTCGCTCAAAAAGACTTTTGGTGCAGAGCAGCCATGCTTCCATCTCGGGAGGCCAATCTAGGATTTTAGGACTCGACTGATATTCCTGCTGGATCGGTCGGTGGAGCCATCGCGCTACCTGATCGATGACAAAACGTGAATCTTGTTTGTCTCCGAGGCCGCCGAAAATGAAGGCTGCATCGATCTCGCCTTCCGGTTCATCTGCATTTTTCAGGGCCTCGTAGGCTATCGCCCGGAGTTCCGCGGTGAATTCAGGCAACCACGACCGGGCGGCCATACGTTTTCTTTCCATTGGAAGAAGCAGGTTCTCAGTCCAACGCGCTTTATGATCGTCCGATGGGAGGGGGATTCGGTTTAGCAGGAGCTTGCGAGCCAGTCGGGCGAAGATTGGATTCGGATCTCGGGTTAACTTGATCAAAACCCTGGTGGCCTCCGGGGTTTCGATGCCGCCGATACCGTGAAGTCCGTTGGCACGGCCGGATTCAACAGCCTTCATCAGGGCCGGGATGTATGCCGGAGATCTTAGCTGTAGATAGCGCTTCCTGAGGTTTCGAGCACTCTGCTCGACCGACCCGGTGGGTCTCAGCGTCTTCGGAAGCGCTCTGACCAAGGCCTCGGCCTCCTCGGGGTCCGGATGCTTGAAATACAGCTCGATAGTGCCGGTCAGGTTTTTGGGCTGAGGAATGGTTCGCAGCGAACGGTGCGTGACTTCAAAGGCATGCCAGCCGGTCGAGTCGATGAGTTGGTAGTCGAGGAGGTTTATCGTGAATGCTCGCGATTCACCAGCCGGCACCTCCATGCGGCCAGCAAATCCCCCAAACCCCATCATAATCGGATGGGGATCAAGGACTCGTTTACCCGACGCATCTACACCCCTGACTTCAAAGCTGGTTGCTCGAGGTGTGCCCCGGTAATCGCCGCCATACTCGAAGCTGAACCCCGATGCGCTGTCGTTATGCACCACATAGTCCAAGATAACCTCCTCCCCAATCAAAAACTCTCGCTGCTGGGCGCGGATTTCGATCCGGGCTCCGGCGGGTGGAATGCGGAGTCGGTCTGATGCTTCCTCGAGGGTGGCGTGGAGTTTTGGTGGCTCTTCGTATACAGGAGCCGCGACCTCAAGCCTATCTTCACCTTGGCTACATCCGACAAACCCGAATGAACAGAGTGCCAATACGATGAGCCGAAGAGTTGGCGTGATGATGATTTTCACGGGGTGTCGACCCAAATCAAACACGACAAACTTGGAGTGACAATACCACGTCACCGGCATGGCCAACATTCGCGATGTCATTCCCTTTGCCCGCACCCCGGGCAGCGCGGAGTTTTAGGTGCGCTGATCCGAGTTGCCTTTAGCGGAAGTCAAACCGCTGCTGAATCTTCACGTAAGTGGGATGACCGTTGCGGCGGGGCGGCGTGAATCGGGTTTCCAGCAAGGTGAGGGCCGCGCTGATGGCGACGTCTTCGTTGTCGCTCTCAATCGCAGTGGGGAAACGGGCGCGTCCGTTCGGTCCCACGTAATATTCCACCAGACACGATCCCGTGGGACGGATGCCTTCCTGGGACGAATAAATCCGCCGCACGGTCTGCATTTTGGTGAGCGGACTGTCCAACTCCTCCTTCTCGCTGATCTCGTAGAAGAAGCTGGAGGCCCGGCTGGCGTAGATGCGGTTGTTGGCGGCGTCGGTTGGACTCCCGCCAAACGGGAGCTGGCCGGAGCCTTGGCGCCATGCCCGTTGTTCCGGGTCGTAAAATGTCACGCGAACCATGTCACGGGAACGAACTGCCCGCCCATCTTCGATTGCCGGCCGGAAGGTCACGCCTTGAATGACCTCATGGGCGGCCGGCAGGAGATCGCGATGGTTCGATTTGACGGGCATCGCGTCGAAGAGTGTGCCGTCTTCGCCTACGTCGATTTTGAAATCCACATGGGGATTGGCAATGGGCAGTCCTCGAAGTTTGGCCGGAATTACGGCCTCCAGTGATCCCTCCACCGAAATGCGACTGTCTTTGGCCCCCAAGCCGACAGTCCCGACGGACAAAGCGAGCAACCATTTTCCTAACGTCAGTGGCGAAATCATGGGAGAAAGAGACGACAAACCAAAGCAGGGTTTGTGCCCTTGTCCAATCTACCTTGGTGGGTTTCTCCCCCTGAAAGACACCGCCGGCCTTCGCGACGAGGGCCATCGCTGCGCCGGCCGGCGGTGTGTATCAACAACGTCATTATGGCGTTAGCAGTTTAAGTCATGATTAAGGAGCAGGCCCTGTTTTGTTAAGGGGGTGTAAAGCCCGAGGATTAGTTGGCCGCTAGGTTTGCCGTGGGGGATGAGGGTCCGGAGGATGAAATGCAACGAGAGCGGTTTCTTGCCGCCATTTCCCCGGACGGCGTTAAGTGGTTGTGAGCGAAAAGGGAGAGAATTGTTAAGGGAGGGTAAATACCCTAGATGTCCCCGGCCTGGAGGATTGCTCTGGAGGCCGTCCCAACTTCCCATGACTTTCGTGAGTGCAGCAGCTGATTCCGGGAACACCCGGCTCTTGATGATCGATGACGACGAGAAGCTATGCCGTTTGGTCAGGGATTATTTGGCGCCGTTCGGTTTTGAAGTCAGCGCCGCCCACGATGGGTTGGTGGGCGAGGAACGTGTGCGCGAAGGAGGCTGGGACGCCGTGATTTTAGATGTTATGCTGCCGGGGGCGGATGGGTTTGAGGTGCTTAAGCGCATTCGTTCGCACAGCAACGTGCCCGTGCTGATGTTGACTGCACGCGGGGATGATACCGATCGCATCGTGGGCTTGGAAGTCGGGGCTGATGACTATTTGCCGAAGACGTTTTCGACGCGGGAATTATTGGCCCGGCTGCGCGCGGTGCTGCGGCGGTCACACCGGCAGCCGGAACCGAACGGCAGTGATGCGCCCTTGGCGGAAATCGTGGTGGGGGAACTTGTCATCCAACCGGAAGCACGGCGCGCCGCTTTGGCGGGAGGATTGCTCGATCTCACGCCGGTCGAGTTCGATTTGCTGCACAGCCTGGCGCGAGCGAAGGGCCGGGTGCGTTCCCGGGAGGCGTTGCTCGATGAAGTGCGCGAGCGCAATTACGACGTTTTTGATCGGTCGATCGACGTGCACATCTCGGCGCTGCGGCGCAAACTGGGCGACGATGCCCGTCACCCGCGTTTTATCCGCACCATGCGTTCGGCGGGCTATCTCTTCATCGATCCCGCGCGTGACTAGGTTTCGGCATGAGTGCACGATTTCCCCTGTCGTTGAAGATCCTGTCCTGGTTGGCCCTCAACCTGGTGCTGATCGTGGTGGTGGCGGTGGCGGTGTTGGTCGGGGGCGGCGGGGTGCGGGGATTTCTTGAAGGCCCGGTATTGGAAAGACTGCAGTTGGTGGGGGACCAAATTGCCTTTGAGCTACGCGGATCGGATGACTTTGATAAAGTGCTGAGCCACTACGCCAAGCGGTATGACCTTCAGCTGACGATTTATGCCAACGAAGGTGAACACTTGGCTGGTTCGTCCGCGGCGGTGCCAGAGGAGATTTTGACGCAGGTCCAGACACCACCCCTGCGGCGTCCCCCTTCGCCGGAGGACGAACGGCGTCCCGGGGACCGGCGATCGGAGCCATCACCAGATCGACGATCGCCGCCGCCCCAGGGTGATCGGGCCGAACGACCGGGACCACGGGCAACCGGTGAACCCGGCCCGGTTCGTCCACCGACCCACCGGGAAGGAGAATGGAGTCGCGCGGTGCCGGGCGAGCCTTTGGGTCGAGAGGGTTCGGAGCGGAACGCGGCTCCCGGGATCATTGCCCAACGGGGTGGCGGAGCCTTCATTCAGCGTGCGGGCGAACCCGAACAGTGGTGGGCCGGGGTGCGAATTCCGGTGCCGCAGCGCGCCGGGCGTGCGCCCCGACCGGGCACATTGCTGGCCATGTCGGACTCAGCGTTCGCGTTTGGCAGTCTGTTGGACCTGAGACCGGTGCTGTGGGGCATGGGACTCGTCGTGATCATATCGATACTGTTCTGGCTGCCTCTGGTGCTGCGCATGACCAATGCGCTCAACTCCTTGATGAAAGCGACGGGCCAAATCGCGCAGGGCCGTTTTGAGACCCGGGTGGCGGCAACGCGGTGGGATGAAATTGGGGCGCTTGGGCAGAGCATCAATCGCATGGCCGGACGCTTGGATACCTTGGTGAACGGACAAAAGAAGTTCCTGGCCGACGTCGCTCACGAGCTGGGTTCACCGATCGGTCGGCTCCAAGTCGCGTCCAGTATCCTCGAGGAACGCGTGCGCGATGAGCTGAAGCCGCAGGTGGCTGACGTCAAAGAAGAGGTGGATCAGATGAGCGAGCTGCTGGGAGAGTTGCTCGTCTTCACGAAGGCCGGCTTGCAAGCCCGGGAAGCGAAGTTGCAGCCCGTGGTGTTGGGGGACGCCATCGAACAGGCGGTGGGCCGCGAAGCGGGGAAGGTGGCTGTGGAACGGCGCGGCGATCCTGACTTGGTGGTCATGGGTGATGCCGCGCTCTTGGTTAAGGTGCTGGGGAATCTGGTGCGCAACGCGGTGCGTTACGGGGGTAGTGAAGTGAGGATTGAGGTGGCCACGGAAAAAACCGCGGCAGGCGACGTGCAGTTGGAGATCAAGGACAACGGCCCGGGCGTGCCGGTGTCGGCTCTGGACCGTTTGGGCGAACCATTTTTCCGGCCCGATGCGGCGCGCACGCGCAAAGCCGGGGGCACGGGTCTCGGTTTGTCGATCGTGCGCGAATCCATCGCGGCGATGCACGGCCGCGTGACCTTTGCCAACGTGAAGCCTCACGGATTCGGTGCTTCGATTGTGCTGCCGGCGGCAGATTTAGAAACCTTTACATCAGCTTAATAAAACTCCGGCCAGGAAACACATTTGGCTAACACCGGGCGGGCATGCTGGGCGGCGTTATGAACGCCACCAATCGCTTTTCCCCCGCCACCGCTTGGAAAGCCGCCGTTGTGCTTTCCTTGATTGCCCTGGTCGTCCCGCCACTCGTTTCCATTGCCGGCCCCGGTTTTGCATTTTCCGGGGATCATCCTTCCCGGGACTGCCCGCCGCCTGGAGGCGAATTCATGGATGTGATGGCGCCTCCGCCTGGACCGCACCCTGTCCTGATCCTGCTCGATGCCGATGGGGACCGTGTGCTGAGCGCATCCGAGATTGCGGACGCTGCCAAAGTCATCCTGGCCATGGATGCCAATCAAGACGGGGTGGTGGACGAGCAGGAGCTGGCCGCCGCGTTGCCGCCGCCTCTTCCTTCTGGTGGCCCAGAAGGAGCGGAGTTTGCCATCGGGAGGGACGCTCCGCCTCCACCACTCGAATAATGCGGACAACCGTTCGGCTCATCATCAATTTCCGGCACCATGGACGATAAGCCCATGGTGCCTTTGGTTTTCAAGCGACGCTCCGAAGAGGAGATGCGCCGGAGTTCCCTGGCGTATTTGGAAGCATCGATTTCTCGTCGCTCGGTGCGCACATTTTCGAGCGACCCGGTGCCGCGCGACATCATTGAAAACTGCATCAAGGCCGCCGCTACCTCCCCCAGCGGGGCGAACCTGCAGCCGTGGCATTTTGTCGCGGTCAGCGATCCCGCGGTGAAGGCGAAAATCCGCGCCGCCGGGGAGCAGGAGGAAAGGGCTTTTTACGAGCGCCGGGCTTCGGATGCCTGGAAAGAGGTGCTGCGCCCCTTTCGAACGGATGCGAACAAACCCTACCTAGAGACGGCACCGTGGCTCATCGCGATTTTTACGGTGAATTCCTACGTGAAACCGGACGGGGAGAAACAGCAGACCTATTATCCCAAGGAGTCGGTTGGCATTGCGACGGGTGTGTTGATCTCGGCCCTGCACCAAGCGGGATTGGCCACCCTTACCCATACGCCGAGCCCGATGAATTTCCTCAATCAATTGCTCCAACGCCCCAGTGCCGAGAAACCCTTCCTGCTACTGATTGTCGGCTACCCGGAAGAAGGCACCCAGGTCCCCGCCATTTCCCGCAAATCCGTCGCCGAAATCGCGACATTCGTTTGAGGGAACAGGGTACCGGTCCATGTTCTCTGCCAGCGTATGAAAAAACTCTTCTTTGCTTTCGTATTGGTTTCCTGGTTGGCGATGCCGCTGCAGGCGGAGCCGGTGGAGGAGTTTGAACAGCGGCTGTTCCGGGAAGTTTCGAGCAAGGAAATCACGGTGGTGCACTTATGGGCGAGCTGGTGCATCAACTGCGTGA
Organism: Opitutaceae bacterium; assembly: GCA_028280945.1. Classification (GTDB taxonomy): domain Bacteria; phylum Verrucomicrobiota; class Verrucomicrobiia; order Opitutales; family Opitutaceae; genus Actomonas. The sequence goes on from JANQKV010000060.1 coordinate 128,887, forward strand.
ACGAGCACAAGGACGACGGCTGGAAGAACTTCATCGAGGCCAATCCGGACATCATGTTTTATTTCGTGTCGGTCTGGGGCAGTGCCGAGGACGACGCGGCTCACTTGGCCAGACACGGACTTGGCGATCAGCCCAACCTAAGGATCCTTCGCCATCCCAATCAAAACCGCCGGGGCGATCAGCGCGTGAAGGAACTGCTGGGCCTGCCGGTGACGTGGATGCCGACCACCTGGGTATTCCGCGACAGCCGTATGCGCTACGCGATCAATTATGGCGAAGTCCGCTTCGACATGCTCGACCAGATGCTGAAAGACAGCGTAAAGGGGCAGTGGTGAAGACACCCTCTACCCGCCCGGTTGGCTGAGCAGTTGCTGTTTCATCTCCGGGGGCAGGTCGCTGCGCTGGATCCACGTGCGGGCAGCGGCGGGGTCCACACCCATCCATTGCCGAGCCAGGTTGGTCGAGGTTTGGTTGTAGATTGTGGGATCGTCGATCAGGTCCATCTGGCGGGCGGCGGTGGCGGGATCCTGGTGGGCCAGGTTGTTGACCATGTGTTGGGCCGCCCGGTCGCGGGTTTCGCCTAGGGGTAAGGAGGCAACCCACGCGGACGCACCGGATGGGTCCATGGCGGCCCAGTTTCCCGCCAGATTGCTGAAGCTGTGACGGTTGGATTCCGACTGGGGTTGCCGAGACAACCAGGCGGCTGCGGCCTCGGGGTCGGAGTGGGACCAGGCCGAAATCAGGCTATTGGTGGCTTGGGATTTTGCGTCCGATTCAGCCAGAGAACTTACATAGGCGGCGGCCTCTGTCGGCATGGTTTGAGCCATGCCATTTACCATGTTGTTGACGAATTGGTCGCGACTGCGGCCGGGAGGCAAGGCGTCGGCGAGGCGTCGGGCGGTGGTCGGGTCGGAGCGGGCCAGTTGGTGGCTGATTTGATTGAGCGCCTGGTCCTGCTCCCGGGCACTCAGGTCGTTGAGCACGTAATTGATGGCACCGTCGACATCACTCGACAGCCATGTGTTCACGAGGGTGGATACGGCTTGTCCTCGGGCTTGGCCGGCGGGAAGTTGATTCACCCAGCGGACGGCGCGCGGCAAGTTGGTTTGCGCCATCTGCCCGGCAATATTGGCCATGGCGTTGTTGCGGAACTGCCCTTCGGGAAGCGTCTGGGAAAGCTGCAAGGCCGCCTCCAAGTCGTTGGCGGCGAGGTTTCCCACGATTTGCAGCGTCGCCTGGTTACGGGCCCGACCGGAGGGCAGGCTTTGCAGCCAGGCACTGGCGGCGTTGGCATCTTGCTGAGCATATTGTCCTGCGATCCGCATGACGGCTTGATCAAGATACCGCCCCGGGGGCAGGGCGGAGGCAAATACGCCAGCCAGTTCCAGGTCGCTTTGAGCAAGGTTGGAGGCGATCTGGCTGAGTGTTTGATACTGCCGCGTTCCCGCCGGCATGGCCTGCACGAATTCGATGGCGGCCTCGGGGTCATTCACCGCGAGATTGCCGATGGCGTTGGCGATCATCTGGTTGCCCTGGGGGCTGGCGGGAATTCGATCGAGGTATCGTAAAATGATCGATGGATCCCGGTGACTGGCCGTCATCATCAATCGCTGCAGTACCTGGGTTTTTTTGTCTCCGGCGGGAAGTTGGTCCACGTAGGCCATGGCTCGGTCGAAGTCCTGGTTGCCCAGCATGTTCAAGGCATTGGCCAGGGCTTGCTGGCGGGCTTGGCCGGCCGGGAGATCCTCCGCCAGCCGCAGGCCCAACTCGGGGTCCTTGGTGGAGATTTGGTCGATGAGATTGCCGTAGACCCAGGACTGGTGGCTGCCCGCGGGAAAAGAGCGCAACCAAGCGAGCGCGGCTACGCCGTCCTGGCGCGCCCAATTTGAGGCGATGGCTTGAATGGCCCGGGTGCGCATCTGCCCAACCGGGACTTCGTTGATTCGTTGAGCTGCTGCCTGGGGATCCTGGTTTGCCCAAGCAGCCAGCACCACCTGAAAGGCAGTGGACCGGCCGGTTTGGGGCTGCGATCGAACCCATTGCCAGGCGACTTCCGGATCACGTTGGGCCCATTGGGAGACGAGTTGCATAGTGGCGCTGGTGCGCTGCTGGCCCTGCAGTTGACGTTCGATCTGAGCGATGGCGCCAAGGGGATCCGTGGCGGCCCAGGTCGAGTAGATTCCCATCATCCGGCGGTGGTCATTGATCTGGTTGCTGGCGATTGCCCGAGTGAAGGCTTTGGCCGGATCCCCAGCATCAAAGAACGATCCCAGGGCCTCCTCGGCCTTGGTCCTGAGTTCACCGGCGGGCAGGTTGTCCGCCCAGTTGCGCATGGCGGTGGCATCGGTGTAGGCCCAGCCGTGCAGGGCGCTTTTGATGGCCTGTTCACGCACCCGGGTTTCCGAGCGGGCGCGGGCATGGGCCAGCGCAGCAGCGGGCTCCATTTCCGCCCAGCGCGAATAGAACGCGTGGGTCAGCTGTCCGCGGGCTGAATTCCACGGGTGCTTGTCCAGCACCGCCAACAGACGGGGCATGTCGGCGGGTTCCAAGGCATTGATGATGACTTCCCAGCGTTTGGTCATCTGCCAATAACCACGAGCCGCCGTAGCATCCACTTCCTGCATGAACTCTTCGATCGGCGGCCGGTTTGCGGGGTCGCCTTGGGCGATGGCGGGAGGGGGCGCCGCTGGAATCGGAGGGATATCCACGTCGCTGGGCCCGGGCGGTTGCGCGGGTTCGCCAGGTGCGGTGGACCGACCGAAGAAAAAACCGGCTGCGCCTGCCGCCAAGCCGACCGCAAAAAGTAAGATCAAACGGGACATGTCGCGTTGGGAAAAAGGGTGAGGCGAACCAGCTTGGTCAAGCTGCCAACCTCTCTCACGGGAGTGAAGCGTCTTTCTTAGAATCTTTCCGATGCTTGCGTGCCCGGGAGAGCTCAGGTTGGTTCGCGGCATGGTCGACAACTCTCCGCGAACGCTTGCCACTTACACGTTGGCGGGAGCCTTGGTCTTGTTGGCGGGAGCGTTGGTTTACTTTGCGGTTTCTTTGCGACAGGTTGCTCACGACCTCCCGCCTGTGGTGGAGGGGTTGCAGGAGGTTGCGGCGGAGGTGCCGCCGATCCTTGAGCGCGTGGATGTGATTTTGGAGGAGACCGTGCCCGCCATCATGACCGAGGTGGCGGAGGTGCGCGGCCAGCTCGATCAGTTGCAGGCCCGGCTGCCCGATGTCCTTGCGGAGGTGGCCACGCTGCGGGAGAGCACGGTGCCAAGTGTGCTGACAGAAATGGAGAACATTCGCGCGAGCATCCCGCCTATTCTCGACCGCGTTGCCAAGGTGCAGGAACAGATCCCTTCGATTCTCGATGAGGTGGAGGCCGTGCGCGGCGAGATCCCGGGTTTGGTCGATCAGGTCGATGGCATCCGCGAACAGATTCCCGCGATTCTGGCCGAAGTGGAGGCGATACGTTTGGCCGTTCCGGAGTATCTCGACGAGGCGAACATCCTCACTGACAAGGTCCGGGCTGCGGGCAAGGAAGCGGGCGAGGGCGCGGTGCAGGGCTTGTTCACGGGCATTCTCAGGGCACCGGTCAACTTGGTGGCAGGACTGAGGTTTACCTCGATCGCCGGGCAGGAGTTGACCGACCAGGGGCGTTTATTGTTTCAGCGTGCGGTCGCAGAACTGCTTGCCGATCCCCACCGCGGAGCCTCCACGAGTTGGAATACGGTCAAAGGCGGGGTGGAACTCCGACTGACCGTCGAGCAGATTCGCGGCGAATCTCCCCAGCGGGTGGTGGAGCTCACGTTGACCGCCACTCGCGGTCGGCGAGTTGTGGATGAAATTCCATTGATCGCCCGGGAAAACGAATCGGGGGTTTGGGACACCCAGCGGGCTCCCTAGACCCCGTCTTGGGGAGAAGCACCCGCCCGATCATTCCCTCAATCCGTCGACTGGGCCTTGGCGCGTTCGAGGCCTTTCACCAAGGCATGGGCCCAGTCGTTGAGGGCGTTGCGCGCATCGCTGATATTGGTCGCCCGAGTGCGGGGCATGCGCCAGCTTGCGCCCATCCCGCGCCCATCCTTGTGGTCGTAGGCTCGCGCCAGGATCTGGTTGCTGGGCCCATCATAGAGTTCGATCGCCAGGGTGGCTTCGCCGGCGCCGTCGGTGTAGACCTTGTTCCAGATGCCATTCCGATTGTTGGGATCGGGAGCAAAGATATCCAGGTTGGTGATCGCGGGACGGACCACCAAGGTGTCCGAGCTTATCTCCTCAACGACGGTGTAACCTTTCTTTTTCAGCACGCGGTTAAACTCTTCCAGAAACAGCTTCTTGCCCGTGGCCACCATCTTGGCCATGTCGGCGTCGGTGATGCGGCCCATGCTGCGGCTTGTGTTCTGGTCTCGCTGCCAGTCCTTGCGAAAAGAGATCTGGGGCTCCAGTAATTTGACCGTCTGGTAGGTGGAGAAATCGACCCCGGGTCGAACGTAGGCGGTGTCCACTTCTTTCGGTTTGGCGATCTTTTGCAGGCCGTCGGGGGACATTTCCGGCGGCGCCTCATTTTGCTTGGCCAGGGCGGAGAGGGGAGCAAAGGCGATAGCGGTGACGGTCAGAACAATGGCAATGGGGCGAGGTGAAGGCATGGTCTGGCGGGGTTGATTCAGGGGTGAAAGCGGGGCCGGGCCGGGATCAGTTGGCGGGGAAACTCGCCAGCATTTTGGTGAGCAGAAGTTTCACTTCGTCCGCGGTCATGCGGTTGGCTCTGGTCGGCTCAATGATCCAGGAGCACCAGGCGAGTGTCTTTTCTTTGTTCTCGTAGATTTCGAGCAGCACAAGCGCGTGGTCTTTCGGGCGGACATCCACGTCGGCCACCACCTCATAGTAGGAACTGGTGCCCCAGTAGTCGGTGCCGGCGTAGTTGCCGGTGGTGTAGCCCCATTGGGCGACGTTGAGAGTGGGTGAAATGGCCGCTTTGAGATTCAACGCGAAGTCCGCCTCCTCCAGCGAGGCTGCCTCAGTATAACCCTTGGCGAGCAACGCGTCGCGCATGGCTTCTTGAGCGGCCCGGCCGTAGCGCTGGTTGGCGTCGGGTTGGGCGCCCTCCACCCGTTTGGGCAGCGGCATGAGGGCAAACGTCTCGAAGCCGGAAAGGTCCACCTCCGGGGAAAGATCGTGGTTGATTTGCGGACCGGTGGCGCAGCCGCCGAGGAACGCAAGGGTGACGGCAAACAGGGCGAAAGCAGGAGAACGTTTCATGAGCGGCAAAACAGGAAGCAATTCTCAGCTTATCGCAAGAAACATGAATTAGCCGGGCGGTTGACTCACCCGGGGTTGTTTCATTTCGTTCACCGACCTCGTCCATGATCCGCTTCTTCCTACCTGCTTCGCTGATCACCGCCGGTTTCATGGCCGGATGTGCCGTCCCCGAACCCCCTTCGGCCCAAGACAACCTCACTGAAGTGCTCGGCGAACAAGCGACGGTGCCCGGTGCCTATGCTGCAGCCACGTCACCTGTGATTGGAGAGTTGCCGGCCGATTGGGTGAAGTCATTCGGCGACCCCCAGCTCCAGGCGATCATCGACGAAGGCATGGAGCACAACCTTAACCTCCGGGCCTCCGCCGCCCAGCTCGAGGCGGCATCAGGTTTGGTGGTCCAGGCCGGTTCGCAGCTGTTGCCCCATGTGTCCGCGGCAGGCAGTGCTTCGGATTCCACGTTTCAGGGCGGAATATCGGCTAACGAATCCCAAGCCGCCTTGCAGGTGTCCTGGGAGCTGGACGTCTGGGGGCGGGTCCGGGCAGAGAACGCTGCCGCCGAGGCAGGTTTCGAGGCCGCGACCGCTGATTTCGAATTCGCCCGGCTTTCGCTCAAAGCTCAGATTGCCAAGACGTGGTTCATGGCGGTGGAGACTCGGCAGCAAAGGGCTTTTGCCAATGACGTGGTGGCCCTTAACGAGGAAACGTTGCGGGTCGTTGAAGCCAAATACGAGTTTGGCGAGGTCGGCATGAGCGACGTGCACCTGGCACGCTCGGATTTGGCGGCGGCCAAGGAGCGGGTTCAGCAGGTGGAAGGTTCCTACCGGACAATCCAGCGCGCGCTCGAAGTGCTGTTGGGCCGTTATCCGGCGGCGGAAATCGACGTGGCCACGGAATTTGTTGCCGTGCCGCCGCCCATCCCGGTCGGCCTGCCTTCGGAGCTGCTGGAACGTCGTCCCGACCTGGTTGCGGCGGACCGACGGGTTGCCGCAGCCTTCAATCAGGTTTCCGCCGCGAAAGCGGCCCGCCTTCCCACCCTTGGCCTGACTGCCAGTGGGGGAGCCTCGAGCGGCGGCATGGCGGACCTGTTGGGAGCGGGAAGTGGTTTTTTTAACGTGGGGGCGAACTTCCTCGGGCCGCTTTACGCGGGCGGAGCTTTGCAGGCCCAAGTCGATATCCGCACGGCAGAGCAGGAAGCCGCCCTGGCCGCCTACGGACAGCAGGCGTTGACGGCTTTCAGCGAGGTGGAGGAAGCCCTCGCCAATGAAGGATTCCTCCACACCCGCGAGGGGTTGCTCGAGCAGGTGGTGGCGGACAACCGCTCCGCCTACGAGCTCGCCCAGTTCCAATACCAACAGGGAGCGATCGAGTTGCTCAACGTGCTGGTCATGCAGGGGCGCCTGGTGAACGCCCAGGTTCAGCTCATCAACATCCGCAACCTGCGTCTCGCCGAACGCATCAATCTCCATCTGGCCATTGGCGGCGATTTCGCGGAGGCCGACTCCGCTACGGAAACAGCTTCACTTTGAGACCCCCAATCTTCCAACCGACCCGATACGTGAATCATCAATTTCTCTCCCAACTTCTCCGTGGAAGCGGGGTCGCGCTTGCCGCCGCTTTCCTCGCCGGCTGCGGCCAGAAAGCCGAACCCGAAGCCGCACCCACCGTACGCCCGGTCAAAATCGTTGAACTCGGTGGCGACGTGATGGAACGCACGTTGGAGTTGCCCGGCCAAGTCCAGGCGTTTCGCGAAGCCAGCATGGGCTTCGAAGTCTCCGGCCTCCTCCAGGAGGTTGTGGTGGAGGAAGGTGACGAAGTGAAGAAAGGGGACATCCTGGCCCGCCTCGATGACCGCGATTACCGCGCTGCCCGGGATGCGGCCCAGGCGCAGTTGACCGTTGCCCAGTCCGAAGCCGAGCGTGCCCAAGCCTTGTTCGACCGCCAGGCGACTTCGAAGCAGCGGCTCGACCTCGCGTTGGCGGAGCTGCGCGTGACGGAGTCCTCCTTCGATCGCGCCGAAAAGGCTCTGCAGGACACGGTGCTACGGTCCCCCATGGATGGCGCCGTCGCACGTGTGGTGGTGGAAGACATCGTTAATGTGCAGGCCAAGCAGCAGATCATGATCGTGCATGACCTTTCCCGCTTCAAAGTGGTCATCGATGTGCCGGAGACTCTCGTCGTGCGGGCCGATCCCACCATTCCGCCTGAGGTTCAAAACGCCCGCGTCAAGTCCACCGTGTTTTTGACCTCCGGATCAGACGAGGGATTCCCGGCGAAGATCTTGGAAGCGGCCACGACCGCCAACCCCACTACCCGCACGTTCCCCATCACGTTTGCCTTCGACCCGCCCAAGAGCCTCAACGTATTGCCGGGCATGACCGCCCGCCTCCAGGCCGATGCCACCGCGCTGATCCCGTCGACTGGCACGCAATACGAGGTGCCGAGTCATGCGGTCGGGGGCCAAGCCGATGGCCAGCCGTTTGTCTGGCAAATCGATCCTGAGGCCATGACTGTGCAACGGGTCACCGTGGAGCTGGGGCGGGTTTCCGGGGGTCAGGTCGAGATTGTCGCAGAGAGTTTGGCGCGCGGCGATTTGATCGCCGCCTCGGGGCTGCTTCATCTGCGTGAAGGCATGCAGGTTCGCGAATTCGAACCCTGATCGCGCCCCATGAAGTTCGTCGAATACTTCATCAACAACCGGGTGGTCACGCTGGTGATCACGGTGCTTTTGATCGGCATGGGCATCAGCTCCTACAACAGCATGAGCCGGTTGGAGGATCCCGAGTTTACCATCAAGGAGGCGCTCATCATCACGTCCTATCCCGGAGCCTCGGCCCTGGAGGTGGAACAGGAGGTGACCGACGAGATTGAACAGGCGGTGCAGCAGCTCGGCCAGATCGACTCGGTGCGTTCGCGGTCCGAGCGCGGCATGTCGACAGTGACCGCGTCCATTCAGGACAAGTTCGACAAGAACACCTTGCCGCAGGTGTGGGATGAGTTGCGCCGCAAGGTCAATGACGCCCAGGGCAACCTTCCCTCGGGGGCGCAGCCCTCGATGGTCATCGACGACTACGGTGATGTCTATGGCGTGTTCTTTGTCATTTACGGCAACGAATTCTCCTACGCCGAACTCAAGTCGGTGGTGGACGACCTGCGCACCGAATTGCTGCTTGTTGAGGACGTCGCCAAAATTGATGTGCTGGGGGAAAATCCCGAGGCGATCTACGTGGAGCTCAATCGCGAGCGGATGGCCCAGATGGGCATTCCGTCCTCGGCAGTTGTCCAGCAACTCCGCAGCCGAAACCTGGTGGCTGACTCCGGCCGGGTGCAGGTGGGGGACGAGTTCATCGCCCTGAATCCGACCGGGGAGGTCGACTCTTTGGCGGACATGGAGGCCATCCAAATCAGCGCCGGCAACGAGCAGATTCGCCTGCGCGACATTGCCACCGTGAGGCGCGGCTACACCGAGCCGCCCAAGGAGATCGTGCGCTTCAACGGCAGTCCCGGCATCGCCATGGGGATTTCCACGCGCGCGGGAGGCAACGTTGTTACCATGGGCGAAGCCCTGCAGAAACGCGCGCGGGAGTTGGCCAGGGACATTCCGCTGGGCATCGAGTTCGGCGTCGTTTCCGTGCAGTCCGAAGCGGTCACCGCTGCGATCGACAATTTTATTGTGAGCCTGATGCAGGCAGTCGTGATTGTGGTGGTCGTGCTGCTGCTCTTCATGGGTCTGCGCAGCGGACTGCTTATCGGTTTTGTCCTCGTCGTGACGATCCTGGGGTCGTTCATCTTCCTCAACCCGATGGGGGTGGCGCTGGAGCGCATTTCGCTGGGGGCTCTCATTATCGCGCTGGGTATGCTCGTCGACAATGCAATCGTGGTGGTGGATGGTATGTTGGTGCGGATCCAAAAGGGGCAGGAGCCCAAGGAAGCGGCGATCGAGGTGGTGGGGAAAACGGCCATCCCGCTGCTGGGTGCGACTGCGATTGCGATCATGGCTTTTGCCGCCATCGGCACGTCACAGGACAGCACCGGGGAATTCTGCCGGTCGCTCTATCAGGTCATTCTCGTTTCGCTGTCCCTGAGCTGGGTCACTGCGATGACGATCACACCGCTGCTGGGTGTCTTGATTTTAAAACGACCGGCGGAGGTTCCGGCGGGCGAGTCACAGAAAGACCCCTTCGATACAACCTTCTATCGGACCTACCGCAGTTTCCTCGCGCTCTGCATTCGTCGTCGTGTGGTGACGCTCGCGCTGGTGGTGGCGGTGTTTGGCGTCTCGGTCTGGGGTTTCGGTTTTGTGAAGAGTGCTTTCTTCCCGCCGTCGACCCGGCCGCAAATCATGGTCGACATGTGGCTGCCCCAGGGCACGCACATCGAAACAACTTCCGTCCGGGCGGCGCAGCTGGAGAAGATGCTGATGGCGGACGAAGCGACCGGGAATGTGACCACCATCGTGGGCAAAGGCGGCCTGCGTTTTCTGCTCACCTATGGTGCGGAGAAACCCAACTCGGCCTATGCCCACTTCCTCGTCGATGTCGCCGATGTTGAGCAAACCGACGCATTGATCGAGCGGATCGACAACGTCATCCCGCAGTCTTTCCCCAGCGCCCAAATCTACGCCTACCGCTTTGAGCTGGGCCCCGGATCCAAGGGCAAGATCGAATCGCGTTTTGTTGGGTCCGACCCGGATGTGCTGCGCGAACTTGGCGACCAGGCCCAGGCCATCATCGCGGCGCATCCGAATGCGAAGGCGATCACCAACGAATGGCGGCAGCGGGTGAAGGTGGTTCGACCGCAGGTGCTCGAGGAACAGGCCAGTCTGCTCGGCATCGACAAGGCGGCCATTGCCGAGACGCTGCGCCAGGGTTTTGCGGGCCTGAATATCGGGATCTTCCGGGACGACGACCTGATCCTGCCGATCATCCTCAAGGCCCCGCTCAATGAAAACTCCGACATTGCGAGCCTGGCCAATCTCCAGATCTGGAGCCCGGTGGCCCAACGCAATGTCTCTCTGGCCCAGTTGGTTGACACCAGCGAGACATTCTTTGAGGACGAGATCATTGTCCGCGAGGACCGGCGGCGGTCCTACTCCGTTTTTGCGGACCCGAGCACTGGCACCGCGGCCGCGATGTTGGCGGACATTCGCGAGTCCATTGAGTCCATCGAGTTGCCCGACGGTTACCGAATGGAATGGGGTGGGGAATACGAGGACTCCGGTGAGGCGACGGCTTCGCTCGGAGCGAAGATTCCACCCTTCATTGGCGGCATGATTTTGCTGACGATCGTCCTGTTCAACTCGCTGCGGCAGCCGCTGGTCATTTGGCTGTGCGTGCCTCTCATCATCATCGGGGTATCGGCGGGCCTGCTCCTTTTCGATCAGCCCTTCAACTTCATGGCCATCCTGGGTTTCCTCAGCCTGGTCGGCATGATGATCAAGAACGCGATTGTCTTGGTTGATGAAATCAACGCGCAGAATGCCGAAGGCGTCGAGCCTCTGCAGGCCATCCTCAACTCCGGCACCAGCCGCCTGCGGCCGGTGGCCATGGCGGCGGCGACCACGGCATTGGGCATGATCCCACTGTTCGCCGACGCCTTCTTCATTGCCATGGCGATCACCATCATCTTTGGCCTCGTGGTCGGCTCGGTGCTGACGATGGTGATCCTGCCGGTGATCTATTCGGTCATCTTCCGCGTGCCGGTGAAGTAGCCGGCAGCGTTAATCTGCGGCCGATGGCAGCGATTCAACCGCGGCGTCCACCGCCCGCTTGAACGCGTTGGGATCATCCGGGGTGACAACCAGGGTCAGGTCCTTAAAGCGCAGCACGACCGTGTCTTCCCGATTGGTGCCCAGCATGCGATAAGAGCCGAGCGCACTGTTGCGAAACTGCCCAATGTAGCCCATGAAACCACCGATGCCGAGGACGCGGATGGACCCCGCCGTCGCATGGCGCACGACTTCCACGCTTTCCAGTTGGGTCAGGGGGAATCGACTGGCCCAGCCGAGGCGCAATACCTTCAACTCGGTGTCTGTCACCTGATAGCCGCCCACGTAGAAGGGCATCATGGCCAGGAGGATCAATAGACCGACCATCCAAACCGCCACTGCCGCCGATCCGATGGGCAGGAGGGCCAGCGCCATGAATCCGGCCACCATCGCACTGGTCACCACCTTCACCAGCGTTTCCCACGGAGCGCCAAAGATCCGGCGGTCCGTGGCGTTGGTGGTCGGCAGTGAGCCAAGATCGATGTCCAAGGCTTCGGCGAGCAAGCGCTGGGTCTCGAGACTGGGTTCCTCTCCTCCTTCGATCCGCTGAATCGTGCGACTGCTCAGTCCCACGATTTCGGCAAGTCTCTCCTGAGTCCATGCCTTGGCCGTGCGGGCAGTGCGCACGCGGTCGGCGAAACGAGTTTCAGTGGAAGCGGACATGCTCGAAATACTAGCCAGACAAGCTGTTGCTGTCGACGACACCGACCCGACAAATACCCGACAATGGGTAATTTTATTTCCAGAATGCACTTAAATGTCCGCGCCAGCCAAGAGCAGCGCTTCTGCTTCAAATGGGATATGATTTCTCCTTCTACACGTGAGGGCGCCAATCAGAGCCGCCTTAAGAAAACGTCACCGTTGCCCAACTGACTTCGTGACGTAGCAATCCTAGAACCTGCCTTTGTTCCACCGTCATGGGAGGTCTTCAACGAAGCACAACCCAAACTCATCGTATATGGCAGGGAAATCTTTGCCACGGTGCCCCATGGGTGAGGCATAGTAAAAATTATAGACGCCTTCGAGGTCTATTATAATTTTAAAATTGATCTCGTTAAGAATTCGAGTTCCTTCCTTCGACGGTGGATTTGACGAGAAAAAAGGAATTGGTCCAGTCATACGACCGCTGGTATCATGCGTTTGACTTTGGAGACGGTGTTCAAACCAATCCAATCCATCCGATGCCTGAGATTTGGAAGGCATCGGAAGACTTTTTGGATAAGATAGATTTTGGATGTAAATCTGTTTTGGATATCGGTTGTTGGGACGGATATTGGAGTTTTTATGCGGAGAAAAAGGGTGCGACTGATGTTCTTGCCACAGATATTGTCGACCAAAGGTGGGGCGCGCCGAAGGGTTTCGAAATCGCACATAAAATATTAGATTCCAAGATCAACTATCGCGGGGACGTCAGTGTATACGATTTACAGGAACGTATAGGAAAAAAATACGATATAGTGATTTATTTTGGCGTCTATTACCATCTTACTCAGATTAATTACGCTTTTACTCAGATTCGACATGTGCTTAAAGATGGAGGCATCATGTTGGTCGAGGGCGCAGCCATCAATGATACTGAGAGTCCCTATTGCGAATATCTTTATGGCGACGGGGAACAGCCCGAGAGAGTTGATCGTAGTAATTGGTTTATTCCGACCAGACGTTGTTTAAGGGATATGATAGAGTCCTCTTATTTTGAGGTAACGCGTGAGGAGTTTCCATTTGATGCCCCCAGAGGCAGGTCATTGATGGAGGCAAAGGCAGTCAGGCGGGTGGATAAATTTCATGATTATCCTCCGCCTTTTGGCCTTTCCCAGTATGACCCCAGATGGTCGTGAGTTTGTATACAGTTCAGTTTCTGTATATTTGATGTCTTTATTTCTAATGCGCCGTGCATTCGTTCACTTGGCGAGCTTGGGAGGGCAGCCTTAGTTGCAGACGATTTGGTTGGCAGTGCTTGGCACCCGCGTAATCCACGAAGCATGTAGAGACGTGGCTCGTCACTGCCTAGGTGCGCTATGGGTGTTTCGTGAGGTTTAGTGGCCCGCCTTCGTCAAGACTGCGGCGAGGCATTTTTCTTTCTGACTCAGAAAGAAAAATGGTGGAGGTGGCGGGAATTGAACCTGATCAGAAAAAGACACAAAATACAGATAAACAGATACATAGCGTAGCCCCACTTTTGACAGACACACAGATAGACTCACAACTGGCTGTCGTTTCCTGTCACAGGTTAGCAAAACATGTCGCGATGTGGGAGGGGCTTCCTGAATCAATTAGGGCTAAGATTGAGGGGATCGTCGGATCTTCAGATTAGAATCACCTCAACTCCGGGGTCAGGCCGGCTCTGCGTCCTCTCTCAGGAAAACATCCGTTTTACGGCAATGGTTATTCAGCTCGTTGGTTCGATGGTGAACATATCGACCGATCCTTCACTCCGACTGCTACTTCAAGCACCGCATGCCGGCTTAGCACATTTCGAGCCCTATGGCTTGATGTCCGGAGGGTGGAAACCCTTCGAGGGCTCTCTTTTTCTCGATGTGCGGGTCCATTCGTGGGTGGTTTTACCGACATAAAATAGGGATTTTGCCCTCTGCAAAATTCGAACATCTAATATCAATATTCGGTAAGTGATAAGAATTGCTTAACTCGATGTGGGTTAGGATCGTCGATGAGTTAGCACCATTCTCAAGGTCTAGGACACCATGCGGCTGGCCCCGTTTGTAGGTATGATGCCAGGACCTCGGAGAACGCGTCAGTCACTTTTCACATTGGAACTAGAGGTCATGAAATCTCACAAAATCGTCCGTTTAGCCACGTTGGTTTTCGCCCATCTCGGAGCCCTATGTTGTTTTGTGCCAGCCGTGGAGGCAGCTGCAACGGGAGGAACAATCACCACAATTGGTGGCTACACCATTCATACGTTCACGAGTGATGGGACCTTTACGCCTACCCAAGGTTTGGATGTAGAAGTTTTAGTCGTTGCTGGTGGCGGCGGTGGAGGTGGTGGTTCCGGAATAAATGGCGGCGGCGGTGGCGGAGCCGGGGGAGTTATTCAAAACACGACAGTCGTCGCTGCTGGATCCTACTCCATCTTCGTTGGGACCGGTGGAACTGGAGGTACCAGCGGAATGGGCGGCAACGGAGCGGATTCCTCTGCCTTAGGATTCACTGCGGTGGGTGGGGGCGGAGGCGCGAGCTCTAACGGATCAGGAGCATCGGGTGGCTCCGGTGGTGGCGGAGGTAGAGATGCTGGTTACCAAACGGGAGGAGCAACAGGAACTGTTGGACAGGGTCACAGTGGTGGGGGGGCAGGAGGAAGTAGTTGGTCCTCAGCGGGAGGCGGCGGCGGTGCCGGCGAGTCTGGACACCATGGTGGTTCGGATGGCGGTTCGTGGACAAGTCCTCACGGCAACGGTGGTGATGGCATCTCTAGTTCTATATCGGGCAGCGCGGTATTCTATGGCGGCGGCGGAGCCGGAACATGGGAAACGGGAAGTGCTCAACCTACCGGAGGAAATGGCGGTGGAGGAAATGCCGGTGGCTATGGAGCTGGTGGTGGCAGCGGAGTAGATGGGACTGGTGGTGGTGGCGCCGGTGGTCAATTTGCCGATGGTGGATCTGGCGGATCTGGGATCGTAATTATTCGCTATATTACTCCCGGGGCTCCGTTGATTTCCACTCAGCCACAGTCTCAAAATGTAAGTATTGGTGGAAGTGTTGTTTTCTCTGTCGTGGCGACCGGGACACCTGCTCCAACTTATCAGTGGCGAAAAAATGGTACTCCGTTGGTAGGCGAAACGACCTCCAGTTTGTCACTATCGAATGTTCAAGTGGCTGACATAGCTAGGTACTCGGTTGAACTAACCAACACCAAAGGCTCGGTTACCAGCTCAGACGCCGTTTTGACTGTAATCGGAGGACCCCCAATAGTCGTGTCGGGAGGCACCGTTACAACAAGCGGTATCTACACGATTCATACCTTCACGAATGATGGGATTTTTGATGTGATCGGATCGGGTAGCGTCGATGTACTCATAGTCGCCGGTGGCGGTGGAGGAGGGGGAGGCTCTTCTGTCAACGGCGGAGGAGGAGGCGGAGCCGGTGGTGTGTTGGAAACCACGACTTCGGTTTCGACTCAGTCGTATGCAGTCGTTGTGGGAGACGGCGGTGCCGGAGGAACGGCCGGCGCAGGTTCCAATGGAGGGAATTCAACTGCGTTTGGTCTTGTTGCCCATGGTGGTGGCGGAGGAGGGAACTACCACGGTCCTGGTGAAATGGGAGGCTCCGGAGGGGGAGCAGGGCGAGATGAAGGATATCAAATCGGCGGTGCGGCGGGCATTGCTGGGCAAGGTCACAGCGGTGGTGGGGCAGGTGGAGTCAGTTGGGCCTCCGCAGGAGGAGGCGGTGGTGCTGGCGAGCCCGGACATCACGGTGGATCAGATAGTGGCCCGTGGACAAACCCTCACGGCAATGGAGGAGCTGGTGTTGCGAGCTCGATATCTGGAACCACCGAATACTATGGCGGTGGCGGTTCGGGAACATGGGAAACGGGAAGTGCTCAACCCGTCGGGGGTATTGGTGGCGGCGGAAGCGCTGGCGGGAAGGGAAATGGTGGCGGAGATGGTGTCGATGGTGCCGGAGGAGGGGGCGCCGGAGGTCAGTCTGCCAACGGAGGATCAGGTGGAACAGGAGTAGTCATCGTTAGATACGAAACGCATGTCATTGATACCGAAGCCCCCTCCATCCCAGCCGGACTTAGTGCTAATAGCGTCACCCACACCAGTTTCAGTGTAACT
The DNA here is from genome assembly GCA_028280945.1 of Opitutaceae bacterium. Taxonomy (GTDB): domain Bacteria; phylum Verrucomicrobiota; class Verrucomicrobiia; order Opitutales; family Opitutaceae; genus Actomonas. The sequence goes on from JANQKV010000060.1 coordinate 144,697, forward strand.
TGGTCTCCTTCTACAGACAATGTGGGAGTCGTCAGCTATACTGTGGCAGCTGGAGGGCTTCCGAACGTTAATACCGCCAGCAGCTCAGTTGATCTTTCAGGGCTGCAGCCCTCGACCCTCTATAGCGTTGAGGTTTATGCGACAGATGCTGCGGGTAACAATTCAAGTTGGAGTCAGCCTTTACTCGTTACCACGCTTGACCCTCCAGCCGGCGATGTTGAGTGGTCCGTCTCATTTGGGGACGCGCAGGAGTTTACCGTCGAAACTCAAAATCCGGCGTCATCATTTTCGATAACCTCAGGAACGCTCCCGGCCGGTCTGAGTTTAAATACAGCTACGGGACTGGTGAGTGGTGTGCCATCGGAGCACGGTTCCTTTTGGGTAACATTCGAGGCAATCACCTCAAGTGGAACAGAATCAATAACTGTCGATATCAACGTTACCGCCCCAGTGGCACTACCGGTCGTTATTGACTTTGAAAACTTCACCCAAGGGGATCTGACCAACCAAGAGGGTTGGGCGGTACCAGAGGGTTTGGCGACGGTTCAGTCCGGCGTCGTATATCGAGGAAGCAGGGCAATTGAACTTGATGATACCGCGTTGCCTTACACTGAAGCCACCACCGCGTTTGAAAGTCACACGCAGGATATCGCTTTTGTAGATCTTCAGATCCGGGCATCGTCCGATCCTCAACTTAGTAATTCGACGTTAGTTGACCTCGGAGTATCAGCCATCGCCTTCCCGCAAGCAGATAGCGAGGCAGTTGTCCATGTCTTCGATGGTGATGGGCAAGGATCCGGCGAGTGGAAAGGCACTAGCAAGGTTTATGGTGTCTCGGTCGACGGAAATACTTCTGATTGGGTCCAGGTAACCGCTCGAATTGATTATAACAGTCTTATCTGGGACGTATATTTGGACGGCCAAATGGAGAGCCACTCCTTAGGGTTCTTGGATGATTCTGCAACGCGCCTGAGTATTTTTCGAATCATTGGAGGTGTCGTTGGTGCCACGTATATTGATGATATTTTGGTTTCATTCGAGAATCCCTTGTTTGCCGACGCCGATTTGGACGGCATGTCGGATGCATGGGAATCCATGATGGGTTTGGAGCCTAATTTGAATGATCGTGATCAAGATCCGGACACTGACGGGCTTAGCAATGTGGAGGAATTGTTCCTCAATCTGCTCCCTCAGAATCGCGACACCGACGGTGATGGGATGCCGGATGGATGGGAAGCAACCAACTCGCTGGATCCGCGGTTAGACGACAGCACTGGAGACCTGGATGGTGATGGCATCAATAACCTTGCCGAGTATTATTCAGAACTTGGTCAAGGCAGTCTACGTGTGTGGTTCCGGGCTGACCTCGGGGTGACCAAGGATGGCGCCAACGTGGTGAGTGCATGGGCGGATATGTCCGGTAACGGATTCGATCTGCAGGGTGACGCCACCTGGGTATCAAATGCAGTGGATGGCCTACCGGCGGTTTCTTTCGATGGTGTTTACGACGGGAACGTACTCAAGACAGCGCTCCCTGTGGATATCCGACAAAGCAGTGATGACTTTACTATAATTGCGGTCCTTAATGCGCTGCCGGCACAACAATCGAATGCCAATGTCGTCTATCTGGGAGATGCAGATGCCGGAGGAGGTTGGGGCTATGGTCTGAGAGCCGATCAGAATGACGACTACCGCTTAAAGTGGAGTGGAAGCCAAGGTCCGACCATGGACGTTACCTCAGGAGTGCCGCAAGTGGTCAGCGCCATCAAGGCAGGGTCGGACGCTAGTGGTTGGATCAATGGACAAAGTGTGGGTAGCAGCACGGTTCCAGTGGCAGTGACCAATTCGATCGGGATCTTCGCTTTGGGAAATGGATCGGACCCCTACTACGGTTACAGGGGTCAGATCGCCGAAGTGCTCGTGTATAACCGAGCTCTTGGCGCCACTGAACGCGAGCAGGTGGAGGCGACCCTACTTGCCCGCTACGACTCCAGTGATCCCGGCGATACCGATGGCGACGGATTGTTGGATTCATGGGAAATTGGGTACTTCGGTGATCTTCAAGAAACCGGCTCCGGTGACCCGGATTTGGACGGAGTCAATAATCTGCAAGAATTCCTCTTGGGACGAAATCCGAACGCTGGGGCCGTTCCCGACACGGACGGCTCAGTCAACCTGAGAGTCTACTTTCCTTAACTCCGATTAAGTCACGAAAATGAAGAAGAGTATTTTTGTTTTTCTAGGTTTCTTCTCCGCGATGGAACTACCAGTCGACGCACAGACTTGTGCGATCGATGAACCGAGCGTTGTTACTAGCGATAGCTTTTCGTATGAGACCATTGGTGGCACAGCGAAGTTGATTGGCCATGATGAGCTGACTGGGGTGTCGTCCCCCGGGAAGCGTTATCGTCAACGCTCACTATCTGGCACCATGAACTGGGCCAAAAACCTTCACGAATGGCCATTGGTTTCACATCCGAGTTCATATTCAGCTTCGGGTTCGGTTCCACTCGGTGGCTGGCCGTTTACCATTGATTTTACAGCTAGCCTTACGCCGATTGGTCCGGGTCCAAACGGAGGTATTATCTATGAGGCCGACTTTCAGTCTCCCAACGACGTGTATGGCACTCCAGCGACGCAGTTGATGAAGATCGTCGCGGCTGGGGTATTGGCCGGAAATTTCGATGACGTGCCGTTCGAAACCCCCGGCGAGCAGAAAGAACTGTTTCCTTCCGCAGGTAGTGCTCCCTACGCCGTCGTCACGGGAATCAGGGTAGGTTGGGATCACAATCTGGACTCGCAGAAAATGCTCTCCCCAGAATTCGAACAGTTTCGTGATGAATGGAACTTCGTACAAACATGGGACCAAAGCGACGCTACCGGCGGGACGACTAGTTCATCAGAGACAAGTGTCAGCTATGTTGGGACCCAATCGTCATTTCCTCTCAGCTCGGGTGGAGTAGACTCAGGTGTGTTACCCAGTATAGGTAATTACTCCTTGCTCGTGAATGAGACTGTATCGGGTAACGAAAGGGTTTTGACCGGCACCGATACAGGAGTTGATCGCGGTATTCCGAACGGAATGAGCATCGCAGCTGGCACCTACACTGAGAAACTGTCGCAGGAGGACTCTGACGAAGATGCCCTACGACGCGCTCTTGATTTAAATGGAAGCGGAGATCCTACGAGCCCCTACGTGGCAAAGTCATCCGCCTCCGTGGCCTTCCGTGAGTCCCGCACTGCGGCAGGCGATATCGATTTCGCCTTCAGCAAAGTCAGTTTCAGCGTACCGGTGTACTTCGGCTGCCCCGGGGAGTACATGGTGGAATTCTATTATGCCAGCCGGCTACGTGGAAGTTCGGATGATTTTACTGAGTCTGACCAACCCATACGAATCGTCCGCGAGTTCAAAGAATCCCATGACACCCTTTTGGGTTCGTTCGACGTGATTGACCTCATGGTCAACTTCGAAGGCACACAGCTGCCAATTGAGTTGGATCGGGATTACCAGGTATCTCGAATCGTCATCATTCGCGGCTGTGGTGCTCTGGAGGCCGGAAGTATGGGTTCCGATCGCGGAAGTGTTCATGTGCAACTCGGTCTGGGACGCCGGATTGGCGGGGGAGCTGCTGGAATGCTTCGCTTGGAGTCCGATGATGTAACGTCTGCACTTTATACCCCGAGCGCTTTGGTGGCACTGACTCCCACCGACTCGGATGATATCGATGTTGTTCTGAGCTCCGGCGTACTTCGCCAAGTTAAAGCACCGGCGGTCTTGGCCGACATTATCGTCGTCGACCCTGACACCTACGAGGTCCAGTTCTACGCCGGCTCGGACGTGGGCGACTCCGATCCGGTCAGCGGCATCTATGCGCTGACTGGCAGCCCGTTCGTGACCTATCGCTTTGACAACCCGGACGCTTCGCCCTCCGGAAATCTGGAAATCAGTGAGATTCGTGGAGGCTCCACCCGAGTCACCACGTTCAGTCAAGACGCGACATCGGGTGACTGGCTCTACTCCAAGGGCAATGGCCTCTACAACGAATTGGTGGAGGTCACCGCGATAACCGGAGGGCGCACGGAACGCGTTTCGGTTTACGATGAAAATGACATCACCTCGAGCGTTACCGAAAATACCATCATGACCTACCCGTGGGGTGAGGAAACCGTCTCTGAAATCCGTGATCCAGACGGACTCGCGTTGGAGACTTCCTATTCGTTTGAGGACGATCCCACTTCCGGAGCCTATGGGAAGGTTATTCGACAAGATAACCCCGATGGTTCATACACAGAATGGCGATATGACAGCACGGGTCGTCGTGATCTTGTGACTCAGCCTTGGGGCGACGCGGCGGCTGCTTCGGTGATGACGACCGAGACCACTTACGGCATCCTCGTCGATGCCGATGGCGATGGATTTGACGAAGGCTTGGAGACGATAATTGAACGAGTGGATACCACCGAGACCGGACGCCGCTACATTGTTCGCTGGTCTTCACCCGTGGAGTTGGCTGGTGAGTCGTTTGAGCGTCGTTCCGACATCACCACCCTCAGCGCAGGCGCTGCTTGGGATGCCGCCGCAAATCTTGTTACCGAAACCCTTTCCTATCGAGGTGGTGAATTTGCCGGTCGCACCCGTCGCACCCTAAATCCCGACGGCACCGCGTCTCTCACCGAATACGTGCTGGAAATCGACAACTCCACGACCATCACGACTGCGGTCGGTGCTCCCAATGGCACGTTCGACGCTATTGTGGATGGGGCTTCCACGGTCTCTACCGTCGATCCTCGAGGTCGGGTGATCGCCGAAACCACTACGGATATCGCGTCCAGCTTGGTCATCGAATCTTGGTCCACCACCACTTTCGATTACCTGGAACGCCCCACCCGGGTCGACCATACCGATGGCACTTTCGCGTTAATGACCTACATCTGTTGTGGTCTCGGATCAGAAACCGATCGATTTGGACGAACCGTGACCTACGGCTATGACGATCTCGCCCGCCGCAATGAGGTCACTGCCGATGGCATCACCACGCGCACGGTCTTCGACGCGGAGGGTCGCACCAAGGCCATGATCCGCGTGGGCACCGATGCCTCCGAAATCACCCTTGCCAGCTACAACTACAATTTGGCCGGTCAGCTGACCGAAAGCCGTGATGCCCGCAATCGTCTCACCACGCACTCCGAGGTCTTCGAGCCGGTCACTGGGGTGGCCCGTCGCGTCACCACCACCAATCCGGACCTTGGCACGCGCATCGAGGACTATAACGTTGATGGTTCGCTCCAATCGGTCTCCGGCACCGCGGCTTATCCGGCCACCTACGCCTACAGCCTCGAAGGCTCCGCCAAAGTTGTGCAGGAAACCCTCCTCGGCGATGCCGGCGAAACCACCGAATGGATCAAGACCTACACCGATTTTGCCGGTCGCTCTTGGAAAACGGTCTTCGCCGACAACGCGGCTGACGAGCAATTCTACAACGTTGCCGGCCAGCTGGATCGCCGGGTCGATCCCGATGGGGTCACCACGCTCTTCGACTACGAATCCACCGGTGAGCGCTCGATTGTTGCCGTCGATCTGAACGCCAACAACCAGATAGATTTCACCGGCACCGATCGGATCACCCGCACCCTGTCCGAAGTCGCCACTCGCGATAGTACCACCGTGCAACGCACCACCACCGAAGTGTGGCAGACCGACAGCACCGATGTGGCCACGACGGTGCTCATCGTCGAGTCCAGTTTCAACGGACTCAAGTCATGGCAAACTGTGCCAGGGCCGCAGGGCATTTCGGGAGCAAATGGCCTGACTACAACCACGGTTGTTACCCTCGATGGCTCCGGGGGACAGACCACCGTGGTCACCACTCCTGCCAATACGACGTCCACCGAAGTCTACGCCGATGGCCTGCTGCAGTCGTCCACCATCGCTGATTCCACCGGTGCCCAGGTTGGGGCCACCACATTCGGCTACGATGCTCACAATCGGCTCGAAACATCCGCGGATGCCCGCAATGGCACGACCACCTACACGTATTATGACGACGACCAGATTCACACCGTCACCACCCCAGATCCGGATCCCACCAGTACGGACGCGGGCTACGAAGCCCAAGTCACATCCTACACCTACGATAGTGCCGGTCGCACCGATACGATCACCCAACCCGATGCCACGGTCGTGACGACGACCTATTACCCGGATGGGCAAGTGAAACTGATTTCCGGATCCCGCACCTATCCGCAGGAATACACCTACGACAGCCAGGGACGCCTCAAAACCCTCACCACTTGGCAGGACTACTCGACCACCAGCGGCGTGGCGATCACCACGTGGAACTACGATCCCCAGCGTGGTTTCCTCTCCTCCAAAAAATACCAGGACAACACCGGGCCTGCCTACACCTACACGGCCGCAGGTCGTCTGGAAACCCGCACTTGGGAACGGGGTATCATTACGACCTACGGCTACACTGCTGTGGGCGACTTGGAGGATATCACCTATTCAGATGCGACCCCCACGGTTGCCTACACCTACGACCGCCAAGGTCGGCAACGCACGCGCACCGATGCAGCGGGGGTCAGCACGTTTGCCTACGATCCCACTGGGCAGCTTGATACGGAAACCTACTCGGGTGGCATGTTTGACGGCCTGGTGATTGATCGAGGATTCGACTCCTTGGCTCGCCCCAACGCGTTGGCGGTTTCATCCATCTATTCGATCGGCATGACCTACGATGATGCCTCCCGGCTTCATACCGTGACCTCGGGAGACAACGTGGCCACCTATGGCTACCTCGCCAATTCACCCTTGGTCGAAACCCTGACCATGTCGCATCAGGGCAACACGCGGCTGACCACGACCAAGGTCTACGATTATCTCGATCGCCTCACCTCGATCACCAACCAGCCCTCAGCCGATTCGGCGTTGTCTCATACCTATCGCTACAACGCGGCCAACCAGCGCACCCGGGCCACCCGGGAGGACAACCGCTACTGGCACTATGATTATGACGCTCTCGGACAGGTGACCGCGGGTCGCAAGCACCTGCCCAACGGAGACATCATCAACGGGCTCGACTACGGCTGGACCTACGACGACATCGGTAACCGCGAGACGGCCACGACCAATGGCTCCACGGCCACCTACACGCCGAATCTGTTGAACCAATACGACCAACGCACCGTTCCCGGTGTGGTCGACATATTTGGCGAAGCAAACGCCTCCGCCACGGTGACGATGGAAGTCGATGGTGGCTTGCCACAGGCGGTAAACCGGCAGGATACCTACTTCCACCAACAAATCCTGGTGGATAACAGCATCTCGGCTCAGCGCACAGATGTCACCGTGACCGGAGTTCGCAACCTGGCGGGCCCAAGTGGAGAAGATGCTGTCACGGAGGAGACGGTTTCGGCATACACCGCCCAATCACTGGAGGTCTTCGATTACGATGCCGACGGCAACCTCAAGGAAGATGCCAAGTGGACCTACACATGGAATGGGGAAAATCGGCTTGTTGCCATGGAATCCACGGCCACATCGGTGGCGGTGGGGGAGACCCAACTTAAACTCGAGTTCAGCTACGACGGCCAGGGCCGCCGGATTGAGAAAAAAGTGTTTGATTGGTCGGGCACGGCTTGGACGCTCGCCACCCACCTGCGATTCCTTTACAACGGATGGAACATGATCGCAGAGCTCGATGGTCTGAACAGCAATGCCACGGTTCGCACATATGTTTGGGGACTCGACCTAAGTGGCACGATTCAAGGTGCGGGGGGAGTAGGTGGGCTTGTCTTTGCGGAAGTTGATGGATCCGCGACACATGCTGCCAGTTTCGATGGAAATGGAAATGTGGTTGGTTACGTTGATGTCGCGAATGGAGTATTTTCTAGCGTTTACGACTACAACGCTTTCGGAGAGCTGAGTCTGTCGTCAGGTTTTGGACCTGAAACCCCCCCTATTGGATTTTCTAGTAAATACTTTGATATAGAATCCGATAAACTCTACTACGGCTACCGTTATTATGATTCATCACTTGGCCGTTGGATCAATCGCGATCCCATTTGGGAGTTTGGAGGATTAAATATATTTGGCATGATAGGGAATGATGCTTTAAACCAATGGGATTATCTTGGCTTAGCAACTTGTGCGAAAAAGCTCGCTCAGATCAAAATTATTAATGAACAGATTAAAAAGCACAAACGTTCGATTGGTGGAATCACTAAGGAAATTCAAAAGAGAATCGGTGAGTTTGCAGAAGATCCAAAAGGATTGCCATGGAACCTGCCGGGGGCTCCAAGAAGGGCTACAAGAAGTGGTCACATTGCAATAATTAATGAGTTAAAAGCCAAACTCTCAGAAAGAACTGGATGGATAGTTTCCCTTCGGCAACAAAAGGGTCGTTTATGGAAAGAGTATAACCAGTGTATGGCTAAAAAGGCAGCGCAAAAGGGGTTAAAAGGAATAACTAAAAAGGGTGCTGGAGCATTAACCAAAAAGGTTCCCATTATCGGTGCAGTGTTTTTCATTTGTGATTGGTCGGAAGGCGGTTTTGTGCACGCTGCAAACGAAGTGGTGTGGCCAGTATCGGAGATTTGGGTTGTAGATGAGATTTACCCGAGCAACGTTAGCTCATTTGACGGTGTAGATGATGATGCCTACTTAGAAGCGAATCACCGAATTCTCGAGAAAGCAGAGACCTTTATCGATCAAAATCAAGGTGGAGTTGGTGGAAAAGTCGAATAGTCCAGCAGTGTTTATCAATCTACTGGAGGCCGCTTTTGAATCGGAAGCGAGAATTAAGGCTCTGATTATAAGAGACTCGAGTTTATTAAATACAAGGAACTTGAATGGTGAGACTCTTTTCCATTACCTTGTTATTGAAGGTGAGCAGAGGTTGGCAGAGTTACTTTTCGATTTAGGCGCCGATATAAATACGCAGTCTTATTCTGGTGATACGCCATTGTCGCATTCGGTGATCATAAGAAACGCCGAGATGGTAGAATGGTTGATTGGCAAAGGAGCTTTGATTGAAATAGTTGATTCGAATCAGGAAACCGCACTGTCGAAGGCATGTTCGAATGATAGATCGGGCATCTTTACGCTTCTTTATTCAAAAATTGATAAACAAAATATAAATATGTATTTTGATGATATTGAAGCCTCAAGAATTCACAGAGATCATGAGCTTGTGATGCGTAGAGCACTGATAGACTGCGGTTTGAGAAACCCACTTGGAGAGATTTGGGATAATTAAAGCAATGTCCCCTTTAGGCTCCCAGCGTGGTTTCCTTTCCTCCAAGAAATACCAGGACAACACGGGGCCTGCCTACACCTACACGGCCGCAGGTCGTCTGGAAACCCGCACCTGGGAACGGGGCATCATCACGACCTACGGCTACACTGCTGCGGGCGACTTGGAGGATATCACCTATTCAGATGCGACCGCCAAGGGCGGCAGCTCACGCGCACCGATGCAACGGGGGTCAGCACGTTTGCCTACGATCCCAGTGGGCAGCTTGATACCGAAACCTATTCCGGCGGCATGGTTGACGGCCTGGTGATTGATCGAGGATTCGACTCCTTGGCCCGCCCCAATGCGCTGGCGGTTTTATCCATCTATTCGATCGGCATGACCTACGATGATGCCTCCCGGCTTCATACCGTGACCTCGGGACGAACAAACGGGACGAACAAACGGGTCATTCCGGACGAACAAACGGGACGAACAAACGGGTCATTCCGGGACGAACAAACGGGTCATTCCGTAAATCTTTGAATCCTAATCGGTCCACCGACACGCAGCGCAATCCCTGAAACAAGCGGCACGCTACGCGCCAGCAAAGGCTGTCACGCATCCTGCTACCTCGCTCCGACCGCAAGCTAGCGTCCTTCGCTGTGGAGAAGTGCAACCCCGCCGGTGACGGCTTGGGTGCTGAGATTGCGCTCAGAAGCAGGGGCCGGCAAGACCCGCCCCGTCACGTCACGTAGTCCCTCCACGCTGCTTCTGGCTCATGAATCGTGCTCGTCGTAGCTGGTCTGGCGGGGGCCCTGCTGCCCCTGGCTGGGTTCCGCCGTGGCTCAGCCCGCTGGGTGGGGTCGTCCCGTTGCTTCCTGCGCGTTACTCCATTCACCCGGCGGCTCTGCTCCCGCTGGTCGCTGTGTCGAGTCCGCATAGCCCGGCGCTCACGGTGTTAGCGTGCTCGCCCTGGGCGAGGCTAGGGTGAGACCGTCAAAGGAGACGGGAATCAGCCCCGTCAATTTACGAGAATTTATTGAGATGGAAGGAATAGTCTCCTGCAAAAAGTGGTCCTTTCAGCCCACAGTTTGTGAGAGGAATTGAGAGGAACTTACGTAAGTCGTTGATAAATTGGTGGAGGTGGCGGGAATTGAACCCGCGTCCCTCTGGCTTTCTCGCAACGCGTCTACCGGCATAGGTTCAATTTGATCTCGGAGGCCGCAGGCAATGAACCCGGCCAAACGTCCTCCTTACCCCCGGGTCGAAGATACGGCGCGAACTCCGCGGGCCGCAGAACACGCTATGCCTGATGTCGGCGATCGCACCTGCTATCAGGCGTCACTGGGCGATCGTCGCTGGGTTAATTAAGCAGCGAGGGGCATTTCTTCGTAAGTGCCATTTATTTGGTTTCGAAGGGGGTTTTACGAGGGACCTTCATCCTCGACCGGCAGCGAGACAATCCAACCAAAGGTCGAATCCAGAACACCCCCATAAAGTGGGTCGTGCGCTGATTGAGAACTCGCTCAATCAAAGAACAGACCAGCCATTCTGCGACATCATCTCCCGAAAATCAAGACACCGCTTGGGAGCAACTTGCAGGGCGAAATGAGCGATTTATTTCGGAATATCACCACAGGGATTTTTATCGCACCTAGGTTGACCCCCGGCCAACGCCGTGGTCGCATCGCGCTGGTTCGACTTCCAGCTGCCACCTCAAACCTCCCTCCCTGCCCATAATGAAACCACTCGCAAAACTGCTCGCGGCGGCTGCCGCATTCGCCGCGCCCTTCACGGCGCTCGCCGCTCATCACGAGAAGGGTGAAATGCCCCTCGCCAATGAAGTCATTGTGATGAGTCTGGCGGCGGCCGAAGACAAAGTGCTCCAGCTGGCCGAGGCCATTCCCGCCGACAAATATGATTACAAGCCGATGGAAGGCGTTTCCGACGTCGGTGAGGTGCTCATGCATGTCGCCGGCGCCAACTACTACATCGCCAACATGCTTGGCAACCCGGTCCCTGACGGGGTGGACCCCCGCGCCCTCGGCCAAGGAGCGGACAAGGCCACCATGATCTCCATCTACAAGGACTCCAGCAAGCACGTGAAAAAAGCCATCAAGATGGCCTCGGCTGAGGCGATGGCCGAAGAGATTGAATTCTGGGGCATGACCGCGCCACGGGCCCGATTGGCTCTCATCGCCGCCGACCACCAGCACGAGCACCTCGGTCAACTCATTGCCTATGCCCGGGCCAACGAAATCGTTCCGCCCTGGAGCCAGTAAGCCGCCTTACGATTCAGTTTGAGTTTATCCCACGGAGCCCGGCCGGGCTCCGTTTTTTTTTGTCGGGCGTGAAGCCCGACCCACGGATTCGGTTGTGTAGCCTAATGTAGGCCGGGCTTTATGCCCGACAGGATTGAGCGCATATTGCCCCGATTCAGGCTGCATTGTTCCCCGGGGAGGTAGGGAGCAAGAGGATGATAACGAGGAAGAGAACGATGCCTTAAGAGGAGCCAGTTCTAGGCCCAAACCACTTCAGCACCGTGACGAGGAAGACGGGGAGGAAGGTCAGGGTGATCAAACTGGTGAACATGAGGCCAAAAAGCACGATGGCCCCGACACCGCGGTAGAGCTCGGTGCCGGCGCCGGGGATCAACACCAATGGTGCCAGTCCACACACCGTGGTGATCGTCGTCATCATGATCGGTCGCAGGCGCGAAGCCAAAGCGGCTTCCACCGCGGCGGTAATGGTCGTTCCGCTGGCCCGCAGATTGGCGAGGGTCTCCTCGACGATGAGTATCGGATTATTCACTACGGTGCCGAGCAGGATGAGAAAGCCCAGCATGGTGATCATGTCGAACGGCTGGCTGATCGGCGCAAGTCCAAGGAAGGGCAGCGTGGCGCCCACCAGGTTGAGCAACCACAGGCCGATGATGCCGCCCGCGATGCCGAGCGGCACCGTGAACAGGATGATGAACGGGTAACCCCAATGGGTGAAAATCACCACCAGCAGCAAAAAGCTGAGGGTGATCGAAACGATGAAATTGGAGCCGAGCGATGCCCGGGTGGCGTCGAGTTGATCGCTCGCCCCCGACAACGATGCGGTCACAGTGGGCGGGATCTCGCCGGTCGTACGCATGTGCTCAACCACGTCGCGCCGCACAATTTCGACGGCGGTTTCGAGGGCGATATTGCGGGGCGGGATGATGTTGAGCGTCACCGTGCGTCGTCCGTCGACGCGGCGGATGGCATCGGTGTCGACCGTTTCCACGATGTCCGCCAGCGCACTCACCGGCAGCACACCGCCGCGCGGCGTGTGGAGTGACACGTCCCCCAGCGTGCCGATTTCGCGGTCATTCACATCGCGGCTGTAGAGGTAGATGTCGATCTTGTCGTCGTTGAAAAAGAACTCGTCGACGAACGCTCCGTCGGCCATCGCGGCGAGTGCATAACCGAATTCGCTGGTGGTGAATCCGAACTCGGCGGCGCGGTCCCAACGCGGTCGCAACTCCACCAAGGGCTGCCCCAGCACAAGATTGCCCGGCGAGGATCCGATCTGGGGGTTGTCGAACACCTCCTCGGCGCGGCGGTAGGCCGCCAGGGCGGTCTCGTAAATCTCGGGCAAATCCGGGCCGCTGATTTCCAGGTTCACGCTGCGGGTACCCCCGTCGTTGCTGGAGATGATGGAGCCACGCGAAGAGAACGCACGCATGCCGGGATAGGAACGAAAGTGCGTTGTGATTACGTCCATCAAATCGTTGATCTGGCCGGGACTCTTGGTGGTGGCGATGATCAGGATCGAACCGGGGTTCACGAAAAGGAGGTAGCGGTCGAGCGCCGGCACCTCTGTCCGGCCGCTGGCGAAATCCGCCGGTTCCGTATCGAGATGAGGGGCAAACTTTGCTTCAACCTGGGCGGCGATTTCTTCCATCGCCTCCAGGCTGTAACCGGGAGGGGCGATCATGAGGGAGAAGGTCTTGGCCTCCTCGCCTTCCGGCAGATACTCGGCCGGGGGAGTGAGCACCATGAAGGCCGTGCCCGTGAAAGCGACGGTGCCGACCAGAAACGCCCAGCGCCGTCGTGAATTGGCCAACAGCCAGGGAACGAAGCGCAGAATCGTGCCCTTGAACGGCGCCGGCGCGGGGTCTCCTCGTTCTGCCGGTCGCGGCGCAAAGTTAAGCCGCGCCGTCGCGGCCGGGACCAGAGTGACCGCGATGATCATGGACAGGATGATCGCCGCGGAGATGGCGATCGCGATATCGGAGTAGAGCTGCCCGGCTTCCTCCTGCACAAAGAGCACCGGCACAAAAACGAGCACCGTCGTGGTGGTCGATGCGAGCACGGCGGTCCACACGCGTTTGAGACCGGCCAGGGCGGCCTTGAAGCGTTCCAGGCCCTTGCGCCGCTCGATCTCGATGGCTTCCAAAACCACGATCGTATTGTCGACGGTCATACCGATGGCGAAAGCGACGCCGGCGAGCGAGATCACGTTGATGGTGCGGTCGGCGAGGAAAAGGCCAAGAAAGGCTGCGATGGTGCACACGGGGATGCCCAGCACCCCCACCAGGGTGACGGGCACGGACCGCAGAAAGAGAAACATGACCGTGGCTGCGAGGACGGCTCCGAGGGCGAGGTTGGTCCAGACGTTGGCGATGGAAGCCTCCACGTATTGCACGTCATCGTTGAACAACTGCATGCGCATTCCCGCCGGGTTGAGGAGCTCGCGGTTCACTTCTCCGACCGCCTCCAGCACGGCGGCGCGCACCTCAATGACATTGGCGCCGATCTCGCGCTGAATGGACATGATGAGGGTCGAATCGCCGGAGATGCGCCGCACGGCTCGGACTTCGGAGTGGTGCAGGCGTACATCGGCTACATCCGCGAGGCGGATGAGCGTATCACCACGCGAAGCGAGGATGAGCTCGCCCAGGTCCTCGGGATTGTCGAACCGGGAGATGGTGCGGATGAGGTAGCGGCGTTTGCCGGTATCGATGTCCCCACCGGACAGGTCGCGATTGCGTTCGCGGATGGCGGCGCGGACCTGGGTCAACGTGAGGCCGCGGGCGGCGAGTTTTTCGGGGTCAATCAGCACCTGGATTTGCCGCTCGGCCCCACCGCTGAGATTGACTTGCGATACCCCGGGAGCGCGCTCCAACCGCGTGCGCACAAAGTCGTCGACGAAGTCGCGCATCCCGGTCATGTCCAGCCGCCGGGGGTTTCCCTCCAGGGGCAGGATGCCGAAGTGGAGGAACGCGTTGTTGGAAAACGAGCTGGTGAGCAGGCGGGGTTCGTCGACGTTTTCCGGATACGCGGGCACCTGGCTGAGGGCGTTGTTGACCCGAACCAGGGCCTCATTGAGGTCGGTGCCAAAAGGAAATTCCAGCTGGATGTCCGCCTGGCCGGTGGAAGCGTTGGAGACGATGCGCTGCAGATTGGGAATGCCTCGCAGATACTCCTCCTGTTCGATGACAATTTCCTTTTCCACGTCCTGCGGGGTGGCTCCCGGCCAGGACGTGACCACGCTGATCACGCGCACCTCCAGATCCGGGATCATCTGCACCGGCACCCGGACGGCGGCGAGCACACCAAACAGGCATACGATCAGGAGAATGACCGTGAGGAGTGTGCCGCGGCGGAGGAAGGCTTCCAGCATGTGGATCAAGGGGACACAAGGCGCAGGGATTGTCCCTCCTGCAGGGTCTCGTTGCCCCGGACCACGACTTTTTGCCCGGGCTCGAGTCCACCCACGATTTCAATCCGGTCGGAGAAGGTCAGGCCGAGATCCACCCGGACAGCTTGAGCCAACCATTGTTCACCTTCCGGCCGGGCAACCCATAGCGTGACGGTGCCGTCGGCCCGACGAATGAGTGCGTCGCGTGGCACGGTGAGAACCGGGCGATCACTGCGGAGGCGAAACGTCACGCGGGCCGATTTCCCCGGCGAAAGCCGGATCGACGAGTCGGTGGGCTGAAGGCGCACCAATCCGGTGCGGGTGCCGGGATCACTCACCGGTACCTGAGCCACGACCCGCCCGGCGATGGTTTCGGATGGCGCACTGTCGAGCACGAAGTCGACGGGGGTGTCAGGATTGATCTCGGTAAGTCGCTCCTGCGGCACCTGCACGTCCACCCGCGCACCGTCCAGATCAACCAGCCGCAGCACGGCCACTCCGGTCGAAACCCACTCGCCGGCTTCAGCGTGCCGATGAGTGATGACCCCGGCAAAGGGGGCGACCACATCGTGGCGTTTCAGGAGTTCGGCTTGTTCACGGTAAGTCGCTTCGGCGCGTTGGGCGTTGGCCTGGGCGGTGCGGAGGGTGGCTTCGCGAGTGAGGACCTCGGTTTCGGGAATGGAGTTCTTGACGAGCAAGCGGCGCGCCTCGGCCAGGAGCCGTTCGCTCTCGCCGAGTTGGGTTTGTGCCGCCATGCGTTCGGCATCGGCGGTCTCGACGGCAAGCCGGGCCAGAGCGGGGTCGAGAGAGAGCAGCACATCTCCCGCTTCGACGAATGATCCGGCGTCAACGTGAACCTTGGCCACAAGACCGCTGGTGCGGGGCGAAAGGGAAGCGGCCTGGCGGGCGGTCACGGTGCCCGACAGCGGCAGGGTCTCGGTCACGACTTCACGGTCTGCGTCCGCGGTGACGACAGGTACCGCATTGGGTGATTGTGCCAACACCGCCGCGGTGGCGCCGAATAGGACAAAAAAACAAATTACGACCCGCAGCGGTGAGGAGAAGATCATGGGCAGGAGTCAAGCGTAGCGCTGAAGATAGAGATTCACAATGGGCATGTCAGCCGGAGCCAGAGCGGCTTGCGCCAAAGCCTCGTGGTCGAGCCACCGCAGGGCCGTGTGTTCCTGAGGATGCGGGGGCGGACTGTCCCGGTCGAGCCGAGCGACGAAGGCATGGAGTCGAATGGTGGCGCGGGAATAGACATGCACGATGGGCTCAAGGGAGTCGGTAATCCTGATGGTGCAACCGAGCTCCTCCTGGATTTCCCGCACCAAGGCATCGGCGGGAGCTTCGTGTGGTTCGATTTTGCCACCGGGAAACTCCCATTCGCCACCGAGGTGTTTGTCCTCCGGGCGCCGTGCGATCATCACCTTGCCCTGGTCGACAATCAGGGCACAGCAGACGGGAATAGGGTCCGACATCGACTTTATCGTAGGTCCAGGGAAGGGGGTGAGGAAAGTCTGGACATGTTTTTTGTAACTATCTTGCCGGTGCCGGGTTCTTGATGACTGTTGGCCCATCTAATGCTCACCCAATTCTAACATGCGCATCCTTCTCTTCCTCGCTTTCACCGCCGGCCTGTTCGGCTTTTCGGGATGTGAATCAAGCAATACGGGGTATCGCCCCCCGATTGCCGGATCGTTCGACGAGGAGGGATTCAAGGCGGTCGTGGACCGTGCGGCTTCAACGATGGGCGACGCCACCCCCACCCAGACCATCACTTCCCCGGAAGCGATCATGCTGCCGGCGGGAGCCCAGCACCTCTACGTGGTGGTCGACACCTCCGGCAGCATGCGGGAAGGCCCGGATTACGTGCTCAAACCTCTCGTTAACGACGTGATTTCCCGGGTGATCGAGGTGGCCAGCGACGTGGAGCGCGTGTGGTTTATCGATACTGATGGGCGCGCCTTGATCGGGGGCAAGGACGGAGTGGCGAGTGGAGGTGGGGCGGCCCATGCCGCAGCCTTGGGAAAAATCAGTGAGGATCTGGTGTTCAGCGGGTCGGATCCGACTTTTGGAATTATTGCCGCCCTGAGGGATCATCATGACCGCGCCGCCACTGGCCGCGGCCCCGTTGATATCGTGGTCATCAGCGACGAAGTTGTGGTGCACGATGTGATGCCGTTTGAACGGCTGATGAGCATTGGGGCTAACCCAGTTCCTGAATCAGGCCGCGACGATGCCCCAAGCTCCGGCTCGGCTGGCTTCGGGGCGCGGGTGCATTTCATTCAGTTGCCGGTCGGCGCTGAAGAATCCGAAGCTTTGCTGACGGCGGAGGCGCTCAGCATCTATTCGGAAATCGTGTCCCATAAGTTTCACGGTTTCAGCTACCGTGTGGCGGTTCCGGCGGAGCCGTGAGCTGACTGCAGGTGAGGCGTCCTCGCCGGGGCGCCGGCTCCGCTTGCGGGTGGCAGGTATCAAGTAACCGCCCGGTTACTTTGCATTCCCCTCAAATGCCCTTTACCTGCCCCGCATGCCCGAACTGAGCACCGTCAACGCCTTCGATTTCGGCATGATCCTGCTCTACTTCGGGATCGTCATCTGGGTGGGGATCTATTCGGCGAAAAGGAACAAGGGCACGGAGGACTTCTTCAAGGCCGGCGGGCAGGTGCCTTGGTTCATGGCCGGGGTGTCGAACTGGGTGTCGGGTTTTTCGGCCTTCATGTTTGTGGCTGCGGCGGGTTACACGTACAACAACGGCACCAGTGCGGCGCTGCTCTTCACGTCGGCCTTTTGGGCCTACCTGTTGGGCTACAAATACTTTGCACCGATGTGGCGGCGGGCCCGGATCGCGGCGCCGCTGCAGTTTTTGACCCGGCGCTATTCGCCGTCGACGACCTACTTTTTCACGGTTTTCTCGATTCCCATTCAGATCGTGGGTTTGGCGCAGGGGCTCTACATTCTGGCCATCTTTGTTTCCGCCGCCGTGGGGTTGGACACGGAAACCTTCAACGTGCTGGGCATCGAGCTGTCGGGCCTGCAGATGACCATGCTGGTGGTGGGAGTCGTCATGATTGTCTACTCGGTGATCGGCGGCCTGTGGGGGGCGGTGTTGTCGGATGCCGTGCAGGGCGTGGTGATCCTGGTGGTGTCGGTTCTGATCCTGCCGATCTCGATGCACTATCTGGGCCGGGACGTGGGCGGTGGAATCCTCGCCGGAGTGGGGCGCATTTTTGATGAATTGCCCACGGAGTTGTTGATTCCCCACGGCGATCCCACGAACCCGTTCTTCCTGGGCTCCTACATCTTCATGATGATCCTCGGCTACAACGTCGCGTGGCACCTCGTGCAGCGCTACAACAGTGTGCCGACGGAGCGGGATGCGCGGAAGATGGCCATGCTGTGCGCGTGGCTCTCGCTCCTTGGTCCGCTGCTGTGGATTTTGCCGGTTATGGGCTCACGGGTGATCTTTCCGGATATCGCGGCATTGTGGCCCAACTTGGAAGAGCCGGCGGAAGCGTCCTTCGTGAGCCTGGCCATGCTGCTGTTGCCGCACGGGATGATCGGGTTTGTGGTGGCGGCAATCCTTTCCGCCACGTTGGGGCAGGCGAACGACGCCTTCAACTGGCTCTCCGCTTCGATCACCAAGGACGTTTACGTGCCCCTGCGGAAGCGGCTTGGATTTGCCGACCCCTCCGATCATCACCAGATGCGCACCGCCCAATTCACCATGCTGGTGGTGGGCCTCACGAGTGTGGGTTTTGCCTTTTTCATCGCGACCCTGGGGGGAGCGTTTGAGTTCAACCTGCGCTATTTCTCGATGGTGACCGGTTCCATGCTGATGCCGGTATTCCTGGGATTGATTTACCGGAAGACACCCTGGTGGTCGGGCATCGCGTGTGTCATCGCGGGTGTCGCCACCACCTTTACGCTCTTCGGCTTGAGCCTGTTCCCGGACATGGTGTTTCCCCGCAATGTGATCGGCACGGCCGTGGCCTGTACCACCGTGTTTGTCATCTCAGCGTTCTTTTACCGCGAGGATGACCCCAAGAGCCAGGAGGCGCAGAGACTTGATCGCGACCTGCGCACTCCGGTGAAGGAAGAGTCGGGTGAAACCGATCCGGCCGCCATGCAAGTCTACGGCATGGTGGGCAATGTCTGCTGGCTGCTGAGTGTGGTGCTGCTGAGCGCAACCCTTTTGCCGACCACGGAAATCGCCCCGGCTTCGATCAACGCCTTGGGGGCCGCGATTCTGGCCCTGCTC
Source organism: Opitutaceae bacterium (assembly GCA_028280945.1). GTDB lineage: Bacteria > Verrucomicrobiota > Verrucomicrobiia > Opitutales > Opitutaceae > Actomonas. The sequence continues at coordinate 163,867 of JANQKV010000060.1, forward strand.
GGCTGGTGGTTGCGCCGAATCGCGCGGGTGGAGAACTGAGAGGCAGTTGTGTAGGCTTGCCGCAGATTTCTCAGCATTACTCGGATTGGTTTTCTGAAAGCACTACGCTGGAGTGGTTCTGAGAAATCTGCGGTTAAAATAGTCAGACCGAGCCGCGTCGGAAGTAGTAGAAGCGCTGCTCGCGCCGGGCAAAGTGGGAGAGGTTGGGTCGGCGGGGGCTCTCCGCCCACGTTTCGGGTTTCACGTCACCGTTGGCGGGATCCACGGCTTCGAGCACCAGACCCTCATTGCGATGGGGCTGGTTCACCTGCAGGTGCAATTCAAAGTAGTTGAGGTATTCGCCGGCGGCATCCTTCACGCCAATGAGGCGCTGACTCGGGTCCATGTAATACCACTGTTTGGTCGAGTCATCGTAGATCTCGGCGATGGTGTGCCCGCCGACCATCATGAATTCAAATTCCTTGCCCGGTCGCTGCGGGTCGGCGTTGCGGTAGGTATGGCGCATGCGCACGAGTCGACAGGGGATATTGAGGGCGTTGAACGCGAGACTGGTAATCTCGACCATGTTGGCACACCAGCACCGATCGAGGCCGTCCTGCAGACGCTCCAATTGGCGGAAAGGATGCATGCCGTCCATGGCATCGGAAGGCGTGCCGCGGTAGGGTTCGAAGGTTTGGATGAGTTCGCGCATGATGGCGCGGGCCTGGGGAAAGGCGGACGACTGACCCTCCATCAAGTGCCCCCACTGCTCGCGGGCATAAGCCCGATCCTCGTCGGTCGGATTCTCCATGATCCACTCGTCGATGTGGGAGTAAGCGAGCTTGAGATTGGATTCCCGAAACCCGATGCGGGAGAACATGGTGCGACCGTTGGAGGCATCCTGCGCGTTGGAGACGTAAAGCAGTTTGAAGAAATACTCCGGCGAACGGTCACCGGTTGTCGAAACGCCCGTGAAGCGCACGTCCGCGAACTGGGGAGTCACGCTAACCGTCTTGGGGAAGACGACCAAGAGGGCGTGGTCTTCGGCGGTGACTTCAATCGGTCCCTCGGTAGTAAAGTCGATCGCTTGGAGGTCGAAGTCGTCGGTCGTAAAGATGAACCGCAGCCCCACCCCCTCATCGAGTTGTTCGATGTCGGCGAGGGCGATGGTTTCGGCCGTGGGGTAGAACTCCCAATAGTCGCGGTTACAGGCCACGGGGATAAGTGTGTCGCCGGGCAGACCGATATTCTGCAGCGACACATCGGGCATCTGTTCGGTGGGCACAAACTTGGTGTCGGAAGGCATCTTCACGTGCGCGGCAAGCGGCGTGATGACAAGTGGCGTGGCGGCAAGAAACTTGAGCATGTCCCTTCGGGAAAGACGGGTGCCAGTGGGTCGGGGAGAAGAGGATGATGAGTTCATGATGAAAAACGTTGGGCGACGGTGCGGATGGCGAGGGCGACTTTGTCGATGTAGGTATCGGTCATCGCCTCATTGAAAGGGAGTTGGACGCAGTCATTGAGAAATTTCTCCGACTCCGGGCAGACCACCTGAGTGTAGTCCATCTCGGTTAGTCCCATGTCACGCACGGGCCAGGTGCCCGCATAGAAGTTGTGGGTTTGAAACAGGTCGTAGCGGTAGACCGGATCCGGGAGGTAGGTGTTGGCGTTGACTCCCTCTGCCACGAGGGCGGCGGCGAACTCGTCCTGCGAACAAGACAGCGAGGGGAGATCGAGGCGGAAGATGTAGTTGTAGAACGTGGGTGTGTCTTGGTTGCGAATCGACGGCGGCAGGACGCCGGGCACATCAGCGAGGGCGGCGCTGAGCTGTCGGCCCCGGGCTGTGCGCGGTTGAACGATGGCATCGTGCTTGCCCATTTGGGCGGCGCATACCGCAGAGAGCGGTTCACTCATGCGGTAGTTGTAGGCCAGCTCATCGGGATTCCGAATGCCGGTGATGCGGTTGTAGCATTTGTCGCCCCATTTGCCGAGGTGCAGGCCGATGTCGTCGTCGTTGGTGCCCACCATGCCGCCATCGCCGCAGGACAGGTGTTTGTAGTCGTTGAAGGACCAGCAGGCCAGATCGCCGACCGTGCCGACATAGCGATCCTCGAACTTCGTGCCCCAGGCTTGCGCGCAGTCCTCGATGAGCACCAGGTCATGTTCGTCGGCGATGGTGCGGTAGGCGTCCAGTTCCACCGGATTCCCCGTAAGGTGGACGGCGAGGATGGCCTTGGTCCGCGGGGTGATGGCGGCCTCGATGAGTTCGGGCGGTGCGTTGTAAGTGCGCGGGTCGATATCGACAAAGACCGGCACAAGCAGCTGATGCAGGATGCCAATCGCCGATCCCATGTCGGTGACGGCGGGGACCAGGACCTCGGCACCGGGTTTGAACTTTGATGCCGCGATGGCGAGATGCACCGAGGCTGTGCCGGAGGAGCAGGGGAACAGATGCTTCAGCGGATAGAATTCCCGAAAGGCAGCCAACAGCGCCTCGGTCTGGGGACCTTTCCAATAAAACAGGGAGGACTGCTGCATGGCCGCCGTCAGTCGTTCGACCTCGGGTTGCCCCCAGCGCTGGGGCAGCGGAAATGGCTCATCGACGATGGGGGAAGAAGTCGGGGCGCTCATCACGAGGGACGTAGGTTGAACAGGGTGGCGGTCGGTCGCGAGGGCAAAGTAACCGATCAGTTACTCTTGCGCCAGCGGCGGGTTGCGGATTGTTTTCTGGCCCCGCCGGTTTTGCTCCCAGGAGCCGGATTTTGTTCTGAAATTTCATCCCTTCTGCTTTCCCCATCATGCCCCATTTTTACTCCCGTCGCGAGATTCTGAAACTGTTTGGCGCCACGCCGATGATGGCAGCGGCAGGCAGTGCCGCGGCATCGCAACGTTGGTGGGGTGAAAGCCTGAAGACAGGCAAGGGTCCCAAGTTGTTTTTCACGGCGGCGGAGTTGCCGGGAATGCGGGACCGTTGGATGAACCATCCGAGATTCGTGGGGTTGCGTGAGGGGCTGATGCGGATCGACCGGGACGAGGAGCGCCGGTTTCTCCGCCATGAAATCAACTACACGGATCCGTTACGCGATATTGTGCGGGCAGGTGACCGGGCGGAATTCATGTCATGGATTTACCTGATGACGGGGGACGAGGACGCGGCGGCTTTGGCGGTTGAGTGTGTCCGTGCCATCATGAAGTTTCCGGTCTGGGATTTCTTCCTCGAGGGAGGTGAGAAAGTCGTGGGGGTGCAACGGGCGCCCAGCACCACAATCGCCGTCTCCTGCGCCATCGACTACCTTGGCGATTACCTCGATGACGATGAGCGCCAGGATTGGTTGAAAGCCTTGGCGGAAAGGGGCTGCGAGCCGTGCTTTACCGGACTGCACAATGTGCGCTATCCGCGAGAGTATCGCGGCTGGGACGTGAACCCGGCGACACCCGTCGGCGCGGAGCGATTGAAATTCCCGAACGACAGCTGGCGGCGACCGGAGATCACCCAGGAAACAAATCTGCGAGCTAAACCTGCCGGCGCATTGGCGGTAGGCCTGTCGGCCATCGCTCTCTACGGAAAGGACCATTCTTCGATCGATCGCTGGCTCGAGATGGCGGTTTCGCACCTCAAAGCCTTTGAACAAATCTACCTGCCCGACGGGGGTTACGGTGAAGGGGTGCACTACGCGGATTACACTTCGCGCAGCATTATCGTCGGATTACAGGCGTTGAACACGAGCGGAGTTCTACGGCTCGATCTCGACATAGATTGGCCGGGCAACGTGGAGTCCTACCTCGAGCTGTCGATGGCCACCGACGAGAATCCCTACGAGGTGATCAACATTGGGGACAACGGCCGACCACGTGATATGCTCAATAACGACTACAAGACCGGGCGTTTCGAATTGCGCACGGCGGTGCCCTGCTGGGTGGCTCGAAAATTCCGCGATGGCCGGGCTCAGTGGTTTGGCGAGAACCTGGGCGCACTCGATACTATCTGGTCGTTCATTTACTACGACGATACCGTGAAGCCGATTCCGCCGAAGGCTGAGGCCAAGGCATGGTATTCCGATCTGGCCTGGATCGTGGCCCGCACCGGTTACGAAGCCAGGGATCTCGTGGTCAGTCTGCGCAGCGGCAATGGCTACAATCACGAACACGCCGATCGCAACAGTCTCATCGTAAAAGCGTTTGGCGAGCAGCTGGTCGCCGATCCGATCCGCCCGCCCTACAATTTCCACGATCCCTCTTGGATCATGCGAGAGTCAGCCGGTCACAGTGCGGTATTGGTCGACGGCGAGGGCCACCTCTACAACAACGGCGTCGAAGGCACCAACTCCACGATTTGCCAGGCCCGGATCGCGGACAAGGGATCGGGCCCCGGATACGATTGGTGGACCAGCGACGCCACCCAGGCGTATCGAGTAAAGAACTACAATACTCGGGCCGTGGTGCGCTCCGTCGTGGTATTCTATGATCTCCCGGCGGTGGTGGTGGTCGACCGGATGACCAAATATCGCGAGGCCTCACCGTTTGAGGCGCGCTATTTCGGCTATAACTGGGATGGCAACGTGAAGCTGTCGGCGAACGACCGGGAATTTACCATTACGCGGCCGGGAGCTTCGGCGCACGCCAAGATGTTCTGCCGGCACGATCATGAATTGGTGGTCGAGCATCTGCCCATCCCGGAGGAAGTTGCCCGGCAGCATCCGTTCATTGCGATGCGGTCGGAGCCGAGCATGGCGACTACGTTTGTGACGGCCATCAGTTTGGCGCCAACCGGAGGCAGCCATGCGCCGATCTCGATCAATGCCAACGGCGACAGGATCGACGTGCGGTTAGGCGGAGCTCGTTGCCGTGTTGTGGATGAAGGCGACCGCCCGTCCATCAGCGCTTCTACTTAAAATCGAACCATGATGCGTCGCGCGTTTTCCACCTTGGGGTGCGAGGAGTTCCACTGGGACGAAGTGATGTCGTTGGCCCGGCGGCACGAAATCACGGCGTTGGAATTACGTGCCTTGGGCGGATCGATCGACCTGGCCGGTTATCTGGACGAGCGATTTGGCGCCCCGGAAACCTGGGCTCGGGAAGTTCGGAAAGCAGGAGTGGAAATTGTCGCGATGGACGCGTCGTGCCGTCTTTTTGCCAACGACCCGGAAAGTGAAATTGAACTCATGGCCCTGGCACCGTGGGCCGATGCGGTGGACTGCCACTACATTCGGGTTTTTGATGGAGGCGAGCGGTTGGACAACCCCACCTTGGTGCTCGGGGCCACGCGCTGGGCATGGTGGCGGCAGCAGCGGAAGCTGCACGATTGGTCGGTTGACTTGTTGGTGGAAACCCACGACGCACTGACTTCGGCGGCAGCGGTGCAGACATTTCAAGAGGCTATCCCCGAGCCGCCTGATTTGTTGTGGGACACCTTTCTCACGTGGGCCAAAGGCGGCGAGACCCCTGCGGTAACGTGGTCACAGATCAAAGACTCCGTGCGCCACATCCATGTGAAGGACGGCGTGATGGGAGGCCGGGAGGGCCGGGCGTTCACGCTGGGGCTGCCGGGCAAGGGCGAGTTCCCCATGGCGTCGCTGATGGCGTGTCTGCAGGCCGATGGCTACACCGGTGCGGTCAGCCTGGAGTGGGCCCGCAAGTGGCATCCCTATCTGCCGTCCTTGGAGGAAGCCCTGGAGATGGCGGCCGCCCAGGCTTGGTGGTGAGACATCCCGCCAGGGAGAAAGAGAACGATAACGAGAAAGATGTGCCTCCGCCGCTTACGGCCGCATGCCAGCCAGCAGGAAGTGCTCCGCGTTGGCGATACCACGCTTGATGGCCGCCGGGGAGCCAAGATTACGGTGCAGGCCTTGGGAGAGGGTGTAGCGGTGGGAGACGTAGACCTGGCAAATGCCGATGATGGAAATGAGCAGCTGGTTGGCCTCCAAATCGGTGCGCCATCGGTTGCCGTTGGCCTCGCGCTTGATCGCCGCTCGAAGGAACTTGGTAACGTGGTCCTTTGACAACGGAAACTTCGAGTCCTGGATGCCCTTGCCGTTGTTCAGGTTTTCCCAGCGCAGGAGCCGGGAGTATTCGGGGTGTTTGCGCGGAAACTCGAAGTAAACCCGAATGAGATTCTTCACGGCCGACTCCAGGCCATCCGCTTCGGCCACCGCTTGGTTTTCGAGGGCGGCGAGTTCGCTGAAGGCGAAGTGGAGGGCTTCCTGGTAGAGCAGGGCTTTGCTTTGGAAGTAGTGGTAGACCATGCGTTTTGAAACACCGGCAGCCGACACGATGTCGCTTACGGAGGCCCCGTCATAACCGTTGGCGGAAAACAAACTGATGGCCGTGCGCAACAAGTGTTCACGTGACTCGGGCGAACGGGCGGCAGGCTTGACGGGAGGTGGCGGCATGGACGATCGCAGGGTCCTGAAGGCCGTATTTGTTTGCAACGCGGAATCCTCGCTCGGGAAGGTAGTCGTGTGGGAGATGCCGCCGACCCAAAGATTCGTTTACTGAAAGCGGAGGATCTGTCCCGGGCGCTGGAGCTTTCGACTGAAGCCGGCTGGAATCAGACCCTGAACGACTGGGAGTTCTTTCATCAAAACGCTTACAATTACGCGATCGACGATTCGGAGGGTGAACTGGTCGCGACAACCGTGGCCTGGGATGTCGCTCCCCGCCTGTCCTGGATCGCCATGGTACTGGTGACAAAAGCCTGCCGTGGTCGCGGATATGCGCGTGACTTGATGCAACATGCGATGGCCCAGGCTGAGCTGCGGGGACGAGCGTTGGCCTTGGACGCGAGTGAATTGGGAGAGCCGGTTTACGAGCGATTGGGGTTTGGGATCGGAGAAGAGATTGGGCGTTGGCGGCTTGAAAAATACGCGTCTGCTCCAGTGCACGCGGAGATGCTTCCGTTGCGGGAGTCTGACCTCGACACCGTGGCGGACCTCGACTTCCGCGTCAGTGGGTTGAGCCGTGCGAGCATGTTGCAGGAGTGGTTGCGGCGATCCCCCGAACTGGCCTGGGGATACCGTGGTCCCGGTGGAGATCTCGAGGGATTTGTGTTGGGTCGGGAAGGACGAACCACCCATCAAATTGGTCCCCTGATCAGCCTGAATCTCAACGTCGCCCAAGCCCTGCTGGAAAAGGCACTGGGAACGATCGGTGGTCCTGCTTATGTAGATGTGCCGCTGGGGCAGCGCGATTTTAATGACTGGCTGCAGCGGCGGGGATTCAAGTCGGAACGAGGATTCAAGCGCATGAGCCGGCCGATTGGTGCGATCAACACAGATTGGTCACGGACCTTCGCCATTGCTGGTCCGGATGTCGGATAAACCGGTCCGGCGAAGACGTCATGGTTGGAGCGTGAATTCCAGCCCGTCGGTGGCGGCGTAGATCTCGCCTGAGGGGTGGATGCCGCGCACGGTTTCAGCCATGGACTCCGCAACGCCGGGGTCTTCGGAAAAGCTTTCCATCACAAAGTGCTTGAGCACGACCTGCTTGGCGCCTGCATCGCGCGCGATCTGTCCGACATCTTCGGGAGTGATATGCCAGCCTCCGAATGCGACTGAGTCGTAGAATGCCTTGGTCCCGGAGCATTCGATCAACAGTAGGTCGGCATCACGACAAAACTCGACCAATCGTTGGTCGGGTTCGGAGTCGCTGGTGATGACCACGATCTTATCACCGATCGTGATGCGAAAATTCCAATTGGCCAGGCCGGCGTGGGCTGTTGCCAGGGTCTCCACGCAGTAGGTGGCATTTTCGTAAACCAAGCCCTCCGCCGTGATTTCCGTGGCGGCCCAATCCAGTTTTTCGCGCACGCGGTTGCCGTGTTTGATGCGACTGTTGATATCGGCTTCGTAAGCCTGGTGGACCCCGCTTTCGAGGAACGTTGCAATTCCCTTGGGGCCGTAAATCGGCAAACGGGCTTCGCGGCCATTGTTCCAAGAGAGCAGCAGCAGCAGCGGCAGGTCGCAGATGTGGTCGAAGTGCAGGTGGGTGATGTAAACCTCGTCAATCGACTCAACGGGGGTGCCAAAACGGTGCAGATTGTGCACGGCGCAGCGCCCGCAATCGAAAAGCAGCCGACGACCATCGATCGTTAACAGATAGCTTGGACCACCACGATGAGGGAGGGCGCGCACCGCGCCACTACCAATGATTTGAACCGAAACGGAAGGGGAAGACATCGCTGGAAGAAGGTTAAAAGTAACCGAACGGTTACAGTGGGGAACCCCTCCGGAGTGTCAACGCACCCGATGTCCTTCCCGGGCTTTCCTGGCCTCCGGCCGCGGTCCTCCCCCATGGCAAGTGTCACTTATTACGTGACACTTGCCATGGGGGAGGGGGAATGAAATTCGGGCGGTTTTTCCTGCAACTTTCGCGGCGGGCCTGGGTTATTGAAGGCATGAAGGTCTTTTCTCTTGTTTTGCTCAAGATCCTGGTGGTGGCCGTGGTGCTGTGGTTGCTGCTCGAAAATGCGCCCCTGCTCGTAGCCCCGATTTTCGGCGCAATCGTGACCTTCATCGGACTTTCGATGCTGGTGCTGGCGGTCCTGACGGTGGGGGCGACGTTTGGACTGGCCGTCGTCGTCGCGCTGCTCGCGGTTGCCGTGAGCCTGGCGGCAGCGCTCTCTCCGGTATGGCTGCCCTTGCTCGCCATCGTGGGGATCGTGGCGCTGTGCCGGAGCAAACCATCCCCGGCGGCCTGAGCATTCAGCGCATTTCAAAGTAGGCGGCCCCGTCGGTATCCGCCAGCGGCACGCAGCCGAGGAATGGCCCGGGCACCGGGTCCCACTTGAAGCCGGATTTCGCCGCCGCTTCCGAAGTGAAGTAGCCGTGAAATGAAAGCCACCGGAAGTGCCGCAACCATTCCTGACCGGGGGCTGTGTCGGATTCGGCGATCGCGAGTATCCGCTTATCTTGTGATGTGCCGGGTAGATCGGCGAATCCCGCGCTCGCCAGCGTCTGCAGGCCGGTGCGAAACTTGATCTGGTCCGCCTCGGTCATGAACAGACCAAAGGACACGTCGATAAACTGAGGCACTCCGGCAGCAATCGCGCCGGGAGTATCCGTGGCGGGCAACAGGCGGTCAACCAGTGCGGTCGCCACGGCATAGAGCCCGGGTGGCAGGTGATGGGGGGCTGAGGTTGCGGGGGCCGAGAGCTCGGCCATAGCGCGGGCCAAAGTGGAGGGGGAGGCGGCGGCACCGAGGAGGAGCGCGGTGCGTTTGAGGGCTTCGCGACGATTCATGGCGGTGTTCAGAGGTTCAAGCGGTTGAGTTCGTTGACGGCGTGGTCGGCGGCCCGGGCGGTAAAGGCCATGTAGGTGAGCGACGGGTTGACGCAACCGCCCGAGGTCATGCAGGCCCCGTCGGTCACGAATACGTTGGGCGCGCCATGGACCTGATTGTGGCCGTTGAGCACGGAGGTCTTCGGGTTGCGCCCCATGCGGGCTGTGCCCATTTCGTGGATACACAAACCCGGAGGACTGTCGGGATCGTCGTTCCCCTGGATTTCCTTCATGCCACTCGCTTCGAGGATCTCGATGGCGGAAGCCAGCATGTCCTTGCGCATCTCGCGTTCGTTCTCCTTGAACTCACAATCGAAATCGACGGTGGGTTGGCCCCAGCGGTCGGGGTTCTCGTAGTTCAGGGACATGCGGTTGGAATGCTCGGGCAATTGCTCTCCCCAGGCCCAAATGCCAAATCGCCAGTCCCCGGGGGCAAAGAGATCGGCTTTCAAGTTTGCGCCAAAGCGGGAAAGCTCCGCGACACCGCGGGCCCAGTTGTCCCGGTTGGCTCCACCTTGGTAGCCGAAGCCGCGCAGGTAATTCGACTGCCTGGTGGCTTTGTCGCCGAGATTGCGGAATCGCGGCACATAGATGCCGCCGGGACGACGTCCTTTGTAATAGCGGTCGTGAAAACCATCAAAACGGCCATGCGCGCCCACGCGGTAATGGTGATCCATCAGGTTGTGCCCCAGCTCGCCGGAGTCGTTACCCATTCCGGTCGGAAATCGATCGGACTTCGAATTCATCAGGATGGCGGTGGAGGCGATGGCTGAAGCGCAGAGAAACACGACCTTGGCAAAATACTCCATGCTTTCACCGGTTTCGGCATCGATGACACGAACGCCCCGGGCTTTGCCTGCATTGACGTCGTAAAGCACTTCGGCCACGATCGAGAACGGACGCATAGTGAGCCGGCCCGTGGCGTAGGCGGCGGGCAGGGTGGACGAGTTGCTGGAAAAGTAGGCGCCAAAGGGACAGCCGCGGCTGCAGCGGTCCCGGCTCATGCAGGCGGCGCGGCCTTGATGCGGCTGCGTGAGGTTGGCGATGCGAGAGTGAATGATCCGACGGTCGTCAAACAACTCGAAGACCCGATTGCGAACGTGCTCCTCCAGACAGTTGAGTTCGAACGGCGGAAGAAACTCTCCGTCGGGAAGTTGGGACAAGCCTTCGTTCTGGCCGCTGATGCCGGCAAAGCGCTCGACGTAGTCATACCACGGCGCGAGATCGCCGTAGCGGATGGGCCAGTCGACGCCGAAGCCATCCTGGGCGTTGGCCTCAAAATCCAATTCACACAGCCGGTAGGACTGCCGTCCCCAGGTGAGTGAACGCCCGCCCACGTGGTAGCCGCGGCACCAGTCGAAGCGCTTCGTCTCCAGATAGGGATGGTCGATGTCATCAACGAAGAAATGCGCGGTGGCTTCCATCGTCGTGTAGCCGGTGCGGCTCTGTTTGGCCTGACGTTCGCGCGACTTGCGCGAGATCTGATTGTGGCCGGGGAACTCCCACGTTTCCATCATCGCGGTGGGATAATCGCCGTGTTTCACGTCGCGACCGCGCTCGAGCACAAGCGTTTTGAGACCTTTTTCGGTGAGTTCCTTGGCGGCCCAGCCGCCGCTGATGCCAGAGCCGACGACGATGGCGTCATAAGTGTGGACGGCAGTTGCTTTGGTGGAAACATTCATGGGGTAGGAGGGGAGAAGTTGAATCCTGCATCCAAGCTAGACTCCGCTACTCGCGGACACCATGGCGCAATGACTTAATGTTCGCTACGCGATGTCGGGTGAACCCCGTCGCGGCCGTTCGGGGCGGCGATTACAGCGCGTTGATCGGATCTATGCGGAAGGTGTAGCGATAGGTGCCATGGGCGGGAATGCGGTATTTTTCGAGGGGTTGTTGTCCCCAGGAATTGGTGCCGCCGAGGCCCATCTGGCGATGAGAGATGTTGATGACCACCGCTTCGTTCATGGGCAGGTCCACGGGGTGACGGGCCATCTCGATTGTCGCTGGGTCACACGGGTAGGCCGACACTTCAATCGGTTCGCCGAGTGCCGTGATGCGGATGCCGCGCCCAACGGCGTCAGTGAATGTCGCCCAGCGGATGTCAGTGCGGTTGCCCGCTTCCTGGGGGTCGCCATAGAGATGGAAAAGCTCCGGCACCGTGCCCTCATGGATACCCATCCAAGCAGAGGCGCGGCGATCGACGTAGTTTTCGCCCGGACCACGCCCATACCACTCCCAGTTCGTAAATGACGCCGGCAGGGTAAGTTGCCAGCCAATGCGGGGCAAGGGGGGGAGATCCTGGCCGACGAAATTCACCGTGATGTCGTAGGTGACGCCGCCGGTCTCGTCCCGGGTCATTACAATCTCGGCGGTCGAATCCCCGGCGGGCAGATTGGCGCGGATGGTGCGGACTTGGGCGCTGTCGATACGATGGGTGTCGTCGCTGACGATTTCGGCATCGCGCCCGGCGTGGCGCCAGATGGACAAGCGGTTGGGGTATTTGGCCCCGTCATCGTTGTTGGTCATGGGGCGCCAAAAGTTCAGACCCTCGCTGCGGGGGGCGGGTAAGTTACCCGCAACGTGATCGAGGTTTGGCTCGAACTCCCCGCCAAGATCAAGCTGATCCCATGCGACGACAAATCCTCGTTCAGCCCAGTCTGTCGTGTGGGTTTGGCGGAAGTTGATCTTGAGGAAGTATTCTCCGGCCTGCGTGGCGAACGCAGCGGGCAGGTCGAGGGCCACAGTTCCACTCGACTGCGGGGCGATGAAGGGTAAGTCGAACTCCTGGCGGGCCACGACCATGCCATTGCGGCTCAACTCCCAGTCCGCGCCAAGGTCGGAGAGGTCTCGGAAAAAGCGTTCGTTAAAGATGCGGATTTTCACCCCGTCATCGGCGGCCGGGAGCAAACTGGTGTGCACGTCTTGGTGGACTTTGGCCACTTCGGCGAACTGCGGACTGGGCGAGAGATCGGCCATTACGATGCCGTTGAAACAGAAGCTGCGCTGCGAAGGTTGGTCGCCGAAGTCACCGCCGTAGGCGAAGAACTCCTGCGTCTTCGGCTCGGCGGCCGCGATGTGGTCGAAGGGCAAATCGAACCCGGTGTGCAAATCGACGGGAGTCCACAAACGAGCACTGCGTATGCTGCCATTAAAGCGTTGGTGAGGAGCCTCCGGATTGAGCCCGATGGCCGCCGTACCGATCAGCTCGGAGTCGATCATGGAGGGATCCACCGGTGATGAGCTGACAAGGTCACCGTTGACGCTCAGGGTGATCGATTGCCCGTCAAAACTGCCGACGAGCCGATGATGGCGCGCATCCCAGCCCACGGGCAGGGGGGCATCGAGGGAGACGCGGTGTGAGGTCGGCCCGAAGTAAAACACCGCCCGGGAAGCGCTTTCATCGAGCGCCAGTCCAGCCTGATTGCCGAGGGTGATCAGCGGGTAGCCGTCGCTCGCGTTGCGGTTGTTGTTGAACTCCGCAGAGCCTTTGTCGTAGCCGCGCACCAACACCTCGAGGTTGAAGCGATGGCTCAAGGCCCCGCGATCGGCCGGTGAGAGCGTGACGGTGGCGCCGCCCGCGACCAGTCCGGCCTGAGGTGTCAGTGTGCCCGAGAACCAACTCCCGCGACCACCGACGAATCGCTTGAGCGTGGCGGTGCCGTGCTTGCGGGCGAGGATGCCCTGGTCGCGCCAGTCCCACAGGAAGCCGCCTTGGAACAGGCGTTCGGCCCGAATCAAATCCCAGTAGTCAGCGAGGTTGCCGGAGCTGTTACCCATCGCGTGGTTGTATTCGCACTGGATCAGCGGACGTTGCTCGGTGAGCGGCTTTTGCTCCTCGGTGCGCACATATTCGAGGCTGCGGTGGATGGGCCGATACATGGGGGCAAAGATGTCGACGTGGGGACGCTGCATGGCCTGCTCATACATGATCGGGCGGGAGGGATCCCGCTGCTTCACCCAAGCGGAGAGCGCCTCAAAATTGACGCCGTCGCCGGATTCATTGCCAAGTGACCAAACCACAATGCTTGGGTGGTTTTTGTCCCGTTCGACTACATTGCGCATGCGGTCCAGGTAAGCAGCTTGCCAGGATTCATCGCGCGCAAGCGCATTGTTGTCGGCTCCCCAGCCCATGCCGTGGGCTTCAATGTTGGCCTCGTCGACGACATAGAAACCGAGTTCATCGGCAAGTTCCAGCAGGGCCGGATCGTTTGGGTAGTGGGCGGTGCGGATGGCGTTGATGTTGGCACGTTTCATCAACAGCAGTTCGCGACGCATGTTTTCGCGGGTGACGGTGTGGCCGGTCAGGTGGTCGTGGTCGTGGCGATTGACACCCTTGATGAGCACGGGCTGGCCATTCACGAGCAGGTTGCCGTGTTTGATTTCGGAGCGGCGGAATCCGACGCGGAGGTGGTAGTGCGCTTCGGGCAGTGTCGGATCGTCGGGTTGCAACAAAACCGTCAGGTCGTAGAGGTGGGGCGTCTCGGCCGACCATGGCTGGACTTGCAGGGCGGGGAAATCGAGCGGTGTGGTATGCTCGTTGTCGGGTGTAACCAAAATTTCGATACCATCCACCCGATGAGTCCCGCCGTCCGGACCGGTCAGGTTGACGCTCAAGGTGCCGGCGAGAGGGGCGTTGGTCGTGGTGCGGACGGCCGGGTTGAGGCGGAGATACCCGGTGAGGTTGTCCTCGGCCAGCTCGGCTTCGACGTGCAGGTCGCGCAGGTCGAGGGGCGGGGCGGCCCAGAGGTAGACGTCACGAAAAATGCCGGAGAGGCGCCACATGTCCTGATCCTCCACATAGGAGCCGTCGGAGTTTTGATAGACTTCGACGGCCAGAGTATTGCGTCCGGGCTGGAGGTGTGGCGTGAGGTCGAACTCGGCGGGCGTACGGGAGTCCTGCGTGTAACCGAGCTTTTGACCGTTGAGCCAAACATAGGCGGCGGAATCGATGCCGTTGAAAACCACGTACACCTGTCGGTCCGCCCAGTCTGCCGGCACGGTGAAATCGCGCCGGTAGGAGCCGACCGGGTTGCGCAACGCCATGGGATGGTTGGTGTAGGAGGCGGGGGGCTCGCCCATCACGCGCGGCGGATCGCGGTGAAACGGATAGATGGAGTTGGTGTAAAGGGGCGTGCCGTAACCGTGCAGCTGCCAGTTGGACGGCACGGTGAGGTCGTCCCATTGACTTACATCGAACCCCGGATCCTGAAAGCCGACCGGACGATTGTCCGGATGGCCGACCCAGTGGAATTTCCAGGTGCTGTTGAGCATCCGACACCACGGTGAATCGAGCCGCTGATTTTCGCGGGCCGAGGAAGCGTCGGGGAACGGCATCAACGTGGCGCGGGCGGGTTCCTTGCCGACGCGAAAGACCGCTTGATTTTCCCAGTCGGGTGCGGTGGCGAAAGCGGCGTGGCCGGCCAACAGGATGGTCGAGGCGAGCAGGGGACGGAGGGAGTTCATGGGGAGATGAGACAGGAGGCAGCCCACCTCGCCATGGCGGGTCGGCGGACAACCGGGGAATGTGCGATGGACTTAGGCCTCCCGGGCGCGGGCGTGTTCGGCCCGGCGGTCGAGCACCGTCTTGCGCTCGAGCACGGGCGTGGCGATCAGCACTTCGGTGGGTTCGGTGGGACGCTGATCGATCAGGTCATTCATGTGATCGAGGCAACGGCCGGCGAGTAACTCGAACGGGGCATCAACGGTGGTCAGTGGCGGGTCGATCAAATCAGACCAACCCGGATTCTCACCGGCGACGATGGAGAGATCGCCAGGCACCTGTTGTTTAAAAACGCGTTGCAGTTGATTGAGCGCCTCGATGCCAAGACGCTCCTGGCCGGGGAAGTAGATGCCGTCCACGCCGAGGTCGACCAACCGGGCGAGGGCACGGGCAAGCTGGTTGCGGTCGCTGAGCTTTTCGACGGCCTCGGGGAGAAGCGGCACATCACATTCATCATGCGCCTGCCGAAATCCCTCCAAGCGACTGCGCGTGCTGTGGGCCGTGCCGAGCAGGGAAACGAAACCCAAACGCTGATGGCCACGCTCCAGCAAATATCGTCCCACGGTCAGCCCCTCGGCCAAATGGTCCCAGCCGACAACGTGAAAGCGGTCGGTCAAACTGAAGCGATTGATCACCAGTTTGGGGGTGTCCCGAATCGTCTCCAGTTTGGCGATAGCCTGATCGTTCCAGGACAAGACAAAGATGCCATCAACAACACGGCGTTGGAGTTGGTCGACCTGGCTTTCCGTGAAGAGAAGCAGACCCATCCCCCGGGCCGATACAGTGCGAAGCAGTTGGAAAGTGATGTTGGTGACATAACCACCCTGCGAGTAGGTCCCGGATTCCGGAATCACCAAGGCGAATTGGCGGGCGCGAGCATCCTGGCGCGGGCGAAATCCGAGACGCCGGCTGACCTGAAAAACACGCTCGCGGGTCTCGGGATTAACGCCGCTGACGTTGTTGAGCGCCCGGCTGACCGCGTAAATCGAGACACCTGCTTCCCGGGCGATATCGCTGATGGTGATTTTGTGTGACTTCGAGCGAGGGCGGGTGGGGCGAGGCTTGGGCATGGGTGGGGAGTTTTGATGAACATCAGCAGTTAAAGCGAGCTCTTGATGTGCATTAACTGGCAATAAAGTCAAAAAATTTGTCTTGAAACTGCAAAATTTGCAATATTGGGTCTGATCAATCCCTTCCCCAAACCGTGTTTCGTTCATCCCCCGATAGCGCAAAGTCGTCGGCCCCGGCCGCGACTGTTCCTGCCTCCCTGCCGGAGCTCTTGGCGTGTTTGGAGAATCCAGAAGTAACCGGGCTGAATCGGTTGCCCACGCGCACCACGTTTCAGCATTTTCCCGGCAACGGCGCCAATCGCCGCAAGGCCGGGAAATCGTCCTGGGAGTTGAGTCTCGATGGCACTTGGGAATTCTGCCTGGCCGAGTCGCCTGCCCAGGCCCTGGCAGATTGGCACCGCTTTTCGGACTGGGATACCCAACAAGTGCCGGGGCATTGGGTGCTGCAGGGTCATGGCCGACCCCACTACACAAATACCCAACTGCCCCACGAAGGCGAACCCCCGGCAACCCCGGTGCAAAACCCGACCGGGGTGTATCGCCGGGCTTTTGAGGTGCCCGGCCGGTGGGACGGGCTGCGCCAGGTGCTGCGATTCGGCAGCGTCGACAGCGCCTTGATCCTTTTCGTGAACGGCGAGTTCGTCGGACTCAGCAAGGACTCCCGCCTTCCGGCCGAGTTTGATGTCAGCGCCGTGACGCGGCCCGGGGAAAACGAAGTCGTTGCCATCGTGCCTCAATGGTCGGACAGCACCTACATCGAGGATCAGGACATGTGGTGGCTGCCGGGCATCGCCCGTTCGGTCATGCTGTATGCCACCCCGCAGGTTCATCTGGCGGACATCCGGGTCGATGGACACTTGGAGTCTGATGGTTCCGGCAAGCTTGCCCTGCAGGTGAACGTCGGGCCGTTGGCCGAGCAGGCCCGCAACCCCGAAGTGGAGGTGAGGTTGTATGATCCCGCGGGTCGCGCGCTGTTGCGCCAGCCGCTCAGTTCGACCATCGAGATGCGCAACCTGCGCGTGATCGTGGGGCGAGGCAGTGCTCACTTTGAGCACCATCTGGCGGCTTCCCGGGTGTCGCCGTGGACGCCGGAAACCCCGGCCCTCTACACGGTGGTCGTCACGCTCAAGGCGGCGGGCGGGGAAACCAGCCATGCGGTGATCCGCACGGGTTTCCGCCGCGTCGAAATCAAGGGCCGGGATTTTCTCCTCAACGGGCACCGGCTTCTTTTCACGGGCGTCAATCGCCACGAAGCCCACCCCAGCCGCGGCCGCGCCCTCACGGAGGCGGACATGGTGGCGGACATCCGGTTGATGAAGCGGCACCACATCAATGCGGTGCGCACGGCGCACTATCCGCCGCATGAGCGATGGCTGGAGCTGTGCGACGAATACGGACTCTTGGTTGTCGATGAAGCCAACATCGAGGCCCACCACCACCACAATCAGGTCTGCGATTCTCCGCGGTATTTGAATGCCTTTGTTGATCGCGTTGCACGCATGGTGCGGCGCGACCGCAATCACCCTTCCATCGTTTTTTGGTCGCTCGGCAATGAAAGCGGCTACGGCTCCAATCACGCCGCGGCGGCGGGCTGGGTCCGGCATGCCGACCCGAGCCGCCCCCTCTTTTATGAAGGTGCGATTTCGGTGAAGCAGAGCCGCCTCACCTTCGCGCACGGGAGTGAATCCACCGACGTCATTTGCCCGATGTATACCGACATTGCGGATTTGCGCCGGTGGGCCGACTACGTGGAATCAACCTCGTCGGAAAGCACCGCTTGGTCTCCGGCCGAGGTGCTGCGCGAGGTCGAGCAACTCAACCCCGCCTTGACGAGCCCGGTTCCGCGCCCATTGCCCCGGGGATCAGCTGACCCGCGCCAACGCCCGGTCATCTTGTGCGAATACTCGCACGCCATGGGCAACAGCAACGGTTCGCTGGCGGACTACTTCGAAGTCTTCCACGAGGTGCCGGGCATGCAGGGTGGCTTCGTGTGGGAGTGGTGTGATCAAGCGCTGTGGCAGACTCTGCCGGACGGTCGGCGGCGACTGGCCTACGGGGGCGACTTTGGTGAAACGCCCCACGATGCGAATTTCTGTTGCGATGGCTTGGTCTCGAGCGAACGCGAGCCGCGCCCGGGGTTGCTGGAACACCGCCGGCTGGCGCAGCCCGTGCGGATCACCGCCCGCGAGGCGGAAAAAGGCCGGTTGCGGTTGCACAACGCGCACCAGGCGCTCGACCTCTCGTATCTAAAAGGTGAATACGAATGGACGGTCGACGGCGAAGTGGTGGCACGCGGTGCCCTGAAGCTGCCGGCCCTGTCCCCCGGGCAGTCCGGGGCCATCAACGTGCCAACCGTGACCGCGAACCAACGGCGCCGGGGCGAGGTCGCGTTGACGCTCATGCTGCGCCGCCGTGCCGCCTGTCCCTGGGCGCCCGCCGGGGATGTTGTCGCCGAAGCGCAGTTTGTGCTTCCCGCTGCCTCTCCCGCCAGGACTTCCGCCCCAGCCCGCCCCGCCATCCTGTCGCGCCAAGCGCCGGGCCGGATTGAAGGCGAAGGTTGGACCGCGGAGATCGACCCGGACACCGGGCAGTGGCGGCGGTGGGTTCACGCGCGGCGGGGCGATTTGCTGGCCGCCGAACCCCGCACCTGCCTGTGGCGCGCCGCCACCGACAACGATGGGATCAAGCGTTGGGATGGACAGGAGCACAAGGCGCTGGGACGTTGGTGCGAAGGCGGCGTGGACCGTTTGCAACGCCGGGTCGATGCGGTGAAACTGCGTCGAGCAGCGGACGGGGTGGTGCTGACCCGCCATGTTTCGCTCAGTGGCCGGGAGCGTTGGACAGATTTTCGGGTGAGGGAGGACATTTGCTTTGCCGCCACCCACGTCGATCTTTCGTTGGACCTGCGGATCGGCGATCCGATCCTTGTCGACCTACCGCGCATCGGTTGGGAACTGGCATTGGCGGCCGGTTTTGAGCGGGTGCAGTGGTATGGACTCGGTCCACACGAAAATCATGTCGACCGGCAGGCCGCGGCTCGGCTCGGCCGGTGGCGGTCGACGGTGGCCGGCCTGGGGGTCGACTACGTCATGCCCCAGCAGAACGGGCACCGGGAACAGGTTCGTTGGTTGGAGCTGATTGGCCCGCGCGGGACAAAAATCCGCTGCGCGGCGATGGCGGAGCCGTTTGGTTTCACCGCGTCGCATTATCGGGTGAACGATCTCTACGGCGCGATGCATTGGGACGAGCTGGTACCGCGGCCCGAGACGGTGCTGCACCTCGACGGATTTCACCGGGGCGTCGGCACGGGTAGTTGCGGACCGGATACGCTGGAACAATACCGCTGGAGCCGGCGCCGGGCAAAGTTTGCGGTGCGACTGGAGGTGTTGCCATGAATGGCCGTCGATCCCTGGTCATCGGGTTGGTCGGTGCTGTTTTCCTGACGGCGGCCGCCGGGGCCGGACAGTCGGAGCGCCCCAATTTCCTGTGGATCATTGCCGAGGACATGAGCCCGTTGCTGGGTTCCTACGGCAACGACCAGGTGGATACCCCGCACCTCGATGCCCTGGCTGCCCGCAGCGTGCGTTTCACTCGGGTGTGGGCCGGTGGCCCGGCGTGTTCGCCTTCCCGCTCCAGCCTGTTCACCGGCCTCTATGCCCTCACCCTCGGCACGGAGACGCATCGCGAGGCGCGGTCGATCCCGGAGTGGGCGTTCTGGCCCCAATACCTGAAGGCGGCCGGCTACCACACGACCAACAACGCCAAGCGCGACTACAATGCGAAGAAGATGGGCAAGGACTGGTGGGATGCTTCCAGTCGCCAGGCCACCTACCTTGACCGTCCGGCGGGCAAACCCTTCTTCCACTGCTACAGCAGCTTGATGGAGACGCACCTGAGCTGCCTGATCAAGGATCAGCCGGAGGATCGGGTCGGGCGTCATACGGTTGATCCCGCCGACGTGGCGTTGCCGGAGTGGCTGCCTGATCTGCCGGAACTGCGGGATGACCGCGCTTGGCACTTCCGCGCGATTGGGCTGATGGACGAGCGGGTGGGGCAATTGCTGGCCGAACTCGACGCGTCGGGTGAGGCCGCCAACACCATTGTTTTTTTCTTCTCCGACCACGGCGGTTGTCTGCCCGGGGCCAAGGGTTTTGCCTGGGACCACGGATTCCGCGTCCCGTTCATCGCCTACTTCCCGCCCAGGTGGGAGCATCTGGCGCCGCCGGAAACGACCCGTGGGGGCACGTCGGACGCCTTGATCAGTTTCCTCGATTTTGGTCCCACGCTACTCAGCCTGGCGGGCGTCGAGGCACCGGCTTATCTGCAGGGGCAGGCGTTTGCGGGCCCGGCCCGCGCGAGCACACCGCGCGACGCGCTGCTGGGATTCCGGGGTATCAACGGCGGCCGGTGGGATGCAGTGCGGGCGCTGCGCGATGAGCGCTTTCTTTACGTGCGCAACTTCCTGCCGCACCGCCCCTCCGGACAGCGCCAGAATTACCAATGGCAGGTAGCCGGGCAGCAGGCGTGGGAACGGGCCTTCCGCCGCGGTGAGCTGAGTGCGTTGGAAGCCCGTTTCTGGCGGGCGCGTCCGGCGGAGGAGCTCTACGATCTGGTGGCCGATCCAGAGCAAAACCGCGATCTCGCGAACCACCCCGCGCATGCGGAACTGCTGGCGGCGAAACGCGAACAGCTGCGCAAAGTCCTGCACGACATTGGCGACCACGCGGTCGTGCCCAACACGCTGCGACAACCGCAGGCATATCCCAGTTTTTATGACAGAATGTCGGCCAACCCCGAAGCTGCCCGTCTGGTGCGGGAGGCGGCTTGGCGAGCCTCGATGGTGGATCGGGTCGATGACCTGGCAGCCTTGGCGCAGGCGGAGGACCCCGCCGTCCGCTACTGGGCCACCGTGGGCCTGACCGGATTGGCCGGTCGGGGCCGGGAGCCGGAAGCCATCCGCAGGCTTGCCCGGCAACTCCTGAACGATCCTGCCCCGGAAGTGCGCGTGGGGGCGGCCGAAGCGTTGATGACCACCGGTGAAACCGCGGCGGGGCTGCCCGTCCTGATCGCGGAGATCACCGGTCGGGGCCGCGCCCAACGTGAGGCACTCGCCGCGGTGGAAGCCCTGGGGCCGGCCGCCATCGGGGTTTTGCCCGCCCTGCAGGAGGCCGCCAGGAAGCACCCGGAAGACTTTTTTTTGCGTTCGGCCCGGATCGCCTTGGGCGATCTCGATTACAACGACCTCTACCGTGGCCCCACCGATACTCGATGACCCGCGTTTACCCCACCTCGCCCTGAACTCTCTTAACACCAACCAGAACCAACCCCCATATATCATGAACCCATGCCCATCCAAACTCCTGCGAGGCAGTTTGTTACTCGGCTCGCTCTTTGCGTTCAGCACCGTGGCGCAGGCCCAGGCGACAGACGCCTCGGATGAAACCACAGCTGATGAAGTCATCACGCTTTCCGTGTTTGAAGTAAACGCCGAGTCCGACGTCGGCTACGTTGCCGAGAACACACTTTCCGGCAGCCGCCTGAATGCCCGGTTGGCCGATACGCCCGCCGCCATCAACGTTTTCACGGAGGAGTTCATCCTCGATGTCGCCGCCAACAGCCTGGAAGAGCTTGTGCAATATGACACCAACGTGCAGCTCGACAGCTTTGAAGCGCAAGGGGCGGTTAATTCGGGCACCTTCAACTCCGCGACGCCGAACCAACGCAACAGCTTCCGCTCCCGCGGCCTCGGTGGCGGCTACTCCCGCGACTTCTACAATTGGTATGCGCCGCAGGATTCCTACAACATCGACCGGGTTGATTTTTCCAAGGGACCCAATGGGGTGCTCTTCGGGATCGGGGCGATCGGTGGCACGCTCAATGCCTCCACCAAGCGGGCGTTGCTGACCCAGAATCGGGGACGCTTGGAGCTCCAGGCGGGATCGTGGGACCTGTTCCGCGCCGCCCTCGACTACAATGCGGCCGTGGTGGACGACAAACTGGCGTTTCGCCTCAACTTCCTCGACCACAACCAGGATGGCTACCGTTACCATACGTGGCACGACAAGGATCGCCTGACACTTTCGGCGGCCTTCAAGCCGTTCGAGAAGACGACGATTCGCGCGTCGTTTGAGCAGGGCGAAGACTTTCGCTCCAATCAACGTCCCTTCGGCGTGCAGGACACCGTATCCGAGTGGATCGCGGCGGGCAGCCCGCTTTCCGACTACAACAATGGTCGGGCGGCCGGGCAGGCTCGCGATGGTCTCGGCGCCCGCAATGCGAACGGCTACTATTCGTTCATCGACGAGTTCGGTTCCCGCGCCGTATTCAACCAGGCGCGCGGGGGCACCACCACCCAGTTCAACGATTTGTCCACCGACCCGGATTTTCGGGCCTACCACAACGGCCGTCGATTCTTCGATGACGTGAACCTCTTTGGCGACCTCGCCACTTCCGACCGGATCGCGGCGGGTGGCCCCGACACGTGGGCAAAAAACGAGTGGGACAACCTGCAGGTCGCCTGGGAGCAGCGCCTGACGCAAAACCTGCAGTTTGAGTTGAGCTACTTCTACGAGGAGCTCGATACCGACGGTCAGAATCCCGGTGGCAACAATCTCGATGCCGACCCGAATCCCATCCTGAGCGATGGCGGCACCAACCGTCCGTTTAACAACCCCTACGGCGACAACCCGTATGCGGGCCAGTTCTTCATCGAGAACGTTTGGCGCACCGTGACCAATTCCTGGCAGCAGGACTCCATCCGGGCCACCCTGGCTTACGACCTCGACTTTACCGAAAAAGCCGACGGCAGGCTCGCTGACATCCTGGGCCGCCACCAGATCGCCCTGATGGCGGAGCAGCACAACCAGCACATCATTTCCGAGAACACGTTTGAGGTCTTTGACTACGAAACGCGCCTGCTGCTCCCCGGCACCAACAACAATGCGCCTGAGAACGGCCGCAATCGGATCCGCCGCCGCAACTACGTCGAATATGGGGATTGGGCCAACTTCCATACCGGACGATTCCCTACATCCTTTGATGTCGACTTGCCGCAGTTTGGCGTCACGGGCCGCACCAACTTCGTGCCCACCGGCACCAACGCGATCGCCAATGACCACATCGACAACGACATCTACATGGGCGCCATCCAGAGCTTCTTCTGGGACGGCCGCTTCGTTACAACCTTTGGTTATCGCACGGACTCCGTGCTCTACGATGAAGCCGAGTCGGTACGTGACGCGCCACAGTTCACCGGTGGTCCGGAGGATATCGATGGCGACGGCGAGCAATACGAGTGGGTGTTGCTGACCGACCAACGCAAATACACTGACATCGACGTTTCCTCGCAGTCGGCCGGCGGTGTCTTCCACGTCAACGAAAACCTGCGACTGTTCTACAACCAGTCGAGCGGCATCAATCTGCCGGGGCTGAACCACCAGGTGGCGCCCAACGGGGACATCGCTCCCGGTCAGTCGGCGGAGTCCAAGGACTACGGTTTCACCTTCAGTCTCTTCGGCGACAAGTTTTCCGGTTCGGTATTGCGCTACGAAGCGGAAGAAAAGGACCGCTTCTTCTTCCAGACCTTTGGCGTGGGTGGTATGGCCGCCAACTCGCTGGAGATCCTGCAACGCACGTTGGACAGCTCCGGCAATCCGTTGATCACACAAGAGGACGTCGATGCCCGCACGCCGAGGTTCAACGGCTCGCTCGGCGACGGCGATGCCAGTGGCTATGAGTTCCGGATCGTCGGCAACCCGACACCCAATCTGACGCTGGTCTTCGGGTATTCCAAGTCGGAGCGCACGCTGTCGAACGCCTTCCGGGACCTGGAGGCCTACGTGAACGACCAGGCCGACTACTACAACTCCGTCCTGGCGACCGTGGGTGCCACGATCAATGATGTAGAGACTTCGGATGGTCAGAGCCTGCTCAACGAGGATCGTGATCCGCCCGAGACCATCGCCGACGAAGTCGACCGTGTGTATTCCAACCTCATCACCAACCGCGCGGTCCGCAGCTTCGGCTTCGGGGAAGCGCCGGAAAAGGTCAGCAGCACGATCAACTACACGTTCCGCGACGGTCCGCTCAACGGCTTCTCGCTGGGCGGCACGGTACGTTGGCGCGGCAAAGTCGAAATGGAGCAGGTGCTCGACTACGATGACCTGAACGGCAACTTCCAGATCAACCCGGGTGAACTCAACCTCGATGCCGACGGCAATCCCGTCCGCCTTGATGTGCTCCACGGGGACGACCAGCTGCAGGTCGACCTCATGGCGCGCTATCGCTTTAAGCAGATCTTCGGCACGAAGACCGACATGGATCTGCAGTTGAACGTCTTCAACGTCACGGGCAACGACGGCATCCTGCCGCAGCGCCTGACCAATTCCTACATGGACGTGCGGCAATACACTTATGTGAAGCCCACCAGCTGGCGCCTGACCGCCCGTTTCCGTTTCTAAGTCTTGGTGTCCGCCGCGGCGTGGGCTAGCTTTTGCGAGCTGGCCTGCGCCGGCGGCTATTTCTTTCTCCTCCGACCCCATGCCGATTTCCCGTTTCGTTCGTTGGTGGCTTGGTTTCGCCCTCGCGCTTTGCACAGGTACCGCGATGGCCTCGCCCAACATTCTTTTGATCTTCGCCGATGACCTCGGTTGGAAGGATGTCGGCTTCCAAGGTGCCGAGAATTGGGAGACTCCCCACATCGACCGCCTCGCCCGCGAAGGTCTGGTTTTTTCCCACGCTTACGCTTCGGCGGGAAACTGTGCACCGAGTCGGGCCAATCTCCTGTCGGGCCAATACGGTCCGCGGCACGGTGTCTATGCCGTGCAACACACGGCCCGCGGCCCCCGGCACCTGCAGCGCCTGATCCCGATCCCCAATCGCGAAGATCTTCCCCTTGAAACCGTCACACTTGCGGAGGCACTTTCGGCCCACGGCTATGCCACCGGTCTCTTTGGCAAGTGGCATCTCGAGGGGCCCGTTGGCACAACCCCCCAGCAGCAGGGGTTCGATGTCTATTTCAACTCCCGGCCCAAGCCGAATCCGTTCCGGGACGAGCCGTTCGACCCCAAGGGCATCTATTCGCTTACCGAAGCGACCATTTTCTTCATGCGTGAACAGCGTGATGCCGGGCGGCCGTTCTTCGCGTTTCTTTCGCACCACGCCATTCACACCGCCCTTGAGGCCCGCCCGGCGAGCATTGCCAAATATCGCCAGGCGATGCCCCACGCCTCCCGGCGCGAGATCATGTATGCGGCGTGCACCCATGATTTCGATGACGGGGTGGGGCAGGTCCTGGCAGCACTCGAAAATCTCGGATTGGCCGACGATACGCTTGTGGTCTTCACCTCCGACAATGGTTCGACGCGCACCAGTTCGCAGGAGCCCCTGCGCGGCAACAAAGGCGGCTACTACGAGGGCGGTATCCGCGAACCGTTTGTGGTGCGCTGGCCCGGCCGGATCGCGGCGGGTCGGACCGAGGTCACGCCCATCTTTAACATCGATCTCTATCCCACGTTTCTGGCCGCGGCGGGAGCCCCGATTCCTTCGGGCAAAGTGCTCGACGGGGCGAATTTGATGCCGCTTTTCCTGAATGAGGCCGGGGCTGCCGACGCCTTGGCGGAGCGTCCGATTTATTGGTATTTCCCGGGCTATCTCAACGACCCGGTCCTTCGCGGCCGCGATCCGGATTTTCGCACCCGGCCGGTCACGGTGATGCGCCAGGGGGACTGGAAGCTGCACCTCTATCATGAGGAGTGGGTGCTCGACGGCGGAGCCGCCGGATTGCCGGGAAATCGAGCGGTGGAGCTTTATCATCTTGGCCGCGACATCGGCGAGCATGATGACCTGTCCGCCACCGAACCGGCCGTGCGCGATCAAATGCTCGCCACCATTTTGGCGTGGAAGAAAGCAGTCCCTGCTCAGTTCCCCACCGAGCCCAATCCCGACTATCAGCCCAGCGCGCCATGAGCCGGCTCCGTTGCGGTTTCGTGGCGGTAGTAAACAAGGATGAACGAATTATAGCGTCAGGCCATCTTTGATTGTATCACCCGATTGGGGGAAATTGGGTCTGCCGTTGCGCAATGGATCGACAAGTCGGCGGTGCGTGACAGCTTCGACTGCCCGAAAAGCCCCATCGCATTGTGAATCGGTTTCGGATCTGACGATGCTCCCGCGCCCCTTCATCCTAGGTTTTGTGCTGTCATCACTTATGGTGGTGGATTGCACCTTTGCCGGGATGTCAGACGAACGGGAGATTGTGAGCCCATTGACCTCAGCCAAGGCGATCCGATCCTTGTCGTTTGAAGAAGCCAAGGCCGGCCACGCGGTCCTCCTTGAAGGAGTGGTTTTGCAGGGGGTTCGCCAGCTTCCACAAGCATTGGTGCTCTGGGACGGCGAGGAAGGGATCTACATCGAGGGTCGAGATGTATTCAGCCCGGATATCCGTGCAGGTGACGTGATTGTGGTGAAGGGATATGCCGATCCTGGTACATTCGCCCCCATGGTCAGGGCAACCTCAGTGAGAATCGTGGGCCGGTCCAGTCTCCCCGACCCCATCAAAACCTCGGTGAGTGAAGTCGCCGCAGGAGGTTACGACGCCACGTGGCTTGAGTTGGAAGCCATCGTCCAGGGATTCGTTGCCGTTCAGCCAACCGAAGAGGAAATCGCAGTGGCTGGTGAGGCTCCGGTGGAGCCAGTTTGGATTCTGCATATCAAAGGGGGGGATTCGCAAATTCAGCTTCGTTTGGAAGCAGACATGGATGTGTCTCCCTTGCTTGATGCGAAGGTCAGATTCACCGGAATTTGCTACAGTTTGCACAACCCCAACCGCCAATTCGTGCGTGCGGCCATGGTTGTCAATGGAGCCGATTTTGTGGAGATAATCACCCCGGCTCCCCGGGTTGAAGACCTGCCGGTCACGCCAATCGATAAACTGCTCCAGTTCTCCCAGTCAGGCTATTCCGGGCACCGGGTTAAGGTGCAAGGGGTGCTGACCCACCATGAGCCCGGGAGAGCGATGTGGATTCGAGGGGACGGGCGCGGGCTGGAGGTGGCCACCACTCAGGACACAGACGTGACCCCGGGTGACATCGTCGAAGTGGTCGGTTTCGCCGAACATGGACGATATGCTCCTCGATTGACCGATGCCGAGTTCAGGAAAGTCGCCCGGCAGGAGCCACCATTGCCGCAACGCATTAACCGGGCAGGGCAAACGGTAGCCCACGAAGCCAACTTGATCGAGATCGAAGGGGAACTTGTAGATATCCAGGAGTCCGACGACGTCTCGCTGTTTACCATGACCTGGGAGGAAGGAACCTTCCAAGGGGTATTGGTCGCCCGCTACCAGGAGCAACTTCCCCGTCTCGGGTTGAACCAAGGGTCGCGACTCCGGTTGGCCGGTATCTGCACGCGGGTGCCTCAGTCCTTGGCGCCTCAAATCGGCATCTGGCGGATTGAGGAGTTTCAGGTTCTGCTGCGTTCTGCCGATGACATTGAGGTGGTAAGGTCCGGGCCGTGGCTCACCGAATCACGAGCCGTCTATATCCTCGCGATTGGGGCCGGGCTTCTGGTCCTGGTCATCTTTGCGATTGTGGTGTCAGCCCGTCGCGCCATTGCCTCGCGAGGGGTCGAGCGTCAGATGGCTGAAGCCGAATTTTCGGCCATGCTGAAGGAGCGCAATCGAGTGGCGCGCGATATACACGATACGCTCGCCCAAGGTTTGAACGCGGTGTCGATGCAGTTGGAGTTGGCGAAGAACACGAGTGGAAATAGCGGTTCAAAGTCGCACACCCATGTAGAAACGGCTCACCAGATTGTTCGGAGTTGTATAGCGGAGGCCCGTGAATCCATTTGGAACATGCGGTCACATGTGCTGGACCAGACGGACCTGCCGGGTGCCTTGGAGATTGTACTGCAGCAATTGGGCGCACCGCATGGCACGAAGTGCCGGTTGGAGATCGAGGGCAAGCGACGGAGGTTGGCGCCTCGGATCGAGAATGATGTTTTGCGGGTTGGGCAGGAGGCGATCGCCAATGCGCTCAAGCATGCTCAGGCGATGGAGTTGGTGGTGAAGATACTCTTTAGGCCGAACAGGATTCGCCTGCTCGTCATCGATGATGGCGTGGGCTTCGATCCGGAATCGGCTCAAGTAACCACCAGTCATTTTGGACTCAGTGGAATGCGTGAACGGGTTGACCAATTGCAGGGCAGCCTCGAAATACTGTCCCGCCGGGGTGGCGGCACCGTGCTATCGCTGGAGGTGGGGGGATCCGGTCGTAGTGACACCAGCAATACACTTTAGCTTTTCGAAAACATGAAGAACGAGGAACCGAAGATTCGAGTCGTAATCGTAGATGACCACCCCACCTTCCGCATGGGATTGGCCGCGCTGGTGGCCTCGCAGCCCGACATGGCGGTGGAGCGGGAATTCGACGCTGCGGAAGATTTGCTTTCGGCCTGGTCAAACAACCTTACTGACATCGTGTTGATGGATTTGCGCATGCCCGGCATGGGTGGAGTGGAGGCCACTTTGGCACTTTTGAGTCGGGATCCGCATGCCCGGGTCATTGTGTTGACCACGTTCGATACCGATGAGGACATCTTCCGGGCTATCCAGTCCGGAGCGAAGTCCTATCTGCTGAAAGACATGTCCACTTCGGTCGTGGTGGGCACGATCCGGGATGTGTATGAAGGACGGGGCAAGCTGCCCGAAGTGGTGGCGTCCCGCCTGAACGAACGCGAACAGCGTCAAACCCTGTCGGAACGCGAAAACGAAGTGTTGATCGCCTTGGTCAAGGGACGCAGCAACAAGGAAATATCCAAGGAACTCTTTATTTCGGAGGAAACGGTGAAGTCCCATCTCAAAACACTCTTCTCCAAATTGGGAGTTCATGACCGGACTGAGGCAGCGATCAACGCCATCCGGCAGGGCATCGTGCATTTGGACTGACCAGGTTTTTACGCGGGATTGGCAGCCGGGAGGGGATGGCGAGTTTCACCCCATTGGGGGAGTGTTCCAAAGATCCGGCCTATGTTAGCATTTCGGCGGTCAGGACCGATGTCGCTCAGCTTGTGGTGATTCGGTCCTGCCGACCACCCCAACCTGCCCCCTCTTGATTCCTACCCCACGGCTATCCTTGTGCAGCGACGTTGTCATCCCTCGGGATGCGCGGATTGACGCCACCACTTGGGCTGGAAGGTAGAAGCAAGAGGTGACGTTCCCAAACGTCTACCCCGTTACCTACCCCATGAAAACTACAACTGACCATAAGCGCATTGCGCGACTGAGTCCGGGTCTGCTGGCGAGCGCCGTGCTGTTATTGGCACCGGCTCTCAGCGCCCAGCAGGTCGCGGAAACATCCGACACGACTGACTCGGAGGACATCATCATGCTTTCACCCTTCTCGGTCGAAAGCACCCAAGAGGTCGGCTACCAAGCCACCTCCACATTGGCTGGCACACGCATCAAGACGGACCTGAACAATCTATCCAATTCGATCTCGGTCGCGACGAGAGAGTATATGGAGGATCTCAACGTCACTGATGCGACGAACCTACTTCCGTATTTGGGTAACATTGAGACCTCGGGGGCGGACGGCACCTTCGCCGGCGTCACGATCAACTCCACGATCAACTATAACTCCGTGAATCGGAACCCGGAGAACAACAACCGGATCCGGGGCTTGGCCAACGCTGACAATTCACGCAACTACATGCCGACCAGCATCGGTTTCGACTCCTACAACGTGGAGCGGGTTACGGTGAATCGTGGTCCAAATTCAGTGCTGTTTGGTCTGGGTGCGCCGGGTGGCATTATCGACAACTCCACCATCAAACCCTACCTGCGGGATACTTCGAAGGTTGGGGTGCAGGTTGCTTCCTTTGGGACCTTCCGGGCCACCTTCGACTTCGAACGTAAGTTGATCGAAGATCGACTTGGAATCCGGGTTGCCGGGTTGTTGGAGCAAAAAGGATGGCGCCAGAGTTTCACCTACGAAAACGACGAACGCATGACGGCGGCGCTCCTGTTCAAACCGTTCCGCAATGCGAATCTCAATGTGAGTTATGAACAGGGTGAGATCGATGCCCGCCGCCCCCGACCGAATGCACCCCGCGATGCCTTCACCCGTTGGTGGGCGCCGGGGTTTGACCAAGTCACCCACAGTCCGGCGGAGGATGAGTTCGGCACGATCAATCGCGACTTTGTGCGAGCCCCGGGAGAGTGGTTCGGCCAACCCGGCGTGGTCTACGATACCGTGGGCCAGCCGGGCCAAAGAGTGCACCGGGCCTGGGAAACCATCCGCGTGAATGGTCGCAACTTCCGGGCCTTCACGGTGGGCATCACGAAAGGCGACCAATGGTATCCTTCCCCGTCCGCGGCAGCCCAGGGCATTGAGTTTGGATCCTTTTACGGTGATGAGGAAATCGTTGACCGATCGGTCTTCGACTGGGTTGAGAATCTTCTCGATGGCCCCAACAAAAACGAATGGGAAGACTTCAACGTGTTGAATGCGAGCTACGACCAAACTTGGAATTTCAACCTCGGGTCGGTGGGTTTCGAAGCAAGCTACATGGAGGAGGAGATGGAGCGAAGCTGGTTTGACCTCTTCAACGGGGGACGTGGCTACAACATCAACATCGATCTCAACACCACCCTGAATTGGGGGGAGCCCAACCCCAACTTTGGCCGGCCCTTCATGGCGGCGGGCAACCAGCGCCAGCAAAACAACATCGACCGCGAGGTCATGCGTGGCACGGCGTTCTTCGAATTGGATTTCAAAGAGACGGGCCGCAACTTTTTGAGCGGTCTGGCCGGGCGCCACACCGGCACCGTGTTCCTGCAGGAATACGAGGTCGATCGAGGCACGATCAACGGTCGAAGCATGGTGGATGAAGCCTACCTGGCCGCTTCCACGAACAATAACTCGACCAACATGAACTCGGGAGCGGCCCAGGCTCGCACGCAGGTCTACCTTGGCCCCAGTGTGGCCAATGCCTCAGGCCCGGCTGGATTGAATATACCGGGAGTCACCGAAGTCCTCCGGACCGGTGGCTCAACTGGATGGTATTTTGAGCGGAACAACTCCGGTGGCGGGGCATGGGTGGCTCACCCGGTCACGATTGGTGACGCCCGCAACGACGAAGACTTCTATGACCAAATCTACGGTCAGTCCCTCAATCGACAGGTCATCGATTCAGAGGCCTACGTGCACCAGTGGTATGTCTTCGATCAAGAGTGGTTGGTAGGCACCTATGGTTACCGGAACGACAAGGTCACGTCCTTCGGATCGACGTTTACCCGGGACAGCCGCAATCTGGTGGAATTGGATTCCCGCCAGTTGAACACTGATCCGTCGGGCGATCCGTTTGAGGCCTCCACCACCACATATGGCGCGGTGATGCATGTTCCGGATTTCGTGCCCATGCCGGAAGGCACGAGACTTTCCTTCCACTGGGGCGAATCAGAGAATTTCCAGATTGCCGCCCCCCGCATTAATGTATTCGGAGAATTGATACCTCCGCCGCAGGGCACGACGACGGACCAGGGGTTCAGCGTGGGCCTCATGGACGGGAAGTTTAACGTCAAGGTGAACTGGTATGAAACCGAGGCGGGCAACGTCTCCTTCGGCTACCCTGGTTTCCTGTTCGAAACGGATCGGCGTATCGTGCGCTACAACACCCAGGCCGAACGCGATGCGTTGGGCTGGCAGGGTCCGCCCGATTTCTACAAGCAGCTCACGGGTTGGCAGATTGTGGACGCAACCGGCACCATCAGCGGCCAGAATGTCCAGCAGACCGGCACCAACTTCAGCCTGCAGGACACGCAAAGCACCTCTTCGGAGGGAATGGAGATCGACCTGATTTATAACCCGACGAACAACTGGCGCGTCTCACTCAATGTCGCTCAACAGGAAGCCCGTCGCAGCAACATTGGTCCGGCGACCGTGCGTTATCTGGGCTTCCGCCTGGACGAATGGACCACCGCACCGGCATCCAACCTCATCGCCGACGAATCCGACCAGCCAGTTAATATCCGCGTCTACGACACGCTGCTCAATGACCTGAACTCGCGTTTGGCCGCCGAAGGTCAATTGGTTTCCGAGCTGCGGGAATGGCGGGCGAACCTGGTGACCAACTATCGGTTCGCCAACGACTCCCGTTTCAAGGGTTGGAATGTCGGTGGCGCCATCCGGTGGGAAGACGACAAGGCCGTCGGCTACCCCATCACCATCCAGGAGGTGGATGGCCAGGATCTTGAGCTTCCCGATCTCAGCAATCCTTATCGCGACGATCCGATCACCCGAGTCGACCTCTGGTTCGGCTACCGGACGAAATTGGCCGGTGACAGGATCGATTGGCGCTTGCAGCTGAACCTCGGCAACGTGCTGAGCAGTGGCGAGATCATCACGACTGCGGTGCAGCCGGATGGGCGAGCCCGTTCAGTGACTTGGCGTGAGGGCAGGATTTGGAAGATCCGCTCCACGTTCCTATTCTAGGCTTGGTTGGGTCCTAGCCATTGTTGGCCCCAGTGCCGGGTGTCATGGGGCGCCCGGCACTGTTGTTTTGGGAGGTATCCCATCAAGGAAGTGATTCGGTGTCCCGCCAGGAACCACGCTACCGTTCGAGTTCCTGTGACCTGCCTGGCCGCTCCATGATTTTAGCAGCCAGATCCAGCGCCCTTGCGCTTCGGTCAACGTCGCCCTGGGACAAGTAAATCTCCGCCATGAGTTTGCTCCCGGCGGGCAAGGGGAGATTGAGCAGAATGTCCTCATCCAAAAACCTCTCAGCAACGGGCTGGCTTAATATGTCTCGGAGAAACACTCGCGCGTCGTCGTCGTTCTCCTGCTCCAGCTACATCCCAGCGCCAAGCAACAGGGCGTCCAAGTGCAGCGGGTCCACCTGCAGGCAGGCTCATCCGTGGAGTTCCACCCTCCTCGGATCCGCTGGGGCGAGGAGAAGGGATTGAATAGGTTGTCGGGAGCGGGGTGCTGACCAGGAGTCCTTATAATTTCACCACATTGGGGGAGTTTTCCAACACCACCGTCCGTGATAGGTTGGGAAGAACCGGGTCCGAGTTTCTGCCTGACAGGCGGAATTTTGAATTTCCCTGATCCATTACTGATTCCCAACCCCGACAATAAACCCAACTCACCATGAGTCTCCTCCACTGTGGAATCGTCGCGATGGTTTTCCTCTTGGTGGGCTCCATCCAGCTCCGGGCGAATCAACCTGCGCGACAGATCGTGTTGCACGCGGCACCGCCGATGGATCGGGATTCCCCGCAATGGGGGGCGGACATCAAACTCACGCTCAAGCCGCTCGCGGAGAGTCCCCAGGCGGCGGAGGTGATGACGCGATTCTTTGCCGACGAGGGCTACCGGGTCCTGCGGTTGCCGATCTACGCCATGCGGCCCGTGGACGATCCGATCTATGACCAGGTCATTGCCATGGCAAAACTGGCCCGGGAGATTCAACCCGACGTGATCCTGTTCGCGAGCGTGGCGAATGGTGACGGCGATCAAAACAACTGGCTGCACCACCGCCACAAGTTCCCTCCCGAGATGCTGGGCGGCGATGGGGACATTTATGATCTGCGACTCGACGTGTATGCCCGCTACCTGGATGCGTGGATCGAGCGGCTGGCGGCTGCGGGCGTAGCATTGGATTGGCTGGGGCCGTTCAACGAGGACAATGCCTCCGCCCGCGACTACCGCCGCCTGCGCGAAGCGATGCGGGCTGACGATACGGGTGAGCTCAAGGTCATCGGTTTGGAAACCTGGGCGCTGCGCCACGGCGTGAATACGATCAACCGCATCGCGCCGGAGGTCGATTTGCTGGGCTCGCACTTTTTCGATGATCGAGAAGGCAAGCGCGCGATCCCACGGGCGAAGTGGCAGGACATGTGGCTGAAACTGGTGCGGCGGGCGAAGGACCAACCGATCTGGTTTACGGAGGCGACCCGCTATCGCGAACATGAGTTCGACCGGATCGACGAAACGGTGGCGGCACTTGAGCGGTTGCTGCCCGCACTCAATGCCGGGGTGGACGGGGTAATCTTCTACCAAACGGCTCCGCGTATTGTGAACTATGCCAATGAACCGGCCGGGATGAAACACTCGGCGTTTTTGGCCCTCATGGAATCCACCCGCGAGGCAAAGCTGCGGCAAGTGCGGCACCACGGCGGGGATCATTTCTGGGCAACGGCTTTTCTTCAGTCGAGTGGCGTGACGGTTTGGCATGTCGTTAATAGCGGTGCACAGGCCGTTTCAGTCCGCCTTGAGGAGACGGGGGCAGTTGTCAGGGCGCGGCACTGGTCGGCCCGGAGCATTGACGTCGACTTGGACTGGGCGGATCGTTCTCCAGAGCAACTCGAACTCCCGGCCAACAGCTATACGGTGATCACGACCGCAGTTCCTTTGTCATGACCCGCGACGACGAAACGAGGACTCCGGGGAAGAGCGCGCTGCCCGAGCGGGCCAGCCCGAAGCGGATCGTGCTGTTCTGCCTGATCTTCTTTGGTTTGGCGGTGACCGAGGAAGTCAGCAATCACGTGCTGCCGCTCACGCTCAAACGCGTTACCGAGGGGTTTACGACGACTTTTTCCCTGCCGATGTTTGGCGAAGTGACGCTGGGCAGCGCCTTTGTCATTGGCCTTATCCTGGCGCTCAACCCGGCCTTTGGCTTCATCGCTCAGCCGCTGGTGGGGGCGATCAGCGACCGGGTGTGGACGCGGGTGGGTCGCCGTGCGTTTTTTATGATCATCGCTGCGCCGGTGGTGGCGTTGTGTTTGGTGAGTATTCCACTCACCATGACGCTGTGGAAGATCGTGGTGCTGGTGGTCATCTATCAGTTTTTCCAGGACGTCCTCTGGGGGAGTGACCATCCGTTGCTGGCCGACCTGTTTCCTTCGCGCCAACGCGGGTTCGTGGCCGGAGCGATTGCGGCGTCGTATCAAATCGGGGCTGTCTTTGTGAACCGAGTGGGGCTTGAGTTGGTGGAGCGACATGACCTGGCGAACAACGGCGCCAACTTCGGTCTGCCGATCTACTGGATCGCCGCCGCCTGCCAGATCGGATTGGTGATGGGCCTGGCCTTTTTCCTCTGGGAAAAACCGCATGCGGGACCGCCGCGGCCGAAGTTGACGCCCCGAACCTATGTGCGGGATTTTCTCGCGCAGCCCGGACTCCTCCGCATGGGCATGGTCAATTTTCTGCGGGCCTACATGTATGCGGCCGCGATGGGGTTTTTGGTGCTTTACGGCACCGTGACGCTGGAGGCATCGCTGAGTGAATATGCCCGGGTAATGGGGCTGCTGCCGCTCACGGCCTTGGTGTATGTCTGGATCGTGGGGCCGATCTGCGACCGGGTTCGGCGCGAGCGGCTGCTTACGCTAGGCTTCTTGGTATCGGTGGTGGGGTATGCCGTGGCTTGGTCCGCGCCTTCCATCCTGTGGCTGGCGGCGGCCTTCCTGTTGTTCCGCTTCGCCTGGGTGGTGATCGAGATTTCCTACAAGTCGCTGGTCACCGATTTCTACCCACGCGAAATGGTGGGTCAATTGGCCGGAGCGATTAACATCTTCTATGCTTCCGGCCGCACCCTGGCTTTGGTCACGGTGGGAGCCATCGTCGGATACTTTAACAATGACTACCGGGTTGCCTGGGTGGTGGCGATGATCGGTGGCGGGGTATGCCTGTGGGTCATGCGCGGAGTGCGTGATCCCCGGCCTGACTTAAAAAAGACAACTTGACCCTGAACTAAATATGATGGTGCGAAAAATCATGGCAATGGGGTGGGCTCTGACCGGCCTGAGCCTCACCGGGCAGGCGTCCGACATTCCGGCGCCGATCTTTGTTGATCCGGTCTACCATGGGTCGTGTGACCCGGAGATCGTGTGGAATCCGGACACGGAAGAGTGGCTGATTTTCTACACCGCACGGCGCGCCCTGCATGAGCGCACCTATGTGGGCACGCCGCTCGGATTGGCGGCATCGAAGGACCTCAAGGCGTGGGTTTTCCGGGGCTACCTTAAGTTTGACGGAGAGGGCGGGCAACCTGACGACACGCGCACGTTTTGGGCGCCGGCGATTATTCGGCATGGCGATCGGTTCCACATGTTTGTGACCTACAAACCGGAGTCGTCCACCGCCTCCGACAGTGGAACGTGGGGTGGTGACGGCCGCATTCGGCACTACGCCGCACCCGTCGATGACCCGGTAAACGGCTGGGAGTTTGTGGCTGATCTGCATGGTCCGGAAATCATCTCGCTCGATGCGACGGTGTATCGGGATGAGGACGCCTGGCATGTGTGGTTCAAGGGCAGGACCCGCGACACCAGACCGCGGCTGCATCACCTTGTGAGCACCGACCTGATGACTTGGGAAAAATCGGATGCACCAACCGGCGACGTGTTTAATCGTGACGTCACGGGCTACGGCTTCGAGGAAGCCCCCTACGTGTTTCAATGGCAGAACACCTATTGGTTGATCACCGATCCGCACCAAGGCCTGTTGGTTTACTCAAGTCCAACGGCAACGGATTGGAAACTGCGGGGAGTTATCCTGAAAGAGGGCGGCGGGCGCCTGCTCGATGGCTCGATGGGCCGGCACTGCAGCGTGGCGGTGGTCGATGGCCGCGCCTTCATCGCCTACCATGTTGAACCTTGGCGCGATTATTCGACAGGCAAGTCCGCCATTCACCAACCCGAGAAAAATCGTCGCGCAGTTTTGCAGATGGCCGAGTTGCGGGTGGTGGGTGGAGAACTCGTGTGCGACCGCAACGCTCCCATTTTTTTACCATGAGACTTCCAAGCATCCTTGTCTTTGCCATCGCCGGTTTCTGCACCGCGGCGGACCGTCCCAACATCGTCTTCATTCTCGCGGATGATCTCGGCTACGGCGACGTCGGTTTCAACGGCCAGCAACACATCCACACGCCGCGCCTCGACCAAATGGCGCGCGAGGGCATGATCTTCTCACAGTTTTATTCGGGGTCTTCCGTATGCATGCCGGCGCGGGGCACGTTGATGACAGGATACCACCTGGGCCAGGGGCGCATCCGGGGAAACCCTCGTTGGACCGCTACCGGAGTGCCGGTGGACATGGATCCGGCGAAGGACGTCACGGTGGCACAGGAACTGAAGCGGGCAGGTTATCGCACGGCCATCTTTGGCAAGTGGGGTCTGGAGGAAACGGGTGATGGCAGCGGCCTGCCGCGGCGGCTTGGCTTCGATGAGTTTTATGGCATCGTTTACCACGCCGATGCGCACCACAACTACCCGCCGTTTTTGTGGCGCGACGAGGAAAAGGTCTTCTTTCCGGAAAACGACTGGGAAAACAGCACGGGTGCCTATTCGCACGATGTGATTTTTGCGGAGACGCAAGCGTGGCTCGCGCAACAGCAGAGCGAAGAACCGTTTTTTCTCTACTACGCGCCCACTCTGCCGCACGCCGAGTTCAATGTGCCGGAGGACTCCCAGGAGCAATACCGCAACCGCGGTTGGCCGGTCCGGGAAATGAACCGCCGTTATTACAAAAATGATCCCGACGGAAACCCCGCCTACGCCGGCATGGTTTCCCGCCTCGATCGCGACATCGGGCGGTTGCTCGATCAGTTGCGTGACCAGGGATTGGCTGAGAATACGCTGGTGATCTTCACTTCTGACAACGGCCCGGAATTCGAACGCCGCGATCGGTTTTTCAACAGCAACGGACCTTTGCGGGGGGGCAAACGCGACCTTTACGAGGGTGGCATACGTGTGCCCACCGTGGCGTGGTGGCCGGGCACGATCACCCCGAACTCCGCGACCGATCACGTCGCCGCGTTTTGGGACTTTTTACCGACGGCGACAGAATTGGCGGGAGTCCAACCGACGCACGACGACCTCAACGGCATCAGCTT
Organism: Opitutaceae bacterium; assembly: GCA_028280945.1. Classification (GTDB taxonomy): domain Bacteria; phylum Verrucomicrobiota; class Verrucomicrobiia; order Opitutales; family Opitutaceae; genus Actomonas. The sequence goes on from JANQKV010000060.1 coordinate 201,585, forward strand.
TGCACCGACCTTGGTGGGACAGGATGGCCGGCAGGCTCAGCACGAGGTGCTCTATTGGGAATTCAACGAAGGGGCGGGACCGTTGCAGGCAGTGCGCTTCGGCGACTGGAAAGCGGTGAAGCATTTTGAGGAGCCCCTTGAGCTCTACGATCTCAGCGCCGACCTGGGAGAATCGCAGAATGTCGCGAATGATTTTCCCGAGATTCGGGCGCAGGCAAAGGAGCATTTGGAGCAAAGCCGCACCTTCAGTGAAGCGTTTCCGCTGACGAAGCGGAAACCCCATGCCTCGCCTCGTCAAAAATACGATTAACGTCAGGCCTGGTCGGCGGCGGGGGCGTCGGGCTTGGTCATCGCGCTGCGGGCGACGTTGGCAGCCCAGTTGCGCAGGTCGTCGAGCAGGATGTAGAACAGCGGCACGATCAACAGGGTAAGCACGGTGGAGAACATCAGTCCGCCGATCATGGCGCGGCCCAACGGAGCGTAGGGCATGCCGATCATTTCGGAACCACCGAGAGCCATCGGCAGAAGGCCGCAGATGGTGGTGCAGGTGGTCATGAGGATGGGACGCAGGCGATGTTGTCCGGCTTGAACAAGCGCCGCGATGCGTTCCTTGCCCGCCTGGCGCAACCGGTTCGTCAGGTCGACCAGCACGATGGCGTTGTTCACCACCACACCGATGAGGATGACCATGCCAATCATGGCCATCATGCTCATGTCCGTTCGCGTGATGAAGAGGGCCCACCAGACCCCGAGAAACGAGAAGGGCACGGCAATGATCACCGCCAGCGGCAGAATAAACGACTCAAACAGCACGCCCATGAGGAGGAAAACCAGCGTGACGGAGAGGATCATGGCGAACTTCTGCGCCTCGTTGGCCTCCTGCAGGCGCACCCAGCGCACTCCCTTGTCCCAGCGGTAGCCGGCGGGCATTTCAAAGCCTTGCATGACCTCATCGATCTTCTGGAAAACCGTGTTGGTGTCCTTGCGATCGGCGATGGCGGTTACGCTGAGGTTGGTCTTGCGGTCGGTGCGCCGGAACCAGTTGAGCGTTTGACTGAATTCCAGGTCAGCGACGGACTCGAGGGGCACCTCGCGCCCGTTCTCGGTAAAAAACGTCATGGCCTTGAGATCGGAAAGATCCTGCTCATCGGCGTCCTGCAGCTGCACCTCGATATCTACCTCGCGCCCGTCCGGGGTGTAGAAACGGCCGATCTCGCGGCCGCGGAGTGAGTTGGCGATGGTGCCGGAAACATCGCGCGGATTGATGCCGAGTTCGCGGGCCCGATCGCGGTTGATCTGCACACGCAGCTCTTCGCCGTCGCGCTCCATGTCGGTCTCGACACTCAGGGTTTCCGGGATTGATCGGATGCGTTCCTGGGCGTCACGCACGAGCGCCATGAGGGTTGTCGTGTCGTCGCCGTAAAACTCCAGGGTAACCCGTCCCTGGCCGTCGCCCCCGCTGCTGCCCCAACGACCGGCCCGCATCACTACACCCGGGGGAACCTCGAAATTCTCCCGCACATCGGCAAGGATTTCCTCCTTGGTCATCAACGGCTCCCGTTTACCGACTCCGATCAGGATGTTGTTCCAAACCACCTCATACCACTCCGTGGGCTGATTGTCGGCGAACCGGCCTTCCATGCGCGCGAACGACCGGCCGAAGCTGGAGGAGACCGCTTCGATGTTATACTTCTCCCGCCGATCGAGGAGGAACTGTTCGGCGGTCTCCATGAAGGCCGTGGTGTCCTCGATGGTGTTGCCGGAGGGGGGATAGAAATAGACCCGGAAGGAATCGCTCTCGTCGCCGCCGCCTTCGCTGGATTGTTCCACCCCGCCCATGGGAATGGTAATCGTCATGAACGCGATCAGCACCAGCAGGCCGGCTTCAAGCCGATGGCCGAGGACCCATTTCAGAGCCCGCGTGTAGTGGCCGCGCAGCCAGCCGATGGACTTGGGTTCGGCGTGCTGGTGGCCGCGGGAGAATTTCTTGGTCGCGAGGGGAATGAAGACCAGGGCGATCAAGAGTGAGGCGATCAGCGAAAACACCACCGGCATGCCGATGCGCAGCATCCAAAAGGAAAACTCGGCGTCATCGCTCATCAGTATCAACGGCATGAATACGACAACGGTCGTGAGGGTGGCCATGGTTACAGCCAGGCCCACTTCGCCGGCTCCCTCGATGGCGCCTTGGTTGGCGTTGGCGCCGCCCTGGCGTTTGCGGTAGATGTTCTCGACGATGACAATGGCGTTGTCGACCACCAGGCCGACACTGAGCAACAGTCCCATCATGGTGGCCATGTTGAGCGACCAGCCCATGAAGTAGATGACGATGACCGTGCACAGCAGGGACAGGGGAATGGCCAGCGTCAGGATGCCGGTCATGCGGGGCGCCCGGAGAAAAGCGAAAATCACCATAGCGGCGAACGCTCCGCCCCAAAGCCCGGTGGACTTTAGGTTGTTGATGGATTCGCGGACGTGTTTCCCCTGATCCCAGAACACGCTGTATTCCATGCCCCGCATGGACGGGTGGTCCCGGAGCTGCACCAGGGTGGCGTGCACCTCGCGGGAGATCTGTTCGATGTTGGCGGAGGACTCGCGGGTGATTTCGAGACCGATGGCGGGGTGGCCGTCGATGCGATAGGCCCAATCGCGTTCGTCGGCCTGGTATTGGACGTTTGCGATGTCGGCGAGGGTGAGGCGATGTTCGGGGTCGACAATGACGCCCTCGATTTGTTCGACCGTTTCGAACCGCCCGACCGATCGCACGTAGACCTTGTTGCCCCCCTCGCGTACGAATCCACTTGAGAGCGAAAAGTTTTCGTTGCGGAGGACATTCACCAGGCGGGTTGGATTGATGCGATGGCTGCGAAGCCGCTCCTCGATGATGTCGACCTGGATTTCCTTGGTGCGGAATCCGTGGGAGTCGAGGTTGCCGACGCCATCGATGCGCCGAATCGCGGGCTCGACGACGGTCTGCATCACATAGGCGACGTCCTGCACCGTGTTCGGCATATCGAGCACGAGATACATGATGGGGATGTCGTTCTCATCCCAACGGCGGACATAGATCTGCTCCAAGTCGTCCGGCATGTCCGGCATGAGCCGGTCCATGCGATCGCGCAGGTCCGCATAGGCGGTTTCGAGATCGGTGTCGTTTTGAAAAGCGACTTGGATGAAGACGTTGCCCGTGCGGATGAAGCTGCGTATCTGCTTCACGCCGCTGACGGTGCCAATCATGTCCTCTATCGGCCGGGCGACCTTCTCCTCCACGTCGCGGGCGCTGGCGTTGCGGTAGGGCGCGAAGACGCCCAGGCGTTTTTCATCCATGCCCTCGGGAAACAGCGCAACCGGCAGTCGAAGGTTGGCGATAAAACCCAGCACCAGAATCGCACAGAGAATCATGACCACCGTGACCGGCCGAGTCACCGAAAAGGTCGGCAGAAGGTAGGCAAGCGGTAGGCGAGGGCGCATGAGGAGGGGATGGGGTCAGGCTTTGGCGGGCTCGGCAGCGGCAACTTCACCCTCGGATTGGGCCAAGGGGTCGGCATGGCGCTTGCCGCCAAACTGGGCATAGAGCGTTGGGATGACAATCAAAGTCAGTGCCATGGAGACCGCCAGTCCGGCGATGACGGTGATGGCCATGGGCGTGCGAATCTCCGAACCTTCGCCAAGGCCGAGGGCCATGGGGGTGAGACCCAACACGGTGGTGAGGGTGGTCATCAGGATGGGCCGCAGTCGGGCCTTGCCCGCTTCAACGATGGCCTCGAGGCGTTCGATGCCGCGGTCCTGCAGGGTGTTGATATAGTCGATGAGCACGATGGCGTTGTTGACCACGATGCCCGCCAAAATGATCAAGCCGATGAAGACCATGATGGAGACGGAGATGCCGAACGCAAAGAGACCGCCGATGACTCCGATGAGCGCCAGGGGCACCGTCATCATGATCAAAAACGGCTGCACCAGCGACTCGAACTGGCTCGCCATGACGATGTAGACGAGGAAGAGCGCGAGGGCAAAGGCCAGCAGCAGGCTGTTCAGGGAGGTTTGCATCTCCTCGTTTTGCCCGGAAATGGCGTAGTCGAATCCGGGCGGATAATCGAGGTCGCGCATGATCGTGGTGATGTCGCGCGAGACGGTGGCAAGATCGGCCCCGGAGAGGTTGGCGTAGATGACCGCACTGCGGGTTTGGTCGATGCGGCGAATCTCGCTCGGGCCTTCGTTGACCTGCAGGTTGGCGACGGCGGAAAGCGGGATGGGGATTTCGCCGCTGGGATTGATGATGAGTTGGCTGAGCTCCGCCAAACCCATGCGATCCGGTTCCTCGAGGCGCACCAGGATATCGATCAGGCGTTCCGCCTGGCGATATTCGGTTGCGACCGCGCCCTGGACCTTGTTGCGCACGAGTTCGGCGACCTCGCGGAGGGAAAGCCCAAACTCCGCCAGCGCGGCGCGGTTGTAGATGATCCGAATCTCGGGATTGCCCGATTGCAGACTGGAACGGACATCGACCAGACCGGGAATTTCCGACAAGCGCGATTCGGCGGTCTGTGCCAGCGCCTTTAATGCATCCAGCTGGAAGCCGCGGATCTCAACCTCCACGGGGCTGCGAAATGAAAACAGCGCCGGATAACTCACTTCCATATCGAGTTCGGGGAAATCGGCGAACCGGTCGCGCACGCGGTTGATGACCGCGCCTTCCACGGCAATGCCGGAGTCGGGCCGGAGTCTTACCGTGACCCGGGCGGTGTGCTCACCGGCCTCGGCCACCCGGGTGGCGTTGTCTTCAGCGCCTGCGGTCACGGCGGTCATGGCGACATCGGAGTCAGCCAAGAGGTGATCCTCGATGATGCGGGCAACCTCATAGGTCCGCTCAATCGGCGTTCCGACCGGCAGGGTGACATCAAGGTTGAATTCGCCCTGATGAACCTGGGGGATGAGTTCACGCCCGAGACGGGGGAGGAGCAATGACCAGCAGATGGCGAACAACGCGATCGCCACGGCGATGACCGTCCAGCGGTTGCGCAAGGCGGCTCGAAGGATGGGCGGGTATGCCACCTGCAGCAGCGAAAACGCATGATTGAACGCGGCGAGGATGGGAATCACCACCGGTGACAGCAGCACGGTGACTGTGCGTGCGATGACGATAACGAGGGCGGCCAGGTTCAGGGCGAATACCTGCAGAGTGGCGCTGATCAGGCGAACCACCAGGCTGAACAGGCTTCGCAGTATCCAAAAAGGCAGGACAAAGATCCAGGCAAGGCCGCGGACGATCCGGCCAATCCAGCCCCTGGTGCCCGCCGTCCATCGGGCCAGCCCGCCAATCCCCCGGCCAAAGTCTTCAGCGGTGGTAACAGAGAGCAGCCCCGGCCAGATTTGGGCACCCCGCAGGGGGCCCACCCGGTCGGCGGAAAACAGCGCGGACACGCGTTGCCAAATGGTGGGATCCTGGCGGCGGCCGATCCATCCAAGCACCGGTGACAGCACAAGGACCAGGGGAGTGAGAACAACCTTCAGCCCGACGACGAACCAGGCGGCGCCCGAAAGCAGCGAGCGGAAAAGGGCCAGCCCCATGCCGCGCAGGACGGACGAGAAGCGTGAGCCCCACCGGGCGTTATTGTCGGGGGGCGGATACTGCAGGAACGGGCGGTCGTCCGATTGGCCCGCGATCGCCTGGGCCGAAGCGGAAAAGTCGCGCGAGGCGAGCATCGGAATAAAGAACAGTGCGGCGGCCAACGAGGCCAGGAGCGAAAAGACGACGGTCAGCGCCATGTCTCCGAAAACCTGTCCGGCCACCCCCTCCACAAACACAATGGGGAAAAACACCGCGACCGTGGTGGCGGTGGATGCGGTCACGGCCATGCCGACTTCGCTCACTCCGCGGACCACGGCCTTGGCCAGGGGGTCGCCTTCCTCGCGACAGCGGAAGATGGACTCGAGCACAACGATGGCATTGTCGACCAACATGCCAACCCCCAGCGCCAGCCCTCCGAGGGAAATGATGTTCAGCGAAACCTCACTGATGTACATCGGCGCAAACGTCGCGACGATCGAGATGGGGATACAGATGCCGATGATAACGGTTTGTCCGAGATTGCGCAGAAACAGGAACAGCACGATGACCGCGATGAAGGCACCGAAGATGGCGTTGTTCTTCACCTCATCAATGGAGTTGCGGATGAAGACGGACTGGTCGGCCAACGTCTGAATCGAGGCGTCCTCCGGCAGCTGAAACTCCAGGAAGTCGGTCATCTGCAAAAACTCCATCACGCGCCGCGCTTCTTCGCGTCGGGCTTCACCAAAATTGCCCCGGCCCTGGCCGCGACCTTCTTCCTTGGCCTCGGGCTTGGGTTCCTCGGGTTTTTTCTCCGGCACCGGCGGACCCTTCGCGCCGGGCGGCAGGGTGGCCACGTAGGCCTGTTGTTCCGGGGTGCCGTAGATCGCGGTGGTCACGCGGCGGGCGACTTCGACGATGTTGGCATCGGCTTCCTTGTAGAGCTCAAGCTCGATGCTCTCCTCGCCCCGGACGGCGGTGATGACATCGCGGTCGCGGTGGTAGCGCGACACGGTGGCGATGTCGCGCACGCGGATGTCGACCTCGTTTTGCGATGCGATGATCAAGTCCCCGATCTCCGCCATCGATTGGAACTCATTCATCGTGCGAATGAGATACTCGGTTTGGCCCTCGTTGAGGTTGCCGCCCGGAAGGTTCACGTTGCCCTGGGCAAGGCGTTGGTTGATCTGAGTGATGTCGAGTCCGAGCGTCGCGAGGCGCGACTCGTCGATGGCGACGAGAAACAGTTCCTCGAGGCCACCCTTCACTTTGACGGCGGCCACCCCCTCCAACGACTCCAAGCGCCGTTTGAGTTCATACTCGGCGAAGTAGCGCAGCTCGTAGAGCGACTGCGGGCCGGCGAGGCCAAAACGCATGATCGGGTCGAGCGTGGGGTCGTAGCGTAGCAGGATGGGGCGCTCGGCGTCGTCGGGCAGGCGCACCCGGTCGACTTTTTCACGCACGTCGGCCGCGACCGTGTTCATGTCGGTCTCCCAACCGAACTCCATGATGACGTCGGATTGGCCCGCCTTGGAAATCGAGCTGATCGAGGTGAGTCCGGGCACGATGCCCAACTCCTGTTCGAGGCGCTGGGAAATGGTGTTTTCGATCTCCTCCGGGGCCGTGCCGGGGTATTCCGTGCGCACCGTGAGCGACGGGTAGCTCATGTCCGGCATGAGCGTGAGGGCGAGGCGGTTGTAGGAAACCCAGCCAAATACCACAACCGCCAATACGACCATCAGGATCGCGACAGGGCGACGCGTGGTGAAGGCGAAGCGGGAATCTTCGGGATTAAAGCGACGAGCCATAGCCGGAAGGGCGAAGGTTGCGGGTCAGGATTCCTCGGCGGATTCCTCAGAGGTCTGGGTTTCCGCGACTTGTTCTCCGGCAGGGAGCAGATCCGGATTCACCACCTTCACCGGGGCCTCGTCCTTCAAGCCGGTTTGGCCGAGAATGATCACCGGGTCGCCTTCTTCGAGACCGGACCGGATCTCAATGATGTCCGCCGTCTCAAAGCCTGCGTCCAGGGGCAGCCGCTTGGCGAGGCCGTCCTTGACCGTGAAAATAAACTGGTCGCCGCCGTCGTAAACGATGGCGCGCTTCGGCGCGAGCAGCGCCGCGGGCCGTTCCTCGGTCGTAATGGCGGCCCGGACGAACAAGCCCGGGACGATGGTATTGTCGGGGTTTTTCACGCCAACGGTAACCTTGAAGGTGCCGCTCTGGGGATCGATGACGGGGCTGATGCGCTTCACCCAGGCTTCGAATTCCTGATCAGGCAGGAAGTCAGAGGTGATGGTCGCAAGTTGTCCGGGAGCAACGATGGGCAGGTAGCGTCCCGGCACAAAAACGCGCGCCACCATGTCCTGCAGGCTGACGAGCGAAAACAGCCGGGTGGAGTTGCCGACGCGGGCGCCAACCTGCACGTCCCGCTCGGAGACAACGCCGTCGAATGGCGCGCGCACGGTTGCATGGTCCAGCCGGATCCTGGCGCGATCATAGCGCAGTCGCATCTGCTCGAGCTGGAACTTCGCATTCTCGAACTCCTGCTGATTGATGAGATTGCGTTCGAAGAGGCTTTGGGTGCGTTCAAATTCCGCGGTCTGCTGATCAAGGTTGACCCGGGCTTCGTCGGCATCGACCCGCCATTCGCGTTCATCGATGCGAACGAGCGGATCGCCGGCCTTCACATGGTCGCCTTCCTCAACCAGCAACTCTTCGACTTGGCCGGCGACCTGGGGATACAGGTCGACGGTCGATTCGGTTTCCAAGGTGGAGTTGAAGGCGAGGGTGGCGGCGATGGGACCACGTGTAACCGAGGCCACTTGGACCGGGACAGGATCAGCGCGTTTCTCAGGACGCTTCTGTCCCTCGCCATTCTCGGCGGTTTGTTCGGTCTTGGTGGAATCGTCCTCCGCCTTGGCGGTGTCGGTTTCGCCGTCGCTGCTGCAGCCGGAAAGCATCCAGGCGGCACAGCTCAGGCCAGCCGCCAGCAGCCAGGGACGTGACGAGGAAGGTAGGAAAGTATGCACGGGAGAATAGGATCTAGTGGTAGGAATGAGTAACAGCCAGTGCCGATACGAGTAATACTCGGATTCATCCGAGAAGTTGCGGCTTTTTTTGATAAACGATTATTTCCGAGGTCGAACGGGTCTTCACTGGGTTAAATGGGGCTTTTTGAGGTGCACTGGCCGGGTTGCTCCGCTGGATTACGCGGCTTATGCCGCCCGATGAATCGGAAAATGAGTCCTATATTGCCCAGGTGCGGTTGGTGGGAGACATCGGGCAGGGTTCCGTCAAGCAGCTCCCGGGATTCCGCAAGGGGCGGCACACGGTGCCCGACTCCTTATCGCCGGCGACGCAGTCCTTCTTTGCCCGCATCATTGCCGAGCGGGTCGCCGGGGAGGGTGAGGAGTGGTTCCAACGCGCGAAAACCGAGCTTAAAACCAAGCGCAAGGAACTGACGCTGGAGGTGACATCTCCCGGTGCGATGCTGACGGCCAAGGATTTTATTTTTGAGATCAGCTACGCGTTGGAACCGGACGATCCGGGCAGATTTGGGGGGCAACACCTGCTGCACGACCTGCGGGGGGAGCGGGTGGGGGCGGCCGCGTTTGATCGCCTGTTTGCCGGGTTGTTCAACGAGATCGTGTTCGATTTGACCAAGGGGGTTTCGGTGGAGGAAGTCATCGATGCGGTCGAGGAGCTCGATGAAAGCGGTGGCATGACCGTCGACTACCCAGCCGATTGCTCCCACTGCGTGCTGCGGGTGGCGGGCGTCGAGGCGGAGGTGTTTTGCGACGGCTCGTCGCTGCGGATGACGTTTCCGCGTGCGGGTGGTCCCTCCGAACTTATCGAAGCGTTTGCGACGGTGCGGCACGCCTTCCGATTGAGCAAAAAGACACCCCTGGCCGGACTGCTGGCCTAGGTCAAGCAGCGCGGCGTGAAGGAGGCGTCGGATGGCCCGGCCTAACGATCCCACGCGATTCGCTTAGACGGATTTGGGCCGGGCTACTACCAGAACCCATGCTTTCGAAATTGAACTTGGCCCGATATTGGCCGGTGACTCCGGCGACGTTGACGATCTGGGGCGTGTTGGCGGCAGTCATCTGCTGTTCCGGAGCGAGTGAGTCTTTCCCGGTGCCGCGTGACCGGCTATATGTGCGGGATCCGTTTGTCTGGGTGGATCGGGAAAACGAACTCTACTATCTCTGCGCCGCCCGGGAGTTTCCGGATGGGGAAGGCGGGTTTCGGGTGGGCGTGGGGGTTTACGTTTCGAAAGACCTGGAAAACTGGTCTTCCGGTTACCCGGTTTTTGTGGCCGACGCCGAAACCAACCCGTGGGCCTACCAAGATGTGTGGGCACCGGAGATTCACTCGATTGGAGACAAGTATTACCTTTTCGTGACGATGACTTCACACGAGCAGCACGGTCCGCCGGTGGACAAACGCAGGCAACCCAAGCGGGGCACACAGATCTTTGTCGCCGATTCCGCCATCGGGCCGTTCAAGCCTTTTGCCGACCGACCGCATACCAATGAGGCCTGGATCACGCTGGATGGCACGCCTTGGTTCGAGGACGGCAAGTGGTGGATGATATACTGCCACGAGTGGGCGCAGATCGTCGACGGCACGATGGACCTGATCCAACTGAAGGATGATTTCTCGGCGACGACGGGGGAGAATCTCAAGCTCTTCAAGGCAACCGATGCGCCGTGGGTGATCAGCTTGGCGGAATGGTCACAAGGCCGCAACGCCCACGGCTACATCACCGACGGTCCGTGGATGCATTTTACGCAGTCGGGGCGCTTGGTCATGATTTGGTCGAGTTTCACGGAAACGGGTTACGCCATCGGCCGGGCGTATTCCGACAGCGGGTCCATCAAGGGGCCGTGGATCCAGGATCCGGAGCCGATGATCAACCAAAACGGCGGCCACGGCATGATCTTCCGCGACCTCGCGGGCAGGCTGCGCCTGGCGCTGCACTACCCCAACGACCACCACTCCGCCCGGGCCTACTTTCTCGAACTGGACGATTCCGGAGATACGCTGGAATTGACTGAGCCATTTGAGCCGTAGCTCACTGATATCAAAAACTGAATCGTCGCAACGAATCAGCCGACAAGGGTGGTATTCTGGAACAGACAAGTCTGAACGTTGAAGGTTTGTCGGAGTCCAAGGGGTTGTGCTAAATAGCCACGGGAACAGTTAGAAAAACAAGGCAAAACTAGTACCAAGGCGCACTGTTAACAGTGCACATGTATCCAAATCATGGAGTCAAAACCATATAATAAACCCTCAAACCATGTATTGTTAAAGTCTATCCTTTCCTCAAAGAACCTCATTGACAAATGAGATGTGAAGACGAGATGTTTGTGGTGCTGTTACTCGACACCTTGGACAGGCACATCTTACCATGTTATCGCAGGAACTCAGAATATTGCCATTTTTGTTCCAATAACCGGAGGTGCTTCGAATGCAAATGATAGGTGACTATAAAGAATCAAATAGCTATCGCCGTTTCATTCATATGGCGTTTTGCTTAATGATAGTGCTTTCGGGTTTATCAATAAGATATAATTCGTTTTCGGAATCATCGTTCAGTGAGACTACTTTGGCACCGGCTGGTGCAATGGCCTTCTGCTTGCTGATTTTTACCATTTTTCGATTGGTATCAAGTGGACGTAAATTACTTCGCTCAATCACTCATCGAATTGCCTGGAATACCATAAAGACTTCGGCGAAATTTCTTGTTCCGGTGTTGCTCTCTGTATATATTATATTTTATTTTTTATCGCACACAATTACGATTGAAAATACAAACTTAGTGTATGAAATCAATTTCGGATCCGGTAATTTTGTGTTGTTTGGGATTATTTTTACGATCTATTATATGGTTGGTTTGGTTTTGCAGACGACTCAAAAAGTCAATCATGTCCAGGATGGATAAAAATAACTGCCTACATATAAGACTCCTTCGGTCGGATTGTTGGTCTGAACGTTGAAGATTTGTCGGGGTCCGAGGGGTTGTGCCCTTGGTGACGTCTGCTTCCAATGTCGATTAATGGAACCCCGCCCCGATGTTTCCCGCCCAGCGGCGGACCCCGCCCCTTCAAACTTAAATCTGCCCCGCCGCAGATTTCTCCAACGGTGCATGGCGGTGGCTGCGGCGACGGGATTGCCCGCATGGTTGGTTGAATCGCGGTTGGCGGCGGCAGCGGAATCTGCAAGCACGGCGCCTTCGAGCCTGAACCGACCTCATGTTGCGCTCATCGGCTGCGGTGGCATGGGCCAGGCGGATGCGGGGAATATCGCCCACCATGCCGATGTGGTCGCCGTGTGCGACGTTGATGCCGACCGGGCGGCCGAGGCAGCGGAGGAGCTGACCTGGGATGGCAAGGTGCCGGAGATTGTACGTGATTTTCGGGAGCTATTGGCCCGGGACGACATCGACATCGTCATCAACGCCACGCCGGATCATTGGCATACCCTGGTGAATTTGGCCGCGGCGAAAGCGGGCAAAGACATCTATGCCGAGAAGCCGCTCACCCTCACGGTGGCCGAGGGCCGACGGGTTGTCGACGCCGTCACCAAAAACCGGATCGTCCTCCAGACGGGCAGCCAGCAGCGAAGCTCGATTCGTTTTCGTTTGGCGCGTGACCTGGTCACGTCAGGCCGCATCGGGGCCTTGCGCAAAATCGATGTCTGGTTGCCCGCCGGGTTGCGGGAGGGCCCGTTCGCACCGGAAGTCGCTCCGGATAACCTCAACTGGGATTTCTGGCAGGGACCGGCCCCGCTTCATTCCTATGTGCCGCAACGCACCCACCTCTATTTTCGGTATTGGTATGATTATTCCGGCGGCACGATGACCGACTGGGGGGCACACCACATCGACATCGCCAACTGGGTGACGGGGCATGAGGCCCCGAAACGGATCGAAGCTCGTCGACTGGCGGAGCCCATCCCGGGCGGCTACACCGCAATCAGCGAATACGACGTGCGATACACCTATCCGGATGGGTTGCCGCTCAATGTGCACAGCACGGCGGCTGACAGCATCTTTGGCACCGCCAAGGATCGAGCGGGGCAGCGTCATGGTGTGCTGTTCACCGGGGAGTCGGGTTGGCTGTGGGTGAATCGCGGTCAGATCAAGGCCAGCTCCCGCGATATTCTGCGCCGTGATCCGGAAAAGGAGCATTCGCATGTTCAGATGACCGGCGACCACATGACCAATTTCATGGCTTGCGTGGAGTCGCGGGAGAAACCGATTTGCCACGCCGAGGTCGGTCATCGTTCTGCTTCGATGTGCCACCTCGGCGTGATCGCATTGCGGACCGGCTTGCCACTGGAGTGGGACGCGGCCAACGAGCGTTTTGTCGGTGAGCACGCCGGACGGGCCAATGCTTATTTGGAGCGGGAGATGCGCGCTCCTTACGATCTGTCTTTCGCCGGCTAGCCCAGCTTGGCTCGAGTTCTTGGATGATCTTCGCCGTGGGAGGACTCAACGTTGAAGAATTGCCCCGGGGGAGTGGTTTGCTCGAATCCGACCGATGGTTTCAGATCCAGTTGCAATGTCCCCTGCCTCAAACCCCGATCCCACGCCTGAAACTCCCGGTAAATCCGATCTCAATTTGCCCCGCCGCCGGTTCTTGCAGCGATGCATGACGGTCGCAGCGGCGACGGGGCTGCCCGCTTGGCTGGTTGAGTCCCGATTGGCCGCCGCAGAGGAATCAGCGACGAAGTCGATGTCGGGGATAAATCGACCCCACGTTGCACTCATCGGTTGCGGCGGCATGGGCAAGTGGGACGCGAGCAACGCGGCGAATTACGGTGATGTGGTAGCGGTGTGCGATGTGGATGCCGACCGGGCGGAGGAGGCCGTCACCGAGTTGGCCAAGGACCGGAAGGCCCCCGAGGTGGTGCGTGATTTTCGTCAGATCATGGCCCGCGACGACATTGATGTGATCGTCAACGCGACCCCGGATCATTGGCACTCGCTTGTTAACATTGCGGCTGCTCGCGCGGGCAAGGACGTTTACTCAGAGAAGCCGTTGACGCTGACCGTCAGAGAAGGCCGGCGGGTGGTTGAAGAGGTTGAGCAAGCTGGCATCGTCCTGCAGACGGGCACCCAGCAGCGCAGCTCGCTGCGGTTTCGCATGGCGGTGAATTTTGTGCGCGAGGGTCGCATCGGAAAGCTGCGCAAGATGGACGTCTGGCTGCCCGCGGGGTTGCGCGAGGGACCCTTCGCCCCGGAGGTCGTGCCGGATAATCTGAATTGGGATTTTTGGCAGGGTCCCGCGCCGATGCGGCCTTATTCACCAAAACGCACGCACACGTTTTTCCGCTATTGGTATGAGTATTCGGGTGGCACGATGACCGATTGGGGAGCACACCATATCGACATCGCGAACTGGGCGACGGGTTTCGAAGCCCCGAGCCGGGTCTTTGGGCAGGTTTTGACGGAACCCATTCCCGGTGGCTACACCACCATCCCCGAGTATGACGTGCGGTATACTTATCCCGATGGGGTGGCGCTAAATGTGCACAGCACAAAGGCCGACAGTATTTTTGGCGCCCCAGTGATCGAGGACGGGCAGCGCAACGGCATCCTGTTTACCGGCACCGAGGGGTGGCTGTGGGTGAATCGTGGTCAGATCAAAGCCAGTTCCCGCGACGTGTTGCGGCGCGATGCGAATGCGACGACCAGTCAGCGGGAGATGTCCGGTGACCACATGGGGAATTTCTTCGACTGTGTGCATTCGCGCCAACGGCCCATTTGTCACGCCGAGGTCGGGCATCGATCGGCTTCCATGTGCCACTTGGGGGTGATTGGACTGAGGACAAGGGAACCGCTGAACTGGGATGCGAAGGCGGAACGCTTTGTGGGAAGGCACGCGGCTGAAGCCAACTCCTACCTGAGCGCGGAGATGCGGGCTCCCTACGACCTGTCGTTTGTGGGTTAAAAGGAAAGGCCGCCTCGATCGAGGCGGCCGGGACTGAACCAACTAACCAACGCAAACAGAAAACCGCTCAGCCGAGCATATCGGCCACCATCGCACGTTCGCCGACGAGTTCCTCATTGGTAGCGGCGAGCTTCTTTTGCGAGAATTCGTCGCTGAGGTCGTAGTCGGAGATGACCTCGTAGGAACCCGGGGTTGTCGTGCGCACCGGCATGCCGGCCCACACCTCCGGATCGAAGCCGTAGGCGCCCTCGCTCTTGACGGCTACCGAGTGGATGGCACCCGGGGTCATGAGATCACGAACGTGGTCGACCAGGGCGTTGGCGGCGGAGGCAGCGGAGGAAAGGCCGCGGGCCGCGATGATGGCCGCGCCGCGCTTGCCGACCGTGGAGCAGAAGTCACCCTCAAGGTAGGCTTGGTCATTGATGACGTCAGCAGCAGGCTTGCCGTCGATCGTGGCGTGACGGAAGGCGGGATACATCGACGGGCTGTGGTTGCCCCAAATGTAGATGTCTTTGACATTGGTGAGGTCGACGCCGGCCTTCTTGGCGAGTTGGGCTTGGGCGCGGTTTTGGTCGAGCCGGACCATGGCGGTGAAGCGATCCGGGGTAAGGCGCTTCGCCTTGGAGGCGGCGATCATGGTGTTGGTATTGGCGGGGTTGCCCACCACGGCGACGCGGGCGTCCTCGGCGGCGACGCGGTCAATGATCTCGCCTTGGGCGGTGAAGATGACGCCGTTGCCCTTGAGGAGGTCGGCTCGTTCCATGCCGGGGCCGCGGGGCTTGGCTCCCACGAGCAGCGACCAGTTCGCATCCTTGAATCCGGTTTCACCGTCATCGGTCAGCACCATGCCCTTGAGGAGCGGGAACGCACAGTCGTCGAGCTCCATGGCCACGCCTTCCAGCGCCTTCATGGCTTGTTCGACGGGGATCTCGATCATTTGCAAGATTACCGGTTGGTCCGGGCCGAACATTTGACCGGAAGCGATGCGGAAGAGGAGGGAGTAGCCGATTTGACCGGCCGCACCCGTAACTGCGACTCGAATGGGAGTTTTCATGGTTGAAGAAGTAAAAAGGGCGGACACCTAACCACAAACGCGGCGGGGATGACACGCAGGAATTGCGGTTTTTCGGTCGCTTCGAACGATTTTAATCCAACCGTTCCGAAAAGACAGTCGGGCGTGTTGCGACATCATGGGAGCAGCAAACAGGCTACAAAATATGTTCATCCACTGGACTAAGCGTTGTTTCTGAATAGCTCGAACGATGAGCTTTCGCGGAAATGCTTCGTTCAAACTTAGTTTTATCCTAACCTTCTTGGTTGGTGTCGCCAGCCCGGCATTTGCGCTCAATACGACCAGTGTGTTCAGTCCCGACGTGAGGGAGGGCAGCAAGGCCTTGGAGTTGCGGTCCAGCATGCTGCCGGATGAGTCGCCCACCGCCTGGGCGCAGCGTCTGCATTATCAGCATGCCCTGAGCGACGCGTGGCGGGTGCGGTTCATTGGTTTGTTTGCCGACTCGGGACCGGGGAGCATGGAGTTTCGCTATTTCCGGTTTGAGGCCCAATCGCAGTTTGCCGAAGACGAGGTAGCAGGGTGGGACAGTGCGATTCGTTACGAACTGCAAATCGCCGAAGGCGACAACCTGCCGTCGCGGGCCCGCATCGCCTGGACGGGCAAGTGGAACTGGGACAACGGGTGGGAGGCGCGCGCGAATTTCCTGACCGGTCGCCAGTTCGGCCCCGAATCGCATGATGGCTTCCTGATTGAGCCCCGGTTCCAAGTCACGCGGTCGATTGCCGACGACTGGCGACTGGGGCTGGAGTCCTTTCACGACATGAACGACACTCGCGGGCTGGGGTCCTTCGACGAACAGGAGCACCAGCTTGGCCCGATTCTCAAGGGCAAGCTCGACGGCGGCAAGTGGTCGCTCGCCTTCAGCTGGTTGTTTGGCATCTCCGACAGCGCCGACGACAACGACTTCCGGATCCACATGGTCCGAAGCCTGTAGGCCGTCCGCTTGATCAGCGACGCGTCAGCAATACCGCCCAGTCCTGATCAGTTTCGCTCGGCGGTTTCCCGAGTTCAACGATGCTGCCGGCGGAAACCGAGGTGATGGAAGTCGTCTGGAGATCGCCGCCGTTGCGGGGGTCGAACCATTGCACCGCATAGTCCCCCGTTGCGTCGCTCAAGTCCAGGGCGGCGGTCCCGCCGTCGCGGAGGTAGACCAAGTAGGTGTGGTCGGCTTTGGCCAACCCATAGTCGCCTTCGCTTTTGACCAGCTCGTTGACGGCCCGCATGTGAGCGAACGGGACGTGAGTGTGGAAAAAATCGAGAGCGATCCTGGTCTGCCGCCACATCTCTTCACGCACGCGAAGGTCTTCACTGCTCAAGTCGCTGGTCGGCGCGTTGTTTTGCCAGCCGGCATACCATTCCACGCCGGAGCCACCCGCCATGAACGTGCCCCACAGCACGTCCTTGCGGGCGCCGTCGCGGGTGGGATCGTCAACATCGGGGCGAAGGCCGAACTCCCATCCCAAGGGTTCGTCCATGCTGACCAGCCAGGGACGCCCCGCGGCAACCGACATGTTGATGTGGTCAATGACGATTTGATTGTAGTCCTTGTGACGTTGCAGGGCGGGTCCCTCGAATGCCTCGAAGCCGGCGAGTTGAGGGTAGATTTCCTCGATCTCAATCTCGTGAATCTTGATCGGGTGGTCGTAGGGATCGAGGTCCCGAATGAACTGGGCGAACGCGTTGCGTTGGGCGGTAGTGTTGCCGAGGCCGCGCTGGCCGCCCTTGTCATCGGTCCAGCCGTTTTCTTCGCCCAGGTTCCAAGACAGCGCGAGGTGATGTCCGAAACGCGCGACCAGCTCGCGATAGAAAAGTTTGCGGGTATCGGCAAACGGTGCGCCGCCATCTTCGAGTTCAAAGAGGTTTTCGTTCTCCGTCTCGGTAACGAGCATGTGGATGTGTACGCCGCGATGCTGGAGGTGGCTGAAGACCCATTCCCATTGGGCGAGCTTGCTGACATCAAACGCGTCGCGGGTCGTTGGATCCACCCAGGGCCAAATGTCGTTGCCGTCACCAGCGTAGGTGAAGGGCATGAGGTAGATGGAATTGAGTCCTTGGTCGCCCAGGTAGTTGACGAGTCCGATGATGCCTTTGGCGTCGTCACCGTCCTCATCGAGCCAGTTGGGATCATCGGCGCGCCAGTCCTCGCGGTGAGGGCCGTAGTGGTGGAGTTGGTCGGCGCCGAGCGAGGGGAATTCCGGGGTCAGGGCGAAGTCGTAGGTGCCATCGATCCCATCGAACGCCAGAAAGTTCTCGGGGCTGCCGGCACCGCCCTTGATGAAGTAGCGGCCAGAGCCGGCGAAGCGCATATGATGTTTGCCCACGTATTCCAGACGACCCTGTCCTCGGAAATCGGAGGAGCTTGGGTCGACCGGTGAAGCGGCCACTTCGAAGGATCCGCTTGAGCCGGAGATCTTGACCGGCGTTCCCGGGGCATCGTTCACCGCGACGCGTTCACCGGTTACCAATTCGGCTTGATATTGCCACGTGCCGATCTGGTCGGGGGTGAAACGAACGCGCCATTGGTTGCCCGCTTTGGCATGGGTCTTCCCAGCCTGGCCATCGGCGGCAAAATACCCCGGCACGGTGTATTTGGTGCCGGACACCGGATGATCGAAGGTCACGGTGAGACGGTGATCCCAGAAGGTGGCGGGGACTGCTTCTGATCTGTGGGGACCGTCGAAGGTGATTTCAATCGTGTGCCACTGCGAGAGATCACCCGATACCTCGGCGGCGGGTGCGGAACTGACGGTCAGAGCAAGCGCAGATAGAGCACAAAGCTGGCGGAGAAAGGAGGGGAGGGGGGCTGGCATAATGGAATCCCACCTTGATGCGGCATAATGGCGGCAAAAGCCACCGTATTGCCGGGGTAATGTTAAGCGTCGGGGAGCTCAGGCAAAGCGGGGAGCCAGGGCGGCGTGGGTTTCGCGGATGAGGGATTCGGTGGTAGCCCAATCGATGCAGCCGTCGGTGATGGAAACGCCGTAGCGCAGGTCCGTCTTGGGTTGAGGAAACCGCTGATTGCCCGCTTCCAGGTTACTTTCGACCATGGTTCCAATGATGGATTGGTTTCCAGCGGTGATTTGATCCAGCACGTTTCGCATCACCTCGGGTTGGCGGCCGGGGTCCTTGCTCGAATTCGCGTGGGAGCAGTCAACAAGGATGGACGACAGTAAACCGGCCTTGGCCAACGCAGCCTCCGTCTCGGCGATATGCTCGGCGGAAAAGTTAGGCCCTTGGGATCCGCCGCGCAGCACGATGTGGCAATTGGGGTTGCCGGCAGTGGCGACCGCTGAAGCCCGGCCATCCACACTCACGCCGAGAAAGGTCTGGGGTTGGGCGGCGGCCTTGATGGCGTTCAGCGCGGAGCCAAGGGACCCGTCGGTGCCGTTCTTGAAACCCAGTGGCATGGAAAGGCCCGAGGCCATTTGGCGGTGGGTTTGGGACTCGGTTGTGCGCGCGCCGACCGCGGACCAACAGATCAGGTCGGCGATGTATTGGGGAGTGATGGGATCCAGGAGCTCGGTTGCAGTAGGCAGCCCCAGATCGAGCACCTCGCGGAGAAAGGAGCGAGCCTTGTTCAATCCGGCGGCGATGTCGTGGGATCCATCCAGATGAGGATCCATGATCAGTCCCTTCCAGCCGACCGTGGTGCGGGGTTTTTCGAAGTAGACCCGCATGACCACCATGATCCGGTCGGAGACTTCGTGAGCCAATTTTGCCAGTCGCTGGGCATAGTCGCGTCCGGCATCGAGATCGTGGATCGAACAAGGACCGACCACGAGGAGGAAGCGTTTATCCTCGGTGAAGATCACCCGGTGGATGCCTTCACGAGCACGGGTCACAAAAGCGGATTGGGTTTCGCTCTTGGGCAGGGAGTTGAAGAGCTCGACCGGGGAGGGGAGTTCCTTGGTTTCGACGACATTGATGTCCGACGTGCGCTGCATAAACCGCTGACGTTTAACGACAGATCGCCAATGGGGCAAGGCTGGTCCGAAGGCCTGTGCGGAGCAGGGGGGGCGGAGATAAGTGCGGAGCGTGCTTGGCGGATCGAGAAATCCGGATAAAAAGTTGGCCGGTCGCCTACCCCTAAGCGACCGGCCATTTGCTTTCTTAGTTACCCCAAAACTCCCGCTAGGCGGGAGAAGATGTAAATCTGATGGTGAGAAGAGAACATCTGTGCTCTTGTTCGTCAACAAAAGTTCTCAAAAACTTTCAAAAAAATAGATTAAACGCTGAAAATCAATTGGATACAAATCGTTACAGTTTTGCAATATACAAAAAATACCTTCCCCGGAACCCATCTGCGGTGATTTGGGCGCATGGGGAGGATGCCTTGGAATTTCTGCAAGGTCAGTTTTCTCAAGACCTTAAACAGGTTCCGGCCGGAAAGGTTACATACGGATTTTGGCTCACGCAAAAGGGCAAGGTGTTTGGCGATGCCATTGTGCGGCCGGAGTCGGCCGAGCGCTGTCTGATTGCGAGCTGGAGTCTCACCGCGGATGCCCTGCGGGAGCGTTTGGATGCCTACATCATCGCGGACGATGTGGAGCTGGAGGACCAGACTGACGCCTGGAAGGGCTGGGTCATTGCCGGTGAGCAGGTTTGCTCGGGGAGCGCGGCACTCCCCGTTGGCGAGGACACAGTCTGGTGGCAAGGAACCGAGGAGGGGGCATTGGGATACGTGTTGGCAAAACTCGAACCTGAGTGGCCGGCAAACTGGACCGAGATGGACGAATCGGAGTGGGCTCGAATCCGGATCGCAGTGAAGTGGCCCGAAGTGCCGGTTGATCTGGGGGCCGATGATCTGCCTCAAGAGGGAGGTCGTCATGAGGTGGGCGTTTCCTTCAACAAGGGATGTTATCTTGGCCAAGAGGTCATGGCGCGGCTGGAGGCGACCGGGCGCGTGCGTCGACAGTTAACGCGAGTGAGCGGCAATGGGCCGATGCCTCCGGGGGACTCTGCCGAATTGCAGCAAGATGGGAAAACAGTGGGTAAGGTTCGCTCACATGTGACACATCCGGATGGAGGATGGATCGGTCTGGCGATGGTTCTGTTGGCCCGGGTCGATCTGGAAAAACCCGCGGAGCTTAAAGACCAACCGGCGACGCGGGTCGAATTTGGGTAGCTCGAGCCGAAGTGCGGCGTTGAGCCCGCGTGGCCCATGATCTTGGGTCATCGCGTGGACGACTTTGAACACGTCAAACGATTGTGCCGTTCCTTTGGGGCGGACGAAGCTCAAGCAGAAACCATGGCTCGCCAGCTCATGAAGCGAGCCGATCAGATCGCGGAGCAGCGCAACTGTGACCGCACCGAGGCCATGGCTTACCTGCTCGAGATCACATTGAAGGGGGCAAGGGGCGAGGCTCCTCCGGGATTTGAAGGCGGCGAACCGCCCCAGTCGAAGACCAAGAGTTAGTCGCTTCGTCGAAACCAAACTTTGACCCGGCACGGCTGGCTCGGTTTGGATATGGGTTTGTCCATGCAAAACAAAGTTACCCAGCTGTTCCAAGAGGCCCATGGCCGAGAACCCTCCATCATTTCCCGGGCACCGGGGCGCATCGAGTTCATCGGCAATCACACCGATTACAATGGCGGCACGGTGCTGGGTGCCGCGGTTGATTCCGGTGTGTGGGTGGCCGCGGCCCCTCGCGAGGATGGTCGGCGTCGGTGGCGTTCCGCTATCGGCGATGCGGTGATAGAGACAGGAGGCGAGCTGACCAAACTCGAAGGGGACTCGTCCTGGATCAACTACCCCCAGGGGGTGTTGGCAGCGATGCAGTCTCATGGCCTTGCCTTGCCGGGGGGCTTTGATTTCGCCGTGGAAAGTGATCTCCCAGTGGGAGCAGGATTAAGCAGCAGCGCCGCAATCGAACTGGCCTCGGGTCTGGCGTTTCTGGCGATGACCGGCCAGGAGGTTGATCGGGAGACCCTGGTGAAGATCGGGCGGAAAGCGGAGAACGATTTTGTGGGAGTACCGTGTGGAATCCTCGATCAGGGCGTGTCGGGTTTTGGGAAGCGTCATCGGCTCGTGTTCATCGATTGCAAGGGCCCCAAGTTCGACAGGGTGCCAATGCCCGAAGGCGCCCATTTTTGGATTTTCAACACGCATACCAAACATGCGCTGGTGGACGGGCTCTACAGTGCCCGGCACTCGGAGTGCATGGCAGCCGCGGCGGATCTGGGAGTGAAACAACTGGCGGATGCGACCCTCGAGTTATTCGCGTCGGAAGTGCATCAGCTCTCGCCCACGGTGGCGAAGCGCGCCCGGCACATTCTGGAAGAGATCGACCGGGTCGGCAAAAGCATCGCGGCGCTCGAACGGGCTGACCTGAAGACCGTGGGTGAGTTGCTGACCGCCTCGCACCGCAGCTCTCAGCACGCATTCGAAAACAGCACGCCGGAGTTGGACTCGTTGGTCGATACCCTGACGCGGCTGCCCGGGGTGTATGGAGCCCGGCTGACCGGCGGTGGATTTGGCGGTGCGGTGATGGCGTTGACCGATGGCAGTTTCGGCGAAGCCGACGCCGACGTCGTGGTGGAGACCTACCAGGCGGAGTGGGGAGCGGAACCCCAGGTCCTGCACATGCAGACCGGCGAAGGCGCTGAACTGATCAAGCCCGACGCGCCCTAAAGTCGAGCCGGATCAATTGGCCGGGACCATTCGATACAGTTCACCGAACCCCGGACTGCGGGTGTTGAGCGAAACGTAGATGAAACCGTCGGGACCGGTGACAACGTCACGGATGCGGTTCTGGCCTTTGAGGATGATTTCGTCTTCCACCACCTCACCGTTTTCGATGACCAGACGATGCAGTTGCTCTGAGGCCAGGCCTGCGACGAGGAGATTACCGGTCCATTGCGGAAACTTGTCGCCGGTGTAAAAACCAATGCCGCAGACCGCGATCGACGGGGTCCAATAGTGTTTGGGTTGGGCCATGCCCTCCTGCTCCGTCAGGTGCGTGATGGGCGTGCCATTGTAGTTCATGCCGTAGGTGATGGTCGGCCAGCCGTAGTTCACGCCGCGTTCGATCACATTAACCTCGTCGCCGCCGCGCGGGCCGTGCTCAGTCTCCCACAGCATTCCGGTGGCCGGGTCGATGGCCAGGCCTTGAGGGTTGCGGTTGCCCAGGCTCCAGATCGATGAGTAGGCGTTGGGTTCATCGACGAAGGGATTATCGGCGGGGATGCTGCCGTCGTGATAAATGCGGTGGACCTTGCCGTTGGGCTTGGAGGGATCCTGCGCCATCTGCATGCGACCACGGTCCCCGATGGCGAAAAAGAGGTAGTCATCCTGAAACACGAAGCGGGTGCCAAAGTGCACGCCGGAATTCGTGTGAAACTCGCCCGGCACCCGGAACACGTATTCCTGGTCGACCCATTTGTGATCCTTGATGCGACCGCGCACAATTGCGGTCATGCCGGCATCGCGGTCGTTCTCCTTGGCCCCGATGTTTTCACTGTAGCCGAGGTAGATCCAGCCATTGTCCTCGTAGTCGGGATGAAGGGCGACCTCGAGCATGCCGCCCTGGCCGTGCTGCCAGACCTTCGGCGTGCCCTCGACAAGGTGGTTTACTCCGTCCTGATGGTGCCAAACTGGTCCGTCGCGCTGAACGAGCAGGATTGAGTTGTCTGGCATGAATTCCATCGCCCAGAGAATGTCCTCCACCTGCGTCACTTTCTCCAATTTGAAGCTGTGATGGGTGGAAGGGAAAACCCCATCGGTGGGCCGGGTCTTTTCCTTGATGCCTTCGGTGCGGGCGATCTGGCCCTGCTCACGAATATAGATCACCATCGCACGAATCTGCTCATCGGTCAGCACTCCCTT
>JANQKV010000008.1 GCA_028280945.1 Opitutaceae bacterium
GCCTTGGAGTTGGCGCACGTAAGACTCCAATGCTCCCACGCTACGTCCTGGCACCACATCGAAAACACGGTGATTGCGCAGATCGCAGAAGGTAGTGGCGAAGCGATGTTGCTTTTGCACGGAGTGCTCATCGATGCCCAGCCATAGGGGACACTGCCGGGAGATGCGCTCATGGGCCTTACGCTGGGCAAACTGCGAGTAGCAGCGCTCCACCGTGGCCGAACCCACCCGTTCGAGCCGGGCCAGGTTGGTGGCATCAATCCCGGCATGATGGAGCGTGTAGATCGACTCACGCAAAGGCTCGGAGAGGCGTCGCCACGGACGGATGGACGGCAACTGCGGCACGAAGGTGCGCTCACATCGGGTGCAGACATACCGGCGGGTATGTACCCGCCACAGACAGGGCTGACCGAGGTAGGACAGGTGGCGAACCTCGCGCACGTAGCGCCCCTTGCTGTGGAGCCGATCGGCTCCACAGCAAGGGCAGCGCGCAGGTCGTTATGGGTTACCTCAACGATAACCGGACGCTTGCCGTGGATGCAGCGAAGCGTGTAACTCTGAGGCATCGGCACATTGCTGATATCTATCATCATCGGGGACATGTTGGCCTAATAACCGCATGTCCCCATCTTTTGATGATGAGCCCGCCAAGCTCTTGGGATTAGGTTGATCTCTGTTCAGCCAAAAGCGAAGGATGCGCTGCGAAGCTTCAGCGAAGCAGTGCTATGTATTATGTGTATTTGATTGAAAGTGAAACAACGCCTGAAAAGCGATACGTGGGATTCACTCAGGACCTGAAGTCTCGGATTCACGATCATAACTCCGGCAAAAACAGCAGCACTTCGATTTGTCGTCCATGGAAGCTCGTTACCTACGTCGCTTTTTCTTCCAAACGTCGGGCACTTGCGTTTGAGAGGTATCTCAAGTCCGGCTCCGGCCATGCTTTTGCCAACCGAAGACTGTGGCATTGAACCTTGCAGGCCGGCTTACCCGCCGAAGGCCCGGCGGTAGGCGGTGTTGAGGCGTTGGAGCTCCTGGGGCTGCATGCGGGGTTGTTCCGCAATGCGCGCCATCCACTCGTCCGCCCGGGTTTTGTTCCCGGAGTCGATCGCGTCAAAAGCGAGGATGCCCAAGGCGCTGGGATTGAGCGGGTCGTAAACGAGGGCCTTTTCGATTTCGGCAACGCCTTCGCGGCGACGGTCGAGAGAGATGAGCGTGATCCCCAATTCGATGTAGGAATCCGGCTCGTTGGGGCGGAGGCGGATGGCGGTGCGGTATTCGCCGACGGCGGCACCGGGCTGGCCCGCTTCGCGCAGCCGGCGTGCCTTCATCCGATGCAGGCCGGGCGAATCCGGACAAAACCTCAGCCCTTCGGCGAGAATGCGGTTGGCCTCGGCCAGGTTGCCGTTGCGTTCCAGCAACCCGGAGAGCTGCGCCCAGCCATCGGCAAATGCGGGGTCAAGTTGAGTACAGCGGCGGTAGTGGGTCATTGCTCCGGTGATGTCCCGCTGTCGGGCCAACAGGGACGCCAACTGGAAATGAGCGGAAACATCCTGCGGGGCCACTTCGATGGCCCGTCGCAGCCAGGCGAGGGCCGTATCGATTTCTCCAATACGGCTCTTGGTGCCGGCCTCCAGGGCCAGGCGGAATGAGTCGTAGCAATCCGACATGAGTTCATCGAGCCAGGGATCGCTTGGGTCACGGTAGGCCCCGGAGGCTTCGGCCTGGCCGCGGATCGCTTCCGCGCTGCGGTCCAGCCCCAGTCGCTCGTAGAGGGTGACGATCAGATCGTAACCCAGGTTGTAGTCGGTCAGCGCCACGACCCGTTCGAGGCGTCGGCGGGCGTCGGTCCACCGTTCCGCCTCCAGGTCGATCCGGGCCAATCCCAGGATTGCCCACGCTTCATCGCGATCGAGTTGAAGCACGGCCTGGTAAGCCGCCGCGGCGCCGGCGGCATCGCTGCTCTTGAGCAGCAAGTCGGCGCGACGCAGTTGGGCGGGGAGGTAGGCGGGATCGAGCTCGATGACGCGGTCCCACAGGGACAGGGCCTCCGCTGCCTGGCCAAATCCGGCCAAAATGGTGGCGTGCCGATGGGGCCATACCGGGGAAGCGGGTTCCAGGGTGGCGAGTCCCTCGTAGCACTGGGACGCGGTGTCCAAGTATCCATTGATATGATACAGTCGACTGAGCTCCGCCAGGCCGTCCCGCGCTCCCGCCAGCGACAGGGCTCTGGCGTCGGCCTCGGCGATGCGGGCCTGCAGGTCGGGGTGGGCGCCGGTCAGGTCGGGGATGCTGGGCAGGTGTGCGGCCACGATTGACCGGTGTTTGGATTGCTGGCCCCACCACCAGCCGCCGCCCGCGAGCACAACCGCGGCCAATCCCAAAGTGATGAACTTTCCCACTGACTTCATCGGTGCCAGATCATGACGCGGCCCATCTTGTCAAAGGGCGGGTAGATGTAGAAGCCTCCGGTCACGAGGGCAGGTTTGCCACTACGGTCAAACGTGCCGACGTCCAGGGTGATCAGGTCCTTGGGTTCGCGGGTCAACACGTGGCGGGTGAAGTTCTGGTTTCCATCGTTGCGGAACCACATGATCGAAACGACTTCGCGATTCTGGCTGTTCCAATCCGCGTAAGCTGCCGCCGACACCACGTCCATGTGTCCGTCCTGATCGAGGTCGACGCCGGCCGGGCCGTAGGCTCCGGACAGGGGACCAATGCGGTGGTAGCGAAAGGCTCCACCGCCCATGTTTTCGAACCATTGCAATCCGTGCCACGGCCGGGGTCCCGGCGTGGCGGAGGGTCCAAAGCCATCCCCGTTGGAGTAGATCAGGTCGGGCCGGCCGTCGCGATTGATGTCAGCGGAGCTGAGGCCGCTCGAGCCGTAGTCTTCGTTGGTCGAGCCCCAGATGCGCCGGGTGCGGAAGTTGCCGCGGCCATCATTGGCGAAGTAGTAGACCTCCTCCCATTGCTGGGACATCAACGCGGCGATATCCGGAGTGCGATCGCCATCAAAATCATCGATGACCACGTTGATGGCCCCGGATAGATCGAGCAGCACATGACGTTCAAAATCCCACTGGCCGGGCCCGACGTGTTCGAGCCACGAAATCTCTCCTTGGTCGTAACCAAACTGGGCCAACGCGAGGTCCAGCCGGCCATCGCCGTTGAGATCCGCTGCCCGCATGTCGACGATGCGTGAGGTCTTTTCCAGAATTCGGTGGGGAGTAAAATTCTGTTGCCCGTCATTTTCGAGAATGAAGGCGATACCGATGCGATCGTTGTGGGGGAAAACAATCGTCATGCTCGACACCAGCAGGTCGAGGTCTCCGTCACCGTCCATGTCCGCGGATTCGACGTGCACGGGGCCGCTCATGTCGGCGGCGAGCAGCGCTTCCGGAGCGAAATTGCCCGGCGCGGTCTGTCGGATCCAACGGATCTCGTTGTCCTGGGCTTCGCAGAAAACGATATCATCCAAACCGTCCTGATCGAGATCGATGGTTCGAACGTGGGCGATCCAAGGGGGAAGTTCGGTGAACGTTCCGAGCTCCCGCCCGGTCAGCAACCCCGTCGCCTCGACCGGAGCACTGTCAGCGGCAGGGACGGTCTTGGTCAGTGCCCGAGCCGGCGTGGGTTTGCCGCAGCCCGCCCACAACAATACCACCGAGGCCATGGCGAGCCGCAGCGCATGACGGGACAGGGAGCGATTTGACATGGGGTTACGAGATTGGGAAGAGCCGATGGGTTCCGGCAGCGAACACCCGAACGTTCGTGGATCATCGCGGTCACGCAAGGTTTCCCGTTACCCATAAGTCTGACGGGATGCGGGATTAAAAAGACTCACTTTGAGACAGGAAAACTGTTGACCGGTATTAGAGCGGGGCAGGTGGAGTGACGGGATAACTTCTTCCGACGGGATTTTGGCCAAAAGCGTCTTGCGCGGGCGTGGTCGGTTTGGGACGTTCACGGACATTTTCGCTTAAACTCTACCTGATCACGCCATGGTATCACCCAACACCGACGTCGCTTTTGATAACAAGATAGAAGGAGACATCGTCATTTCCCGGCTCGATGCCGTGATAAACTGGGTCCGCACGAACTCGATGTGGCCGATGCCGATGGGTCTCGCCTGCTGCGCGATCGAGCTGATGGGCACCGCATCCGCCCGGTTCGACATCGCCCGCTTCGGGGCTGAGGTGATGCGGTTCTCCCCGCGCCAAGCCGATTGTATGATCGTGGCCGGCACCGTCACCTACAAGATGGCTCCCCACGTTCGACGCATCTATGACCAGATGTCCGAACCCAAGTGGGTCATTGCCATGGGAGCCTGCGCTTCTTCCGGCGGCATGTATCGCAGCTACGCCACCCTTCAGGGCGTTGATCGCATTGTGCCGGTCGACGTCTACGTCAGCGGATGTCCTCCTCGTCCCGAGGCCTTGCTCGATGCGTTGATCAAACTGCAAGACAAGGTCAAAAAGACGCCCTCCTTACGCAACCTGACCGCCTGACCCGGTCTCGCCTGTTCCCTACCACGCAATATGTCCGACACCGTCGCCGCCGAGCCAGTTGCTGATCTCCTAGCCAAGTTTTCCGAAGCCACTCCCCGAGAGTCTCTCGATCATCCCGCAGTGAACGTGCCGATGAAGGACGCCGTTGCGGTGTTGCAATGGCTGCGGGACGAGCAGAGTTACGATTTCCTGGTGGATGTGACAGGCATCGACTGGTCCGAAACCACGTCGCCCCGATTCACCGCGGTGTGGCATTTGTTTTCGACGACCAAACACACCTACATCCGCATTGCGGCAGACTGCACCGACGACGCCAACCCGTCCGCCCCCACGGCCACCGGTTTGTTTCCGGCGGCTGACTGGCACGAGCGCGAGACCTTCGACCTGATGGGGATAACGTTTGAGGGGCATCCCGACCTTCGTCGCATTCTGATGTGGGATGGGTATCCGCACCATCCTTTGCGGAAGGAATTTCCCTTGGCGGGAATCGAAACCGAGTTGCCGGACATTGAAGTCGCGGATGAAACCCAGGCCAAGGTTATCTCCGCGCCCATGATGGGTGGCCCGTTCGTTGCTTCCAATAAAGGCGAAATGAACCTGACCGACGCCGAGCCCCGGGCCAAGGACGAGAGCTGGAACGAAGCCAAGCCCAAGCCTGAATAACCCGACCCGAAATCCTGATGGCTACCGAATTTACCGTCCCCGACGCTGGCGCCAAGACCGCCGCTGCCTCGCAGGAATTTGAAACGGAAAAGATGTCCCTTGCGATGGGGCCGTCCCATCCCTCCACCCACGGGGTGCTGCGTCTCCAGCTCGAGCTCGACGGAGAGACCGTGACCAACTGCGATCCGGTTCTGGGTTACCTCCACCGGGGCGACGAGAAGATCGCGGAAAACATGACCTACAACCAGTTTGTGCCCTACACGGACCGGTTGGATTACCTTGCCCCGCTGGCGAACAACGCGGCTTATGCCGCCGCCGTCGAACAATTGGCCGACATTAAAATCCCGGAACGGGTGCAGGCGATCCGCGTCATCACGTCGGAGATGGCCCGCGTTTCCAGTCATCTCATGGGGCTGGGGGCCTACGGAATCGACGTGGGGGCATGGTCGGTGTTTCTCTACACCTTCACCGAGCGGGAGAAGCTGTATACCCTGTTTGAGGAGCTGACGGGGGCCCGCTTCACCACGAGTTACAGCCGTATCGGCGGGGTATCACGCGACGTTCCCGAAGGGTGGAACGAACGCGTGCTCGAGTTTTGCGACCAATTCCTCCCGATTCTCGACGAGATCCTCAAGCTTCTGACCCGCAACAAGATCTTCATGGATCGTACGGTCGACGTGGGCATCATCTCGGCCGAGGATGCCATCGGGTATGGTTTGTCCGGACCGAACCTCCGCGGCTCCGGAGTCAAAAGTGACTTGCGCAAGGATCGTCCCTATTGGGGCTACGAGCAGTATGAGTTCGACGTTCCGGTGGGTTCCAAGGGCGACTGCTACGACCGCTACCTCTGCCGGGGAGAGGAGATGAAGCAGTCCGTGCGCATCATCCGCCAGGCTATCGCCAAATTCCCGGCAGGCGATTACTACGCCAAGGATGCCGTGCGGATCTTCGCGCCGAAAAAGGACAAGGTCATGACCTCCATGGAGGAGTTGATTAACAACTTCATGATTGTGACCGAAGGGCCGCAGATGCCGGCGGGCGAAGTCTACTTCGAGGCGGAGAATCCGAAGGGCACGCTCGGCTTCTTCATCGTGAGCAAGGGTGGGGGAGTGCCGTGGCGCCTGAAGATTCGCGGTCCCTCGTTCTGCAACCTCTCCATTCTGCCAAAAGTCTGCCAAGACGAGTTGGTTTCCGATGTCGTTTCGATTCTCGGTTCCCTCGATTTCGTCATGGGCGAGTGCGACCGCTAACCCTTTGAAGCCGTGAGCATCGACGAGCGAGTAGTGAGCATGACCAAGTTCGACACCGTCTTTTCAAACCCGTCCCTTTCCGGAACCTCCTCGCCGGTTGCCACCGGCGACCCGCTACTTTTCTGACCGAATGAATCTCCAGCCTGAAACCCTGGCCCGCATCGACGAGGTCATCACCCATTACCCGGAGAAGCGCAGCGGCACGCTGCCCCTGCTGCATCTCATTCAGGAAGACATCGGCCACATTCCGGAAGAAGCCATCGAGTGGATCGCCGAGAAGCTCGAACTCGAACCGATCAATGTCTACGAGGTGGTGACCTTCTACCCGATGTTCCGGCGGAAGCCGATTGGTCGCCGTCACATCAAGGTTTGTCGCACGCTGTCGTGCGCCTTGGTCGGCGCCTACAAGACCTGCTCCAAGTTTCAGCAGGAATTCGACACCAAGCTGGGGAAGGTCTCCCCCGACGGCGAAGTCACGGTCGAGTTTGTCGAATGCCTGGCCAGCTGTGGCACCGCTCCGGTTGTGCTGATCGATGAGGAATTACACGAAAACGTCGATGAGGCGAAAGCCAAGGAGATCAGCGACCACATCAAGGCCGAGGCCGCGCAAAGAGGATAAGCACCATGTCTGCACCCGCTGAACGACGCATGATTTTTAAGCACATCGATGAGGAGGGCTACTCCAACGACATCGACTGCTACCTGAAGAACGGGGGATACGAGATCCTCAAAAAAGCCGTTACCCAGAAACCCGAGGACATTCGCGACGAGGTCAAGAAATCCGGCCTGCGCGGCCGGGGTGGCGCCGGATTTTCCTGCGGCCTGAAGTGGTCGTTTGTGGACCGCAAGAGCGGCAAGCCGATTTACCTTGTGGTCAACGCGGACGAGTCCGAGCCGGGCACGTTCAAGGACCGCTACATCATCCACCAGGATCCACACCAGCTCATCGAAGGCACCATGATCTCCTGCTTTGCTAACGATGTGAAGCAGGCCTATATCTACATCCGGGGCGAGTTTCCCGAAGGCGCCCGCATTCTTGAGCAGGCCATCCAAGAGGCCCGGGACAAGGGGTTCGTGGGCAAAAACATTCTGGGAACCGACTACTCGTGCGACATGTTTATCCACCGCGGCGCCGGCGCCTACATCTGCGGCGAGGAAACCGGCCTGATTGAATCACTTGAAGGCAAACGAGCCAATCCACGCATCAAGCCGCCTTACTTCCCCGCGGTGCTGGGGCTTTATCAGTGCCCGACGATTGTGAACAATGTCGAGACGCTGTGCCACGTGAAGCACATCCTCGAAATGGGGGCCGACGAATACCTCAAGATCGGCACGCCCAACAATACCGGCACCCGCATCTTCTGTGTCTCCGGCCACGTCAAGAAACCCGGTTACTACGAGTATGCCTGCGGTGAGATCACGATGGGTCAGTTGCTCTACGACGTGTGTGGCGGCCCGCTCGACGGCCGCGAGTTCAAGGCCGTGATCCCGGGAGGTTCATCAGCCAAGGTCCTTCGCTTCGGCGAGAAGTTCACCTTGAAAAACAAGGACGGGTCGACCCGGGAACTTGGCGTTGAGGATATCCCGTTGGACTTCGACACGCTCGCCGCCTGCGGCACCATGGGTGGATCCGGCGGCGTCATCGTGATGGACGATTCCGTCAACATGGTCGAGGCCCTGGCCAACATCAATGCGTTCTACGCCCACGAGAGCTGCGGCCAGTGCACCCCTTGCCGCGAAGGTTCTCTTTGGATGAAAAAGATCACCTCCCGCATGGTGCATGGTGAGGCCCGCGAAGAAGATGGTGAACTCATGAAGAGCGTGGCGGACCAGATTGCCGGCCGCACGATTTGTGCGTTCGGCGAGGCATGCTCGTGGCCCACTCAGAGCTTCGTCCTCAAGTTCGGCGACGAATTCAAATCCTACCAAGACGACAAGCAGAAGGCTTCCGCCGGCAAGCTCGAGCTGGTTTAAACCCTTTGAAACGCAAAGCCGCCAAGATGACGCCACGCCAAACCCCTGCTTTTCCTCCTTTGCGATGCTTTTGTGCGCTTCGCGTCTTCGCGCTTTAACCTTCCCTTTCGCAATGATTCAGCCTGCCAAACCCGAACTCGTCACCGTCAACATCGACGGCCAGGAGGTCGAAGTTCCCAAGGGGATCAACGTCATCGAAGCCGCCCGCATGGTGGGGGTCGATGTGCCGCACTATTGCTACCACCCGAAGCTTACGATCGCCGGCAACTGCCGCATGTGCCTCATCGAGCTGGGTATGCCCGCCGTGGATCGCGCCACCCGTGAGCCGATCATGGACGAGGCGACCGGCAAGCAAAAGATCAACTGGATACCGCGCCCGCAGATTGGTTGTGGCACCAACGTCTCGCCCGGCATGCACATCAAGACGCAGTCGGACATGGTGAAGGAGTGTCGCGAGGGTGTGATGGAGTTCCTGCTCATCAACCATCCGCTCGACTGCCCGATTTGCGATCAAGCCGGTGAATGCAAGTTGCAGGAACAGGCCACGGGCTACGGCCGCGGGTATTCCCGGTTCATTGAGCAGAAGAACGTCAAACCCAAGCGCACGCAGCTGGGGCCGCGGGTCGTGCTCGATGACGAGCGCTGCGTGCTTTGCTCGCGTTGCATCCGTTTCAGCCAGGAGGTCGCCAAGGACGACGTGCTCGGCTTTGTTGACCGGGGCAGTTACTCCACGCTGACCTGCTACCCGGGCAAGGAGCTGGCCAACAATTATTCGCTCAACACCGTCGACATTTGCCCGGTGGGTGCGCTCACCTCGACCGACTTCCGGTTTAAGATGCGTGTCTGGTTTCTCAAGCAGACCAACAGCATCGACACCGAATCCTCCGTCGGCGCCAACACCGTTGTCTGGTCCCGGGAAGGTGTGATCTACCGGATCACTCCGCGCCAAAACGACGAAGTGAACGATACCTGGATGGCTGACAGCGGCCGCATCCTCTACAAGCAGGTGCAGTCCGATGATCGCCTGCTGCCAGCCGGTTCCCTTGCCGACAACCTGGCGGCCGCCTCGGCTTTACTCAAGGACGGTGGAGTGGCCGTGGTGGGGTCCGGTCGCAGCTCCGTGGAGGAACAGTTTTTTACCGCCAGGATCGCGAAACAGCTCGAAGCCAAGTCCTGCATCGTGGCACGCCACGGTGAAGGTGATGGCATCCTGGTCTCGGCCGACCGCAATCCCAACACCCGCGGCGCCCTGGTCACCGGTTTGATCACCGGCTTGCCCGCCACCGAGCTCACCGAGCTCGCCGCCGACATCGATGCAGGTGCGGTCAAAACCGTCTTGGTGGTGGGTGAAGACCTCACCGCTGCCGGGCTCAGTGCGGATCAGTTGGCGAAGGTGAACATCGTTTATCTCGGCTTTCACGCCAACGCAACCAGCGCCGCCGCCAAGGTTTCGATTGCCGGACTCACCGTGTTTGAGAAGAGCGGCACCTACATCAACCAACAGTTCCGGTTGCAGAAGTTTGCCTCCGCGGTGCCGGGGCTCGCCGGAGCCACCGACGACCGCGTGGTGCTCGCCCAACTCCTCGCCGCCGTGGGTGGTGAAACCACCGGCAGTGACCTGGCCTCGGTCTGGTCGGCTCTCTCCCGTGAGATCAGCGTGCTCGATGGCCTGGCCTACGCCCAGTTGCCCGACACCGGTCTCCTTCTCGACAGCACAGCCTGGTCCGGGCTGGCCTTCCCTGAAGGTGAAACGCTTCACTACCAACCTGCCACCGCGGAAGCCACGGCCTGATTGCCCGAGCTATGATGGAATTCTATTTCGAACTTCCCCTTTGGCTGCGACTCACGGTGCAAGGTCTGGCCGTTATCGCGGTCTTGTTCCCCTTGGCGGGAGCTTGCTCGATGGCCGAGCGCAAGGTCTCGGCCTGGATTCAGGGTCGTCCGGGCCCCAGTCGGGCAATCGTGCCGTGGCTGGCTTGGATTCCCGGGATCAGCCTGCTCCAGAAACTCGGAGTGTTCCACTTCACGGCCGATGGCGGCAAGATGTTCCTCAAGGAGGACGTCGCCCCGGGCAGCGTAAACAAGTTCTATTACTACCTCGCGCCTCTCATTGCCGTTGTGCCGGCGCTCTGCACGGTGACTTTCGTGCCGTTTGGCGCGTATTGGGATGCGGCCACGGAGACGATGAAGCCGTTGGTGCTCGCCAACGTGGATGTCAGCATGCTGGCAGTCTTTGCGGTGGCCTCACTGGGCGTGTATTCACTGATCCTGGCTGGTTGGGCCTCGAATTCGAAATACCCCTTCCTCGGTGGCGTGCGGGCGTCGGCTCAGCTCATCTCCTACGAGCTGTCGATGACGCTCTCGGTTCTGCCGGTGTTCTTGTGGGTTAACGCTCCGGGAGGGGAGGGCTCGCTGAGCTTGATCCATGTGGTCAACACCCAGGCCCAGCCCGGACTCTGGGGCGGCATGTGGTATGTGTTCCTCATGCCGCTCAGCGCGTTTATTTTTCTGGTCGCCCTCTTCGCGGAGACCAATCGCCAACCCTTCGACATGCCGGAATCCGAAGCCGATCTCGTCGGCGGATTCCACACCGAATATGGCGAGCTCAAGTGGGGTCTGTTTTTTGTCGCGGAGTATGCCCACATGTTTGTTGGGTCGGCGATCTTCATGATCCTTTTCTGCGGCGGTTGGCATCCCTTCCCGTGGCTGCCGTTGGACACCCTGCTCGGCTGGTTGGGTGGCATTGCGCCGATTTTCCTCAATCCGGTTGTCAGCGGCGTGATCGCCGTAGGCATCTTCCTCGCCAAGCTCATCTTTTCGATCTTCGTCTTCATGTGGGTGCGTTGGACGCTGCCGCGTTTCCGTTACGACCAAGTCATGAAGCTGGGCTGGCAAAAGCTCCTGCCGCTCTCCATCGGCAACCTCATTTTCTACGCGGTCGCGATCGCCATCATCGAACGCAGCTAACCGATTTCTCGCCATGTCTTTCAAAACCGTTGAACGCCGACCCCTGAGCCTCGCCGAGCGCACCTACGTGCCGCAGATCCTCAGCGGCATGAAGACCACCTTCAAAAAGATGGTGAAGCCTAAGGAGACGCTCAATTACCCCGAGGCGCGCCCGCCGATTCCGCCGGGCTACCGTGGCGTGCCGACCCTGGTGAAGGACCCCAACGGTCGCGAGAAATGTGTTTCCTGCCAGCTGTGCGAATTTGTTTGCCCGCCCAAGGCCATTCGCATCACGCCGGGCGAGATTCCGCCCGATGCGGAGACCGCCCACGTCGAGAAGGCGCCCGAGGAATTCGAAATCGACATGCTCCGCTGCATCTACTGCGGGCTTTGCCAAGAAGTCTGCCCGGAGGAAGCGATCTGGTTGCAGAATGTGTTTTCCGTGTCCGGCTATACCCGTGAAGAGATGGTCAACGACAAGAAACGTCTCTACGAACTCGGAGGCACCTTGCCCGATGACCACTACAAGTGGGACAAAAAGAAAGCGGCGGAGGAGGCCGGCAATCCCCACCACTGATGTGCCGTGGTGACCGGCGAGCAGTGAGCAGCGAGTATTCCTGAACGATTTTCCAGTGATCCTAACCCTTTCCTACCATCAACCTCCCAGCCAAGCGATCTGCGGTGGAGTAGCTACCCGCTGCTCAACACCCCCTAGTCGCGACTTGAAAGACCATGGCTGACATTCTCTTCCACATTTTCGCGTTCATGGTGATCGGCAGCTCCTTTGCCGTCGTTTACAACCACAACGCGGTGAACTCCGCCCTCGCTTTTCTCGTGGGGCTCATCGGCGTGTCCGGGCTGTTTGTGCTGCTCGATTCGTTCCTCCTGGCGGTGCTGCTGATCCTGGTTTACGTGGGCGCCGTCGTCGCGCTGTTCCTGTTCATCATCATGCTGCTCGACATGCAGGGGGGGGAGCGCAAGCCGTTCTCCAAGGCCACGGCGGCGGCAGCGTTGGTCGGTTCCGCGTTGTTGGCCGTCTGCGTGATGACGCTCATTCGCAGTTTTGGCGGCCTCAATGCCGCCGAAGCAGGATCCGTCGTCCCGGTGGGAGCCAACCTCAAGCACTACGCGGACCTCTTGTTCACGTCCTACCTGCTTCCCGTGCAGGTCGTGGGTTTTCTGCTGCTGATCGCCATGCTGGGAGTGATCGTGCTGAGCAAGAAGTTTGAAGGATTGGAGGACGTGAAATGAGCGTTGGCCTTACGGAATACCTCATCGTCGCGTCGTTGATGTTTGCCATCGGTTTTGCCGGGGTGCTCATCCGCAAAAACACGCTGGTGATCTACATGTGCCTCGAGCTCATGCTCGTCGCTTCCACCATCGCGTTCGTCGCGTTCTCCCGTTTCAATGGCACCATGGAAGGCAACGTGTTTGTCTTCTTCATTCTGACGGTTGCCGCCGCTGAGGTGGCGGTCGGCCTTGCCATCATCGTCGCCCTCTTCCGCCGCCGCCAGACGGTCCAGGTCGAGGAACTCAACGCGCTCAAGAATTGATCTCACTCGTGTCCGATTCCGTTATCGTCCCGCTCGAACGCATCCAGAATCGCATTCTGGTCGTGCGGGGGCAGCGCGTGCTGCTGGACGCGGACTTGGCGGAGATCTATGGTGTCCCGACCAAGCGGCTTAACGAGCAGGTGAAACGGAACGCCAAGAAGTTTCCCGAGGATTTTGTGTTTCGTTTAAACCGCGATGAGCTTGAACGAGTTGCAGACTTGAAATCACAGATCGTGATCTCAAGTGGCAACCGGTCGCAAAATGCGACCAGCTCAGCTAAGCATAGATCCAGTAAAGCTTTACCGTATGCTTTCACTGAACACGGTGCCATCCAAGCGGCCAATATCCTGCGCAGCGATGCCGCGGTGCAAATGAGTGTGCAGGTTGTGCGCGCCTTCGTTCAGCTTCGCCACATGGTCGTCAACCACAAGGCCATCCGCGCCAAGCTCACTGAGTTGGAAGACCGGATCGGCGAGCATGATGAACAGCTCGCGGTCATTGTTGATGCCCTGCGCCAACTCTCAGAACCCGTTTCACCAGCCCAACGTCGCCGTATCGGATTCGGCGTCGGAGATTCCTGACATTCCTACCAGATGCAGCCCAGCCATCTCGCTCTTTTAGTCCTTCTTTCTCCGCTTGGCTCGGCGGCGATCATCGCACTGCTGTTTCGACGGCAGGGCGGCATCGCGTCCGTGATCTCGGTGGCTTCCGCGGCGGTGGTTGCGGTGGGCGCCGTCATACTGGCTTACGGAGGACATCGTTTCAACGCCTCGATCGATTGGTTCAGCTTTGGCGAATTCACCCTCTCCTTCGGGTTCAAGTTCGACGATCTCGCAGCGCTCATGCTCGCCATCGTCGGGGTGGTCGGCTTCTGCGTGCACCTGTTCTCGCTTGGTTACATGAACGACGATGAGAACAAGGCCCGGTATTTCGGCGGCCTGTCCGTCTTCATGTTTTCCATGATCGGCATCGTCCTCGCGGACAATCTGTTCATGATTTTTGTGTTCTGGGAGCTGGTGGGATTCAGCTCCTACCTGCTGATCAACCACTACTGCCTGAAGCAGTCGGCGGCCGATGCCTCGAAGAAGGCGTTTATCGTCAATCGGGTGGGCGACTTCGGTTTTCTGATCGGCATCCTCATCTGCTACTGGAACTACGGCACGGTTGACCTCAATGAACTCCCCGCCGTTGTGGCCGGAGGCGCGATGATGTCCGTCCTGGCTCCGATTTTGCTCTTTTGCGGTGCGATAGGCAAATCGGCGCAAATGCCGCTGCACGTGTGGCTGCCCGACGCCATGGAAGGCCCGACGCCGGTTTCCGCCCTCATCCACGCAGCCACCATGGTCGCCGCGGGCATTTACATGCTCTGCCGCATTGAGGTGCTGATGACGGCCGACGCACTCAACATCATCTTGTGGATTGGCACGATCACCGCGGTGTATGCCGCCCTGTGTGCGGTGGTGCAGAGCGACATCAAGAAGGTCCTCGCTTACTCCACGCTTTCCCAGCTCGGCTACATGGTCGCAGCGTTTGGTCTCGGCAGCCTGATGGTGGAGCATGATGGCCATGAGGTGCTGCTTGCCGCCGGCGTGGGAGCCGCCATGTTCCACCTCACCACTCATGCCTTTTTCAAGGCGTTGCTCTTTCTGGGCTCGGGCTCGGTCATCCACGGCTGCCACCATGAGCAGAACATCTTCAAGATGGGGGGATTGGCCAGGAAGATGCCGCTCACCTTTGTGACCTTTACCATCGGCGTTCTGGCCATCGCCGGCCTTCCGTTCCTCTCCGGGTTTTACTCCAAGGATGCGATCCTTCACCTGGCGGGTGAAAAGAACGGGCTCATCTTTGGCCTGCTCGTCTTCACCGCAGTGCTCACATCGTTCTACATGATCCGGATGTGGCGGATCACCTTCCTCGGTGAACCCCGCAGCGACGCTGCTTCCCATGCCCATGAAAGCGGCATTGCCATGACGGCGCCGTTGGTGGTGCTGGCGATTCTCTCAATTATCGGCGGCTACACGACCCACGAAGGCGCCGGGCTGATCTATGGAAGCGCGTTTGCTGAGATCTGGTCCCAGATTCCACATCCCGAAGGGATTGGTGTCTTCATCAAATCGTTGGCGATTCTCGCCGTCGGGGCTGGCCTCGCGTTCGTGCTCTACAAGCCGTCGGCACAAGATGGATTGGCTACGAAAGCTCCGGGAGTTTTCACCGCGTTGACCGCCCTGAAGGAGTCGTTTGACGCCGCCTACAACTATTATGTCGCGAAGATCCAGGACCGCTTCGCGATGTTGCTGAACTTCCTCGAGCAGGTCCTGCTCGCCGGTCTTATCATTCGTGGATTGGCGGGAGTGGTTGGGCTCTTCGGCTTGGGGGCGCGAGCCCTGCACGTCGGCAGTCTTCATGCTTACGTCTACTGGTTCTTACTCGGAGCGGTGCTGCTCTGGGGCTTTGCGGGAGGGTTGTTCTAATGGATCTCCTACTGATCGCCATTCTTTCTCCGCTGGCGTTGTCCCTGGCCATGGTGCTTGGGTTGCCCAAGGCGGTGGCGCGCAATCTGGCCTACGTAGGCTTCGCGATTCCGGCCGTGATCGGTATCTGGCTCTGGTGCCAATATGGCGCGGCGACCAAGGAAAGCGGCTACGCTTTTCTCACCAGCTACGACACGGGTCTCAGTGGCCTGGGGATTAACCTGACGCTTGGCCTCAACGGCATTGCCATGCCGCTCTTCGCGATGGCCGGCATCGTGGGCCTGGCGGCCGGCCTTTACGCGCTTCAATCCGCCGCTGAACGACTCAACCAATACGTGCTCCTGCTGCTTGTCATGCAGGGCGGCCTGATGGGCGTCTTCGCCAGCGTCGACGTGTTCTTCTTCTACTTCTTCCACGAGCTGGCGCTGATCCCGACCTTTATCATGGTCGGCATCTGGGGGGGGCGGGACCGCAATTACGCGGCCATGAAGATGACGATTTACCTGACGGTGGGAGCGATGCTCTCCCTGATTGGGTTGATCGCGATTTACTACACGTCCGGTGCCCAGACTTTCGACATGATCGCGCTGCGTGAGGCGGTTGCTGATCAAGGGCTCTCAACCGTTGCCCAGAAGAACATCTTTGGCCTGCTCATGGTGGGCTTTGGGGTGTTGGTTTCGCTCTGGCCACTCCACACCTGGGCGCCGCTAGGCTATGGGGCCGCTCCGAGTTCAGTCGCGATGCTGCACGCGGGTGTGCTGAAGAAATTTGGCCTCTACGGACTGATTCAGGTGGCGATGCCCCTGTTGCCGCAGGGAGCCCAGCATTGGGCGCTGATTCTCGCGACCCTTGCGGTGGTGGGCAACGTGCTTGTCGTTGGCATCATCACCATCGCCCAGCGCGACCTCAAACAGCTTGTTGGATACAGCTCGGTCATGCACATGGGATACGCGTTTCTGGGTATCGCCTGCATCTCACTGGTCGGGGTCGGAGGCGTCGTCTTCATGATGGTCGCCCATGGTTTTTCCGCGGCACTGCTCTTCCTGCTGGCCACCAGCATCCACCATCGCACTCAGACCTTCGACCTCGATGAGATGGGTGGCTTGGTTAAACACGCGCCGGTCCTATCCGCTTTTTTTGTCGCGGCGACCCTGGCCAGCATCGGCTTGCCGGGCTTTGCGAACTTCTGGGGTGAAATCACGATTTTTGTCGCGGCTTGGAAGGTCTTCCCGGTGCTCACGGTCATTGCGGTTGGCGGGGTGGTGATTTCGGCCATCTACGGCCTGCGCGCCGCCGCCCGGGTTTTCTTCGGACCGCAGACCGAGGCGTTCGACAAGGTGCTGGAGGAGAAGCCGGCGGCAGACCTCTCCTGGTCCGAAAAACTGCCCGCCCTTATCCTGCTGGTCAGCCTCCTGGCCCTGGGCTTCTGGCCGAAACTGATGAGTGATTCGATCAACGAATCGGTAACCGAAATTTATACCGCCGCCGAGGCGGTCGAGCCCGTTGACGTGGCCCGCAACTGATTCCTGCCGCGATGTCTACCGAACTGCTTCAACAAGCCGCCGCCAGCAACCAGTGGGTCGCCATTGGTCCTGAACTGATGGTGGGCTGTCTCGCCCTTTTCCTGCTGCTTCTCGAAATTGTCCTGCCGAAGTCGCGTTATGAGATGATCCCATCGATCGCGATTGCCGGACTGCTCGGGATCATCGCGGGGTTCATCATGAACTACCACACGTCGTTCATTGGTGAAACGACGTTCAACGGCCTGCTCAAGCATACCGGCACGGGACAGTTTTTGCGGCTGTTCTTCCTGCTCGCCGCCACGGGCGTGAGTGTGCTCGGCGTCGTGGCGCTGAAACGCCAGGCCATGCCTAAGGTCGAGTTCTTTGCGATCACCCTGGTGGTGACGGCCGCCATGATGTTGCTGGCCCAGTCGAACAACTTCGTGATGCTCTTTGTCGCGCTCGAAACGATCACGGTCGGATTCTACATCCTCGTCAGCTACACGCGCACCAACCCGCTGTCGCTGGAGGCGGGGTTGAAGTATCTGATCATGGGAGCACTGAGTTCGGGCATCTTGCTCTTTGGCATCGCCTTGCTCTACGGCGCAGGCGGCAGTCCGGGGCTGACCGCCAGCAGTGCGGACTCGATGAATTTCGACAACCTGCGGGTTTTCCTCTATGCCAATCCCGACAACATCGTCGCGGCTGTTGGCATCGTCCTGGTGTTGGCGGGGGTTGCGTTCAAAATCGGATCGGTGCCGTTCCAGATTTGGATTCCGGATGTCTACCAAGGGGCGCCGACTCCGGTCAGCGCGTTTCTGGCCATCGCCTCCAAGGCGGCGGGTTTTGCGGTCATGCTGACATTGGTCACCGTGTTTGACGGGCATCAGAAACTGGTGATCGGCGTGCTCTCCGTCATGGCGATTGCGACCATCCTCTTTGGCAACCTTGCCGCACTCACGCAGCACAACGTCAAGCGCCTGATCGGCCTTTCCGGGGTCTCGCACGCGGGTTACCTGCTGATCGGCGTCATCGCGGCGATCCACGTGCCGTTTGCGGTTGGTGCGATCTGCTTCTACCTGTTC
Organism: Opitutaceae bacterium; assembly: GCA_028280945.1. GTDB lineage: Bacteria > Verrucomicrobiota > Verrucomicrobiia > Opitutales > Opitutaceae > Actomonas. The sequence goes on from JANQKV010000008.1 coordinate 17,953, forward strand.
GCCTACCTGCTGGGCTCCTTGGCCGTGTTCGGGGTGATGACCCACGTCTCCGGTGACGATGATGCCGAACAGGATCTCGATCACTACGTCGATCTGGCCAAGACCCATCCCTTTTTGGGGGCGGTATTGGGAGTGGGGCTTGGTTCGCTTGCCGGCATCCCGCCCCTGGCTGGGTTCATGGGCAAACTCCTTGTTTTCTTGGCGGCGTTTGAGGCCGGTCTCTACGGCCTGCTGGCCGTCGCGATCATCGGGGTGGTGCTTTCGATTTACTACTACTTCGGCTGGATCAAAGCGGCCTTCTTTCCGCAATGGCGTCCTCCGGTCTTCGAAGGCGATGATCCGATTCCCGATCCTCCCCGCCAACCCGTTGGCATGGCCGCCGGCATTGTGCTCGCGACTTGCGCGTTGGCTTCCGTGTTTCTGGGTTTCTACCAAGGGCCGTTGGGGGCATGGCTCGGACTGAGCTGATCCTTCCGTCCGGCTTAACGTTTTAAAACCCCGCCCTGAACTGGCGGGGTTTTTTGTGGTCTGATCAGGGTCCCCTCGCAGCCCCACCTTCTACATGTCTGTCGTGACCGCATCATTCTCTCGCCTGCGCCTGGCGATCGGTATTTCCTTTCTCGCCCTGACCACGAGCGCCCAAGTCCCCGACGGGGGCTCGGAGATGATCGCGCAGGCCGGTCCCGCCGAAGCGGGTTATTATTCCGGAGATGGCCCTGTGACGTCGCGCGAAATCGTGGATGTGACCGGCCAGTCCTTCACGCAGGCGACGCGGATCGCCACTCTCAATCCAACAGGGTTTTCCTATTCCAGTGCGGTGACCTTCGATTCGGATCGTGCCGTCTCCAATGGCGATGTTGTGTTGCTGCGTTTCTTCGCCCGCATGATCGAGACGACCGATGAGTCGGGCACCGCCACGATGGAGGTTTACGTGGAGGGACCGCCGCCCGACTATACCAAGTCCGTGAACTATCGCGTGAACGTAGCCGGGGCGTGGCAGGAGTTCTTTGTGCCCTTCACGGTGTCGGGAAGCTACCCCGCGGGGCAGTTGGGATTTAAGTTCGGGTTTGGTGCCACCGGCCGTCCTCAGGTGATGGAGGTCGGTGGAGTGGAGGCGTGGTGGTATGGCACCAGCAAGACCTTGGCCGAAATGCCGCGTACGAGTTTTGAATATGCCGGGCGAGCGGCGGACGCAGCGTGGCGGGCCGAAGCGGCGGCCCGAATCAATCAACATCGCAAAGGCGATTACCAAGTCCGGTTGTTGGACGCAGAGGGCACCCCGCTTGAGGGCAAGACGGTGCGGGTGCGCCAGCTCAAGCACGCGTTCGAATTTGGCAGCGCGATGGTGGCATCGCGGATCATGGGCACCTCATCCGATGCTGCGACTTATCGCTCGAAGATCCTGGAGCTGTTCAACGCGGGCACCTTGGAAAACGATACCAAGTGGCCGCCTTGGATCGGGGAGTGGGGCAGCAGCTTTAATCAAACGCAGACGCTCGCGGCACTCGACTGGGCCCGGCAACGTGACCTGGCCATGCGGGGGCACGTGCTGGTTTGGCCGTCGGAACGCAATATGCCGGAGGCCGTGAAACCCGCCTTGCAGGCCAATGATCCTTCCGTGCCTCAAACGATACTCGACCATATCGAGGACGTGCTGACCAAGACGTCGGGCAAGTTTGTCGATTGGGACGTCATGAACGAGCCCTTCGACAACTTCGACGTCATGCAGAAATATGGCAACGAACGCATGCGCGATTGGTTCAATCATGCCCGCACGCACGCCCCGGGAGTGGGCCTTTACGTCAACGACTACGGCATTCTGACCGGAGGTGGACTCAATACCGAGAAGCAGAACGCGTATCTCGATACCATCAACTACATCCGCGCCGAAGCCCCACTCACCGGCGTGGGTTTCCAAGGCCATTTTTCGGGCACGCCCACCGGTATTCCCAAGGTTTGGGAGGTGCTGCAGACCTTTGCGGCCGCGTTGCCCGACGTGGATTTCCGTATCACTGAATTCGATATCAGTGGGGAAGACCCTGATTTGCAGGCCGATTACCTGCGCGACTTCTATACGATCGCTTTCAGCCACCCGCAGGTTGTTGGCATTCAACTCTGGGGTTTTTGGGAAAACGCTCACTGGCGGCCGGAGTCGGCGCTTTATCGATCCGATTGGACCGAGACTGCCCTCGGCTCGGCCTATCGCGAATTGGTGCTGGGTGAGTGGTGGACCAGCGAGGTGGTGACCACCGACGCCAACGGTTATGTCTCGGGCCGGGGATTCGCCGGTGACTACGTGGTCGAGGAACTTTCGGGACGAGCCCTGGGGCAGTTTGCATTGTCCTCGGCGGAATCATGGAATGGTTCGTTTGCAGTCACCTCAAGCAACGGAGGGTTGCTCAGCAACCTTTCCACCCGCGGGGCGGTGGGCACGGGGGCCGACATCATGGTGGCTGGATTTGTGGTCGAGGGCAGCGTTGCCAAGGATCTCGTGATTCGGGCGGTGGGGCCGCGACTGGCCGACTTTGGCGTGCCGGGTGAATTGTCGGATCCACAAATCACGGTTTACCGCGCTTCCGAATCAGACCCGATGCGCGAAGTTGATGGCTGGGATCCGTCGCTCAGCGCTGTTTTCGAGACGTTGGGGGCGTTTGGGTTGGAAAGTGACACTGCCTCGGCGGCCATCCGCATGCAAATGGAGCCCGGTGCCTACACCGTGCACGTGTCAGGAGTGAACGAAGCCACGGGGGTGGCGTTGGTGGAAGTCTACGACGCGGCCTCCGGCGACCCGGCGCAGATGGTCAATCTTTCCACCCGGGGAGCGGTGGGCACGGGAGCGGATATCATGGTCGCGGGTTTTGTGATCACCGGGGACTCTGCTCAACGCGTCTTGGTGCGGGGAGTCGGGCCTGCCCTTACAGCTTTTCAGGTTCCAGGAGCGTTGGCCAACCCCGTGTTGCGGCTCTATCGCAGCACGGTGGATGGTCCCGAATTCATCACGTCCAATGCAGATTGGAGTGCCGCCGCCAATGCTTCGGAAATTGAAGCCACGACGTCCGCCGTCGGCGGCTTTGCCCTCGAATCAGGTATGGGGGATGCCGCCTTGCTGGTTGACCTGGTCCCCGGAGCTTACACCGCTGAGCTGGTGGGAGTCGACGACGGGACTGGCGTCGGGCTGGTTGAGGTTTATCGCGTCCCCTAGGCCGGCCGAGCCGGCTTTCCGCCGAACGGGTGGTTTTGCCTTTGCGCTGTCCCGGCATTTTTGCGCCGATGGCGGACGATGCGTATTACCGGCCTTGCCATCGTCCCGCCTCCGACGGCGGCTGATCTTCCCCAAGTTACCCCCGAGTTGCTGGCGTCCGTCCTGGCTCGCTATTCCCGCAGCAACGACGGAATTCACGCGATCCTGGAGAAGGTGGACATCGCCAACCCCGATGCGTCGATCGACCGCATCCTCAAGTTTGTCGACTACGGCCATGCCTCCATCGGAGGCCTCACCGGTGGCTTGGCGATCGCTTTGGACGACATCTCGATGTGGCTGGCGTTGAAGGTTTTTGAAATTGCCCAAATGGCGGACGGGCAGGAGTCGAGCACGCGTTACATCACGATGGATGCCGACAATCTTCCCGACCCGACTGAGATCGGATTGCCCGCGGACATGACTGATCGATGGCGCGACCTGATGGCCCGTTCGTTTGCCGCCTACCATGCGGAGTATCAGCGGTTGGACACCTTGGGGCAGGCCGAACCCGGTCGGATTCGTCTCCCCGATGGGGCGAAGCCGGCCGTCATCAAACGCCTGCGCAAAAACTTCGCGCTCGATCGCGCCCGCTACTTCATCCCGATGGCGACGCGGACCAACCTCGCGCTGGTCCAGACTTCGCGGATGTGGGCCTCGACCGTCAAACACCTCGACTCGTTGCCCCAACCCGAAGCCAAGGCCGCGGCCAAGTTGATTCGCGATGAATTGATCAAGCAATCGCCCCGCCTCATGCGCCACAGCTTTGCCGAAGCCTCCTATGAAGCTCAGGCAAAACAGGAACTGGAGCTCAGTTTGAAGCTGGGCTTGGAACGTCTGAGCACGTCGCACTTGGCCGACCAGGTTTGGGTCAAGGTTGACCGCGAAACCCCTCCGTGGCTGGCGGAAACGCAATCCATCGAGGATGCCCTCAAATACCGGCAAAACCGCTACGGATACCAGGGCACGGCCACTCGCCGCATGCGGGTGACCTTTGCCTGGAACAACATGGCCCTGGCGGAGCTGCGCGACCTGAATCGCCACCGCACCGGCCATCGTTGGAACCCGTGCATCCAGGCCGGGTTTTACCTGCCGCCGGAGATCGACCGTGAGCCGCACAAGGCGCTGTTGGAAGACCAGGCGGCGTTTACCCGCGAATTGATGGAGCGGGGGAGTGAGGCCTACATTTATTCTTTGTTGTTGGGCGCCCAGACTCCCTTCGAGCATAGCACCCAGGCCGACAAGTTCATTTATGAGGTCGAGCTTCGCACGGGAATGGGAGCGCACTTTCGTTATGCCGAACACGCCAGCGCGGTCCTGCGCGAATTCGTGCGACAGGTGCCGGAAGCGAAGGACTGGGTGGTTGAAGGCACCGCTGAGCCTGAGTAATTTCGCGTAGGGGCTCGCGGTGATATTAGGCTTGCCGCAAACTGCTCGCAAACAACCCTTAGGCACTCGCATGCGGTGCTCGATTCCCACAAGGTCTGCGCTCGTTTCGTTGGTTTTGGCCACCGTTGCCACAGTCAGCGCTACTCCGCTTGGCCCGAGAGTGGAATCATCGAGCCGTCCCGCCGAATCCCCGGCGATTCTCCTGCGCGAGACCAATCGGTTGACCCCAAAATCACGCCTCTATGCGGTTCCTCAGCGCGCCGCGGCATTCGGAGTGCGGACGGAAAACTGCACCGATCCCGTCCGCAGCCGTCGTCCCGTCGCTCGATTGCCGCGCCCATCGGCTGCCGATGGCGCCTCCATGCTTTCTCTCCATCGCTTCAACCCTGCCACTGCCCGAGTCTTTTCACCGGCGAAACGAGGTCTGTCCAAACCTCGACTCAGCCGCGGGCTGCTTTCGCGCTAATGAGTCGCTTCCGGGTCCTGCAGTTCAACATGCAGTTTGGGCAGATTTGGGATGCCCAGGACCCCGATGGCGCCCCCATTGATGTGCAGCAGGCCATCGATGAGATTGGCCGTCACGAAGCGGATGTGATCATGCTGCAGGAGGTCGAACAGGCCTTGCCGGATGGCCAACAGGTTGAACCGCCACCCCATTTTGGACGACTCAAGGCGGCGCTGACCGACTACCACTCGTTTTTCAGTTATCCGCGGGCGGACTCCCGTGAATTGCCGTTTGGCATCGGTCTCGCGATTTTTTCCCGCACGCTCCTGGTGGACGTCGTGCGGGAGGACATTCCGTCCCCGCCGGTTGAGTTCGACTTCTTTGGTGAAACCAGGACGCCCACGGATCGACTTTTGATTGGCGCCAAGACTGCCATCGGTGGCCACGAACTCGCCCTGCTCAATACCCACCTGCTGGCGTTCTTCATGCTCAATTCGAGCAGCGAAATGCATGGCGCTCAAAGAGCGCAGGTGGGCGAGCGCCTGCGCGATGCCGAATTACCGACTTTGCTGTGCGGTGACTTCAACGTGAGCAACACCCAGTCGTTGGTCGACGAATACGGTGAGTTTGGTTTCCACACCGTGCAGCAGGAACAAGTCACCTGGCGCCGGCAGCCGCTTGTGCTCGACCACATCTTCCACAACGCGGCCCTGCGTTGCGTTGACCACCAGGTCGTCCCGACCCTGGCGTCGGACCATCACGTGTTGCTGGCGGATTTCGAGTTTGCCGGTTGATCAGGAGTCCGCCCGGCGGCGCAGCACGACGGCATCATGCGCTCCGGCGATGTAGGCCGGCAGGTGGGCCAACACCTCGAAATACCGGCCCCAGTTTTGGCGTATGTATTCAATTGAATGATACGCAACCATGTAGAATTCGGGCAGCCCGGCGGTGGCTTCGCCGGTGCGATAGGCAAATCCCCTTTGGGCCACTTCCGCCGCCACGGCGGGATCGCGCTGCCAGTAGTGTTCGCCGTGCAATGACGCCACGAGAACGCCTCCGGCGGAGAGCAGGCGATGCAGCTCGCGCACCCAGGCCATCTGCAGCTCTTCCGGTAAGTGGGTGAAGACGGAGACCGTGTAGATGGCGGAGAAAAAACCGTCCTCCCATCGAGTCGGCGGTTCACTGGGGTTGGCGTAAAACCGGGCCAGCTCGGCGAGGTTGGTTTCATTCCAGGCGATGGACTCGCCGTCGATGTCGCAGCCCCAGATTTCACCGGTGTGGTTGACTTCGCCGAAACTGCGCAGCACGCGACCGCAACCACAGCCGAAATCAAGTACCCGTTCGGCTGCGGTCAGCGGGTGCTTCACTTGCGCGAAGGCATCGGCAATCTGGTCAAAGATCTGCCGACCGGCAGGATAAAAGTTGGCCCCCCAAACGCTCCCGACCTGACGCACCTGGAGATGATCCGGCGGTGGTTGCACGGGGTCCAGGGGAAGCGTCACTCGATGCTTCCGCTCCCCGCACCTGACCAGCAGCAGCAACGCATCGCCGTCAAGTGCGCCGCTTCCAACCCATCCACGAAATCCCACGGCATGAGGCGAATCCGGCCGGGCCTCTGCTACGTCCGGTCGGGGCTTCAGTTCCAACCACTCCCCCTCTCCACCTCCGTTTCCCACGGCCAAAACCGGCCGGGAAGACGCAATCCAACCGCGCACTTCGAAAGGAGCTTTGAGCGGGGTGGCAGTGGGAAACTCGACGTGGATCTGGAAAGGCAGGTCGGCCATGACGGAGGGGCGCAGTGTGAAACGCCCCCGCATCGTCGCAAACGGAAATTTGCCGGCAAAAGCACTTTTCCCTTGTCAATCTAGGGAAGAGATCACAAACCCTAGAGAAACTAGGGAAGACATGAGCAAAATCGAACTTCTTCAAGGCACTCTCGATCTCCTTATCCTGCGCATTTTACAGGCGGGACCGATGCACGGCTTCGGCATCGCGCAAAAAATCCACCTTCTGTCGGCGGATGTGCTCAAGGTGGAGGAGGGGTCGCTTTACCCCGCCGTCTATCGCATGGAGCGCAAAGGCTGGATCGAGGCGGAGTGGGGCGTTTCGGAAAACAACCGCCGCGCCAAATTCTATAAACTCACCCGCAAGGGTCGTAAGCAACTTGCGACCGAAACGGCCAACTGGGCCAAGCTCACCGAGGCGATCGGGCAGGTGATTGCCCAAACCGAGTAACGCCCCGGCGGTCGAAAGGGAACTGAACATGAAGACACTACAGCAGCTCTGGCGCGCCATCTTTCGTCGCCGCGATTTGGAAGCGGAGATGCAGGAGGAGATGGCGTTTCACCGTGAAGAGCAGGCTCGCCTGCTGCGTGAACAGGGCCTGACGGCGGATGCGGCCGCGCGCGCGGCACAGAGACAGTTTGGTGCGCGCGGCCGCTTGGAGGAGGACGCCCGGGAGGCGCGCGGTTTTGTATGGCTGGCGCATTTTGGTCAGGACCTGAGATTTGCCCTGCGCATGCTGCGCAAGCAAAAGGGCTTCACGACGATCGCCGTATTGACTCTGGCACTGGGATTGAGCGCGAACATGACGGTGTTTTCGTTCGTCGATGTGTTCTTTTTTCAGTCCCTCCCCGGGGTGCACCAAACGGAGGAGTTGGTGGTGATGACGCGGGACGATCCCCGCAATCAATTCGCGTCGTCGTTCGCCTGGCCGGACTACGAGGACTACCGCGACAACGTTTCGGCATTTTCTGATCTTGCGGTGGTATTGCTGCGACCTGCGCACCTTAGCCGCCCCGGTCACCTGGCGGAGCGAAACTGGATCGAATTCGTCAGTCCCAATTACTTTGAGATGGCGGGCACGCGTCCTCACTTGGGACGGCTGTTCCTGCCGGGCGAGGGCGCCGAGGTGGGCAAGGATCCCGTGGTGGTTCTGGCCTACCACTATTGGCGGGATCGTCTGGGAGAAGATCCCGGTGTGGTCGGACGGACCCTGATGATCAACGGCCAGCCTTGCGAAGTGGTGGGGGTTGCGGCGGAACGATTCAACGGACTGCAGTGGGGGTTGGCACCGGCGTTATGGGTGCATGCCCGCATGATTCCGTCCCTGATTCATTGGGACTCAAACATGTTCAACGATCGCAACTGGGGGGTGTTTCGGGCGGTAGGCCGGTTGGCCGAGGGAGCATCGGTGACCCAAGTGAACACCCAGCTGGCGACCGTGGACCAGCGGCTGCGCGAGTTGCACGTGGCGGGCGCCATGGATCAGGTTCGCACCCGCGCGGTGCCGGAGCATCTTTCACGACCAGATCCTTCGGTGAGTGGATTTATACCGCTGGCCGCCATGGTGTTTCTCGCCCTGGTTTTCCTCATTCTGCTCATTGCCTGTGCCAACGTGGCCAACTTGATGTTTGCCCGAGCGGTCACCCGGCAACGCGAGCTGGCGATTCGCGCGGCCATGGGCGCATCGCGAGGTCGGCTTACTCGCCAACTGCTTACGGAAAGCCTGCTGCTGGCGGCCATGGCAGGTGTAGTCGCTTGGGGCATGGCCAACCTGGTTGGCCTCGCCCTCGTTGGATTTTCGCCCAGTGGAGATATCCCCATCTCGGCCGAGTCTTCCGAGAGCAGTCCATGGGTGGTCGTTTTTGCATTCGGAGTTTCCCTGGCAGCCGGCTTGATCACCGGACTACTGCCGGCCTTGCGTTCCAGCCGCCTGGATCTTGTCCGGGTCATCAATGGTGATGGCGGTGACGGTGGCGGTCGTCGTCGGCACTGGCTGCGGAACGGACTCGTGGTTTCCCAGATTGCGTTCTGTGCGGTAGTGCTGGTGGCGGGTGGCTTGTTTGTGCGCAACCTGCAACAGGCCTCCAAGATCAGACTGGGATTCGATCCGGAGCGACTTGCCATGGCTTCCCTTGATCTCGACCTGCAGGGATATTCACACAAACGCGGGTTTGAATTTCTGGATGAGTTGACCACCCAGATCGAGGCGTTGCCGGGGATAGAGAGTGTGTCGTTTGCCAATGTCTTGCCACTGGGCACCAGCCCGTCGCTGCGCAATGTGGCGGACTCCCGGGCTGCCCAACTCGACGAAACGGGCCGCCGGGAGGGAGAATTCCAAGCCGCCATGAACATCGTCGAAACCAAGTTCTTCGAAACCATGGGCACCGCGCTGCAACGGGGTCGCGCCTTCAATGATTTTGATTCGGCGGAGTCACCACGGGTGGTGGTGGTCAACCAAGTGCTGGCCGAGACGATGTGGTCGGGTGAAGATGCGCTGGCACAGCGCTTGATACTGCCTGACGGGCAAATTGCGGAGGTGGTGGGAATCGTCGAGACGGGGAAGTATGTGATGATCAGCGAAGAGCCCCGACCGGCCTTCTTTGTGCCGTTCGCCCAGTCCTACAACGCACCCATTACGTTGTTTGTTCGCACCCGCGGCGAGGCTGCGGCAGTCCTGCCGGAGATGCGGGCGATCCTGCAGCGTCTCGATTCGGATCTACCGATTTTCAGCGCCCAGACGATGAAGGAGCATCTTCGATCCAGTGCGTTTGGATTCCTGCCGATGCGCATGGCTGCTTACGCGGCAGCCGGACAAGGCCTTGTGGGCCTTTTGCTGGCCGTGATGGGAGTCTACGGCGTGGTAGCGTATTCGGTAAGCCAGCGGACCCGGGAGATTGGGATCCGTCTGGCCTTGGGCGCAGAGCGCAGTGATGTGTTTCGCCTGGTGGTGCGCGGCGGACTCAACCTGATCATCGTGGGTCTGGCCTTGGGACTTTTGATTGCGGTCGGCTTGGCGGTGGTGCTTTCAGGCCTGTTGGTCGGCCTGAATGCGCTTAACCTGCCGGTCTTTGGGGGCGTTGCCGCCGGGCTTACCGCGATCTCCCTTTTGGCGTGTTACCTCCCGGCGCGACGGGCGATGGCCGTCGATCCAGCCGTCACCCTGAAGTGCGAGTAGGAAGGGCGGCGCTCAGCCGTTGCGGACCTTGTTTTTCTCGTCTTCGCGCTCGTCCTCGAGACGGGCGCGCTCGTTGGTGATCTGCTTCCGGATTTCTTCCGCATCATCCAATTTCTGGACGGAAAGCGCTTCCTCGAGTTTCTGCTTCAGAAAGATCTCCCGCTCCGCGATCCTGCCTTGGTAAACTTGGTCGATCTCCGCGAGCCTGGCTTTCTGCTCATCGGTCAAGGGTTTGGCGGCATCCGGGTCGGATTTGGCCAGACGTTCCATGGCGAGTTCGTAAGCACTCTTCATGACAGCAGGTATCAGGCAAAACGCAGGCCGATGACAAGCACGAGAAACGAAACCCCTGTCGGCAACCACCAGTGCCACCGGGACGTGGGATCGATCCTTTCGTGCGCAAAAACCATCGCCGCGAGTACGGCGACCATGCCGGTCTGCCCCCAGGCTGGCAGCCAGAACGACGCCAGTTTGCTGCCGGTATTGCCGATGCCCATTTCGAGGACGGTTTGCATGGCGACCAAAACCAGCGCCGCGGCATGGTTGAACACCAACGCCAGCGTCATGCTGCCCGCCAATCCGACCACGATCGCGGTGAATCCACCCGCCACCACCAGTCCCGCCAGCGGCACCAACAACACATTTGCATAGAATGCCAAAGGGGTGAACCACCCGAAGAAGGCCACACTGGTGATCAAGCCGATCAACGATGCGGTCCAGGTAAGGGCGGCGGCTTGCAGCGTGCGTGTGATCATCGCTTGCCCCACCCGCTGCCAGGTTTGCAGCGTGGCGTTGGGAATATCCCGCCAGGGGCGAATCAAACTGTTCCAGTGCTCGCCCAAGGGAAGACCGTGTATCAATAGAGCGAATACGACGGCATAGCTCATCTGAAATCCCGCCGAAAAAAGCTGCATCGGATCGAGCAACAGGACCAGCAGGGCCGAGGCCGCGATCGATGCCAGGGGATTGCCCGGCGTGCGCCACACCCGGGCTGCCTGGTAGCAGGTGATCATCAACCATGCCCGAACCGCCGACGGCGGTCGCCCGATCAAGTCCACATAGAACCACAGCAATGCCGCCCCGATCAGGAAAATGGCCAGCGGCCGCAGTCGTCCGATTCGGAGCAAGAGGTAAAGTGCCGTGGCGATGACCCCGATGTGGAGCCCGCTGATGGCGAAGAGATGCATGGTGCCACTGCGCACGAACAAGGCCTTGGCGTCATCGGTCAGTTCATGCCGTTCGCCCAGGAGCATTGCGCGCAACGCGCCGGCCAGGGCCGGATGTTCGGCCAACCCGGCCTCCAGGATGGTGGCGGCCTGGCGTTTGATCTCATCGCGAACCGCGGCGTAGAGCGAAGGCGCCTCGACGGTCGCCTGCCATCGGGCCTGGCGCACCCGGAAATTCAGCCCCAAGTCTTCGAGGTATTGGGAAAACCCATCGCGCGGAAGGCCCGACAAATGTCCGATTCGACCGACGAGATGGAGCGTTGCGCCCCGAGCGAAGATGGCTTGCTGGTCTTCCGTTGCTCGCAGCTGCACGTGCACCCTTTGGCCGCTCAGCTCATTCCGCGGGTCGTTGGCCGCCTTGATCGATCCAAGAAAGCTGAGTCCCCGCTCCGGGGAAAGGGCTCCGAAGACCCGCTCCACCTTGATCGTAAATTCGATTTCCCGATCGGGCAGATTTTCCCAACCGGGCAGGGGATTGCGCACGGCGCTGTAGTGCAATCCGCCTGCGCCCACCAGCACCAGAGCGATGGCCATGACTCCACCCCGATTGAAGGCGCGGAAGGGTGACCAAGCGATCATCAACCCAATCAACGCCACTCCTGCCCACACACCGACTCCTCCAGCGACGTGCCCCATATCGGCCAGCGCAATCCCCGAGGCAAAGGGCAGCACCACCCAAAGCAGGGGCGCTCGTTCAACGGAATTTGGCCGCGGAGAGTGCATGGACTGGGATCGGGTTCCCGCCGGGCCAAAGCGGGACTTTCCCTGATGGTCGTTTTCGGTTCATCTTACGAACACTCTTTTATGGCCGATTCCGCGCAGTCTGATTTTTTTGCCCCGTCGCCCGATGATGCGGGCAAGGCATCAACTGTGCATCAACCCCTGGCTGCTAGGATGCGTCCCCAATCCCTGGCGGAAATTGTCGGACAGGAGCAACTGACCGCGCCCGGCAGTCTGTTGCCCCAATTGATCAGCACGGACCGGTTTGGCAGCCTGCTGTTCTATGGTCCGCCCGGTTGCGGCAAAACCAGTTTTGCCGAGGTCATTGCCCGCGAAACCCGCAGTCGATTTGTGCGCGTCAACGCGGTCATGTCCAACGTCGCCGAGTTGCGTGAAATCCTCGGCATTGCCCGCCGGATGCCGGAGTCCCGCACGCTGCTGTTCATCGACGAGCTGCACCGCTTCAACAAGGCCCAGCAGGACCTGCTGCTGCCGGATGTGGAGGAAGGCGTGATTCGCTTGATCGGCGCGACGACCCACAACCCGGGATTTTATGTGAATCCGCCGCTGCTCTCACGCAGCCACCTTTTCCGGCTCGAACCGCTGTCGACGGAAGCGGTGGCGACGGTGTTGCGCCGGGCGCTGCAGGAGCCGGAACGCGGTTTGGGCAAGTTGGATCTTGCGGCGACCGACGAAGTGCTGGCCGACCTGGCGGTGCTGTGTGATGGGGATCTCCGCCGCGCGCTCAACGCCTTGGAGGTGGTGGCGCTGAGTCTTCCGGAAGGTCGGCGCGAAATCACAGCTGCGGAACTTGAGTCGTTCGCCCGCGAGCGTCGCATCCGTTACGATGCCAACGAGGATGAACACTACGACACGATTTCGGCGTTCATCAAAAGCTGTCGCGGCGGCGACCCGGATGCGGCGATGTATTGGCTGGCCAAGATGCTGGCGGGCGGGGAAGACCCGCGATTTATCGCCCGTCGACTGGTGATTCTAGCGAGTGAAGACATCGGCTTGGCGGACCCGTTTGCCCTGCCGCTCGCCACGGCAGCGCATCACGCGGTCGATTTTGTGGGCCTGCCGGAAGCAGAGCTCACCTTGGCACACGCGACACTGCATATTGCGTGTGCCCCCAAGAGCAACTCGGCCACGAAAGCCCTGGTGGCGGCCAAACGGGCGCTGAAGGAGGCCCCCGTTCAGCCCGTCCCCATTTATTTGCGGGACAAAGGCGGGCAGGCCAGCAAGCGCGCTGGTCACGGCAAGGGTTACCTCTACTCGCATGAGTTCCCTGAGGGAATCGCCCCGCAGGATTATCTCGAAAAACCGCTGCGACTTTACGAACCGTCCACCAACGGTCTCGAATCCCGCATCGCCGACCGCCTTGCGCGCTGGGCGAAGTTGCGAGCAGAGTCGAGCGCGGTGGCTCCCACGGACCCCGGGTCAAAATGAGTGCGGCGCCGGAGCCAATTCGGAATGGTCGAAGCGATACACTCGGAAGAAGTCGGTGGTTTCCCTGGCGGTCGCGGCCGTCAACATCACGAGCAAGGCAAGCGATACACTCGCGCCGAGACGCTTAGCGTTGCTTGGAGTCCATCGTTCCCGCCAGAAGTCCAATCCGACAACCGCAGTCATTACCAGCGCCGTATAGCTCATCCACGAATAGTAGTAGGGCCACATTCGCTGGAAAACCCATCCCTGATACTTCCCGGTTGTGCTTAGCAGGAGATTAGGGGCAAAAACCATAAAAAGCAGTGCTCCCAGCAGGGCTGGATGGGAGACAGCACGCGCTCGTTCCAAAGCGGAATCTCGCTTCCCGAGATAGAGCCAGGTTACCCAACCGGCTCCCGCCGACAACATGATGCTCACCCCATCCAGATTCGCGAAGAGTCGCCGGCCAAAGCTCTCGATATCCATAAAAAGTGGCCCTTCGATGTCTTGCCATCGCGGATTCAACCACGACTCCAGACCGGGTAAAATCCCCAGCGAATTGGCTGTCAACGAAAGGGCGGCAGCCTTCACGTCCGGGACCATGGTTCCACCACCGTAGGTGATTTCCCAAGGGGCGGTAATGGTGCGCAGGGTCAGCGCAATTCCGCCGTAAAGGAGCAGCACGATTCCGCACAAGACCGTTGTGCTGGAAAACCCGTGCCGAAGGCCCCGCCCGGCAACAAGACCCCGGACCAACCACGGCCAGACGACAAAAACGGCATTCATTTCGTGCGACATCATCGCCAGGGCAAAGAGCACGGGCACAAGGATAGTATGGTGATGTGAGTCCGGTCGCAGCGAAACAGCCCCCATCAGCCAAACGCAGGCCCAGCCCAGCCAAAGCAGGGGATTGTAGAACAACGGTTGATATGCCACGACCACCGGCAGCAGCGCGCACACCAAGCCCATGAAGTAGGCCCCGGACTGACTCTTGCCCAAAGCCAGCCGAACAAATTGCGCTGCGGTTGCCGCACATGCCACGAAGGCAGCAAGGCGTAGAAGCGACAGCACGCCATCGCGACAGTCCCGCAGCAGGAACTCCAGCAAAGGCCATTTCACCACGGCGTAGAATCGCCCGATGGCCAGGTCCAAAAGCCGATTGGCATGGCCCAATGATGCGTCGGAAGCTCCGGCCAATGCATGAAGCTCGTCCGCCGTGGCAATCCGGATGCCGTTGATCCGAGCAAAAAGGATCACTATCGCAGCCGCCGCTAGCACCCCGGACCATATGCTCACACGTGAAAGTTTGAATGGCATCGAAAAGACGACTGGAGAGGGTTCACGGGAGGATTACCATATCTATTGTGTTCCCATGGGATCGCGTGGGTCGCAGGGAATTGTCGGCGGACAACAACAGACAATCAGAGCCCAGAGCGGGAAGGATCAACAGAACGTGAAAACGGAGCAGCCGTTCACCAGCTCTTGAACCGTTCGTCCAAGACCCTAGTTTTGAAGCCATGAAATTGAAACGTTGGCCGTCGCTGTTTCTGCTGTTGCTCGTCGGCGCGGTGGTTGTCCCGTCCTTGCGGGCGGACGATGATGATGACGATGAAGAAGAGGGGGAGGTCGTGGGCGTCGAGGTGGAGCGGCCCGACGGGACGTATCTGGGCCTGGCGATTGAGGGCAATGCCTTGGTGCTGCGTTTTTATGACGAGGAGGAGCAGGAAGTTACCCCCGATGTGGCCCGGGCCAATGCCTGGTGGAAACCCGTGAATGTTTCCGGTCGTGAGCGTGTCGTCCTGAATCCCAGTGGCAACGCCTTGCGCTCTCCTCCCAAGGTGCGCCCACCGCATGTGTTTTTTGTGATGCTGACCCTGCTGGATGAAAACAACCAGGGTGTGGGCACCTACCGCTTCAACATGCGGGAGCTGATGGATGACGATGACGACGATGACGACGACGATGAGGACGATGAGGATGATGACGACGACGATCGTTACTGACGAACGTCGGTGATTCCCATCTGTCGGTGGATTTGTTCCAAAGGCACGCCCTTGGTTTCGGGCACCATCAGGCGCACCCAGATCAACTGCAGCACCATCATCCCGGTGAAGATCAAAAAGATGAAACCGGGAGCCAAGGCAGCCACCATGAGGGGAAACACCGTGGTGATCAGAGCGGCAAAAACCCAGTGGGTGGAACTGCCAAGCGCGGTTCCGGCTGCTCGGTTCCTGGTGGGAAAGATTTCGGAGATGAACACCCAGATGACCGCGCCTTGGCCCATCGCGTGGGCTGCGATGAAAGCGAAGATGCAAACCGGCACGATAGCGTAGTTTTCGCTGAAAAACGCTCCGGCCGTCATGCCGAGTGAAAGGATGTAGCCAACCGAACCCAAGTAGAGCAGGGTGCGACGTCCGAGGCGGTCGATCAGCCACAGGCCCACAAACGTAAAGATGAGGTTGGTGAGCCCGATTCCAATGGACTGGAGCAAGGCCGCACGTTCGCCCAGCCCGGTGAGTTCGAAGATCCGCGGAGCAAAATACAGGACCGCGTTGATGCCGGAGAGCTGGTTAAAAAACGCGATGAGGAAGGCGAGCACGATGGGAATCCGCAGGCGAGGATGCCAGAATCTGGATGTGGTGCCTACGGTTTTTTCGGCCTGGGCCAGGGTGGTGACGGAGTCCTCGATCTCGGCGGTGGTCGCGTTGGGGCGAATCAGTCTTAACACGGTGGCTCCGGCTTCGCGGTCACCCCGCACCGCCACCAGCCACCGGGGGCTTTCGGGGATGCCAAAACACATCAGGGTATAGACCAGGGCGGGGAAGGCCTCGACCGCCAGCATCCAGCGCCAGGCATGATCGCCCAAGCCGCCCAGCAGTGCGTTGGACATGAACGCCACCAGAATACCGAATACGATGTTGAACTGAAACAATCCGGCCAATCGCCCGCGCCATTTGGGCGGGGAGATTTCCGCGATGTAAAGCGGGGCTGCGACGGTGGAAACACCTACTCCAACTCCTCCGATAAAGCGGGCGACAATGAAGGATCCCACATCCGTTGCCAGGCCCGACCAGACCGCGGAAACGAAGTAGAGCAACCCGATGGAGATCAACGTTGGTCGTCGACCAAATCGATTCGTTGGCCAGCCTCCCACCAGAGCCCCCAGCACGGTGCCGTATAGGGCCGAGGCGATGGCCAGGCCGTGCAGGCCGGGACTGAGTTGCCACAGTGATTGGATGGTCTGTTCCGCTCCGGAAATGACAACCGTATCGAAGCCAAAGATGAAGCCAGCCAGCGCCGACGTAAGGGACCAGTAGAACAGACGGGAGGGCATGGGGTGGGGTGTGACCAAACCAACCGATTGTGGGGCAAACGCGACCCCCAAATCCGGTCAACCCTTGGCGGGCATGCGCCTGGATGGGCGCGATGCGCGTTGCCGTTGCATGTCCACGGCCACCGCCAGCTCGGTGGTGTGGGTGCCCTTGAAGACCCCGCGCGTGGGGGTGCAATCGTGGTAGTCGCGTCCCACGGCCACCCGCACGTGACGCTCACCCGCTTCACAATTATTGGTCGGATCAAGGGGCCACCATACCTCGCCGGGCAAACCGACCTCCACCCATGCATGGGATTCGGAGGCACCGATGAGTCGCTGCCGGCGGGCCGGTCGACGGGAGGCTTCGCGCTGTGACTCGGTTTCGATGTAGCCCACCACGTAGCGGGCGGGAATCTCCGCTGATCGCAGAATGGCAATCATGACCTGCGCGAAATCCTGACAAACCCCCGCCTTGGTTTTAAGCACCTCGGCAACGGTGGTGCCCAGATGCGTCATGCCGGATTGGTAGGTGAACTCCGCATGGATCCATGCATTGAGTTCCAGGGCTGCCGGTCCGATTTCGTCGCGACTGCGAAAGAAACGATTGGCCAGTCGGTTGACGCTGCCATCCAGGACGATGGCGGGGGACGCATGCAAAAACTCGTAGTGGCGCAGCTTCTCGCTGTGGTAGATTTGGCGCGCTTCCGACACACTGACCTCCCAGGCGCTGGGGTGGGACGGCAACGGGTTGGTTTCCACCTCGGTGAAGCTGTCGAGCGTGAGCTCCTCGTGCCGCCGCACGATCGAAAGGGTGTGCACGTGATTGCCAAAGTAGTCGTTGTAGGTGTGCAGGTTGCTCGCGGGATCGGTCTCCAGCCGGTAGTCCAGCACGTGTTGGTGCGGGGTTTCCGCCGGCTGCAATCGTGCTTCCATGAACGACTCCGTCGCCGGACCGGCGTATTGGTAGTGGGTGCGGTGATGGATGCGGAAGCGCATGGAGTCGGCGGGAGCTCCGCAGGCAAAGCCCGTCGGCGACCGCTGGCAATCGCGGAACGCCGGCTTCGTCAAGCTAAGGCGGCCCCGTTGACATGTGACCCTCGAAGACTGATTCTTATCGGTTCATGGCCGAACCGTTCTCAGCAAAATTCGACAGTGTGGATGCCGCGATCCAGGACATCGCGGCGGGCAAACTCGTGATTGTAACCGACGACGAGGACCGGGAAAACGAAGGCGATCTCGTGATGGCGGCGTCGAAAGCGACGCCTGAAACGATCAACATGATGATTCGTTACGGAAGCGGCATTGTGTGCGTGCCCACGGTCGAACCCCAACTCATGCGCCTCGGCCTCGGGCCGATGGTGGCGCGTAACCGCGAATCCCATCGCACCGACTACACGGTGAGCGTTGATGCCGCCGACGGGGTGACCACCGGGATCAGCGCCTATGACCGCGCCGTCACCGTCAAGCTGCTCAGCAACGACCAAACAACTTCGGACCAGTTGGTGCAGCCCGGACACGTTTTTCCGTTGCGGGCGCGACCGGGCGGAGTCCTGGAACGGGCGGGGCATACCGAGGCTGCCGTCGATCTGGCTGTCCTTGCCGGGCTGCATCCCAGCGGCGTGATCTGTGAACTGGTCAACGAGGACGGTTCGATGCAGCGCCTGCCCGAACTCATGAAGTTCAAGGAGCAGTTCGGCCTGAAGATTATCTCCATCGCGCAGCTAATCGAATACCGGGCTCACCGTGAACAACTGGTGGAGCAGGTCTGCGTGGAGCCCTTTGAGTCGGAGTTTGGCTCGTTCACGGCCCATGTGTTCAAGAGCCGGTTGGGTGATCGTCATCACGTCGCTTTGGTCTGCGGTGAGATTGGCCCGGAACCGACGCTGGTGCGGGTGCACAGTGAGAATCTTTTGACCGACGTTTTTCGCACCAAACACAACAAGGGTTTGGGCATGGTGGACGTGGCCATGCGACGGGTTGCCGAAGCGGGCAGGGGCGTGGTGCTCTACATGAATCCTGACCAATCGGCCCAGCTCATGATCGAACGGCTCAAGGCGGGCGCCGATGGCGCCACCGTGCGGATGAGCTTCCGCGACTACGGCCTGGGGGCCCAGATCCTGCGCCTGTTGGGCCTTGAGCAGATCCGGCTTCTGTCCAACAGCCAGCGCAAGGTGGTGGGGCTTGACGGCTACGGCCTGGAGATCGTCGAGCAGGTTCCGCTTTAGAGATTGCGGAAACCGGCCTCAGCCCTGAGCAACATCGGTTCCGGTTTACCCAACAGTTTTTTCAACATCCCTCGTCCATCATGAGTCTCGATTCACCCACTGCGCTTACTTTCGACGGCACCGGCCTGCGTGTGGGGCTGGTGGCGGCTCGGTTTAACCAACGCTACGTGGACGGCCTGATTAAAAATGCCACGGGTACCCTGCATGAAGCCGGGGTGGCGGAGGATGCCATCCGCGTCATTCGGGTTCCGGGAAGCGGGGAGTTGCCCACCGGCGTGCAGTTGCTGCTCCAGGGGGGCGGACTCGACGTGGTGATCGCCCTGGGGGTGGTGATCAAGGGTGGAACCCTGCACGACCAGCTGGTGGCCGAAGCGGCCCAAACGGGACTTCTGCGGGTATCGCTCGACACCGGGGTGCCGGTCATTGCGGGGGTCGTCACGGCGAATGACAACACCCAGGCCGAGGACCGTTGCCTCGGTTCGATCAATCGCGGCGCGGAATTTGCTCGGGGAGCCTTGGAGATGGCCCTCCTCAAGAAAGATCTTTCCCCATGAGCAAAGCGATTTTCGCCCAGCGCCGCGATGGCCGCATCGCCGCGGTTCAGTTTCTCTATGCCTGGAGTCTCAACCCTCCGCGCAACCTTGCCGAAGACCTGCGGCAGTTTTTCAACGGCATTGAGACGACCGAGAAGCCGCGCGATCATTACCACTACGCAGAAGAACTCATCAATGGCGCGATCACCCGGCAGTCGGAGGTCGATGCCCGGATTCGACAACTCGCCCACAACTGGGAGTTTGATCGGATCGCCCGCATCGATCTGGCGATTCTGCGCATGGCCATTTACGAGATGCTCCATCGCAAGGACATCCCGCCAATCGTGTCGATCAATGAGGCGATTGACCTCTCCAAGCAGTTTTCCACGGCCGACTCCAAACGTTTTGTGAACGGCATCCTCGACCGCCTGAAAGACCAACTCGGCCGCGACGCCCGAAAGGCGGAGTAGGGACTGATTCGAATCTGGAAATCAGGAACTCAGGAATGGGGGAGCTGGGTAACAAAGCGCTAAGCGGCAGGGTGATTGATGCCGAGATAACGGTGCACAGGGAACTGGGTCCGGGTTTCTGGGAATCGGTGTATGAGCTGGCGCTGGTACATGAGCTGAGAAAGCGTGGAATCGAGTTTCGGCGCCAGGTCAGCGTGCCAATCCTTTACATGGTGAAGAAGTGGGAGAGCACCGTCTCGACCTATTGGTTGAGGGCGAGCTTGTGGTGGAGCTCAAAGCCATCAAGGAGCTTGAAGACGTCCATTTTGCCATTGGTCGATCATACCTCAAGGCATGTAGTTTAACCAACGGGTTGATTCTGAATTTTGCCCCCATGCCATTAACGATAAAGTGTATTGGCCGCAGCGGATGACCACCTGACTTCCTGATTTCCAAATTTCACCTTTCAATGCTCGGTATTTTCAAAAAATTTAAGGACGGATTTTCGAAAACCGTCTCGGCCATTGGCCAGACGACACGAGGGCTTTTCAGCGGACGTAAAATTGACGCGGGTTCCTTGAACGAACTCGAAGAAGCGCTCTACACCGCTGACTTTGGCGTCGAGACGACAGAGGAGATTCTCGACGAGATCAAGAAAGCCTACCGCAAGGACTCGGGTCTCAAGGGCCAGGAAGCCGCCGCTATCGGTGCCGCCGTGCTCGAGCGGCTCCTCGAAGGCAGCGAAGGACAAATCACGCCCGCGGCCGAATCACCCACGGTGGTCGCCCTGATCGGAGTGAACGGCTCCGGCAAGACCACCAGTGCGGCCAAGCTCGGCCACCTGCTCAAAAACGACGGGCAATCCGTCATGTTGGCCGCCTGCGACACCTTCCGGGCCGCCGCGGTTGATCAGCTCAAGTCGTGGGCCACGCGGCTCGACCTGCCGATCGTTGCGAGCCACACCGGCGCTGATGCGGCTGCAGTGGCTTACGATTCCTGGCAGGCGGCCAAATCCCGCGGTTGTGACACCCTGCTCGTCGATACCGCCGGTCGTCTCCACACCAAGTCCAACCTGATGGATGAGTTGGCCAAGATCCGTCGCGTGCTGCAGAAGCACGACGAAAGCGCGCCGCATCACTCCTGGCTTGTGGTGGATGGATCCCTTGGCTCCAACTCCATTGAGCAGGCCAAGGCCTTTCACCAGAGTTTTGGCCTCACGGGACTTATCGTGACCAAGCTGGATGGCACGTCCCGCGGCGGAGCCATCGTGGGCATCTGGCGCGAGCTCAAACTGCCGATTTTCTTCCTCGGCCTGGGTGAACAACCCGACGACCTGCAGCCGTTCAACGCCCACAGTTACGCCCGGGCAGTATTCGGTTTGGAGGAGTAAGTCGCTCAACGATCAGTCAGCCGGCGGGTGTAACCGGAGTCGTCGCCCGGCTACGTCTTTTGCCATGACCTCCTCCCCCTCAGACGTCTCCGTCACCGATGTGGCGCGCATGATCGATCATTCGCTGCTACACCCCACGCTCACCCCGGCCCAGTTGCAGGAGGGCTACGCGTTGGCCGCCAGGTATGGTTGCGCGACGGTTTGTGTGCAGCCCATGTCCGTGGTCGCGGCGAAGGCGGCACTCGAAGGCAGCGAAACCGAGGTGTGCGCGGTCGCTGGTTTTCCGCAGGGGGCCAACTGCCTCGAAACCAAGGTTGCAGAGGCCGAACGCTCCATCGCCGAAGGCGCAACCGAGATCGATGTTGTCATCAATGCGGGTCTCACCCTCGGGGGGCATTGGGACATTATTCAGCGCGAGGTCGAGGTGGTGAATGCCGCCTGCGTGCGGGATGGTGCCATCCTCAAGGTGATCTTCGAAAACGATTTTCTGGAGAACGAGCACATCATCAAGCTGTGTGAGATCTGCACGGCTGCTGAAGTGGCTTTTGTGAAGACCTCCACCGGCTACGGCATGGTGAAGCAACCCGACGGCTCCTACAGCTATAAGGGTGCGACCCATGAGCACCTTAAACTCATGCGCGAACACAGCGGTCCCAATGTGCAGATCAAGGCCGCCGGCGGCGTTCGCACGCTCGACGACACCCTCGCGGTGCGTGCCTTGGGTGTAACACGGATTGGTGCCACCGCGACGGCTGCAATTGTGCAGGCCGCCATCGACCGAGGCATGCCGGGGCCGATTCCCGCTGGACTGACCAATGGCAGCAGCACCGCCCATCCGAATGGCGATGCTCCCGGTTATTGAGTCTGATTATCTACGGCCCGGTTTGCTCCAGCCGCCCATGCTCATCATCAGGAACCCGAGGAAAGCGGCGTTGCTGGGCGCGAGCACCGGATCCACGCGGGATCTCATATCGAACACGGCGTTGCGGTAACCGTCATAAAATTCCCATGTGGGAGAGGGTTTGTAGGTCAGGCCTTCGATTTCGAAGTGATCGATCACCCCTTTGGCCGTGGTGGGTTTGACGAAAACCTCGTCCCGGGGCCGGTAGTAGTTGGGCAGGATGGTGATGAGGGACCACTTTGCCAGTTTGTGCGGTTTTAAGGTGGCGACCAACATTTCGAAACCTTTGCGGCGGCTGCCGTGCAGGAACTTTTTCATGCCGTCCGCCAAAGTGTCGCGCTCAATGGTGCCCATGCTGCGCACGGTGTCACGAAACCTGGGCTTCTCGAAGAGGGAGACCAGGGAGGATTTGCTCACCAGCTTGATTATCTGCTCGGTGACCTCGGCGGGGTCATTAAACTTGGCCTTGGCCAGGTGTTCCCTGGCGGCGGCAGTCATTTGGTCCACCTTGTGTTTCTTCGCGACCGCCTCGAACTCGGGGTGGTCGAATCCACCGGGGTAGGTTTTGAGAAACGACTCCTCGGCCGCCTTGAGCTTTTTGAGGTTCATAACGCGCTATCGCGAAACGAATCCCCTGGTTTATCAATTCGGAAAGCAACCCGGTGTTCCGGACGAACACCGGGTTGCTGATTCTGAAATCAGAAACTCATCCGCACGCTCAGGCTGACGTTGCGGCCGGGGAGGGGCGCAATGTCCTTGAGGAAGGATGTGTGCATCCGGGCTTCACTGTCGGTCAGGTTGTGGCCGCGCAGCAGGAGGTCCCACGTGGTGTTGCCCGTGACAAAACGATAGGCGGCATAGGCCGACCACAATTCGTAAGCATCGGTGGGGAGCTCATCCGGGGCGAGGTCATCCTGGCCTTCGGCGAAGATGATCTCGGTGCCCAGTCGCAGCGCTTTGTATTCCCATTCTGCTCCCGCCCGGTAGCGCATCGGCGGAATTCGCGGCAGGTAGGTATTGTCGGTTCGGTTCTCGGCGTGGACGAAATCCAAGCCAAAGGTGAGATCGAGATGGTTGTTCTCGGTCTCGAGGACATGCAGCATGCCGGTGGCCTCCACTCCATAGAAGCGGGCGTCGCGCTGGGTAAACACATATACCGGGAGCTCATCCTCTTCCTCGCCCGTCGGGTCTTCGTAAATGTAACCGTCGAAGTCGTTGGCGAAGGCGGTCAGCACGCCGGAGAACAATTCCCCGCTCTTGCGCAGGCTTACGTCGATTCCGAGTGATTGCTCGTTGTCGAGCGTGGGGTCGCCGATTTCGTAGGCATTCGTTCCGATGTGCGGACCGTCGGCAAACAATTCCTGGGCAATGGGCACCCGTTCGGTCAGCGACAGCGAAGTCGCGATGCTCCAGTCCTCGGAGATCGTGTGCACCACACCGAAAGACGTTGCCCAGCCGGTGCCATCCGCGTCACGCCCCGTGCCGTCGTTGACCGAAATGGATTGAGAATCCACGCGTGCACTGAGTTGGAAGATGTTGGGGCCGGATTCGAGCTCCTCAAAAATCATCAGGGAGAGAATCTCAGTTTCGGTGGGCGGCACAAACGCCTCGGCGCCGACCGCATCGAAATCGGAGAAACTCCACTCCAAGCCAATGGCACCCTGCCAGTTGCCCCAGGGTTGATGCAGGGCGTCGATCCGAATGTCGTAGCCTTCATTGGTGAAGACGGTGCCCACCTCGTCGCCCTCGAGTTCGGTGTGCTCGTAATCGGCGAAGGCGGCTTGCCAGCGGAGGGCTTGCAGGCCCGCGAACGGTTCCCGCGCCTCGCCCGCGAGTTCGAAGCGACGCTGCTCCAGGTCGATGGAAACCAGTTCCTCTTCCCCGTGGCCGTGTTCGTCTTCGTGCTCGTCCTCCTCATGGTGCTCCTCGTCTTCGTCGTGGTGTTCCTCGTCCTCCTCGTGGCCATGCTCGTGGCTGTGGGCACCCGGGGGGATGCCGTATTTGGAGTCATACATGCTGAAGGAAGCGCCGACGTAACCGTTGTCGGTAATCCAGCTCAGGCCAAATGCGCCACCGCTGGTCTCAACAAATGAATTCGGCACGGTGCCAAAGGCCTCCTCCTCCTCTTCGTGCTCGTGTTCGTCATCATGGTGTTCGTCTTCGTCGTGTTCCTCGTCCTCGTGCTCGTCGTGGTGTTCCTCTTCCTCTTCGAGCGCTTCCAAACGGCGCAGGTATTTGCTCTCGGCGAACCCGGGGATGTCGATGTCTTCGGTTTCCCGGTAAAACGTGTCAAAGTGCCAGGCGAGTTGGCCGATCGCGCCTTCGAGCACCACACCACCGGACAGTTCTTCGTCGACCGATCCCACCCGGCCTTCGATCCGCCCTTGCACGCCCTCGTCGGGCAGGGAGGTATGGATGCGGTGGGTGACGACGTTGACCGCGCCGCCGATGGCCGAGCCCCCTTGCAGCAGGGCCGCGGGGCCGCGAGTGATCTCGACGCGTTCGATGAGCAGGGGATCCATGGAAATCGCGTGGTCGGGACTGATGGTCGAGGCATCGATGACATCAGAACCGTTTTGCAGGACGGCGATGCGGGGCCCGGCCATGCCGCGGATGACGGGGCGGCCGGCACCCGGGCCAAAATAGGTGGAGCTGACGCCGGGCTCCTGGGCAACGAGATCGCCGAGGTTAAGCGCTTGGCGCAGGTCAAGGGCTTCACCTCCGAGCACGCTCGTAGGCTGGGCAATTTCAGATTGGCTGCGGGCATAAGGATGCGTGGTCACTTCGAATTCGTCGAGGTGCACGGGATCATCCACCGGCAGTTGGGGGGTGGTTTGGGCGAGGACCAAGGTGGCGGCACCCAAAGGTATAAGGGAGAAAAGTGATTTCATGTCAGGCAGCAGAAGGGGCGCACATGGATTAAGCGTGCGCAGGTTTGAGCAAAAACGAGTGGTCGCCTGCTGGAGCCCCGTTTGGGCGGCGATCACCTCGGGAGGGAGGGATTATTTGCTCAGCCCAACGGGGGGGCCCGGCCCGGCGGGCGCAGGTGCTTGTTCTCTCCCACCCACACATCGTGGGTCTGGACCCTTTCCGCCGTGACCACGGTCGCCAATAAACTGACCTGCAATTCCAAGACGTCGGAAAGCACGCCGTCGGCGAAGACTTCCACCACACAGTGGTGGTCGGCCTCATGCGCATCGTTGTGCACATGTGCGTGGGCGGTGGGAGAAAAATACAGCGCTCCGATCCAGACGACGCCCAATGCCAACACGGCCCCCAGTGCGGCGAGGCGCGGGCGAAGGCGGTGCTTCTGGAGTTTTCGGATCATCGCGAGATTCCAACCGATAGTCTCCCGCGGCTATGTCAATGTTCCTCGGATTTCTCCTTCCGGTGCCGATTTCCGTTCTCCGGTGGCCGCGAGCGGCCTCAGGACAAGGCGCACTCACGGCACGGAGGGAACTAATGGGATGTTTTAGAAACTCATCCGCACGCTCAGGCTGACGTTGCGTCCCGGGAGGGGAGCAAAGTCCTTCACAAAGGACGTGTGCAGGCGGGCCTCACTGTCGGTCAGGTTGGTGCCACGCAGCAAAAGATCCCAAGTGGTGTTGCCGGTCACGAACCGGTAGGCGGCGTAGGCCGACCACAGCTCGTAGGCATCCGTGCGAAGCTCGTTGGGACCAAGCTTGTCCTGTGCGTCCGCGAACACGATCTCGGTGCCCAACCGCAGGGCCTGGTATTCCCAAGCAGCTCCCACCCGATAGCGCATCGGAGGAATCCGGGGCAGATCGGTGCCGTCCGTCTTGTTTTCAGCCTCCACGAAGTCGAAACCGAACGTCAGGTCCAAGTGGCCTTGTTCCGTGTCAAAAAGATGCAGCATCCCTTCGGCTTCGATCCCGTAGAATCGGGCATCACGTTGAGTGAATTGATAGACCGGCAACTCGTCTTCCTCTTCCCCGGTGGCGTTTTCGTAGATGTAGCCATCGAATTCATTGAAGAATCCTGTCACCGCGCCGGAGAGTAACTGGCCGCTTTTGCGCAGGCTCACGTCGATGGCGAGGGCCTGTTCGTTGTCCAGATTGGGGTCGCCGATTTCATAAGCGTTGGTGCCGATGTGTGGTCCGTCGGCAAACAACTCGGTGGCGGTGGGAAGACGTTCGGTGAGCGAGAGCGAAGTGGCGACACTCCAATCTTCGTTGGCTTGATGAACCACGCCAAAGGAAGTGGCCCAGCCCGTGCCGTCATTGTCGCGTCCGGTGTCATCGATTACATCAACGGTTTGGGAGTCGATTCGGCCGCTCAACTGGAAGATGTTGGGGCCCGTTTCCAACTCTTCGAAGATCATCAACGAGTAGATGTTGGTTTCCGTCGGGGGCACAAAGGCTTCAGCTCCTTCGACGAAGAAGTCGGAGTAGCTCCATTCGAAGCCAATGGCTCCCTGCCAGTCACCCCAAGGCTGGTGGAGGGCGTCGACCCGGAAGTCGAAACCTTCGTTGGCGAAGAAAGTGCCAGCATCATCACCTTCGAATTCCCGATGTTCGTAGTCGGCGTAAGCCAACTGCCATTGCAGGGACTGCAGGCCGGCAATGCCCCGGAACTCGCCCTCGAGATCGAAGCGGATTTGTTCGAGGTCGAGGGTGATCACCTCTTCCTCGCCGTGCTCATGCTCGTCTTCATCATGATGCTCTTCGTCCTCATGCTCCTCGTCGTGTTCATCTTCATGCTCGTGGTCATGGGCGTGGTTGTGCGCTCCGGGGGGAAGACCGTAGGTTGAATCGAACATGCTGAAGGAAGCGCCGACGTAGCCGTTGTCGGTGATCCAGCTCAGGCCGAACGCACCGCCTTGGGTCTCCACAAACGAGTTGGGCAAGGTGCCAAAGGCTTCTTCTTCCTCTTCGTGCTCATGTTCGTCCTCGTCATGATCCTCTTCTTCGTGGTCGTGGTCTTCGTCCTCGTCGTGATGCTCATCCTCCTCTTCGAGTCGGCGCTGATATTTGCTTTCGGCGAACCCCGGAATTTCGATGTCGTCGGTTTCGCGATAGAAGGTGTCGAAGTGCCATGCGAATTGGCCGGCGGCACCCTCGAGCACAATACCTCCCGAGACTTCTTCATCGACGCTGCCTACGCGGCCTTCGATACGGCCTTGCAAGGCAGAGTCGGGCAGGGAGTTATGAATGCGATGTGTCACGATATTAACGGCACCGCCAATGGCGGAACCGCCATGAATCAATGCCGCAGGTCCGCGGGTGATTTCCACACGTTCGATCAACAGGGGATCGAGGGCGATTGCGTGGTCGGGGCTCTGGGCGGAAGCATCGATCATGTCCGCGCCGTTTTGCAGCACGGCTACGCGTGGTCCCGCCATGCCGCGAATTACGGGACGGCCGGCTCCCGGGCCGAAGTAGGTTGAACTGAGCCCGGGTTCCTGGGCAACGAGGTCGCCGAGGTTGAGTCCCTGGCGAACGTCGAGGGCCTGTCCACCGAGAACACTGGTGGGCTGGGCAATTTCATTGGAGTTTCGGGCGTAAGGATGCGATGACACCTCAAAGGTGTCGAGTTGCACCGGATCATCACCCGAAGCGGGGGGAGTGACTTGAGCTGAGACTGTGACAGCCAAGCCTAGTGATAGAGTGGAAAGTATATATTTCATGTTAGGTGTTCAAGAGGGGCGCGAACGCACACTTCTGCGCCCAAAAGGAGCAAAACGAACCCATCATAGCGGCGGCCCCGGAGTGGACCGACGATGGATACGGAGAGATTTTTAGGTTTTGCTCAGCCTAACGGGGGTGCCCGCCCCGGCGGGCGCAGGTGCTTTGTTTCCTCCAACCAAACTTCGGATCGCACGGTGATTTCCGTCGCGATAATCTCCGCGGCCAAGGCGACATGGAGTTCCACGACATCCGACAGCACGCCATCCGCGAAAATCTCAACCACGCAGTGGTGGTCTTCGTCGTGGGCATCATGATGCAGGTGCTCATGGGCTGCAGGGGCGTAGTGCAGCGCGCCGATCCAGACCACACTCAACGCCAGCACGATCCCCAGCAGAGTAGTGCGGGGGTGGGTGTGTCGGCGTTGGAACCAAGTATGCATCACGGCGGAGAAGCCGGATTATATCAAAACCTGTCAAGGGGTCGAATCGGCCAGGATTCGGATGCTGAAAAGCCACCATTTGCCGTCGTCCCGGCGTTCCATGCGGGCGCTGAGTCGTTGGCCGGGTCGGACCAAACCGAGCACCCGGCGGTCAACCTGGAAGGCCATGGTCATTGCCGGCATTACCCCGGGCACTTCTTCGTGCGCCACCAGCAAGGCGTCTCGTTCCGGCAGCAGGGAAACGATCTCGCCCTCCACGGCGTGACCGCGGGTAGCAGCCTCTTCCGGGCTGCAGCCGCAGTCGTCGATTGGAGCGTTGGGATCGGCGGGCAAAGCGCCGATTGTCGTGACCACACGATCGTTCCGGGTAGAGGCGATGAGAAACCGAGCGGGGCGATCGGAGCGGTTGTCGAGCAACAACATGCGCGGGGTGGTACCGTCGTCCACGGCGCCGGCCAGGCGGTTTACCGCACCGAGACTGCCGTCGCCATGGATCGCGCGCAGGGCGTAGTCACCGGCCCCTTCCAGCCAGCCGACCCAACTCGAACCGTCGCGCAAAACGGCGGAGGACACCATGCCCTTGGTCGGCTTGGTGGGTTCATCGACCCGAATCACCAGGTTCCACGACCGCGTCAGGTTGTTCGATCGCGCGGCCAGCACCTGGGGCGTGTCGTTGGCCCCGGTGAACCATGCGGCGGTTACATTGCCGCTGCGGCGGCTGAGGCTGGGACCGTTGACGGGACAGCCGGCAATCACCCAGCCGTCCTGGACAGGCGCTGCCGCTTCCGACCACGTGCCCCGGCTGTAACGCCGGTAGGCAATGTCCCGCACTTCATCAGCAGAGCGATCCCGATAGGCGGCCACCACCACGCCATTCGGCAGCACGAGCGTAGCGATCGGACAACAGTCGCACACCCGGGGGTCAACCACCGTATCCGCTTCATCACTACCGAGCACGCGGGAACGCAACTGCATGTTGCCCGAGTCCGCCCGGTTGCGTCCGTCCAGCCAGACGGCCAGCCAGGCGCCGTTGAGCAGGGGCACGAGTTCAACGAACTCGACCACCTCGCTTTCGTCGGTAAGCCGGGAAGGAGCGGTCCACGTTGCCCCAAAATCCGTCGAGGTGCTGACCATGGCATGATAACCGCCGTCGGGATTTTCCCTATACCAGGCCGCGGCCACCCGGCCGCGCAGTCCGGTGGCGATCACCGGGGTGTCCGCCCAGTTCAGGAACCAACCGCTTCCGGAGCTGACGACATGAGGCTCTCCCCAGGCATCGGTCTCGCGGTCGAATCGGGCGATCAACAACCGATGTGAGTCGGCGGAGATGGGCTCAGTCCAGGAGACGTAGACGTTGCCGTCCTGCGCACTTGCCAAGTCGGGAAAAGCCGAACCCGCCTGAGCAGGCAGGGGCAATTCCCGGAACTCCAGTGACGCGGCCGCGAGCAGCAGCGACGGGAGCACACTCAGCAGTAGAGTGCCGAGGGCCCGGAATGTCGCTGTCGATCGGAAGGTCATGAATCCACAATCTCGACGTCCTCCAGCAGCCAACCGCCGCCTTCGGCTCGTTTCATGGTGGCAGTCAGGTTGTCGCCCGACTTGACCTTGGGCAATAACGCAGGGTCGACCTGGAACATCATGGTCATGGCCCGCATGAACCCGGGGATTTCCTCGTGTTTGACCAGCAGGGCATCGCGCTCGCTGAGCACGGATTCGATGACTCCACGAATGGCCCAGCTTTCAGCTTCGGCCTCGGTCGGAGCCGCGACACTGCAACTGCAGCCGGTCGGCTCGGCCTCTTCAGCTTCGGTCTTTTCTGTAGCCCACAGGCCAACGGGCAGAAGCAGTGCCAGTATCAGGCGGGTCAGGATTTTTGTGAGAGGGAGGTTTTTCATGATGGGTTCAGTATTGGTAGTCGCACTTCAACCAAGCGAAGCGACCGGGTTCGTTGACGCGAGTGGTTTGGATAAATCCCGCGACCGGAGATCCGCCGCGGCTGACGTGTTCGGCGTAGGTCACGTCCAGCAGGTTATCGATTCCGGCGGAAATGCGGAGCCGTTCGGTGGGGGCCCAACTGGCGTTGATTGAAACCACGTCAAAGGCGGGTGACGTGCCGAGGTCCTGGCCGACGATGTTGCCTTGATCGATGGCAACCCGGTCCTGAGCCGCGACGATCCGCCAGAGCAGCCCCGTTGACCAGGAGGATTTCTCGTAGGTGAGCCCCAGCCGCCCCTCGAGTGGTGGCAGCTGCGCCAGGGACAGGTCGTCCGTTTCATTGGTGCCTCGCACGGCCGTCAGACTGAGGTCGCCGCGCCAGTTTTCGGCAAGGCGGTAACCCAGGCTGAATTCGCCCCCCAAGCTATACGCATCGATGTTGCGGGCGATGGTCGCTTTGCGGAAACCATCGGCCATGCCGTGGGGTTTGAGTGTATTGCGCTGGATCAGAATGTAGTCGTCGATCTGGTTGGCGAAGACGGATAGCGAAAGGTCAAGTGGCCCGGACTGCAGTAACCAGCCCATGTCGACCTGGGTGGTCGCCTCGGGATCCAGCTGAAAAGCACTGAGGGATGTCGCACTTTCCGGCGCTACCAACTCCCAGTAGTCCGGAAACCGTTCGGTGTGACCCACCCCGATGAACAGGGTTGAACCCGACGGAAGGTCTTGTTCGAGGCGAAAAAACGCTCCGGGCAATACTTCGGTGCGCTGCGTCTGGGCGGTGGGATTGGGAGCCGTGTTTCCACCCATGCCCACGCGCACCACCGATCGTTGGTCTCGCGCCCGCCAGGAGTCGGCCCGCAGTCCGCCGAAGATACGGCGGTCGTGGGAAATGGCGTAAGCCGCCTCCGCGAAGACGCCGGTTTGATGAAACGTCGCATTGGGCGACCGGGGCATCGCCGTGAAAGGCATGGCTGCTTGGTTCATCGTGCGGCGGATGCGGTGTTGGTCGCTTTGGTGGTCGAGACCCACGTCGAGATCCAGCGCGTCCACGAGATCCAGATCCAACTCAATGCGCCCGCCGTAGGTCAGCCGATCCGGATTCGCGACCGTCATGCCCGGCATCATCATCGTGGGGGTAAACGTGCGCAGCGAGAAGTTGTCCATCACGTGGTCCACCGCGTTGACGTAAGCTTGGGCTTCGATGGAGCGAACGCGGCCAACCGTGGGTTGGTGACGGAACCGCAGGCCGGCGTTTTGACGATCGAAGCGCCGGCCATCCATCATGCGGTCCGCGTAGGCGGCTTCGCCGTCGCTGAGTGAACCGGTGAGTTCGACAAACGTGTGGTCCGCCGGACTCCAAGCCAAGGCGGCATGTGTGCTCCATCGTTCATAAGCCGAGTGCACCGTTTGGCCACTGCCGTCCTCATAGTCGTCCATAGAAGCGTAGGTCGTGGCGATGCGACCCTGCCAATCCGCTGTGCCTCCCCGCAGATCAAATGCACCATCGCGGCGTTCGAATGACCC
This sequence comes from Opitutaceae bacterium, assembly GCA_028280945.1. Lineage (GTDB taxonomy): Bacteria > Verrucomicrobiota > Verrucomicrobiia > Opitutales > Opitutaceae > Actomonas. The sequence goes on from JANQKV010000008.1 coordinate 49,719, forward strand.
CAGCGTGGCGGTGGCGAACCCGGACGATCCGGGCTCTTTTCGACGCTCGAAGTCACGTTCGAATCGGACGGCGCCAGCCGGGCTGACCGGGCCATAACGCACGGCCTGCGGCCCCTTGATCACCGTGATGCGATCATAGGCCGCTGGGAAGATGTAGGCGGTGGGCGGATCCATGCGCATGCCGCAGCCGCCGAGAACTTCCTCACCTTCGACGATGATGCCGAGCCGGGAGCCCGCCATGCCGCGGAACATGGGATCACCGTCGGTGCCTCCCTTGCGAATGACCGCGAAGCCGGGAATATTTTTAAGGATATCAGCCCCGTCGTGGGCGGGGGCAGGCTGGGCGGCAGCACGCGGATCGGTGATGACGACAAGGGGATCTTGGGTGCGTGCGGTGGTGGTCACCACGGGCTCCAACGTAAGTGGAGCGGTTTGAGCTGATCCCGAAAGTGCCGCGGCGAAAACGCCTGCCGCGATGAAATGCGGTAGCAATGATTTCATGGAAGGAAAGGGTTGAGCGCGGGTTAGAACGACCATTGCCAACCGAGGGTCAGCATGTCGTCGTTGCCGAGTTGGGGGCCGTCGAGATCACGGTCGATCACTTGGCCGTATTCCACCGCGAGACGATGTCCCACGCCGCCGGGGAATTCGTAGTTGAGCCCGATCAGGGCAGCGGATTCAGAGCCACCCCGCAGGTCGGTGCGCGCCGTTGGCACCATCATCGGATTAAGACGAGCGTCTGCGCCTTCAATGTCGCCCCAATTGGCGTAGGTCAGACGAGCGGAAACACTCAGTTCATCGGTGAGTTTGATTGCGGCCCAGGTGGTGAGATCAAGGCGATCTCCGAGGGTGTAGTCCCGGTCGTTCTCATCGAGTCGAATGGTTCCCATCGCCTGGGCACCAAATGACCAGGATCCCTCGTAGTGGGCCCAGGTGATGCCGGGTTTCAGATCGTAAGTGCCGGAGCCGAGTCGCATGGGATAAGGCAACAGGCTGTTCGGACCCATGGGAGTGGCGTCACGCACGTCGATTTCGCCGGTAGGAAGACTCATCCCGAAGTTGAGGTGCAGGTGGTTGGAGTCATTTTTGATGAGCGAATAGAGCGCACTGAGACCGGTGTCGCCAAAGCCGTCACTCTTGGTGGTGAACTCCATGCCCATGCGCGTGACATGGTCCATGTCCATCTCGATGTAGTTGAGCATGGCCATGAGGGTGAGTCGGTCGGTCGGCGCATACATGGCTCCGACCATGTGCATGTCCATGGTCATGTTGAGGGGAGCGACCATGAAGTCGGCCAAAACCTCAGCGGGTGTGATGGAGGAGCCACCGTTGTAGTTGGGGCCCATCGACATGGTCATGTAGCGATAGGACGTCATCCATTCGCCCCGGTCGTGGGTATGGTCACCCATCACGCCGATGGGAGCGTGGCTGTCGGGACGAGCCATCGCCGCGGCAGCCGTGAGAGAGAACGCGCACCAGGCGCGCAAGGTAAGGGAAAGTTTGTGAGCAGACATGGGAATGTAGTGAATATATGGATATGCACGCGACCGCCGGACGTGCAGGCGGACGCCTCTCCTCGTCGGGAGGGTCAAGAGGCGGAAACGATGCGGTCGGAACCGAGGGGGTGCTTAGGCGCGGGGCGGGGGGGTGGGGCGAGCTCCGCCCAGCGGGCGGGGCAGTCTCGGTTCGCGCAGTGACCAGGGTGAACTGTCCGGGCGGGGTACGATGACGCGAGCGTCCTGTCCCAATGCCAGGGTGATCTCCCGGGACCCGGCCTTCGCCGGGGCGGCGGGATCGTCGCTGGTGTCGGCTTCCTGCACAAATTCACAGATGCCGCAGAAGTTGTCGGCCGTGAAGGTGAGCCGCGCGGCATCGGCGTAGGACATGGTTTGCGAATATTTCGCGAACATTTTGCCCCAGGCGAAGGTTTGCACCAGGTCCCAGTGGCTCCCCGTGGCAAACAACCACGCAATGAGGGTGACAATGAGGGATGCTTTGTGCCGCACGCTTCGTGAAGAGATTCGAGAGTAGTCGGAGCGGGCAATCGCAAAATCTCAACGCCGCGGGAACGTCACCAATTCCGGTATTATCGGGCATTGTCAGAAAGAGTAGACCACCTACGATCCTCCGCCTCCATGAGCGTCAACCCGGCAGATTCCTCCGAGATCGAAGCCCAAGAGGAAGAAGAAGTCCTCGAGGCCAGCTTCGAGGAGTTGGTTGCGTTTGAAGGCGAGCGCTTGGAGGAAATCTCCAACGTTGTCCTGGCCCGGGCATTGCAACGATTTGAGGTCGATGAGCGGCGGGAGGTCCTCCGCAAGGTCAGCGAATCCAAGGCGGCGGATATCCTGGCCGAAATGGACGAGGATGCCGCGGCCGATGTCTTGACGGCGATGCGCGAGCACCGGGCCGTTGCGATGATCGAGGAGTTTGATCCCGATGACGCGGCCGACGTGGTGGCCGAGCTGGAGGACGAGGATCGCGAGCGGTTGATGAGCAGCGTCGAGCCGGAGACGGCGGAGGACATCAACAAGCTGCTCTCCTACGATCCGGAGACGGCGGGTGGCGTGATGACCACGGACTTTGCCGCGGTGAAGGACGAGGACACCATTGAGCACGCCATTCAGGACATCCGCCGCCAGCGCGAGGAGCTCGAAAACATCTATTACGTCTACGTGCTCGACGGGGCGGGGCACCTGCAGGGTGTGGTATCCATCCGGGAACTACTGCTGGCCCGGCGGGGTTCCCGGATCGTGGACATCGTGCGGGAGGACCTGCGGGGGGTGTGTGCCCCGGAGGACGACCGGGAGAAGGTCGCGCAACGGATGGCGGAGTTCAACCTGGCGGCGTTGCCCGTGGTGGATGCGGACGGGATCATGGTTGGGGTGGTGACTCACGATGACGTGCTCGACATCGTGCAGGACGAGGCGACCGAGGATATCCAAAAGATGGTGGGTGCCGGTGCGGACGAGGGCATTCTGGACCCGATTTTTGACAGCCTGCGCAAACGCAATCCGTGGCTGATCGTCAATCTGCTCACCATCAGCCTGGCGGCGTGGGTGGTGACGTTCTACGAGGAAAAAATCGCCCAGATCACGGTGTTGGCCGTCATCATGCCCGTTATCGTGAACCTGGGTGGCAACACTGGCGCCCAAACCCTCGCGGTGCTCATTCGCAGCCTGGCGGTGGATGAGATCCAGCCGCGGGACAGCCTGGGGATCTGTGTCCGCGAATCCTTCAAGGGTTTTTTAAACGGCGTCATCATTGGCGTGCTCACGGCCGGGGTGGTCGCCCTGTTCACCCATGACATGACGATCGCGGGTGTTGTGCTGGCGGCGATGGTCTTTACCATGACGTTTTCCGGTTTTGCCGGGGCCGCGATTCCGCTGACGCTCAAGAAGTTCAATTTTGATCCGGCGCAGAGCTCGTCGATCTTCGTCACCGGGGCGGCTGACATGGTGGGGTTCCTGGTCTTCCTGCAACTGGCCACCTGGGTGCTCTGAACATGGCCGCCGGGGAGCCTTTGCCACCGTTGCCGGTCGATCCTCAACCGGGTCGCTACCGGCACTACAAAGGTGGGGAATACGAGGTCATCGAAATCTGTCGGCACTCCGAAACCCTGGAGCCGTTGGTGGTCTACCGCGCGCTTTATGGTGAACGGGGTCTCTGGGTGCGGCCGCATGCGATGTGGAGCGAACGGGTCATGATCGATGGCCAGGCGATCCCACGCTTTCGCGCCGAACCGGTGTAGTTTTTACAGGAGTGAGCTGAGGCGAGTAGAGCCGTCAGCCTGCTGGAGCTGTCTAAAACCGCAGATTTCGCAGAGAGCTCAGATCTAAATTAGGCTATTCCAAGCTCAGCCAATTGCATCTGCGTCAATCTGAGCAATCTGAGGTCACGCCCGGTCGCGTCGCTGCAGGATGGCGATGATGACGAGCAGGACGAAGGAGATCGCCAGCAGCGTGGCGGCGAAGGCATGTGCCGCGGGATAGTTGAGTTTTTGCACCTCGTCGTAGAGGGCGATGCTGGCCACACGGGTTTCACCGGCGATCGACCCGCCGATCATCAGCACGACCCCGAACTCGCCCAGGGTGTGGGCAAACCCCAGAGTCAGCCCGGCGCCGATGCCCCGCTTGGCCAACGGCAGGTGCACCCGCCACCACGTGCGCCAGGCAGTCGCGCCGCTCGCGCGACTGGCGTCCAACAACTCTGTTGGCACGCCGCGCAGGGCCGCCTGAAACGGCTGCACCGCAAAGGGCAGCGAGTAGATGACCGAGGCGATCACCAGTCCCTCGAAAGTGAAGGAAAGCGGTTCACCGGTCAGCGCCACCCACCAACTGCCCGGCGGATGTTGCGGCGAAAATGCGATCAACAGATAGAACCCGATCACCGTGGGCGGGAGCACGATCGGCAAAGTCACCAGCGCTTCCGCCAGTGGGGCCCACCGGCGTTGCGTGATGTTGAGCCAATGCGCCAAAGGCAACCCGACCAGGCCGAGCAAAATCGTGGTGATGGTGGCCAGCTTGAGGGTAAGCCAGAGCGCCTGCCACAGGGGCGGGGAGAGAAACCAGGAGCTGAATGCGGCGTCTTCCAAGAACTACAACCGTGGCGGCGGGGACGCGCCGGATCAAGGCGCGCGATAACCGTTCGCTGCCAGGATCTCCTGCGCGGGGGGCGAAGCCAGCCAGGCCAGGAACCGCGCCGTTGCTTCGGGATGAGCTGAACGTCGCAACGGGATGGCTCCATGGGCCAGCGAGGTCGCCGGCACCGCCACTTCCCTACCTTCACCCAGGCCCGGATTCGCTGCCAGAAGGGAAGCGGCGATGAACCCGATTTCGGCATGGCCACTGGCCACGAACTGCAGGGTCTGGGCGACGTTTTCCCCCATCACGATCTTGGGGCTCACGTCCGCCCAGAGCTCGTTTGCCCGCAGCCAGTCGCGGGCGGCGCTGCCGTAGGGGGCGATGTCGGGGTGGGCGATGGCGAGACGGCGAGTCTGCGGACTGCGCAGGAGCCGGGCCACATCGGTCTCGGCCGGCTTCGGCCATAACATCAAGATCCCGGTGGCGAAGACCTGGGGTTTCTCCATCGCGGAGTGACCACTCTCGATCAAAGCCGCGGGGTATGCCAGGTCGGCCGCCAGCAACACATCAAAGGGGGCGCCATGCCGAATCTGTGCGACCAGGTTGCCGGAAGCCGCATGCGAAAACTCGATCCGGACATGCGGGTAGTGGGCCATGAACTCCGCGCCGAGTTTTTCGGAAACGAACGTCAGGTTGGAGGCCGCTGCGACACGCAGCAAAACCGGGTCCGGATTGGCCCCGACCGGACCCGCCATCAACCCCGCGACGACCAGCACGCGGCAGGTAAAGCACGCGCGAGTGATCATTTCGCGGGCACCGTGAATGATGCGGTGAATCGATCCCGGCCATGTTGGTTCATGCCCCGGAAAACCACTTCGATCCGGGTCCGCAGGTCATCGATTTCCACCACGCCAAAAAACTCCTCGGTTGGGTTGGGCAACAGGGGGCCGTCGGTCCAGCTGCCAATCACCGGTTCGATCAATTGGTCAATCACGCCAGCTTGCAGTTCGGTCAGGTCACCGGGCGCACCGCTGCCAATCCGGGCAGCCAGAAAGCCGGCGTTGCCCGACAGGATGACCACGTTGCCGATCCCTTCCGCCGCGAGCCATGTTTCGATTTTTTCCCGCTCGTCCGCGTAATAACCCCAGTGGTCGTCGCTGCCGGATACGCCGCGGTTGGTGTGCCACGGCACCGACGAAACCAGGAAGATCAGCGGATGGCTGAGCGCGGCGGCTTTCAGCTCCTGCTGCAACCAGCCCCATTGCCATTCGCCCAGCAGAGTGGGGTTTTTGGCATCGGGGGTCGTGCGATCGGTCCGGGTGTCCAGCACTACAAAGCGCACGCGCCCGACACTGAAGCTTTGTGAAATCGGATTGAGGGTCGTTTCCTCCGTGGCATCGGGCGCGTCGGCGGGCAGCGGATAGTGCGAAAAGAATCTCCGGTAGGCGAGGTGGCTGGCCTCGCCGCCATAGTCGTTGGCATCCCACGTGTAGATGAAGGGCACGTCGCGATACAGCTCGGCTTGGGTGAATGACTCAAAAAAACGCTCGTAGATCCCCAGCCATCCGGCGGTGTCCTCTGGCCGGGAGGCATCGGCACTCAACGCATTGCCCAGGTGAAAGAACAGTCGGGGCTTTTGGTAACGGATTTCGGAAAATGCCCCCGCTTCGGAATCCGTCTGGTGGTTGGAGGCAAACGCAAAACGGAACGACGTGGGCTGGCCGGGCAGGGGCAGCGTGGTAAAGGTTCCGATGCTGGTATACTCCCGCACGCGACCCGCCCGCACGCGGCAGTAGTAGGTGGTGTCCGGCTCAAGGCGCAGCAGGCGGAACACCGCCAGGCCCTCCGGCTCGCCTTCCCGGCGTGCGCGTTGGGCAAAGGTTTGCATCTGGCTGAAATAGCGCGTCTTGCTCACCTCCAGGCTGGTCAGCCGGTCCTCGTTGATGAACAACCGCACTTCCGCCGATCGTGCGCCCAGTTCACCTATCCACGGACCGTGCTCGACCAATTGAGCGGTTGCGATCGAAACGGCAACGACCAGTCCGGCGAGGCTGAGCAGTGCGGATCGGATCATGGGATGGGGGAGACGGCCGCTTAGAAGGGAGGCTCCTCGTCGACCTCACCCGCGCCCATTTCGGGTTCACGCAGAGGGGGACCATCGTCGTCTGCCGTGGTGGCTCCGTCGCCCAGTGCCTCGATCTTCCACGCGTTGAGATTCACGTAGTAGTTCTCCTTCCACTCGCGACCGCGGATATCGAACGACACCTTGACCTTGTCGCCCTCCTGCAGGGCGGAGAGCAGGCTGGTCTTGTCCTTTACGGTTTCAAACTTGATGTCCTGCGGATAGCGGTCGGTGTCGGTCGTGACGACAAATTCCTTTTTGTTGAAGCCACTGCCAAAGGTTTGCTCCTCGAAGATCTTTTTAATGGTGCCGGAGAGTTCGAACATAGGGTCCCAGCCTGAACCTTCGGCCCCGATCGGCGCAAAACTGATTTTGGAAAAAACGAGCCTGCCGGCATTCCGGGGTTGGCTTTGGCCAACCCCGGGCGCAGTGGCGGGGGAATTTCCGGGCCGTGGCTCAATGCCCGTGCGGCAGGGCGACCGTCGCAATGCCGAGGCCCGCGAGAAGACCACCGACCAATCGGGGGTTCGGGTCACGCAGCCACGGCCAGCGCAGCCGGGTGACTCCCTGAAGCGTAAGCGCAGTGAGCAACAGCATACCGCCGAGGGTGGCGACGGCCAGCACCCCGCTCAACCAGATGACGCCGGGCCAACCGTAGGGCACAGCCGTGAGATACACCGGCAGGAACAGCTCACAGGGCGAAAGGGTGAGGGTCAGAAACAGGCCCCAAAGCGCGGCTCGGTCTGTGCCGTCAGGTTGGAACTTCTGCGGGTTGCCCTGGCAATGGCTGCACTCCCGCCCGTGCGGTGCCCGAAAGGCCAGCCAAGCCCCCAGTCCCACGAGGACGGCGGCAACCGTCCAGTGGAAGACTTCCTCGAAATGGTGATCGAGTTCGAAGCCAAAGCGGGCGATGGCGACGCCCAGCGCCGTGGTGGCGAGCAGGTGGCCGCCTCCCGCCATCGCCACGGCTGCCAACGTGCGCCGGTGGGACCACGCGCGGGCGCGGCCAACCATGACAAAAGGCAGCCAGTGCGTGGGAATGATGGCGTGGAGAAACGCCACCGCAAACCCGGTGATGCTCAGGGTGACAAGGTAGGATATATCCATAAAACAAATACGTTGGAGCTGGAGCCGATCAGGGCGCGAGGCAGGCCTTGAACCCGGCCATCAGGGCTTTGCGATCGAGGTTGCGACCGATGAAGACGAAGGTGTTGCGGCGTTCCTCGCCCGGTGCCCAAGGGCGGTCGAACTTGCCGTCGAAGAGCATGTGCACGCCCTGGAAAACGAGACGCTTGTCGGTGCCGCGCACGGCGAGCACACCCTTGCTGCGGAAAATGTCGGTGCCCTTGGTGCGCAGGAGATGACTGAGGTATTCGTTGAGGCGTTGGCCGTCCAGGTCGCCGGCGAAGCTGACGCCCACGGAAGTGACTGCTTCGTCGTGTTCGTGGTCGGCGGCGAAGGCCTGCGTCCGCCACGGAACCAACAGGTCGTGACCACGGCGCACGGTGGCACCGAACTCGTCGGGATGGTGTTGGGTGAAGAGAACGTGGAGTCCGGGGCGCAGCGGTTGCAGCGGGAAGGTAGCGGGGAAGCTGGGGAGAAGGAGTTCCCGAAGCTCAAGGCCGCCGACGAAAGGTTTGCCGGGAGCGACGGGTGTGGGAGTCTCGGCAAAGCTGCGCACTGCCTGCTCTTGTGCGGTAATCCACGCGGCATCGGTTTTGGCAGCGATCGGCACGAGTGCGGCGGCCATGGCGGGATCGGGTCCTTCGCCCAGGTGCAGGGCGGAACCGGTGGCCGGCAAGTCGTAGAGACCGGCCCATTCGAAGGGAAACTCCGGATCGAGGAAGGTGGGCTCCAGCCGGGTGGCGCGTGAGAGGTTAAACCCGCCCACATCGAGCACGTGTTCGAGTGGCACGTCGGCGTTTTGCATGCGGTGCATGCGGGCGGCGGCATTCATCCGGCGCAGGCGGGTTTCAAGCGCATCGAGGTCGGCGGGATCCACGAGGTCAGTCTTGTTCAGCAACAATACATCGGCGAAGGCGACTTGTTCGCGCGCCTCGTCGGAGTCGTCGAGATGGAGCGTGATATGTTTGGTGTCCACCACGGTGACAATGGCGTCGAGGCGGTAGGCGGCCCGGATCTCGTCATCGGTGAAGAAGGTCTGGGCGACCGGGCCGGGATCGGCCAGGCCGGTGGTTTCGATGAGCACCCCGTCGAGGGGATCCTTGCGCTTGGCCAGGCGGGCAAGGATGCGAATGAGGTCACCGCGCACGGTGCAGCAGATGCAGCCGTTGTTCATCTCGAAGAGCTCCTCGTCGCTCTGGATGACGAGCTGGTGATCGATGCCAACCTCGCCGAATTCGTTTTCGATCACGGCGAGTTTTTTGCCGTGTTGTTCGGTCAGGATGCGGTTGAGCAAGGTGGTCTTGCCGGCCCCGAGGAAGCCGGTGAGGACGGTGACAGGGATGGGAGGATGCGCCATGGTGGTGGAGGGGTGGAGGTGAAATGGAGGAATGGTTGGGTGAAGTGATAAGTCGTGGACCGGACGGCGGAGAGGGATATGGAAAGTGGCAGCCGGGTTAAGATGAGACGCCTTCCCGGGCATGGCGCCGGGCTTTGCCCAACCACAGACCGAGAATCAACGAGGCCGTGACCACGCCGATGAGGCCGGGAAAGGCGCGGCGCAGTCGGGTGGAAAGTGGTAGCTCGATGGTCGGTGGCGAGGGCCGGCGGTCATAGTCCTCGGCGGTCAACGGCGTCATACTGGCGACATGGAACCCATAGGCGGCCCTCATCTCGCGCTGGAATGTCTTCGCCCGTTCTACCAGCATGCTCCGCTGCGATGGTGTGACCCCGGCGAGTTGTTCGGTTGAGAGCCGGAATGCCAGCGTGGGCGAGAGCCAAGACAGTCTTCGCCACCACTTGTCCTGGGCGGTTCGCTCTTTGTTGAGTCGGTTGAGGGTGGGGGCGAGGGCGTCGTCGGCCGCGAGGATTCGGGGATAGAGATTTCCCACGTAATAGGCGTCGTATTCGCTCAGCTCGGCCGCCGGGCGTTGTTCCGGATGGGCGGCGTAATAAGCTTCGCGCAACTCGTCGGCGCGTTCAAAGAGCTCTGTTTCGACTTGGCGCACTTCGAGCAGAAAATCGCGCCGGTCCGGTGGCGGGGCGACGGTTTGCACCACGGCCCCTACCAGGGATGGGATGAGAAGCACGGACGCCAACCATGCTCCGGCCAGCAGGATTGCGTTGGATGCAGCGGAGCGTTGCTGGAAATTCAATACCGCGGCCAAGAGTTGCCAGAAGATCAGATAAAGTGCGGCCAAGATCGACCAGAGCCCGACTTCGGTTGCGAGGGCGGCGAATGACGCATCTGCCGCGGCACTGGCTGCCGTGGCCCCACCGGCCGCCACGACCAAGGGCAGCCACAGCACCACAAAATGAACCGCGAGCCGCGCCGCCATGATCCGCCCCGCCGGAGTGGGCTGACTCGCCAGCAGAGGCCAGATATCCGCGTCGCGCTCGCGGGCGAGCACATCAAACGAAAGCGCCAGCACAAAAAGCGGCAGGAGTGCACTCACCACAAATGCGAGGTCGAGAGGCCCCGCGAGGCGATTGGCGGGATTTTCGATGCTTTGGGCCGGACCGATCAGCTTCGTGATCATGCCGGTGGGAAGCACCGGAGGGGCGAGGTCGCCGGAGCCGCCCGACAGCGCTGCCAGCGGTGTGGGTGTCAGGACAACGGGACCTTCGCCACCGCGGCCCATGACCGATTGAGTGGGACTGCGCGGATCGGCAAAGGGCTCCGGCTCCCGCAGGCCGGCGTTGATCTCGATGAGCAAAGTGCGTTTCTTACTCCAGTTTTCAGCATCGGTGCTTCGGGCCTTGGCAATCTGACTGTGTTGAGTGTGAGCTGCATCCCACCCTTGGTAGGCGGCGATGGCGAGCAAGCCGCTCCAAAGCACGATCAGCATCACCCCCATGCGTTCCGCCGTAAGCCGACGCACTTCCCAGCGCGCCAGGGAAAGAAACCCGGCGGGTCTCACGGCGAAATCCTCCCGATCCCCCGCCATGCGAGAACCATGGCCAAACCCAGCCAACCGGTGACGAGAGCGAGGGGCACGACGGCGTGACCCAGCGCCCAGCCCCACGAAGGCATGGTGTAGGAAAACGCGGGCGCCTGTGACCAGACCTCGTGGCCCACGCTGATTTCCCATTTATCGCCGCGCAGTTCCCGCTCCAACAACTGGTCCAGGGACTTTACCACCCCGCGCCGGTATTGCTCGGCGGCCTCCGCAAAATGCTGGTAGTGCATCCAGTCCATACCCGACAAGCTGCCCGAAAGCGATCGCATCGGGACGTAGGGACCGAGCAATGCGGTCAGCCAATGCCAGCGATTTTGCCGCTCGTAGATCGCCTCGAGGCGTCGTTGGTGGCGGTCGCTGATCCGACCGTCGAACTCGCCCATCATCTGCATGCGAAGGCCGGAAAACCCCACCGGCAATTCCGCCAAAGTATCGACCTGATAGCGTTCCAAGGTGGTCTTTTCCAACTCCGCCAACCGCGTGTTCCAACCCGGCTCATCGTCGAATCCGTGGGTAAAGTCATGCGCTTGGGCGGCGGCGAATTCCGCCACGCTGGGCAGGGGGGCCAGCAGGGAAGCCAGCGATGAAGCCAGCCGGGGCGCGATGATGCCGCCCGCCACCCACACGCCCAGCAACACCGCCAGCGCGCCGCGCGAGGTGCGAGCCCACGCCGAGACCGCCATCGTGCCCGCGAGCCACGTGGAGAAATAGACTCCGTGAACTGCCAGCAAACCGGCTGCGCGCATGGCGGTGTCGGCTCCAAACCCGGCGGGGTCGGCCCGCCAGCAGAGCAACCCGAGCCCCAGCGCGATGGGCGCTGCCACCCATGCCAACGCCAGTCCCAACCCGAGGCATTTGCCGGCGAACCATCGACCGGGAGACAGCCCTTGCGATAGCAGCAGTCGCAACGTGCCCGATTCACGTTCGCGGGCGACCGAACCGTAGGCCGCGAGAATAATCAGCAGCGCACCCAGTAATTGCAGCACTTCGGCTCCATTCGTGACTCCCAGGATGCCGGTGGCCCCGGAGTCCTCCACCGGTGAATAGGCGAAGACGCTGCGTTGGTGCGCCTCCAGCCACAGCACGCGTCCGGTCGCCGGCTTGATCCCGGAATCAAACAGGCTCAGCGGCAGTTCGGGTTTTGTCAGATAAAAGCCGAAATGCGCCGCCCGGTGCGGGTGCTTGTGCCCTTGGTTTTCCCACTGCTCACGCGCGGCGGATTCGAAATGCGCCCGCTCGTGGGCATCGCGCCGATAGGTCTGCCAGCTCAACAGCGCGAGGGCCGTGAGCATGATGAGCCCCAACCAGAAGACGATACGGAGGCGGCCGTCCCGCCGCAGTTGGCCAAGTTCGTGCCGGGCAATGGTCCAGATCATGGGAGGCCGTATCGGAGCACCAAAAATCAGAAGCCGTAGGCGACGCTGAAGAGAAACGAGCGCGGCGGCTGCGGCATGATTGCGGTGCCGGTGAGATCGTAGATGCGCTCATCGCTGAGGTTTTTCACGTTGAGCTGCATGCGCCAGGACTCACGGGCGTAGGCGATCATCGCATCAAAGCGGGTATAGGATGGGAGCGACCATTGGGGATTGGGCAGGGCCGCTTTGCGTTCATCCATGTAGTAGGCTCCCACTCCGAACGATAGCCCCTTGGCCTCGCCTTGCTGCACGGTGTATTTGGTCCACACGCTGCCACTCCAGTCGGCGGCACCCCGCAAGGAGGAGCCCACGGCGAAACGGTTGTCGCGGCTGACATAGGCGTCGTTGTAGGCGGCGGCCAAAACGACATCCCATCCGGGACTCAGTTCGCCGGTTATATCGAGCTCCACTCCGTTGCTCCGCTGTTCACCGACTTGCACCCGGAAGGTGGGGTCCGCCGGATCGGGCGTGCTGACATTGCTCTTGGTGATGCGGTAGGTTGCGAGGGTGGCGGCGAGCTTCCCGGACAGGAATTCCTGCTTGAGGCCAACCTCGAACTGCTGTCCTTCCTCGGGATCCAGGAAGGAACCGTCGGCCTTTCTTCCGCTCGTGATGGGGGAGAAGGAGGTGCTGTAGCTGGCATATAGCGTCGAGGTCGACGTCGCTTGATACACCACGCCCGCTTGAGGACTTACCGCTGAATCCCGGCTGCTACGAGAGATGGCCTGGCCCAGCCGGTCGAAGGACTTGTAACGCACCGAGTCGTAGCGGGCTCCGACCAACAGCTTCCACGCTTCGCCCACGGCGATGAGGTCCTGGGCGTAGATTCCCACCACGTCGGTGGTATTGTCGTCGGCAAATATGGGGAACGAGAAGCCCGGTTGAGCCCCGTATACGGGAGCGAAAACATCGAGGTCGTCCAAGGCTTGGAAAATGAAATCGTAAGCGCCGCGGGAGCGGTAGAGTTCCACTCCGGCCACGAGTTGATGACTCAGGTCGGCCGTTTCGAAGCGGCCGATCAGCTCATGCTGGAGGTTGATATTGTCGGACCATTCGGTCGTGGCGTAAGCCACCCGGTTTGCGGTGCGGTTGTCGGCGGCGATCCGCCAGGCGGAGCGCAGATTGTAGTCTCCCTCGGTTCGGGCGACGCTGAGGTTTTGGCGGAGGGACCATTGCTCGTTGAGTTGATGATCGACCATGGACGAAACGAAGAGCGACGTGACGTCGTTCTTGCCGTCGGGCTCACCGAGGAAACGCTCGATCGGCAACTCCAGTACGACGGGGTGGGTGGGCAGCCCGAGATCCCAGGTGAAGTTGGTGTGTTTGTATTCCGCTTCCACCGTCCAGCTCGTGCGGTCGCTGATCGCCCAAGTGAGAACCGGGGCAATGAACTCGCTCTGGTTTTCCACGTGATCGCGGAAGCTGCCAGCGTCCTCGTAGGCGAGGTTCAGTCGGTAAAACACCCGCTCTGTCAGCGGGCCGGTGGTATCGAGCTCGGCGCGGTAAAAATCATCCGTGCCGACGATGGCGGTGGCACGCGTCTGCGGCCGGGCGAGCGGTCTTTTGGTCAGGGTGTTGGTGATACCCCCCGGTTGGAGCGTGCCGTAGAGAACGGAACCCGGCCCTTTCAGAACCTCGAAGCGTTCGACGTTGGCCGCATCCCGCAGCGTGTAGAAGCCGAGATCCCGGAAGCCATTGCGCAGCGTGATAAAACCGGAATCAAACCCCCGAATGAATGCGCCGAAGTTTTGCGTGCCGCCATATCCCGGCTTGCGTTGAGCCCCCGAAACATTGTCGAGCGCCTCCCCCAGGGAAACCAGCCGCCGATCTTCGATGAGTTCCCGGGCGACGACATTGATGGAGAGGGGCAGATCGCGCAGGGCTGCGCCGATCTTGGTACCGGTGAGCGCATCGGTGGCGCGGTAGTTCTCGATAGGGTCGCCTTGGACGACAAAGTTTTCCAGTTCCACGGTCTCAGTCGGCGAGGTCGATGGAGCGATTTGGGCCAGCGCGATGTCGGGCGCGAACAAGATCAGCAGGAATATGGTTTTGATGGGTTTCATGTGAGGATAAGGGGGATTGCTGCGGAAAGAGGGGGGAGGGTGGTCAACCGGACATGGCCTCGAGGTAGAGTTTCTCGAAGCCGGTGTGGGTGAGCTCGGTGGTGGGGAGATGGTGGATCAGCCGACCCTCCGACATGATGCCAACGTTGGTGGCATCCTCGCGGGCGCGGAACAGGTCGTGGGTCGCCATGAGAATCGCCACGCCTTGCTCGCGTAATTGTCTGAGCAATTGGCTGAACTCGTGGCTGGCGCTGGGGTCGAGGCCGCTGGTGGGTTCATCGAGCAGAAGGACCTTGGCTTGTTTGGCGATCGCGATGGCGATGCCGACCTTCTGGCGCATACCCTTTGAGTAGCCCCGGACGCGACGGTCATGGGCTTCACGTTGCAGTCCGGCTTCATCAAGAAATTTGCGGAGTTCGCTGTCCGGGTAGCGCCGTCCGCCGAGCTCGGCGAAGTAGGCGAGGTTCTCCACGCCGGTGAAGTGACCGTAGAGATTAACCTGCTCGGGGATGTAAGCGAGGCGGCGTTTGGTCTCCAGCGGCTCAGCCGTGACATCGAGCCCGTCGATCAAGGCGCGACCGGCATCGGGTTTTAAAAAGCCCAGCAGGCAATTGATGGTGGTGGTCTTGCCCGCCCCGTTGGGACCAAGCAGGGCAAAGAGCTCGCCGGGAGCGATGGAGAGACTGAGCGAGTCGACGGCGATGTGCGCCCCAAAACGTTTGGTAAGCTTTACTAGTCGGAGCATGGTCGGCGGAACGATGGAATTTGCTTCGTCGAGGTCAGGTGGGATCGCTCCCGGTTCAGGAGGGCTTGAGCACCGACGGTGCGTGGGTATCGCCGGCCGTCTTCACATAGCGACCCGCTCCCTCCTTCTCATATCGGGTGAAGCCGTGCTGGGCCAGGTTGGCCGGGTCGAGTTTGCTCTTTTGCGCACTCGTTCCGTGCTTCAGGGGCAGATTGGGGGCGGTGACGATTCGCCGGATGGGCTCCCCCGAATGGGGCAAATGGGTGAGGGCGGGTTCGTCGAGTCGTTGCATGATTTCAAACGTCGGCCCGTCGCCTTCCGGCGTGATGATTTGATAAACGTAGATGGGCATCGGGATCAGGCGGAGGCAGCCTCCTGCTGGGCTCGGGCGAACCATCGCAGCAGGTTTTGGTAATGGTCCTCGCCGTAGAGCTTGCGCAATTGGCGCGTGTGTGGGTCGCGCTCATTTTGCAGCGCGTTGAGCCGTTGGGCGATGTAGGAGGGAGTGAGGGCGATGCCGCACTTGACAGTGATACAGTGCTGCCAGGCAGCGTAAGAGGAGGGAATGATTTCGTCGTTCATTTCAGGGCGCAGAACCGGTGCAGCCGTCGGGGGGAGCAAGGAACCGTCCGAGAAGTCCCGCTTGGGGGCGGGTCGGCCGGGTTGAACGAACGCGTTCAGCCGAAGCGTCCGTGGCCGCAGTCCCGCCCCACGTGGGGTTGGGTGCAGCCGCAAGTCGACGGCGCATGCGGGCCGTCGATGTCAGGAGGAGGAGACTTCCTCTGAATCAGGTTCCGGGAGGGGCGCGGCTCGGCGGTTGGCGGATACCCGACGATCCGTCATGCAACAAGGCGGACGGAAACACGTGGGCGACAAATTCGATCCGTGCGTCGGTGACATTGACCGGACTGAAACTCTGGCCCAAGTGTCCTTCGGCGAAGACCGCAATGATGCAGGTGTCTTCGGAGGACTGACCGGGGGCCGGCGAATCGCTGTGACGGGAGTCATGATGAGTGCAGCCTGACGACGTGTGGTCGTGGGCGTGCGGAGCCTCGTGGGCGTGCAGTTTCGCGTGGGCCAGCGGATCAGCTGCCAACCAAACCACGGTCAACATGATCCCGATCGTGGAGACCGCAGTGATGCGTCCCCAAGGGGTCAAGCGGGCGGATGAGGGCCGGATGAAGCGCACGGAAAGGACGGGTCGATCAGCGAGGAAACCCGGCGACCTCAATCTTCGCTGCGGTGGTCGCAGCGATGGCGCCGGCAGAGCCAAAAGTTGCGCGCATGGCCGATGACCAAAAACAATCCGCCCAGCGAGTTAAGCAGGGCTTCACCGGTCCAGAGCGAGGCCGGTCCGGCGGAAGCGATGGTTGCAGAATCAGTTGCGTCGACCGGGCAACATGCCGCACAGCCTGCCGCTTCTCCGTGCGCTTGGGCTAAATGTGTTGCCTCCGCCTCGGCTGCTTCGGGTGGGGTGGCGGCCCCATGACTCGTCAGCTCTGCTAGGGTTGCGAATGACAGCACCGCGAGTCCCGCCACGATGCAGCCGATCACAAACCGGTCCCGGTGTCGCCGACACCCGCTGAAGGCGGCGAGCAGGGAGGTCGGGAAAACCAAGAGCAGCATGCCAAGGTGGAAGTGTTCGCTCACCCAAACCGTGTTGGCCAGCAACGGCAGGGCCACCAACAGGATCGGTGTCGCCAGGCAGTGAATTCCACACAACACGGCCAGAATAATGGCCGTGCGGTCCAACCAGGACTGGCCCTTGAAGGAGAGGGCGGATGAAGCGGCAGTGATGGCTTCTGCGGGTGACGACATGGGAAAAGCGTGGACGAAAGATGAGACTGCGGGCAGTTATTTCAGCAGTCTAGCAAAGTCGTCAAGGGGGGGCAAATCGACCGAGAACCACTCGAGGTTGAGGTCAGCCAACCGTTCCCGTTGGGTTTCCAATCTTTCGGCCGGGTTCACTACGACCACGTTCAGGTGCGCAGTAGCGAACTGACGAATCGCTCGGTCGAACATGACGGAGCGGACAGCGTGAGAGGCGTTGGGACGTCCGAAGGTTTCAGCGAAAGGGTAGTCGATCGCCTCACGAATCTGTAGCGCCATGGGATCTTTCCAACGCACCGTCAGGCGTGGCGGCTTCACTGGCCCGATTGTGCAGCGTCCACAACATGGTCTCGGGAACGTCAGCAAGTTCAGGTTTCATTGAGTCAATCGGATGCCGCGAGATTTCCCTCCAGCGTGACGGTCACGGCTCTCGTGTTGTCCGCATGGTCGCGGTCAATCATCTCACGATTAGGATCGAGCACAGCGCGGGCGGGAATGAAGCTGACCGGAATGCTGACCTCCGTCTCGTCAGCAGAAAACTCAACGGCGGCGAGATGTTGTTGTTCGCCGGTCTCGTCGGTGAGGAGAACATGGGTAGTATCGCCGAAGGGCATCTCGGTGCGATTGTCACTTCCGATCGGAGCAAAACGACTGCCAAAGAGGGTCAAGGTGACGACCCAACCTTCACCGTTGGTGTTCGGAGCAGCCGTGGCCGCGCGGAGTTGGTTGTCATGAGTGCGAACTTCGCCGAGAGCAGCCATCACCCGATCACGGCGGTCAGACGGGACCTCGCGTTGGAAAAAGGTTCTGAGGTCAGCGGCGGTTACCGGATCGGGCGCATCACTCGCTTCCAGAAAATAACGCGACAGCAGTTCCGCGGTCTCAGCGTAGCCGGTCGCAGCAGCGACAGAGTTCAGCGCGAGAAAGGCTTTTTCCGGCGCGTAGTCTTCGTCCGTCAGCTGGTCGGCAGGCGGTTCGGTGCCGGGTTCGATGGCGCTGTCCCGCAGGTAGGTCAAAGTCCGGTGATCCACAAGTTCGGCGAGGACATCCTTTGTGCCATTTCGTAGCTGGATGAAGTGCTTTGCATCAAGTGCCGGCAGAGCCTCCGTGAAGAGGGGATAGCCCGGCGCCTCGGCCGGGCGCAGGCCGTTATCCCACCACAGCCGCGAAAGGTGGCGGGCGGTGTGGTAGGCAACCCAGTCGACTTCGCCGTAACCGCCGTGGTCGAACCAAACTTCCTTGGCGGGTAGGATCACCAGATTGCCGGCATGGATCGGATCTATCAGTCCGGCGGGCGCGGCCGCGATCTGGATCAAGCCATCGGGGTGGGCGCCGTATTGAGCTTCGAGGAAATCCAAGGCCGCAGTGGCGTCATCAAGTATGCGCTCATGGTTGGGCGCAAACGTCGCCGGAGCATAAGCGCGAACCTCGGTGCCCGCCGCAGAGGCCGCAGTCAGAGTTTTATAATTTGCGGCGGTGATGGCCCAGTGGTCAGCCGCACTGGCGTTGTGGAACACGCCCGAGTCACCCTCTTCCACGCCGGTGGCGACAATTTGGAGTGATTCGGCACTTTGCACGCGTAGGGTGAGCGGTCCGCCTTCGCCGATTCCCCCGGTAGTGCGACCCAAGGCGAAGGCAGGCGTGCCGGGAGCGACAACTGGGCTACGCTCGGCGGGGAGTCCATGCCGCACGCGATTGCCGGGAAGGGTTTCCTCTTCGCCGCGATCGTAACCAAACCTAGGCAGCCAGTCCGAGGTGATCACGCTGCCATCGGCGAGTAACGTGGTGTTGTAACCGTGATGACTGTAGCCAGTCGGGGCTACGCGATGAGTGAAGGTGACCTTGGTTTCGCCGCCAGCAGGGATCGGGGTGGCGAGCGTGATCTCGGCGAAGTCGGCACCGTGGCCGTGTCCATGGTCAAGGGGACGAGTGATTTCGAGAACGGCGTCACCCTGCTTCGCAGCCATGAGCGGTGCATCCTCATGGAGGTTGGCATGAAGGGTGGCTATCGGCTCGGCGTGGGGATTCCGGAGAGTGAAGGTGGCCTCAAGATCGACCCTTGGTGCCGCGGGATCGAGTTGCACGGTAACGTCGGCACCGGCGATGGCAGGTTGCGCTACTCCCAAAAGAGTTTTGCGAAGGTACCGTTCATATTCGATCCGCTCCACGATCTCGTCTTCTCGGGTGTGGAAATCGTTTCGCACATTCATGTTGTGGAATGCGGCCCACACACTGGCCGAGGCGATTGCAGCGATCCCTGCGAGGGCGAAACCGGTAGTTCTGCCGATCCGCGATCCATTCCACCACGTCCGCGGGAGCACTCCCCGCCGCCAGAGAACGAGTCCAAGGGCAAACAGTAGTAGCGCAACGCTGATGTAGTAGCCGGCAAAGTGGACGTAGGCGATGGCGTTCCGCTCGTAGCCAGCAAACTCGGTCCAGTCCCAGCCATGCACGATCAAGCTGTAGAGCAGTAGGTCGTGCTCCAGCGTCAGGATCTCGTGGAAAATAACGAGCGAGATGATAACCGTGGCAGATATGATGTTGCCCAGCATCCGACCGCGCGAGACGACCTGGGCGACGACAATGAGCCCGGCATTGGCGACCATTGCGGGGAAATCGATCATCGTCGTGTGGTGCAACAGCAACACCCACTCGATCCGTGGTGCGCCGAGAATCAGCTGGCAAACAACCGTGATCAGCGATGGGACGACCGCGAGAACGCCGCACCACCCGAGAATCGCCAGCATCTTACCCCCGAAGAAAGTCAGCGTGGGAATGGGGAGGGGGTCAACCAGGAGGTGGGCGCGACTACCGCGCTCGCGGTAGAGGATGTCACCGGCAATAAAAGCGAGCGTAAGGCAGGCGGGCAGATAGAAGAATTCGGTGGTCCGGTGGAGCACGACTGACGTGAAGGGCAGCTCCATCGTTTCTCCGGTAGCCCCTACGCCATACAGTCCAAACCCGGACATCGTGGCCATCAACAAAGTCAGGCTGCCGAGCACGCGGATGAGGAGACTCTTTCCTACCTGACGAAAATCCAGCACCGCTATGCACCAACTTTGCCACCAGCGAGTGGGACCATTTACGGTCGCGAGCGGGGCGAGCGCCCCCGTCGCAGCAGCAGGAAGATGTTTACCCCTCTTTGCACCTTTGTCGGCTCCACGCATTTTCCCGAGCAAGTGGCAGCGATCGAAGCGAAGCGCGACCCAAAGCAGGGGGATGACGCCCAGGGCGATGTAGAGCAGCTTGTTCCACAGGATGGTACCGGTGACGGTCACATATTCGGTCATGCGTTGCTCGGCCGACCAAGTGAACATTTGCTGCTCGAGTGTGGTCTTCTGCAGCGGATCGATGAACTGAACCCAGACCGGCGCGCCGGATGAATCCTCGAAGAGAATGTTGACGATCAGGAAAACCGAAAAGATCCCTACCGTCACGATCCAGTTCCAAACGGTGCGTCCCGTCAGGGCAATGAGGGCAAAGTGAAGGGAGGCATAGGTGAATGCCGCGGGAAGGATGTAGATCGCCCATGCATGAAACCACTGCCCCCACGGTGTGGCCATGAAGTAGCCCTCAGGCATGAACCAGGGTCCGATCAATGGCAGCAGTAGGATACCCAGGTGGTATCCCGTGAGGACAAAAGTGACGCGAAAAAGAGCACTGATGTATTTGGCCCACAGATACGACCTATCCTGAAAAGGTCCGGCGTAGAAGAGTCGGGCAAAGCCGCCGCGGATGTCGCGCAAAACGGGCAAGGTGGCCAGACCAGTGGCAATCATCATCCCCCACCAGTTGGAGAACATTGCGACGTAGTAAGCCGAGTAGGGCGAGTTACGTGCGATGCGGCCTGCGCCGATCAGGTCATCCCAGTAGCCGCTGAGCAGATCGCGTAAGGCGACCAATAGCAGCACCCCAAAGCAGATCCAGGTCGACTTCGCCCGGATTGCGTTGCGCAGCTCTTCCGAAAGGATGGTGGAAAACATGGCAGGATTAAGCGGCGGCTTCCGTGGAATGGCTTTGTTTAAGGCGTTGGAAATATACATCCTCAAGATCGGGATGCTTTGCCGAGAATCCTTCGCTAGGACTACTCTCATCACCGACGACGATTCGAATGCGACCGGCGTGGAGACGGGTCATGATCGTGCGCGGATCGGACTCCCATTTCGCCAACTCGCCGCGTTCAATCTCCTTCTGCCAGACCTTGCCTTCGAGCTCACCGCGGAGCGATTCGGGCGACCCTTGGGCCACCACTTTGCCCCCGTCGAGGATCGCCATGTCGCGGCACAAGGTGGACACGTCCTCGACGATGTGAGTGGAGAGAATCACAATAGTATTCGTCCCGATCTCGCTAAGGAAGTGGTGGAATCGATTGCGCTCGGCGGGATCCAAGCCGGCGGTGGGCTCGTCAACGATGATGAGATCGGGATTGCCCACCAAGGCCTGGGCAATCCCGAAGCGTTGGCGCATGCCTCCCGAGTAAGTATCGAGGTTCCGCCGGGCGGCGTCGGTCAAGTTGACGCGTTCGAGTAACGTCGCGACCGTTTCGTAACGGGATTGGCGGTCGCTGATGCCTTTGATCTGCGCGATATAGTCGAGCATATCCCATGCGGAGGTGCCGGGATACACCCCAAAATCCTGCGGCAGATAGCCGAGGCGCCGCCGGATTTCTACGGGATCTCCACTCAAGCTGAACTCACCAAGGGTCACGGTGCCCGAATCCGCTTCCTGCAATGTAGCGAGGGTATTCATCAGCGTGCTTTTGCCCGCCCCGTTTGGCCCCAGCAGACCGAACATGCCGGGACCGATGTCGAGCGAAACACGGTCGAGAGCGCGGACGCCATTGGCGTAGGTCTTGGAGAGATTTTGGATCTGTAGGTTCATCCCTTGTGCTTCGCGTGTGATTATTTGAACGAACGGCCCCAATCGAGTTCGAAGCCGATTCCCGCGACGCGAGGAGCTCCGGCTTTGCCGTAGGAAGACAGACCGAAGCCAGCTCCGTTGAAGAGGGTAATGGCATATTCCTCATCAAGCAGGTTGCTGGCGAAGGCATACACCCTCCAGTTGTCGCGGCCATAGCCTACTTTGAGGCTGATGAGATGACGGGCATCCAGGGCGGTTCCGGCAATGTCGGTGACGTCGCCGTAAGACTCATCCTGATAGTCCCACACCACGGCTCCAAAGATTCCCGATTCGCCGGCATACTGAAGTCCGACCGAGGTGTCCCATTCGGGCGCAAGCACGAAGGGCGAACCCGCCAGGTTTACTCCGGCCTCGAGCGGGAAATTGCCGAACTCGGTGTGAGAGTATCCTATCGCGACGAACGAGGACCACTCGTCGGAGAGGTCGTATTCCATTTCCAGCTCGAATCCGTAGAGTTCGGCATTGCCGACGTTTTCGATGAGGGTGTCAAAACCGGGAAGGCCGCCCGGCGGCGTCACGCCAACCTGTTGGTCGGTCCAGTCAGTGTAGAAGACGTTCGAGTTAATCCGAATTCGACCTTCGGCAAAGATGCCGCGGTAGAACCATTCGTAGTTCAGGGTGTATTCGGGATCGTAGCCTTCAGCGAGACCCACAAATGGCGCGATGGTTACCCCGCCGGAGCGATAGCCGCGCGAGATGAGACCGCCCGTTGTCTGGTTGTCGTCCAATCTGTAGGTGAGGCTCACTTGGGGCAGCACATCGGTGAAATCGTCGGACGAAGCGGCCGATCCTGAGACCGGTCCAAAGGTGGTGGAGCTGGTGACCTCTCGCTCCTCGTAGTTGAATCGAATGCCGCCTCCGATGGTGACGCGATCGGTGAGGTCATATTCCGCATTGGTGAATACCGCTCCGACGCGACCGATCTCCGAGATATTTGAGTCGGTAGGCGCCCCAAAGAACCCATCGAATCCGTTCTCGTAGTCATTGTATTGTCCAAACAGACCGAAGGCGGCGCGGGCCGGACCATCGTCATCGAACTTAAGCCGAAACTCCTGAGTGTAGAGTTGCTGGTCCTCAAACGAAGCAACGTTGAAAAACGGGAACGAGGTCAGATCTGCGTCGAAGTCGTTGTCCAACTGGAAATCCTGAATGCTGGTAACGGAATCAAACACCCAGGCTTCGTTGACTCGGAAGTGCCCCTCGAGACCGAAGAAGTGGAAGTCGGAGTCGTAGAAGTCATCGTTATCGTAGGTGTTGGTTCGGTCGTAGAATGGCGTCTGGGTGCCGTGAAAACCGAAGACGTCATTACCGCGGTCTCTCCCATAACGGTAAGTGAAGTTGAGCGAAGTGTCGTAGTGACCGCTGGGTCGGTAAAGGAGTTGGACACGAGCATGCTGGCGATCGGTGTGGGCATACTCATCATCATTCCGGGTGATGTTGGTAATGTAGCCTTCGCTGATGTTGGTCTCGAAGTTGACCCGGGCTGCGAGGACTTGATCGACCAGCGGGATATTCTGGGTGATTGCTCCATTGATCGTTTCGTATTCCGCGAACTCTACGCGTGCCCGTCCTTCTGAGGTGAAATTCGGATCAACATCGTTGTAGAAGACCGCTCCCGCGAGAGAGTTGGGCCCTTGAAAAACGGATTGCGGTCCCCGCAGAACCTCAACGGTCTCCACGTCCCATAGAGACGGCCCTAGGTAGGTGAGGGGGTTTTTACCCATCGGTGCCTGATTGATGAAAACTGTGGCGAGGTTGTTCGAACCAGTATCGAAGCTCGTTACCAAGGCATCGTCATTGATCCCCCGGATGGTGAAGGACCCGAATCCGCCGGGTGCATAAGTCGCGTTAGCCATCCGACTGAAGATTTCTTCCCGACTGGTTCCGACTCCATTTTGGAGCAGGTCGTCGCCACTGAACTGAGCGACGCTGTTGGGGTTCTCCAGGATGGTGCGCCCGAGGAGATCGGATACCACCACCGGGTCCATTGTGACGACGTTGCCGTCTTGGTCCGAGGATGCGGAGGATTGGCCGCTGGCGGTGCTGTCGTAAGAAGATGAGGCACGTAGCGGATCATTTCTTCCGTCCTGCGCGAATCCAGTTGATGCAGTCAAAGCCGACAGCAACACGAGCGGGAAAACGTTGGCAGGGAAGGGCCGCTTCGCGGCACGACGGGCATGAGTGCGATCTTTCGCGTGTGGGACTGAACAGTTCATAATTTTGCAGATTTGCGTTTGGGTAGGTATTTATCGCAAATGAGACCTAATCTCAGATTCGAAGATACTCGATCGTCGGCAAGCGAAAAGTAGGTCGCTGCCGGGAAATCGACTGCCGGACCATTTGACTTTGATGGTCCAAAATGCGGTGCGCCCTGGACGCTGAGTCCACCGTCCTTCGTCGCGACGACATGGTCGAAGTAAATAGGCATGGGTATTAGGCCGGCGTGACTTCCCGCTTCGTTCGTTCGAACCTTTGAAGCTGCGATCGCTTAGTGCTCGTGGCTGTGATCGCACTTGTGGCGGCGGCAGAGCCAAAAGTTCCGCGTGTGTCCCATTACCAGGAGCAAACCGCCAAATGAATTGAGCAGGGCTTCGCCGGTAAAAATGGAGCCGGGTCCAGCCGAGACGATAGCGTGTTCTGCGGGGGGGCAGCAGCTTGCACAACCTGCCGCCGTCTCACTCTCTGCGGCGTGAGCCAATTCTGTGTGGGCGGCGCCCGGTTCGTAATGGTGCCCCATGAGCTCCTGCGCGGTGGCAAACGACAACACACCGATACCCGCGGCAATCAATCCGATCACAAACCGATCACGGTGCTGTCGGCATCCGGCGAACGCTGCCAGCAGGGACGTGGGTATCACCAACAGCAACATGCCGAGGTGAAAGTTTTCACTGACCCAAACCGTGTTCGCGATCAACGGCAGGGCCACCAACAGGATCGGTGTCGCCAAACAGTGAATTCCACACAACACGGCCAGAATAATGGCCGTGCGGTCCAACCAGGACTGGCTCTTGAAGGAGAGGGCAGATGAAGCGGCAGTGATGGCTTCTGCGGGTGACGACATGGGAAAAGCGTGGACGAATAGATGGGACTGCGGGCGGTTGTTTCAGGCACTCTAGCAAAGTCGTCAAGGGGGGGCAAACGACCAGCGGAAGCGTGAAGTTGAGTCCGCGCGAGCGGGGGCGCGTCACCACTGCTCTGCTGGAGTCAACCGGCCCTTGCAGCGCTTGTACCGGTTGGGTGCAAAGAGACGTCGCCCCCCTCTTGACGACTTTGCTAGAGTGCGAGCTATGGCCAGCGAAATGGTAGATCCGGACAAGCTGATGGACGTAATTGTTGTGGGCGGAGGCCCGGCCGGAATCGGCATGGGGCTAGTGCTGAGGGACTTGGGAGTCGATCGATTTGGGATTCTGGAACGTCATGAGCTGGGCGCCTCCTTTCGCCGTTGGCCAAAAGAGATGCGATTCATCACGCCGTCTTTTAACGCGAATGCTTTTGGCATGACCGATCTCAATGCGGTCAACACCGGCACCTCACCGGCGGACTTGATCGGCAATGGTCATCTCTGGGGTCGTGACTATGCGGGTTATCTTGGGGCGGTAGCGGCGCATTACCAACTCCCGTTTGTGTCCGATTGTGAGGTGCAAGCAATCTCGCGGCGGCCGGATGGCCTGTTTGACCTGCGCACCTCCCAAGGTCCGCTTTTCACCCGCTTTCTCGTGATGGCCACCGGTGAGTTTCAGTTCCCGAATGAAACACCGTTTCCGGGGGCTGAGTTTGGACTACACACCAGTCGCGTGGAGAGCTGGATGACATTGCCGCCGGGGCCGCGGGTGGTCATTGGCGGTTACGAAAGTGGTTTGGACGCGGCGTGTGCGTTGATAGCCCGGGGTGAGTCGGTGACCGTATTGGCCGACCGTGATACCTGGACGATGGGCGAGGACTGGGACCCGAGCGTGATCATCGCGCCGCGCACGCGCGAACGCCTGCAGAAGGCGCTTGCAACCGATCGATTGCGTCTGCGGCCAGGTACCCGGGTGGAGCGGATCGAACGCTCCGGGGAAGACTTCATCGTTGGTTTGGCCGAGGGCGAATCCGTGGTGACGAAACTTCCGCCGATCCTGGCCACAGGCTTTCACAGTGGGACAACGCGGTGGCCCAAACTGTTTGCGCACACGCCGCAGGGGCACCCCCGCCTGACGGAGAGCGACGAATCGGTGCGCATGCCCGGCGTGTTCTTGGTGGGCCCCCAGGTGCGCCATGAGAAAGTGGTGTTTTGCTTCATCTACAAATTCCGGCAACGTTTCGCAGTGGTGGGGGCGCAAATCGGCCGCCGCCTGGATCTCGACCTTGCTCCGCTGGAAGCCTACCGCGCGAAGGGCATGTATCTGGACGACCTGTCCTGCTGCCTGGCGAAGTGTGACTGCTGATTGAAGTTCCCCCGAACGTTTTCTGTATGTCTGAAGATACCTCAACCGTGGTCATGGCTGGTCTTGAGTCCGTGGGCAAATCTGCGCTCTTTCGCGGCCTTTCCCACCAGGCTACCGGAGATGAAGCCAACTTTCGCGGTTCCACGGTGGTGTGTCGGCGCTGTTACTTGGCCGATTGTGATTGTCATATTGTGGACTCGCCGGGGCTGCGCACCGCGGCTGACAGTGCGGCGACGTCCCTCGCGCTGGAACAGATTTCTGCGGCTGACACCGTATTGCTGGTCGCCCGAGGCACCCATGCCCAGAGTGAAGTCGAATCGCTGTTGCGGGAGCTGAGCCTGGCCGGTCGGCGGGCGGCGCTGGCGCTCACTTTCGCCGACAAGGCCCCGGCTGAATTGGAACAACTGGCGGTCCATTACCGGACGACGTTGGGCATCCCCGTGGTGGTGGTAAATGCCCGCGAGCTGACATCGGAGGCGCGCGAGCGTGTGATCGCGGCGGTGCGCTCGCCCCGGGTGCTGCGTATGCCGGCAGGGGGAACGGCGCGTGCGGCGCCGTTCAAACTCGCTCAGGTGCGACCATCGGAGACGTGGTTTGAGCGCCCGGCCGCGGGACCATGGCTGGCACTCGCGGCGCTGGTCGTATTGTTTGCGGTGCCGGTGTGGTTGGCGTTCACGTTTTCGGGTTGGTTTCAGCCATGGGTGGACGAGGCGGTGATTGATCCCCTCGTGCGGTCGCTGGAAGGATGGCCGGAGCTGGCGCAAACTCTGCTCACGGGCAGCTATGGCGTGCTGACCTTGGGATGGTACTCCTTCCTGTGGGCGTTCCCCGTGGTTGCCTTGCTCGGACTCAGCGTGGCGTTGACCGAGGAGATGGGAATCAAGGATCGCATTACGACGGCGCTGGATCCGTGGCTACGGCGGATCGGGCTGGCGGGCCGGGATCTCATTCCGGTGCTGAGTGGGTTTGGTTGCAACGTGGTGGCGGTTTTTCAATCGCGCGCGTGTTCCAGCTGCACCCGCCGGAGTTGTGTATCGATGATCTCCTTTGGCTCAGGTTGCAGCTATCAGATCGGGGCCACGCTGGCCGTATTTGGTGCAGGCGGCCATGGGTGGTTGTTTATCCCCTATTTGGTGCTGCTGGTTGCGGTAGGCGCACTGCACACCCGGATTTGGCATGGTGGGGCAGTGTCGGCTCCGTTGAATCCGCTCAATGAGCGTTCATTTTTGCAGCGCCCGACTTGGCGGGCCCTGGGCTGGCGACTCAAGGCGACGCTGCAGCAGTTTCTTCTGCAGGCGATGCCCATCTTTTTGGGGATCTGCGTCGCCTGTGCGCTGCTCGCCCGCTACGGCGTAATGGACACGCTGGCCCGATGGGCCGCGCCGTTGATGGGGTGGTTCGCTCTTCCGGCCGAAGTGGCACCGGGAATCTTGTTTTCGATCCTGCGCAAGGACGGGCTGCTGGTACTGAATGTCGGGGAAGGGGCCATGCTGGCCGCCTTGACGGCTTCACAGGTGTTGGTCCTGGTTTGGCTGGCGTCTACCCTCACCGCCTGCCTCGTGACTCTCTGGACGGTGGGGCGTGAACTGGGGGCAGGCTTTGCCTTCAAGGTCGCCGGGCGGCAGGCGCTCACCGCCGTGATCAGTGGCTGGTTGTTGGCGATTATTCTCTCCTTGGTGTAAATTCATTCAAATGATGCGTGGTTCTCCTTCATCTTTTTTCCCTGACCGAAAGGGCTCCCGCTTGGGGGGTGACATTGGCTATGTCCCCGACAATTCGGCGTGTTCACTGCCGCCGTCGGAGCCGGTTCCGGAGCTCGTGCCCGCCACCTCGGAAGACCTCGTCGTTTCGATGCGGCGGTTGACCGGGGTATGCTCTGACTATTTGGCCACGGGGCCGCGCATTGGCTTGGAACCCACTACGGAACACTTGTTACGGGTCGTGAATGCGGCAGTGGCCTACGGTGACGGAGCTCCGAAGCAATCCTTTGGCGATGACGTGGAAGGCTATTTCCTTTCGGGGCTGCTGGAGGAGCTGTTGCAGCAGCCCAGCAACCTCTTTGTAGGCACCCGCCTGCTGCACGGTCAGGAAATGCCGGTGCCGATCAGCGAAGAGCAGTGGCGAGAGTGCTTGAGTGTTTTGCGGGCCGCCATCATCCGCGGCGACGTGGAGGTTGGAGGCAAATCCGAGGTGGTTCGCTACCAGGGAGCGAATCGGCCGGGGCACATGTTTATTCCCACGCTGCCCGACGCCTCCGGCGATTCGACCACCGACCGCACGTCGTCGGAGCAACTTGGTGCGATCAAGCGCTGGACCCGCGACTACCTGGGTTTGGTCGAAGACGATGTGGTGATCGTGAATGAGCTCAACTGTCGCGACCCCGGATGTCCCGTGGTGGAGACGGCCGTGGTGGTTTTTGCCGAGCGGTGCACGATGCGCTGGAAATTTGAGCGGCCGGGCTTTGCGGTCACCAAGGCGATGCTGGAACAAACCCTGTCCCGGCCGCCGAAGACGTGAACGACCTGCGGTTCGGCGCTGGATCGCGGGGTGCATCGCCAGATCACGCCAGAGGACGGACAAGCTTGCCGAACGACTCGGATGGTCCATCTTTGTCCGCATGGGCATGACCGTTGATCAACTCGTTTCTGAAATCCGATCCCTGCCTCACGATGTGGTGGCCGATGTGGTGGATCGAGTGTTGTTCGAGTCGCACGGCGGGCAGGACCCGGAGCAAGCGCGGGATTGGTCACAGACGGTTCACCGTCGCATCGATGAGATTCGCAGCGGCGCTGTGGAGGGCATCTCCGGCGACGATACGGCTGCTAAGGTCCGTCGCATCGTGGGCCGGTGAAATCGCATGTCTTCCATCCCGAGGCCGACGCTGAATACGCTGAAGCGGCCCTCTACTACGCCGAGCGGGGGGAGAATCTAGGCGGTCGGTTTTACGATGAAATCGAGCGGGTGATCGCTGAGATCAAAACTGCTCCGGACCGCTTTCGGGCCTACGATCCTCCGGCCCGGCGCAATCTGGCGCGCGACTTCCCTTATGCGGTGGTCTACCTCGATGAGCCGGACCGAATCTGGATCTTGGCAGTGGTGCACCTGCGCCGTGAACCGGGTTACTGGCGGAAACGTTTGGCTTAGCTCACGGGCTCTCACGTCACAACGTGATAGGGGTGTGATCCCATTCGGCTAGCCTCGTTGGGCCTTGATCGAGAACGCGGATGTAATGGAAAAAGTGAGAGCCTTGGCTGGAAGGCGAGGATTCGCCCGTCGACGAGTTATCGATTTAAGACTCGCAGAGACTTTGATCGCCGACGATGTCACCGAATTCGCATTGCCAATGTCAAAGATTTCAGAGGCCTGGGCTTCGAACGCGACTGGAACCCGTTGAATGACTCCCCGATCAAGTGATTAACCGAAGCCTGACCTCTTTTCGATCCGCAATTCTACCCTTAGCGCAGGTTTTCGAAAGCGTGACGGACCGTATCGAGAGGGATCTTCTCCTGTTCGATCCCCATCCCGGTGCTGTTCACAATCGAGGCAATCGCGTATTCCGTTTCGGACAGTCGCGTGAATTCCGGCGCCTCGATTGTCTTACAAGGCGCAAGGTAGCTGGGCTCTTGAGTCAACGCGGTGTAGATCGCTTCGTCCATCAGCAAAGACTTGCACGCGGGATAGAGCCCTCGGAGTCGGTCAAGGATTACGAAGCCGTAGGTATCAATGTCGCCCCAGTAGAACATCGGGATTCCCCCGAGTCCTTCGACTTTCGAAAGGGTCTGCACCGCGTTTCCCTCTCCGTAGATGGCGATAGCTCCCGCCAAAATAGGGAGAGTGAGATATGTGCGTAGGTTTTCTACCACGATGACCGCGGTGGTGCCCGCCACCACCGTCATCTGGTCGACGCATGTTCCTTGATCGGGATAGCCCCCATCCGAAAGCGATCGGTGCCGAATCAAGCGTTTGGGTCGCAGCAGCCCGAGAGCTTCGTAGTCATCAAGCGTGGGGGGCGAGGTGTAGGCCGGTGACTCGCACTCTTTGAGTATCTGCCCGATAAGTTTCAGGTTGTCTTCGATAAATTTCCCCGAGACGCCAGGAAGCAGAATCTCGCGAGGGTAACAATCGGGTCTAGGAGAGGAGTGGAGGGCGTGGAGAGCTAGTCCGAGGGCTCGGCCGTCGTGCAAATGCAACCGTCGGAGGATCACCCGGGGGTTGACCGCGATCCACTCATGAAAAATCTTTCCCGGGCACACGGCTCGGAAGTCCGCGAGACACTTTTCGATCGCCTGAAACTCCCTGTTCTTGCCGATGAAGCAAAGATAGTTTTCGGCATCTTCGAACCAGACCCGCTGTGGGAGTGACTGCGCCCCGTGGGTGCGGGTATTTACGATCTCTAGGTGGACCTGGTAGCCCGCGCGTCCGGGGCTGGCTTGGCCTTCGAGTAGCCGGGCCACGTTTTCAACGATATCGCGGAGAGGAGCTTTCGCGTCCACTCTACCAAAGCGGAACTCTAGCGGAAAAAAGTCGCTTCCACCGAAATGGGCCTCGATGAAGCGGCTGTATTTCGCCTCGGCCTGTCGGCGAATATCTTCAGGCGTCAGCATATTCGTCGGCGTTGAGGGCCTCTTCCTGCGTGATGGACGCAATGGACGACGAATTCTCCTCCGGATTTTGCGCCAAGTGGAAGGATTGAACATAGGGTATCACCATCTTGAGGCGGCCATCGCGCGGCGTGACCAACAGCAGCTGAAAGTCGAACCTCTCGAAGATGGACAGGGCGTAGGCACTGTTCACGTCATCGGACTTCGCGAAGATTTCATCGACCATGACCAAGCGGAAAGCCTTCGACTCCCTCATCTTCGAGTGACCCATGCGGAAGGCCATGGCTGCAGCGACAATCGTGCAGGCGAGCTTCGCCTTCTGTCCTCCAGAGCCGCCGCCAGAATCGGCGTGCCACTTCGGCGGAGCCTCTCGATGGTCCTCCTCGTGCTCAACAAGTGCAAAGGTATCCCAGTTGTTCGGGTTCGCGCCCTTCTCAGCTTCGGCTCGTCGTTCGCGGATGTAGTGAATTAGGGCCTCGATTTTCTCAAACCGCTTCTCAAGTTGCTCGTCACTTGTGCCAGTGAGAAGCTCGACACATTCGCTCAACTTAGCCCGGAATGTAGTGACCGCAGGGTCTTTTGAATCGCGGGTCACGATTTGGATATATGTTCCTTCTGTGTAGGCGATGCCTCGGAGGGTCCGATTCAGTTCCTCGATACGGTTGTGGTTGGCGTTTCGGGTGCCGCGAAGATCGCCGGAGCCAATGGACAGGTCCTCGAACATCACTCGATGCATCTGCGCCTTGAACTCCTCCTGTTGGCTGTGGAAACGCTCGTTCCGCAGCATCGTAAGGTGATCCACCATCGCGGGGGCTGACGCGGGGGTGGTAGACCAGTCAGCCGTAAAGCCCTTGTCTCGCATCTCCGTAAGGAACGTAGCCTGAAGACCGGTCAGTCTGTTTGCCGCCTGAGTGCGATGGGTCTTCTTTTCTTCGATCTCATCCTTTACCTTGGCGACAGCCTCGTGGAACTGGTTCTCAATTGTAGTCACATCAAGAACGAGGTCACTGAAACGGGACTCGTATTCGCTCTCGTAGGCTTTCCAGTCGAAATCCTCAGCGTTGTTGTTGAACCTGGTCGCGAATTGACGCCGGGTTTCCTTGAGTTTCTCTTTCTTGGTCTCGGCTGAATTCTTCTCCTTCATCTTTTGGTCACGTAGGCTGCCAACCGCCTTCTTCTCGTCTCTCGCCTCCTTTTCTGCCCCTAGGATGGCCTTGACCGCATCGTCGTTCGCCTCGATCTCTTCTCGGCGCTGCACCGCGATCTCGATGTCGGATTTGATCGATTCGACATCGACCTTCCTGAAGTCCGAGATCTCACAAATCTTTTTGGCGACTTCGCTCCCAATTCGTTGCGATTGGGCATCCTTACTGGCATTACGGGCGCTCTCTTCGATTTCAGCAATGCTCGTCTTTAGGGCGTTCCACTGCTCAAGCATCCACTGAATCTTACTTTCGTTGGACCAGCCCAAGACATCGAAGTCACGGAGACTGTCTGGAGACTCTTTGAAAATTCGAAGACCGGTTCGGACATGGAGATTCCGAGTTATGGCGTTGCCGCGGGCTTCTCGGAATTGCAGCTCTGAGTTGCAGCAGAGATGGTCGTAATCCGAGGTCAGTCGTTCGAGCAACCAAGCACGACACCAAGCGTCTTCGCGGATTTGAATTTTTCCGAATACCCTGGTGGCTTCTAAGTTTGCGGTTAGACCCTTGCCACGATACGCCTTAAAGTAGGTAAAGCGTTTGCGGAAACGCGAGTTTTCTACGTAGCCAGACACACGCGGATAGATGTTCTCGGGGACAATGACAGACTGCGCAAACCCGTGGATCAAAACCTCAATGCTATGTCTCCACTGTTGTTCAGACTCGGGAACATCCATGAGTTCCCCTGCGAACGGTAGAAGCCCCTCCTCGATCTGGAGGTTTGCACAAATCTCGTCCCGCATGTCACGGTTTCGCTTGTGAATCTTCGTCCGTTTGAGGCGGATTTCGTCCATCTCCTCCTTTAGAGTAACCTGTTCCCCTCTAAGCTCATCACGTTTTGCCAGCATTGCGCCTTCACTGCGAGTCAGGCTCATGAACTTCTTCTCCCCTGATTCTTTCATCTCGGTTGAGAATTCCTGCAGACGTGCGAATGCTTCCGCCGTATCGACGGCATAAGAGTATCGAAGCGCCGGCAACCATTGGTGCAGGTTGTCGACCAACGTTTCGGCGGCAACCAACTCATTCCGATAGCCTGCCTCTTCCGCCTTGAGGGTTTCGATTGCTTTGAAGGTCTCGTTTCGGTCCTTCGCTACGGCGATGTCCTGAAGACGCTTTTCAATTAACTCGAGTTGTCCATCGAGCTGTTCAACTTCGGCCTCTATCAGTTTGATGGAGGTGGTCACGCTCTTCTTCTCACGGTCAATCTCCTCACCAGCCCTACGGGAAATGATCACCTTGGTAGCTCGCGAAACACTATTCAGCAATTCGACTGCATCGCTCGCTTCGCGAAAGACCCCAAAGACGGTTTCTATCGGCTCAAGTAATGCGATCTGTCGCTTGGTCTCCAGTAGCTCTTGGTAGATGCTGTGCAGATCCTGAAAGTGGGTTTCGATGCCGCGGAGGTAGCCAGCAGAATCGTGCGGTTCTAGCATCAGGCCTCGGATGAATTCAGTGACCGACCGAACCTCTTTCATAGACACTGTCCGGCAAAAGAGACGGAGAGCTTTGGGGTCTGGGATTCGCAGAAGACCCTGCAACTTGCCTTGGTAGGGTGCCTCAGTGGTTTCGTAAAACCACTCCTCTTGCTGGAAGTGGCTCGCGAATGATGCTGTGTTCAAATTCGCAATGCCAAGACTGTCGATGTGGATATCGGCTTCCTTGATTAGATAGCGCGCATGGTGGTCCCCTGACGCCGTGACCCAGTGTAATTGTGCGAGCGTAACGTATTGACCGAACAGTTGGTCATAGAAGACGGCCAGAAGAATCGTGATCTCACCCGGGCGGCGTAGGAACAAGGTTTGGCCAGCCGCCGACTCCTGACTCTCCTGCTTTCCGTAGGCGCCCTGAATGTAGGTCTTGATCGATCGCTCGCGCTTCGACCCGGTTTCCGTGGCCGCGACGTTGTAGTTACGGTATGAGTAAGGGACAAGCAGAGTGAGAAGGGCGTCGACCAGTGTGCTTTTGCCCGACCGATTCAGACCGGTGAGGCAAGTTGCCCCACACTGGGCGTCCAGAACATAGTGGTTGGGGCCTGTAAAGGTGCCCCAATTGCGCACTTCGAGACGAGATAAACGATATCCAGATTTCAAGCGACCTCTCCTTCCTCTTGGGATTCCTTCTGCTCTTCGCGGAAGTTCGACTTTGTGGCGTGCTCTTCAAGGGCTACACGCAACTCCTGCAGGGTTTCGAGAGAGACTTTGGCCCGGACAATAGGGCGCACGGTGAAAGCGTCCACTCCCTTCTTTCGCGCCAGGTATCCAAGCGCCACAACCCTGTTGATGGCTTCACGCCAGCGCTTGTCCTCCTTCTCGACATTTGCACTGGCCTTGCGAGAGAAGGGGCGCAGCTGATCGAGAAGCTCCTCGGCCTGCAAAGGTGTGCGTTCATCCGACGTTTTCGTCTCTTGGGTCAGGAGCCAGCCGCGCAGAACAATCAACACGCAGGTGACATCGAACGAATGGCGGTCGCGATAAAGCAACTTCGGCCAGTCGCCGCCCGCTTCGCCTTCTTGGGCTTGCTCAAGGAAGGCGTATCCCCCCTCGTCGTCGATGATCACGCGTAGACCGATTTCCGCGAAGAACCGAATGATCTGGTCCTTGTAGCGGGTGAGAATAATCCATGCCGGTTCCTCGAAATAGATCGGACCTCGGAGAAGCGCGATCTTGGCCGGAGCAGCATCGTGAATCTCTGGATTGGCGCAGAATGAATCGATGTCGAAACGAGGTGGCGTCGGAGTGGTGAAGTCCATGAGGCTATTTAAAAAAATAGATTTGGGGGATCCGGTATGACCGATTGGAACCTGGCGGCCGGTATGACCAGGTCTCATCTTGTTTGAGTGAGTGATGACTCCGCTTGCCGTGGGCAATTTCGAGATAGCCAAGCACATCAAGAAGCCAGTGCCCTTCTTTCGGGGGATACCAATCCAACATCTCCGTTAGCCGGAATCCGTGATTCTCCTCGCTCAGGCGCTCGTTCAACTGGGAGCGGAGTCGTTTCATTTCAACTGCGGCCAAGTTTGAAAAAACACTCAACATGGCGGCCTTCCCTGCATTAGGAGCTGGTTTCGATTCTTCGACAGGCGGGATGACATCAGGAGCCCTCCAAAGGCCACGGGTGTGGACTTCCGCTGATGAGGAGGCTCCGCTTGCGGACCACGATTCGAGGATTTCACCATCCGGTGGTGTCTCGGCCACACTGTAGGCGAGGGACATCACCGTCTTGAGTGCTTCCTGCGTTTCCCTTCGAGCCGTTATGGCGCGGGAATCCAACATACGCCGCAAGTCACTCGAAAGACGCCGGGTCTGCTCAATGACTGCGATGGCCTCCTTGAGGAGGCTCTCAGGCAGGCGCTGGAGGAAGTAGTCATCGCGAATCGATTCGGTGAGTTGGGGGATCTCCTGAGTCGCCTTGATGAGGTCAAAGAGGACGTTCTGCGTTGAGTTATCCCCAATGTATTGTCGGAACGCGGAGAAACTCATCCCTAATGGGCCCTTCTTAAGTTGGTCATGTGCAACGATTGCCTTCTCCAGCAAATCACCGCGACTGGCATCGGCGGACGCGTAGCGCTCGGCCATGTCTTGGGCAACCCCGAGGAAGAGTTGGCGGATGCGCGAGAAGTCGGCAAGGAGCTCTTGAGCAGTGTCCCGCGCGAACTGGTATTCCTCAATTAAGCGCTCCGGTGACTCGGACACAATGGTCTCGCCGGCAGCGAGCTTGAAGCGCTGGTCTTGGAGATCGCTGATCTGAGCATCGAGGGCATCGATCATCTTCTGGCGGTCCGGATTGGCCCGTTCTGCAATCCAGTTAAGTCGATCAATGAATACTCGGAGTTTCGAATGTGCGCCACGGGTATTCTGGCGCTTTTCCCCCAATCTTTCGAGAAAGAGAATCGCCTGGTCGGCTTCGGGGCTCAGCTCATACAAGATGTCGTCATTGTCGCCGTAGCGGGTGATGATCGCGCCGTCAGCGACCCATTTGTCGATGTAGTATTTGGCACCACCCGTGAAAGTAGGAGCTTCACGTGTAGAAACCAAGTCATTGATCTCCTCGATAGTCGTCGTCAGACGCGCAATCATCTCGGGTTGCGACCGAGTGATGGCACGGTCTACTCGGAAGACAGAACGAAGAAAACCGAGACAAAGCGGTGCCTGTTCAGCGCGCAGCAATTTTAGCGCGGTCGAGCCTTCTAGGCGCAACTTAATCTCGGTATAATTCACGGGTTTGGAGATAGGAGCAAACCGTTTAGCGATATACTGAAGACAGGCACAGCTTTGGGAAACCCGGCTGAGCGGCCGTCAAGCCACCGAGCTATTCCGGCAGGCTGATCGGGGCTGACGGAAAGGACCATGCCATAACTAGTCAATTTCCGGAGACTCCATCGCGCTACGCTGCTCCAAGGCGGTGTGAGCTGCCAAACGGACCGCAAGCTCGGACTGGGCATTGGGAAAAAACTGGCAGATGTGCAGGACGTGTGTGGTTAAGCGTAATGCCGAGTCAAGGTGGGGAGGGCGTTACGTGCCAAGGGCCAGCTCGCACGTCACATGGCAGAATTTGCTCGTTTATAGACGATTTAGCGAGTCGGAATCGGGTGAAGGACCTATTTTGTGGTTTGACGTTTTTGCGTTGTGGCTGGGGCTGGCGGAAAGGGTCCTGCCATAGCCTGTAAATTTTCGGAGATCACATCGCGCCATGCTGCTGAAAGCGGTGTGAAGCAGTCCGGTATGAACCGAGGAAATAGGTGACAGATAGTCTCGGGACGTAGGTAGCGCCTAAACTGGGCTCATACCCTCCAGAGGCGGACAAGCCATGGAAAGATGTTTCCCCGACGAACCCAAAGCTACGAGGCTAAAAGGAGTCGGGTGCGCGCGTAGCCACTGAAGGCGTAGGGGCAGGAGTTGGTTGCCTACGGGTTTTGTCCCCCCTTGACGACTTTGCTAGGCTGCAGGTCTCAACCATGAAATTCCTACCGCAAACCACACTGTTTGAAATCGAAGAGGGCGACAAGATGCGTCCCAAGTTTGATGAGCGCGGGCTCATCCCCTGCATCACTCAGGACCACGCCACGGGCGAGGTGCTGATGCTCGGGTGGATGAACGATGAGGCTTTGGCCCTGACCATCGAGACAGGACTGGCTCACTATTACTCCCGCTCGCGTCAAAAGCTTTGGAAGAAGGGCGAGCAGTCCGGTCTGTTCCAGCACATTGTCTCCCTCATCATCGACGACGATCAGGATGCCGTGCTGATTAAAGTAAAGGTTGATGGTGGTGCCTCCTGCCACGTGGGCTACCGGTCGTGCTTTTTTCGCGAACTCGAAAAACACGGGGCCACGACGGATTTCAGCCTGCGATTTCTCGAAACCGAAAAGGTCTTCGACCCGGTCAAAGCCTACGGCACACCTCCGGCTTGAGTTTCGGTGGGGTCGCCGGCTCCAAACAACGCATCTTCAATCGAAGCTGGGTCGAGGTTCAGGCCGATGAAAACGAGCTCCTGGCGCCGGTCGCCGTGAGGCTCCTGCCACAGCTCTCGTAGTGAATCCGGCACGGCCTCCCAAGTAATTATCCCGCGTTCGATCATGGCCGCGGCCCACGGGCGCAGATAGGCCGTCTTCACATTACGGCCCGCCACGGAGAGGTAACCGATGCGGTCCGGCTCTTCCCGGCTCCAGTAAAAGCCTTTGGCGCGAAGGAGTCCGGGGATGCGGGTTTCCACGGCTTCGCGCAGCCGGTCTTCCGAAATCGGTTTTCGGCGCGTCACCAAAAAATGTTGGATGCCATAGCGGGAGGCGAAGTCCGTGGACTCGGCCGGAGACACCCGTTCGCAGCGGGGGCCGCTTTGCCGGGCGAGCACAAAGGCTTCGTCGAGTGAGGTATGCCAGGCGGCGGAGGTGAGCGTGTCCCGGGGATCGAAACGGCGCTCGCCTGGCCAGACACTCACGGGGGTTTGGCCGTTCCGTGCCTGGAACAGGTCAGCGCGCGGATTAAGTCCCTGCAGGATGTTGGTCAGTTGGCCGATTTCCTGCGGTGCAACGAGGTCGCATTTGTTGATGATTAACACATCGGCGCACTCGACCTGTTCGACCATGAGTTCAAAAACAGGGCGCTCTGTTTCTGCCTGGGGAGACTGGGGGGCTCCGGTTTGGCCGCAATGCTCTTCCAGAAACTGGGCAGCATCGACCAGGGTGATCAGGGCGTGCAGTTCGGCAAAGTCCGCCACGCGGCGACCAAACTCGTTGGGTTTGATGAACAGGTCGGCCACGGATCGGGGTTCGGCTACGCCGGAGCACTCCACGACCAGATGATCGTAATCGCCCGATGCGGCGAGCTCCGCTAGCGTCTCGGCCAGGGTGTCGCGCACGGAACAGCAGATGCAGCCGTTGGTCAGTGCCACGGTTTCGGTGGCGTTGACGATGTCCGGAGAGGTCAGGCTGTCTTGCAGCAGCGATGCGTCGATATTCACCTCACCGACATCATTCACCACCAGCGCAATGCGCAGTCCGTGCGGTTGGCTCATGATGTGGCTCAACCACGTGGTTTTACCGGCCCCCAAAAAACCCGAGACCACCGTGACGGGCGGCCGCGGCTGATCACCCTCTGGCTTGGGTGCCTCAAACGAGGGAATGAAGGACCGGAGCATGCGGGTTAAACTTTGGGCAGGGTGACCTGTTGTTTTTGGTGCTGATATTTGCCGTCGCGCGTGCGGTAGGAGGTCTGGCATGGCTCCGCCAAGAAGAAGAGCATCTGCACGATGCCTTCCTCAGCGTAAATCCGGCAGTCTGCCGCCGAAGAGTTGGAAAACTCCAAAGTGAGATGCCCACGCCAGCCCGCCTCGGCCGGTGTGACATTGGCGATGATGCCACAGCGGGCGTAGGTGCTCTTGCCGACACAGATCGCGGTCACTTCGGACGGCAGGTCAAGCCGCTCGACGGCGACACCCAGGCCGTAGCTGCGGGCGGGCAGGACGAAGTAGCGCCCTTGGTCGTCTTCGTGCAGCGGCGCTTTCTCCAAATTGCGGGGATTGAAGTTCTTGGGATCAACCACCGTGCCCGGCACATGGCGAAAGATCAGAAATTCCCGGGCGGAAAGCCGCAGGTCGTAACCGAAACTGGACAGGCCGTGAGAGAGCACACGCCGCCCATCCGCTTCTTCCCGCACCAGGCTTGGGCTGAAGGGCCGGATCATGCCCGCTTCGGCGAACGTGGTGATTTGTTGGTCGTTGAGAATCATGGGGAGGATGAGGAGAATTCGAATTGCTGATCTCGGCAGCGGACAGGGATTCGAGTGGAGACCGTAGCAAAGTCGTCAAGGAAAGGCTGAGATTTCGTCGGCCACCGCTTGGTCTACGGACCGCTTTTGTGTCCCGAATCCCGCCTAAACCGAGTCGGACGGAGATCCGGTCCATTCGACCCCTCTTGACGACTTTGCTAGTCTGCGGGTCAAGCCCGTCACCGCCTGCTTCGAGCGTCTCCCTCCTGGAGGTCTCTCTCGAGCGTTTGGAGCACCCTTCGCTTTCCCTTTTTTCTCCAAAAATGAAAAACCCGCCTGCTGCACCCGCCGATTTGATCGATAACCGCACCGTCGACCGGCGCCTCCCGGTCACGGTCCTCTCCGGCTTCCTCGGGGCCGGCAAGACCACCATCCTCAATCACCTGCTCAACAACCGCGAGGGCCTGCGCATTGCCCTCATCGTGAACGATATGTCGGAGGTGAATATTGACGCGGCGCTGGTAGGCCAGGGTGCCGCCGCGGTGGCCCAACGGGAAGAGAAGATCGTGGAGATGTCCAATGGCTGCATTTGCTGCACCCTGCGCGAGGACCTGCTGGTCGAGGTGGCCCAGCTGGCGAAGGAAAACCGATTCGACTACTTGGTGATTGAATCGACTGGCATCAGCGAACCGTTGCCTGTCGCCGAGACGTTTACGTTCGCTGACGAGAATGGGGCGACGCTCGATGAGGTGGCCCGGCTCGATACGATGGTGACGGTGGTCGATGGCTACAACATCCTCAAGGACTACGGATCAGACGATAGCCTCTTTGAGCGCGGCCAGGTGGCGGACGAAGAGGACGAGCGTGATCTGGCGACATTGTTGGCCGAGCAAATCGAGTTCGCCGATGTCATTGTGCTCAACAAAATCGACCTCCTGGATGATGCGGGACAGGAGCGGGTCGTTCAAATGGTGCGGGCGCTCAATCCCTCCGCCCAATTGCATTGTGTGGAGCAGGGGCGAATCCCCATCGCCGAGGTTTTGAACACGCATCGGTTTTCCTTCGACGATGCCAGCAAGTCACCGCTCTGGTTGCAGACCCTGCGGGGCGAGGAATCGTCGGAATCGGACGAATACGGTATCGGCAGTTTCGTTTATCGCTCGCGTCGTCCCTTCCATCCGCAGCGCTTTCATCGCTGGGCCTCCTCTCCGCCGGAAAACGTCATCCGTTCCAAAGGGTTCTTTTTCCTCGCTTCACGGATGCACCAGGTGGGCTCCTGGTCGCAAGCGGGAGGCATCAGCCAACAGGGCCCTGCCGGTTATTGGTGGGCCGCCGTGGGCAAGGAGCACTGGCCGGCCGAGGGTGAACCCTTGGACCAGATTCAACGGAACTGGGAAGAGCCGTTCGGTGATCGCCGTCAGGAACTGGTGTTCATCGGCAATGAGACCATGGACCGTGAGGTCCTGACAGCTCAACTCGACGCCTGCCTGCTCACCAATGAGGAACTTGAGCGCGGCGCCCGCCGTTGGAGTTACTACGTGGATCCGTTTCCTCTGTGGGAGTGATCGCGCCCGGTCGTGCCGGCGGATTTATCTTGCTGATGTGGCCAAAATGGCCACTAATCCTAATCGCGACGGGCCATCAAAGCCCAACCGTGAAAACGAAAACCGATAATTAGATAAAACCGAAACCCGATGAACCACCACTGTTTCCACCATTCGCCCCTGTTGGCTTCCAATGCGCATCATCACCCGAAAGCGTCTGAATGACGCCGTTGCCTTACACGCCAGACTTTCTCCGACCATCAATCATTGGTATGCGGTCGCGAAGCGCGCGACTTGGCGCAATCTTCCCGAAACGCGAAAGTCTTTCCCTCACGCCGATCAGGTTAAAGTAAAGAGCGGCAAGTTAGTGACCGTTTTCAATCTGACCAACGACTTTCGCCTCATAACCGCCATTCACTACAATCGGCAAATTATCTACATCCTGCGCATCATGACCCATGCGGAATACGATGGGTCGAACTGGAAACAGACTTTATGAAAACCCGTAGTTCCAACGTGCAGCCCACCAAGATTCCTCGGAAGTATGCGGAGTTGGTGGAGATGCATCTGCCACGACCGATCCACGACCAAGTTGCCTACGAGAACACCGTGGATGTGATCGATGCCTTGGCGGGTCACAAGCTCAA
This sequence comes from Opitutaceae bacterium, assembly GCA_028280945.1. Classification (GTDB taxonomy): domain Bacteria; phylum Verrucomicrobiota; class Verrucomicrobiia; order Opitutales; family Opitutaceae; genus Actomonas. The sequence goes on from JANQKV010000008.1 coordinate 91,099, forward strand.
TGCCGACCAAGAGGATTACCTCGAGCTGCTGAGCCGCCTCGTCGAAACCTACGAAGATGAGCATGTGCCGGAACTGTCAGCGGGAACCCCATTGGACCGACTCAAGTATTTGCTGACGGAGAGCAACCTTGGAGGAGAGGACTTGGCTGACCTGCTAGGAGTGGATCGTTCCACCGCCTACAAACTCTTGAAAGGCAGCAGAAACCTGACGGCTGAGCACATCCGGATTTTAACCAAGCGATTCAAAGTCAGCTCCGACTGTTTCCTGGCCTGAAGGCATGACACGTCGTGTTCATCTGTCGGTGCGTTCGATCTTTTCGATCCCGATTGGCTCACACCCTACGTCGATCTGCTGGCAAAGGTAAATGAACGCCCCTGAAGGGCTGGAACGATAAAGGGGAGCTGAAAAGGGGTCGTTCCGTAATTCTCGTATTGGTGTGGGAGCGCACAGCTGGGCCCAGTCAAAGCATGAACCGGGCACATTTGACCACCTCCAGCATCTTTGAAACTGCTGTGATGGTTGGGCTCGGTCGATGGTCTTCCGGCTGGGGGCTGTGAACGACGGAATAAAAAAGTGAGGCATACGGTATGGCGCGAGGGACGCCAACGTGGCCGCGTGGGAAACAGCCGTGATCAGGCTGCGTTGGAAACCTGGCTTTCAGCAAACTCCTGAATGCGGCGGCGTAGATTGGTCAATCCGTTGCTCCGATTGGAGGACAGCATCTGGGCGAGCCCGGCTTCTTCCAAGAAACCCATCTCCGCGGCGGCAACGTCCGCCGGAGTTTCGCCCTCGAATACGCCACAGACCAAGGCGGCGATGCCTTTGCTGATCTTTGCATCCGCATCCATTTCGAAATGGCAACGACCGTCCCGCAGTTCGGGATGTAGCCAAAGATTGGAGACGCAGCCGGGCAGGAGGTTGTTGTCCACCCGGTGCCGCGGATCGATGGCCGGGTAGCTGTCGCCGGCTTCCATGAGCCAGCGAAATCGCTCCTCCATGTCGGGCAGGATGGCGAAGGTTTCGACGAGTTGATTCTGTTTATCCTTGATGCTCATGACGGGCAGGCGGCCTGAAGCGGGTTTAATGCCGAGCTTCGACCGTAACAACACCGTCAAGGTTTGCGACCGAGTTGCTGCTTTATTGCGATCTGGGCACGGTTGACACCAAATGGCTGAGCGCGGCGTCCATGACGGCGGCAGCTTTGCCCGCGACGGTGATCGCGCGCAGTTGGTTCGCCTCCACGGCGAACGCTTGGAACTGCGGGGTGCCCCCGGATATCTCGGTCAACCAGGGGTCGCGATCAATCACCGAGGGGCCGAGCGCCGGCCAGGGATAAGCCTCTTCGCGCAGATAATCGGCCCGGGCGCGTGGACTTTCGTCGATGGCGTAGGTTACCATTTCCAAGCCCGGCGCGCGCTCGCGAAACTCGGTGTAGGTTTGGCGCAACGCGGCGCCAATCTGCTTGCAGGGAGCGCACCACGACGCGCTGTAGAAGAAGACCACCACCCGAGTGTCGTCACCCAACCCAACTGGTGGTAGGGCCAGTTTCTTGGGCTGCACCAAGCCTCCCCGAATCTGGTCGGGACGAGGCAGGGTGCTGCCAAGTTCGAATCCTGCTGATACGGGCGGAAGAATTACCAAGGCAGCCAACGCCACTACGATTGGCAATAGGGAGCCGGAGATTCGACCCGGTCGGAGTGTCGGACGTGAAGCCCGACCCACATGTTGCCTGGTTCGTGGATTGGGCTTTGCGCCCAATGGCGTTTTTTGACCCAGGCGGTGCACCACGACTAGAAATCCACCCGCGCACCGAGTGTCCATGTGCGCGGATACCGCGGGCCGTAGATGTAACCCGGATCGCGGGAGGGGCCGGTCTCGAGGTCGTTTTGAAATTCATCGAGCAGATTGTTCACGCTGGCGCGCAGCGTGAGCTCGAAGGCTTCAAATTCGAACGACTTGCTGACGCCCAGGTCGACCACCAAAAAATCGGGGGTGGGCTCGATGGGATTGACGCCGGGCACAACCGAGTCGAGACGGTCGGCCACCATGTCTCCGGTCCACTTCACCGCCAGAAAACCATCAATCCACTCCTCGTTGTTGTAGACCATTTGAAGCACGCCGGACCAGTCGGGCGTCTTGTTATAGCGGCGGGTTCCGCGATCGGGATCGGCCTCGTCAAATCGAGCGCGGCTGTAGGCGAGTCCGGCGTTCATCGAAAGATGGGAATTGAAACGATAGGCGGCATCCCATTCCACGCCCAGCACAGTGGAACCGGCGGTATTAACGCGGTCGATTTTTTCACGGCCGTTTTCGATTCGCAAGGTGCCTTCGTCCAAGTCGAAGGAGTTTTCGAGAATCGTGTAGTAACCCTGGACCGAGGTGACGAGGCGGCCGTCGAGTCCCTTCGGCGTGAAATCCGCGCCCAATGAGAAGGTGTGCGAGCGCTCTTCAACCAGCTCCGCGGGGTTCACAATGTCGCGCGGCACCCCACCGATGTTTTCGATGTGAATGTCTTCATCGAAGACCCGGGGGGCGAGAAAACCGGAGCTGTAGTTGGCGCGCCAAGCCAGCTCGGAATTTGCCACCCATCGACTGGCGATGCGCGGGGAAACCACCCAGTTCGAAAGCGTGTTGGCCTTGTCGGCTCGAATGCCCGGCACGAATTCGACGCGATCATTGATCCGCCATTCATCCTGCAAAAACACCCCGAGGTTGCGAAACGTGTCGTCGTGGAGCACGGCGATGAAATCATCGTCGGCGTCGAGTTGCTCGTCGAAGAGGTCTTCCGTCTCGGACTGGACGCCGAAGATGAAGTGGTGCGTGCCCGTGTTCCCGACTTGGCCGGCTGCGTAGTGCAGGGAGGCGTCAAAAAACCACGTGGTGGTTTCGGTGAAACCAAAGCTGTTGAAGGAGCCCCCTCCGGTGCCATCGGTCGGATCACCGAAGAGCGCCGCGGCGCGAGCGGCGTCGGAGCCGGGCGGAGCCTCGGCATCGGGAGCAATGCCATTGTAGGTCCTGGTGGTGGCATCGACGAGTGCATCTCCCGGTCGAATGAGTTCCTCGCCGGTGCCGCCGTAGTAGCTGTCGCGGTAGAAGCGCACGGCGGAGGCGGAAGCCGAAAAACTGAGCTGCGACGAAAGCTCCTGTGCCCAACTTAAGGTGGCCCAGTGGTAATCGGTTTCCAGCGCCTCGGCGATTTGCGCAAACTCTTCCGGGACACCCAAACGATCGCCGCCCCGGCGGTCCTCGTGGATGTATTGGTAGTTGAACGTAAGGCGGGAGCGGTCGGTTGGATTCCACCAGAGGTAGGTGCCGATGGTGGTATTGTCGCGTTGGACAAGTTCGCTGAAACCGTCGCCGTTCAGGTCGAGCGCTTCCTGGTCACCTTGCAGCCCGTAGACTGCGCCCTTGAGCGTAGTGTCCTCGCCCACGAAGAAGCTGGCGAACTGGGTCTGCCAGGTTGTCGCGCCATCGATGTCACGCAGCGTGGTATCGATGTGGGTGTGGGTGGCAAACGGCTCTTCCGGGATCAAGTTGATTACGCCGGCCACTGCCCCGGGACCGTAGAGTGAAGAACCGCCGCCTTTGACCACTTCAACGCGGTCAAGGAGCACCGTTGGCACTTGGTCGATGCCGTAGACTGCCGCCACGCCGGTGAAGAGCGGCAGGCCATCGATGAGGATTTGGTTGTAGTTGCCCGGCAGGCCGAGGAGTTGGATTTCGGCGGTGCCGCAGTTTTGGCAGTTGGCCTCGGTGCGCGCGCCGTTGAGCAGCTCGATGGCGGTTCCCAACTCGAAGGTCATGGCGGCCGAAAAATCGTCCGCTCCCAGCATCTCGGTTTTAATCGGAACTTCGGAGAACAATCGCTCGGAGCGGGTGCCGGTGGTGACGACCTCCATCTTTTCCAATTCTTGCACGGGTTCCTCGGCTCGGATCAGCGGTGGACCCAACAGGGCTCCGACGACCAATAGAGCGGGCAGGCGGAAGTGAAATGAGTGTGCTCGGAAAGTCATGAAGTCAGCGAATTAGGTAAGACTAATAATGATATGCAAGTCTATATTTGTAAGTTTGGTGAAAATGATCCCTGGGCATGGAGTGAAGATACCGGGCCGGTGGGAGCAGTGCCTGTTTCCGATGTTGACGCTTGGTTTACCGATGTGCCCGCAAGGCGCCTTTGCGCCAGGCGTTGCGCAGCCGTTCCGGGGCAGCGGACGGGGTGGTGTCGGCCGATTCAGACCTGAACAGTCTGCCCGGCGCGGAAATAAATGTGTCGCCGGATATCTCGGAAGGTCATGCAACGCATCAAGTGGTTCGGACTGGGCACGATTCCGATTTTTGTCCTGCTCGGGGCTTTTCTCCTGTGGGGGCCTGCGGGAATGGCGGAGGAAGGCGAGCACTCGGATCGTTCGACGACGGCATTGCTGTTTGTGGCGGCCATGGGAGGGCACGAGGGCATGACAGTGGATCAGGCCATCGAGATTTTGGATAAACATTGGGACCCCGCTTTTCTGCCGTTTTTCATCGAAGCCTATCGATTCACCAACAGCCGGCAGGCCGAACGGAAACTGCGTCGACTCCTGGAGAAGCACACCAAAAAAGGCGTCGGTCGAGACCTCGATTCCGTCAGTCAGTTTGTCTGGAGCCAGCCGGCCCGGAACACCCCGGACTACGCCGTCTTCAAACAGTTCGTGCACCGGGGCATCGACCCGGCGTTCGAACGCTATTTTAACCCGGACCGGCAGTTCGACATTCGCCTGGACGAAATCTCCTGGGGTGGGGTGGTTCAGGACGGGATTCCTCCCTTGCGCAATCCGGCCATGATCACGGCGGATGAAGCGTCCTACCTGCGCAACTCGCACGTGGTGTTTGGCATCGAGGTGGACGGCAAAGCCCGCGCCTATCCGAAACGCATCCTGGCATGGCACGAGATGTTTGTGGACACCATCGCGGGCATCGATCTCGCCGGGGTTTACTGCACGCTGTGCGGCACGGTCATCATCTACGAAACCGAGTTTGCGGGAATTGCTCACGAACTCGGCACCAGTGGATTTCTTTATCGTTCCAACAAGCTCATGTATGACCGGGCCACCCAGTCACTGTGGAGCACGATGGAAGGTGTGCCGGTGGTCGGTCCGTTGGCGGGACAGGGCATTGAGCTGCGGACGCGCAGCGTGGTGACGACGACGTGGGGCGAATGGAAGAAGCGGCATCCCGATACCCTCGTGCTCTCACGGGAAACCGGCCATCAACGCGACTACGGCGAAGGGGTGGCTTACCGCGATTACTTCGCGACCGACCAGCTGATGTTCGAAACTCCGTTTGAGGACAAGCGCCTGAAAAACAAGGCCGAGATCCTGGCGCTGCGTTACCTCGACCCGGCCAAAACCCCGGTCGCAATCGCCGCGGATTTCCTCAAACGAAACCCGATCTACGAAGCGGAGTTTGGCGGCAGGCCGATGGTGATTCTAACCGATGATTCCGGAGCCAACCGAGTCTACGAGCGGCCCCGCGGACTGTCCTTTGTCGAGTGGGACCGCGGGAACACTGCTGTCGATTCGACCGACCGGGAATGGCAACTCACTGAGTCCGCTTTGATCGCCGCGGACGGCCGGGAACTGGAGCGGCTCTCAGCCCACCGCGCGTTTTGGTTCGGCTGGCACAGCGCCTTCCCGGATACGGAACTGATCAAGTAATCCGGGAGACTCCCCGCCGTCGTCCTTGCCACGAAGTTTGGAGTGCTAGTCCGGCATTCGCTTGTTGAGTGAAGGTTCGAATCAGGTTTTGTTCAGTTTGGGTTTTGGCTTGTGACGTTTGGGCCGCCATTGCCGGTAGCCGGTGTAGGCGAGCACGAAAGGCACGACCATGAGCGCAAACCAGATCCAGCGCATGATGTTGCCATAGAGTTCTCCGGAGTGAAAACCGCGGTTCAGTCGATGAATCAGATGCCCGCTTGGATAGTCCCAGTGATGATGAAATTCCATGACCTCGCCGTTCCGGGGATCCACGAATGCCCATGAGGCGGGGCGTTGGGCCCAGTCGTAAAGCAGTCTAAAATAGATCGGTCGTTTCGGTGCACTGGGGTAGATGATGGAATGAATGAACATGCCCTTGGGGGCGGTGGCCTCGACGCGTGCCATGACCTCGGCGTAATCAAAATCCCAGTCACTGCGATCCACTCCCGACTCCAAGACGGGCCGTTTCATGAATTCCGTGTTGGTGAGATATTTGATCAAATCCTGCCAAGTGGCCCCTAGGCCAATCAAAGCACCTGAAAGGGCGATCAGTGCAATGGGGATGGCCGTCGCAAACCCCACCACAGCGTGCAAGTCATAGTGACGTCGATTAATGGGCGACCACCGCACACGGTAAAATGAACTGAGTTGGAGTCGCCTTTTGAGAAACAGGAAGCAACCGGTGCCGCAAAGAGCGACGAGGAAACAGGAAGAAACCACGCCTACCCAGGTGCCGAATTCACCGGCAAAAAACGAAGTGTGAAACACCCGCACGGCCCCCATGATGATGGCGGGTCGTTTATCCGAATTGAGAATTTCCCCGTTGTAAGGGTTGACGAAGTGATACGTCCGATCGGCAGTCCGTAGCAGGGCGGCAGATTCAGGTGATGGCGGCAGAGCCAGGTAGGTCGCCGGCTCTCCGACCGCGGTTTCCACCCGGTGAACCAATTCGGCTATGCCCAATGGTTCCCCGATGGAAGTCACGGATGTGTAGGCCCGTTCCTCGAATGCCTGAAGCTCGCTTTCGAATACGAGGATCAGCCCCGTGAGGCAGAGCAGCAGTGCCGGCACGGACCCTATCACCGCGGCCCACAAGTGGATGCGGTTGACCCATCGGCGCAGTTTGCGGCCCCGGAAGCCCCGGGGCCGCGGGACTACCCTACGACTACTAGAAGGTGTATTGAGCAGAGAAGCGGACTTCACGCGGGCGCTCCACATTGACGGCAAACGGGCTGTCGCCCTTGAAGTAGGTCTCGTCGAAAACGTTCGAAGCAGTGAGGCGGAACGTCACGCCCTGGCGCTCGCTGATACGCATGGCGTATTTCAGGCCGACATCAAAGCGATGGTAGGCATCGAGTTCGTAGGTCCCCACGTTGTCGACGGGGCGATCGGATTCGTAGAACCAACCGCCTTGAAGCGACAACCCCTTCAAACCACCGGAGTTGATCTGATACTCGGCCCAGAAGCTGGCGGCCAGTTCAGAGGCGCCGGCGGGACGATTGCCGACGATGGCTGCATTGTTGTCGCGCACAAACTCGGCATCGAGATAGGTGACAGAACCGGTAAGGGTGAGATTCTCATTCACCAGCCCGCTGGCCGTGATTTCGACGCCATTGTTCCGCTGCAGTCCGGTTTGCACCAGGGTGTTGGTAGGGATGTCCTCAATCGTGGCTCCCGAGCGGTCGATGGTGAACGCTGCTCCCGTGATCAGCAATTGCTGATCGAGCAGTTCCCACTTGGCGCCGACTTCGAACATCTTGCCGAGGGTTGGGTCGAGGGTTTCGCCGGCATTGGCAAATCCATTGCCGACCGGCGCGTTGGGTTCGAAACTCTCACTGTAGGAGGCGTAGAGGGAAATGTTGGTTTCCGGCAAAAACACCAGGCCGGCACGGGGGCTGAGGTTGTCGATGTTGTAGTCGGTCCGGGTATTTCCGGCCACCGCGAATTTGGTGGAATAGTCGTCGTAGCGCAGCCCACCGAGCGCCCGCCACTTCTCACCGATTTCGATCATGTCCTGCACAAAAAGACCGTCGCGGATTTCTTCACCGATGTTCTTCTCCGGGCGCGTTGTGATGCCGGGGTCCGGGATGTAAACGGGATTAAAGAGATTGGTGACGAAGTTCTGATTGCGAATGGTTTCGTTGTCGTCGCGGTCCACGATGGTGCGGTCGGCGCCGAAGAGAAAATTGTGGGAGACTTCACGTTGCTGGAATTTGGCGCTGAGATCGGCGAAATAGGTGTGGTAGTCCCGGCGATTTACGCGGCGGCGGGCGCGAATGATCACGTCGCCGGCATTGGCGCCGAAGCCACGCAGCTGGTTGTCATAGCGGTCGCGCACGTAGTCCTGAAAGCTGTAGCCGAAACGCAGTTGCGTGTTCTCGGAAAACCGATGGTCGACCGTGACCTTCGCATTCCAAACATCGGAGTTATAATGGCTCCATGGTTGGCTGATGATGGTGTTGAGATCCAGGATCGAGAAATCCCCATCCGGGCTGATCAACCCAATGTCCTGCGGACGATCGTCCTCGGTAACGTCGCCATTGAAGCTGATGGTGGTGTTTTCCGTGATATCCCAATCGAGGGCCAGGTAGGCGATTTGACGGGAGACGTCGAAGGCCTCTCCGTTGCCGAAGGACCGGAAGTATTCACTTTCCTCCGACACCAGATTCAAGCGGTAGCTCAGTCCGCTGTCCGCCCCCAAGGGGCCGCCCGTGTCCAGGTGGAAATGGTAAAGGGAGTCATCACCGATGGTGGCTTTCACAAAACCGACCTGTTGCGGCAGTGGGTTTTTCGAGACCATGTTGATCATGCCACCGGGCGCGACCGTGCCGTAGAGCACGGAAGAAGGCCCTTTCAACACTTCGGTGCGCTGCAGGATCTCCACCGGCACCGAGGCGAGATGAAAAAACGCCCGCCCGTTGCGCAGATAGTTGGACCCGTTCTGCAGACTGAATCCGCGGATGTAGTGGGAGGAGTAGGCGCCGAGGAAGTTGTTCCGCTTCTGCACGCTGGAATCGTTTTGCAGAATCTGGTCGAAGCGAAAGGCCTGCTGATCCTCGATCAGGGCGTCGTTGATGACAAAAATGGACTGAGGTGTCTCGAAAATCGGGAAGTCCATTTTGAGGGCGGATTCGCCCATTTCAGCCCGGTAGCCCTGTTGCACGCCCTCCACCTGGAAGGCGGGCAGATTGTGGACGCTGTCGGGGTCGGTGGGTGATTGGGCGGCCGCCGTTCCTGCGCAAAGCAGGATGGCGGCAAGGGTGCGGGTGAAGTGTTTCATGGTGTGGAGTGGTTGGCTTGCAGAAGTTGTGGGTGAGTCCCCGGCGGACTTCAGTTGGTGGTCAGGAACGCGTGCACGGTTTCGTGGGCATGGATGATGCCGTCTTCCTCGATAAGGTCGTCGCTTTCCTGGATCTCGCCGGCGTAGGCGAAGTGAACCTCGAACAGCCGCTTCTCGTTGACTCTTTCCAAGAGGGTGAAGCGGTCGTGTTCCTCGTAGACGTCGGACCAGGCGGTGCGGACTTCCTGCCAGTAGTAACCGGTTTCATCCCAGTATTCATCGGCGGCCGCCAGGGTGGGCGTATCGATGCGGTCGTAGTGGCTCAGGCCCATCTCCTCGGCCAGGTAGGTGGGTGATGCCATTTCCTCATCGCCTTCAACCCGTTTCAGGCTGCGCTGCTCGTGCACCCAGCCCGTGGGCGTGAGTTGAATGCGGTGGATGCCTTCCATGACCTTGTAGTCGTCGCGCACGGAGTGCTCCCGGCGGGGCAGCGGCCGCCAGAAGTTCTCGCTGCTCCAGACCGACTGATTGCCGTGATGCTGCCACCGGCCCACGACTTCGTAGCGCGGGGAATCGTCGACTTGCCAGACGGACTGCGTCCAGGCACCGGCGACGGATTCCGGAGTGCGTGTTTCCCGCGCCCAGGTATTATCGCCGCGGTAGGTGTGCAGGTCGGTGTCCTCGTAGGTCCAGTCCTGCCGCCAGTGCTTGACCAACATGGGGTCGGAGATGCTGCCGTCATCCTGCTTGAAGAACATCACCAGCGTGTGCTGCAGGCTGATGAAGTCTTCCTCAGCGGCGAGCACTCTCACCTGTTCGGTGGCCCAGGAATGGTAGGGACGTCCGAGTTCGTAGTCCGGCACGAGTCCGGCCGTTTCGAGGAAGTGGAAACTCACGCGGTAGTCACCGACAAGGGCAAGAATGGCCGCACGGTCGCGGTCCTTCGGAGAATCGATCGCGGCGATCCGGGCGGGCAGGCTGGGGTCGGCCGCGGACAGTTCGAAGGGAGCACCGCGGGAGGAGCCACCGCGGGGTTTGGCGTCCTCGACGTAGACGTTGCCGCGGCCGAACAGATAGACCTGTTCCGGTTCGGCCGCCGGATTCAGGGCGGCGGTTTCGGTGGGCTCGGTGGATGGGGAGACGGTTTCACAACCGGTGAGGAGCAGGGTGGCCAGGCAGGCGGCCCCCAGAAGTTGAGGAGTTTTCATATGATTGATGGGATTCGAAGTCAGGGTTGCACCCAGGTGAGGGCGGTATTGTGGCTGGTAACCCGGTAGGGTTTGCCGCGGGTGAAGCCGGGGAGGTTTTCCTTGTGATTGGCGGTCATCAAAATGAGCCCGGGTTGGTCGGTCCGGTAGGTGACGTATCCGTTTTCATCCGACACGAGATTGGCACCGTAGCCGTTGCCCAAGTGGTCCACTCCCACCTCCACCCCGCCGAGGGGTTCGCCGCGAAAGTAAACGCGAAAGCGGTCGGCTTCCTGGGCCGGCAAAATGTCGAAGGTGAGGGCGGGGCCGTCCGGGGCAGCCGCGGTGGCCGGGTGCCAGCGCTGATAGAACTGAGGCCACGAAGCGGGCCGCGATCCGCGCTTGAAAGCCGGGTAGCGTGTCTCGGCCAGGGTGGCTTGATCAGCGGAAACGCCGGTCAGCAGGAAGCGTGAAGACTGCTTGGTGACCACGAGTGGCACCGGCCCGTCGGGCCCGTCGGTCCACGCTATGGGCAGGGTGAGCGGATCGAGGCGACCGGGTGAGGTCTCGTTGGGTTCACCCGGTTCGCCGAAGACCACCACCAGCTGTTGTTCGGTGGTGGGCTCGATGCGGACAACGTGACCGATTGCGGGGGTGACAAGACACAGGGCCAGGCTGGTGATCAACGGCTTCATGGCGTGAGTCACGATGGCTTAGAATCGGAAACGCAGACTGGCGGCGGCGTTGAAGCCAGGAGCGGTGCGACGTTCCAGTTGGGAGGTGCTGCTGGCGTTTACTCCGCGCACGGCATTGTAGCGCCAGTATTTCTCATCGGTCAGGTTGTAGAGGCCGACTTGGAGCGAAACGTTCTCCCGCACCTGCCACCATGATGTGACGTTCCATACCGTGTAGGACGGCGTGAGGAAGGTGGTGGAGGAGGGGCTGTCAGCCGCGTCCTTGGATGCCACGTATTCAAACTCCAATGACGCTCCCCAGCGGCTGGTCCCGGCCACGTAGTTGAGCGAGGTGTGGGTCTGCCACGGCGCGATGCTGGCGAGCGGGGTCCAGGCGGCGCCCGCATCGCGGGATTCACCCTCACTCCAGCCAAACGCGGTGATGGCAGTCCAGTTGGCCAGGGCCGGGGACACTTCCGACCCGATCAGCGTGACGGCGATGTCGGTGCCGGTGATCTCGGCTTCGCTGACATTGCGGGTCTGGAAGATGCCGGCGGGGAAGTTGGGATCAAAGATGCCGGTGAACAGGAACTGATCGATGAAGTCGTCGTAGGTGTTGTAGAACACGGCGGCCTGGATCTTGACGGCGGCGCCGAGGTTGCCCTTGAGGCCGATCTCAAAACTGTCGCTGGTCTCGGGCTGCAGGTCCGGGTTGGGCACCGTCTTGTAGCCAAAGGCGGCGTTGGTGAAGGTGGCGGTCAACTCTTCCGCGCTCGGGTAGCGGTAGCCGTGGTTGTATTGGGCGTAGGCATTGAGCGAAGGGGTGAGGCTTCCAAGCACCGCGAGCTTCGGAGCCCAGGCGGTGTCGGAGAAGTCCGGCGCGATTTCACCGGCGGAGCTGGCGAGGTAGGCGGGGGAGTTGTCCGGTTCGAGTTCGAAGCGGTCCACCCGCAGGCCCGGGATAAGGACGAGTTTCTTTTCGCCGGCAAAGGTCCATTCAATTTCGTCCTGCACGTAAAATCCCGCGCGTGTTGTATCCGTGTCCGCCATGCGCGGCGCGTCGGTGAAAGATGTGACGGTTGTTTGCTGTACGCGTTCGAAGGTCTTGTCGGTGGCGGTTTCGCTGAACTCGGCTCCATAGGTGAGGCGGTGTGCGGCGTCGCCGACTTCGAAACGCTTGGACGCGTTGAGAGACGCCCCGAAGGTGTCGTTGTTGAAGGCGGTCTCGGTATCGCGGATGCGGGAGGAGGGCGCTACCCGGACCTGTTGGTTGATGTCGCGGGCAACGGAGTCCTGCAGGTAGACCGAAGCAGTCAGATCATCGAGCAGGGCAGTGGGCTCAGTCGGAGCGAAGCGATAGTCCAGGCCGACGCGGAAACGTTCGGTCAGCGATTCGGTGTAAACGCGGTCGATGGTGCCGAGGAAACCGAAGCTGCCTTCCGAACTGTCGATATCAACGTCGAAGGAGCGGTCGAGGTATTCGGCGGTGAAGGCGAGACGGTGGGCCGCAGTCGGTTTCCAGACCAACTTGGCCAGGTAGGCATCACTTTCGAGATCAGCCGGGTTGGGGGCAACCGTGCCGTTGTTCTCGGTTTCACTGGCATCGCGGCGGGTGTAGGAGACGAGCCCACTGAGCGTGCCTTGGCTCGCAGCCGCCGTGAGGGTATGCGTGAGGCCATCATTTACCGAAGCGTGGGCGATCTTGTAATCCGTAGCGACAGACTGGCCCTGAAGGAATGTTTCGGGCGACTTGGTGGTGAATGAAACCACTCCACCCAAGGCGTCGGTGCCATACAGGGCGGAAGCGGAGCCTTGGAGGATTTCCACACGTTCGAGCAACTCGGTCTCCAGGTAGTCGCGACCGGTCGGCTCGCTGCCGCCGAGGGTAAACTCGTCGGGCGCACGGATGCCGTCGACTTGGATGAGCACGCGATTGCCTTCGACGCCGCGCAGGTTGTAACTGAGGTTTCCGCCTCGCTGGTAGGGCACAAAACTGTCGGTGCCGAACGCGAGGAACGGCACGTCCGCAAGCGGCTGTTGGCGCACCACGGAGGAGAAGTCGGTGACGGGGTCCACATTGAGGGGGACCGAAACCACGGTTCCGGGCGTTTCATTGATGAGGCGTTCGGTGCGGGTGGCGGAGATGACCACGGCCGGAAGTTCTACTGCGGCGTTTTCGGTGGTGGTTGACGGGGCGACTTGGGCGCCTGCGGGCAGGCTGACGAGGGCGAAAAGGCCCAATGATGTGATGATGTTTTTCATAGTGAGGCGGAGGTTAAATCTTCAGGCGCCGCCGAGGTGGATGAGCACGATCAGGGCGGTCGCCATGGCCATCGCCACCAGCACCGCGAGGATGAAGCGGTCGTCGTCCCAGTTGTGCTGGTGGTGATCGGGCATGGAAGGAGGGGATTAGTCGGCGCTCGGCACGGGTTGGCGCCGTTGGTCCAGTTGCGGGAAAACCCGGTTGACCCATTCAGCGTAGGTGTCCTCGAAATCGAGGTCGGCCTCCACGCGATCGATCAGACGGGTGGCGCCGAGTGCGGCCAGGCGTTCATCGAGACAGCGGGCGAAGCCGTTGAAGTCGTCGTAATCCTTGTCGCCAAGTCCGAGCACGGAATAGGTCAATCCTGACAGGTCGAGGTCGGCGCTTTCCAAGGCATACCAGAAGTCGGCGGCGTCATCCGGGGGCTCGCCGTCGCCCCAGGTCGAGACGACAAAGAGAGCGAGTCGCCAGTCGGTGAGATCGCCGGGAGCGACGTCCATGAGGTTGAGCAGCCGGGAGGACCAGCCGTCGGTTTGGGCACGTTCGTGGGCTTCGGTGGCGAGGGTCTCGGCATTGCCGGTCATGGTGCCGAAGCAGATGTGAAGGGTGTCTTGCATGTTGATGGTTGGGTGTGGGTTCGTGGTGAAGAACGGGCTGGGCCGCTCAAAAGATGGTGGCGCTCACCCGGTCCCAAACCGCTCGGGCCGGACCTTCTCCGCAGGCGGGACCAAGGGAGCAAATAATGGTGCCATTGTTGTCGGTGAGGTGGATCCACCCTCCCGGCCAATCCGGTTCTCGCCGCAGTGCGCTCTTGGTGGGAATGATCGTTTGCAGGGTGACCTGCCCATCGCTGAAGAGGAACGTGCAGCCGTCATTCTCCACGCGAGTGGGCCTGAAAACCCGGGTATGGGAAGCGTCGGCGGACCCGAGGTTGACCGCGATCGGATAGCCTTCGTCGACGATGGAACGGACCAAAAGAGGCAGGTGGGAGGCGGGGGCTGTAGGCGTATCAGCAGCCGTGGAAGCGAGCTTCATGCGGTAGCCCCCGGGCTGGGGAGGACTGGGATCGACTCGCGCTCCTCTTACCAGGGTAGCGACGTGATTGGCCCAGGCATGGGCGGGGACCGATCGTGGCAGGCAGGCTTCGAGGAAAGGAACGCCCTCGGTATTGGTCAGTTCAATCTTGCCCGGAGAGTGACAGCAGGGGCAGAGCTCGATGCGAGCCCATGCCCGGGTCGTGTCATCGAGAGACAAGGATAGCCTGCCTTGGTTGAGTTCGATTTCAGTCGGCTCAAGTTTCCCTGCCGGCAGCCGTTCGTGGGCGATCAGACGTGCATAGTAGTGCCGAGTTTGCAGGGCAATGACGCCGAGGGGCTGCAGTGTTTCCCAAATCGTGGAGAAACCGGCGGAAAGCGGGATACGACCGTCGGCGGTGGTCTGGAAGCATCGACTCAACCGAGGGGCCGGAGCGGCCGGGAACACCAAGGGGGACGGAAATCGGGAGAGCATACTAGGAACGGGTAAATGGTGTGGGTATTAGCATTTCTTACGACTGGGACTCAGTCTCAATATGAGATTAAAAAAAGGCCTCAGAAAAAGATGGTGGAGGGACAGATAAAGGATCGGGTTGGCAGGTGCCTTTGGCGTGGATGTCGAGTTTCTGGTTTCGATTCTTGGACTGAGAAGAAACCGGCTGATGCGGCCCGAAGGATGGCTTGGTCCATCCTTCAGGCTCAAACCAGTCTGCGCTCAGAAGGCCAACCCGGCGTTGAAGTAGACGGTGCGGGGCCGGACGGGACCATAGAAATAGGTTGGGTCGCGATCGGCGCCGTTGTCGAAAAGGTCAGATTGCCGATCGTCGAAGAGGTTGTGCACGCCCACCCCCAGTTTGAGGTGCGGGCCATGGTGGCCCTCCCCAAGGTGGAAGATGCGGGACACTCCCAGGTCGACTTCCCAAAACGTTGGGGTCTCGGCGCGGAAGATGTCGGCGTCTTCACCCACGGCAATCATGGAGCCCGTGTAGTTGATGGCCGCGTGAGCTTCCCAGTGATTCGGCAGGCTGTAGATGAACGTGGCGATGCCGGTCCAACGGGGACGCTCGATGAAACGGCGCGTGCTCAGGCCGGTGACACGGTCAATTGGTTCGTCGAAACGAGCGTCCATGTAACTGATGCTTGCATCGATGCGCAGATGCTCGGCGGCCAGCCAATTGAAGCCGTTCTCCCAGACGAAGACCTGGGAGTCAGGTCCGTTGATGCGCAGCCATTGGGGATCACCCGAATCATCGATTTCGAAGGTGTCCTCCAAGCGGGTGAAGTGCACGGCGCTGATCAAGGCGAGTTGATGATCAAACCCCGGCACAAACCAATCCGCCCCCAGGCTGAAGGTTTGCGATGATTCCTCGCGCAGATCAGGGCTGTTGCTGAGCGTGATCGCGCCGCCCGAGCTCACCCCAATGTGCTGATCTTCATTGTAGGCGCCCGGGGCGTTGAACCCGGTCGAGGCCGATGCCCTCAGCGTGAGGCCGTAGATGCCGGTGTAGCGAGCCGCCAGCCGCGGGGAGAATATCGTGCCGGAGATGTTGTCGTGCTGGTCCACCCGCGCCCCGGTCACGAGTTCGAACTCCGGGCTGATGGCCCAGATGTCCTGCACAAACGCCCCCCAGGTGGAGAAGGAGTCACGGGTGGTGGGGATGGCCGGATCATTGGGGCGCGCCTCCCGCAGGGATTCATCGCGATATTGCACCCCATAAACCCACTCGTGTTTACCGGCGGATTGGTTAAGTTGGGCGTCCAGGTAAGTGACTTGGTTGTGGGTGTCGCTCCAGAACCGGCTTCCGACTAAGTCGATGGCAGTTTGGTTCGCCGGGTCGGCGGCCCAAGAGTCGAAATCGGGGTCGGGGGCGCCGGCTTCTTCATAGGCGGTGGCGGCGGCATCCCCGCGGGCTCCGTAGAACGCGTCCCGTTGCACATCGAGGTGCGACGCATTCAGACGCAGGGCGAGTTCCGGGGAGAATTTGGTTTCCCAGGTGAGCGCCACGGTATGAATGCGGTGGGCAAGTGATTCGGCCACTTCGGCGCGTTCCTCGGGCTGATCCAATTGGTCTCCACCACGGTGGGACTGGTCGAGGTATTGGTAGGTGGCACGCAGGGCGGAATCCTCGCCGACATCACGAAAAAGTTGCAGGCCCACGACGTTGTTTTCGAAATCGGGCAGTTCTGTAAAACCGTCAGTGGTGAGGTCGACGGCGTCGCGGTCGAGATGAAGCCCGTAGGCGGTGAGGGCGGTGCGCCCGTCGCCACTCACGGCGGAGGCGCGGGCCGAAAGTTCCAGTTCGCGCGCACTGTCCTCCATCCAACCAAAGGAACTCTGCAGGCGCTGGGAACCGTGCACCGGTTTGGCGGTGACGAGGTTGACTACACCGGCAATCGCCTCCGGCCCGTAGAGGACCGAACTGCTGCCTTTTACGACCTCAATGTGGTCGACAAAAATCGTGGGGAAAAGGTCGGCCCCGTAGACCTTGGCCAAGCCGGAATAGAGGGGGGCGCCGTCAAAGAGAATGGCGGTGTAGTCGGTGGAAAGCCCCAGCAACTGGATCTGGTTGAGGCCGCAGTTTTGACAGTCGGATTCGAAGCGGGCGCTCGGCATCAAGCGCAGGCTGTCGGCAATCGTGACTCCGCCGAAGACTTCGATTTCCTCGGAGGAGAAAACCTCCGTGCGGATCGGAGCGTTTGACTGGGTGCGCTCCGTGCGGGTCCCGGTGGTGACCAGCGGATCAAGGAGCAGCGGCGACTCCGGTTCGGCCGCCGGTGAGGTCCCCGGCAGGGTGGTCTGAGCGGAAAGAAGTCCGGCCAGAGACAAACAAGTGACGCCAAAGGCGATGCGATGGATGGGATGTAGTTTCATGGGACAGGAAAAAGGGGGAAGGCACGCGCCGGCTATGCTTGGGCCGGTTCATCACGATCTGCGCCGGCGAGAGCGGTTTCGGGTTGGGCTTGCGGCCGGCTGATCGTTTTACACGGACGCTTTTTGGTGGTTTGACGACGGCGCTGGAACCAGATCAGCGATCCGCTGATGGCGAGGGCCGCGGGGGCAAAGCCGGCGAGGCACCAGATCAATTTGGAAGCAAGGCCACCGAAGTCGCCAAAATGAAGCGGTTCAAACGCATCGACGATCCGTGCCCAGGCTCCCACCGTGCGCAGGTCGCGAGCGTGGTTCACTTCCAGGGTGTCGGCATCAAACCACAAGTGACTGCCGTAGCGACTGCGGAAAGGATGCGACTCCGGGGTCTGGCCAAAAACGTAGTATTGGCGGTCTTCGGCGGTCGGCAGGTAGACGTAGTTGAAGGCATAGCCGGGCCATTCGGCCTCCACCCGGGCGGGGAGTTCGTCGATGCGGGCAAGCCGGTTTTCGTAGGTCGTCCATGCATCGGGACCCTCGTGATCGTGGCCCCATTCCTCGGCCAAGTGGGCGATGTTCCAATACGCCCCGGTGAAGCCAAAGATGAAGTTCAGCGGAATCGACAGGACGCCGACCGCTTTGTGTATGTCTGACGTGATCAAGCGCCAGCTTTGACCCCAGCGCAGCCGGAACACCGTTTTGAAAAACGCCCGGTGCAGATAGAGGCCGGTGAAACTGAGCAGGAGGAACACGATCGCGAAGACGGCCGTGATGCCCATGCCCACGTGGTCGGCGAAGAACGTGTAGTGCAGCTCCACAAACCAGCCGTAGATCGTCTCGACGCGAGGCACGGGAGGTCCGCTGATGTCGCCCGTGGCGGGGTCGACGCGTTGGACATACCAGGCGTTGGCGTCGTCGTGCGGGGTGAGGTAGACGATGTCCCGGTCGGGTCCTTCGTGATAGAGCAGCCAGCCCCGTACCCAGAACTCGGGGTACGCGGCCTCGACCCGCTTGACCATGGGGCCGAGGGGCAGCCGCTCGGCGGTGGGGGCACTCTCCCGCAGCACCACTTCCGGACTTACCGCGCGGGTGATCTCGTGATGGAAGACCAGCACACTGCCGGTGAGACCAATCACCAACAACCCCAGCCCGGCCGCAAGGCCGAGCCAGGAGTGGAGTTGCCAGAGACGCTTGCGCATTGAGTTCAGATGTTGTCCGTGGGAGACGGATGTCGGGCGTGACAGTTGGAGTCTGATACTTGGAACTTGATCATTCCGGCGGTCAGAACCGCCGGCTGTATCCTTAGAATCGATACTTGGCCGAAAGGATGATGTTGCGGGCCGCGCCAAGGAAGGCCCGGCCGCCATCGGTGGTGCCGACGTAGTATTCGTCGGTGGCGTTGGTGACGTTGAGCTGCAGGCGGACGGTCTCGAAGTCATAGCCCACCATGAAGTCGAGCAGGGTGTAGGACGGAGCACTCAGCGTATCGGTGCCGTCCCAGCGCTGGCCGACATAGCGCACTCCGATTCCGGTGCGGAAGTTTTGCAGGGCGCCTGCGCGCGGTTCGTAGGTCACCCAGCCGGTGGCCTGGTGGTCGGGCACGGTGACGAGGTGGTTGTCGTTGCCGTCCTTGGCGTCGACGTAGCTGTAGCCTCCCTGGAATCGGAAGTCGCGCCAGCGGCTGTCGACCTCAAATTCAACGCCGCGCGTCTCAACGTTGGTTTGAGTGACGAAGATGCCATTGGAAAGCGGCCGCTCTTTTTCGGTGATGTCGAAAGCGGAGAACGTGAACAGCGTTTGGGTGCCCGGGGGTTGGTAGCGCAGCCCCACCTCAAACTGTTCGCCCGTCTTGGGATCAAGCTGGATGGTTGAGCCGTCGAACGCCACCGCCGTGCCCAAGGGCTCGAACGATTCAGCATAGCTCACGTAGGGGGTGAATCCACGGGGCGCCTGGTAAATCAGACCGATGTCGCCCGTGGTTGCGTCG
This sequence comes from Opitutaceae bacterium, assembly GCA_028280945.1. Lineage (GTDB taxonomy): Bacteria > Verrucomicrobiota > Verrucomicrobiia > Opitutales > Opitutaceae > Actomonas. Next base: position 110,123 of record JANQKV010000008.1, read on the forward strand.
TCGTCGATGTTGGGCTCGGAATTGCCCAGGCTGTGGGTGCGAACGTCGTCGTAACGCAGGCCGAGCGCAAGGGTCCAATGGTCGAACGTCATCCGTTCCTGGGCAAAGATGCCAAACTGATTGGTGATGGCCGCGGGGTAGTCGACGATGTCGCCCACCGGGGCGAGGTTGCCATAAACCGGGTCATAGATGTTGATCCGTCCGCCGGCGGCCCAGCCGTAGAACGAATCGTTGTCGATGGTCACATCCTGGGCGTCGAAGCCGATGGTCAGGTGGTGGTCCACGGGACCGGTGTCGAAGCGGGCGGCAAGGGTGCCGTAGGTGGTGAAGGCCTCGCTCGCGCGCGGGGAATCGTAGATGGTGCGGTTGACCGTGCCGTCAGCGGCGATGATGGGATCGGCCCCGTCGTAGGCAACCCAGTGGGACTTGTAGTCGGACTCTCCATCCGTGTAGCGGGTGTTGGCCGTGACGGTGAACACGTCGTTGAACTCGTGTTCAAAGAACAATGCGTAGGACTGCTGCTCGGTGTCGTAGCGGTCCCAGCCGGGCTCACCGATGAAGGTGTCGATCGGAATGCGCCGGCCGGGCAACAGGGTGCCCTCGTTGGGCAGAAACTGCAGCGTCTGGCCGCCCTCATTTTCCTGGAAGTTGCCCAACACCGTCAGGCGGGTGCCGGGCCGCGGTGCCCAGGTGAATGACGGGCTGATCACGCGGGCGTCATCCGGGACATGATCGACCTGGGTGCCGCCTTCCCGGTAAACCCCGACCAGGCGGTAGAGAAACTTTCCGTCGGCATCCAGTGCGCCGGTGAAGTCGGCGGCGAATTGAGCGCGGTCAAAGGACCCCACCTGCACCTCGATCTCATTGCGGGTGACGGCTTGGGGCAGTTTGGTGACGGAGTTGATGATGCCGCCGAGTGCACCTCGTCCGTAAAGCACGGAGGCCGGTCCCTTCACCACTTCGACCTGCTCAAGCGTGTAGATGTCGGCGCGGGTATTGTTGTAGAAGCCAAAAAGAGACTGAAAGCCGTCCTGGAATTTCAGCGGATCGATTCCCCGCACGCGGGTGGCGTCGAGGCGCGAGTCAAAACCATAGGGACCCGTGGTCACGCCCGGGGTGTAGTTGAGCGTATCCTGGATGTTGATGGCTCCCCGATCTTCGATACGGAAGCGATCCACCACTGCCACGGAACGGGCCACGGTGGTGGTAAGGTCGCCCAAGCGCCGGGAGGTCGTCAGTTGATCGGCGACATCCTTGTCGAGCTGGTCGGCTTCCACCCGGAAGACGGAGAGCTCAATGGAATCGTCGTCCGAGGAATCCGCATTCGTTTTGGCGAAGGCGGAAGGACTGGTCAGGAAAGCACCGAAAACGACCGCTAGACAGACGGTGTGATTGATTCGGGCGATCCAAGTTTGGGTCGAACGCTGGGTGTTTGGGAACATGTTCATGGTGGGTTCAGGAAAAATGGGGGAGGTGGATGGTTTCAGGCCCAGAGGGCGGCCACGTCCTCGTCGGAAACCGATGCTTCCGCCGGCTGGAATGCATCCGCACCCAGCACGAGCACGCTGACGCGCACATCGGGACAAAAGCAGGCGAGCCGGCACGACAGGCACCAGGCCTCGTGTTGGCTGGAGGCGATGTCGGCGGGCAGCTCGAGGACAATGTGCGTGGCCACGCTGCCGCGTTGGTTGCGGGGGATGCGCTGCTGTTTTACCAGCAAGGGCTGGGCGAGCTCGTTGGCGCAGGATTCGACAATCTGGGCCAAGGCCCGGCCCTTGGCCTCCGAAGGGGCGTGGATTTCACAGGTGAGTGGTGTGATCATGAGCAGTGTTTACGCTTGGGACTCAGTCTCAATTAATGGTTAAAAAAGAGCCGATTGCTCGAAGCGGAAGCTGCGTTCAACCGGCGGTGAACTAGGTGGCGAGGGCGGCGGAGGAGCGCTTGAAACGCCGGCTGATCCAAGTGCCGAGAAAGATGAGTAGGAGGGTGATGCCGACGGTCGGCAGGAAGAGGGCCAGACCGACGGTGACCCAGACGATCCACTTGGGCGTGCCGCCGGGCGGCAGCTTACGCGGCTCGCCGAATTTGCCGGGAGGGCGACGACGCCACCACAGCCATACGCCAGTGACGCTCATTGCGACCAGCAGCAGGCACGCGATCACGGCGATGATCTGAGTGGGAAGACCAAAAATACTGCCGACGTGAATCGGATAAAAGGCCAGCAGGGCCCGGGTTTGCCAAGGCAGGTCCGCATTGGTTTCGAAGACCAGCGTCTCCCCCGAAAAACGATCCAGAAACACCGCACCGCGATCCGCCAACGGCACCTGGGTGCGGGTGATGACTTGGATGGCATTGTCCTCGTCGTGCGGTAAACCGAGGCTAAAGCCGTCCTTGGAAAAATCGAAGTGCTCGAACGCGATTCCAACCGCATCGTCGATTTTGATGGGAGTGGGCGTGGAGCCGTCGTCCGGCATCGTGGATTTGGGCGGATCCACAAAAAACTCCGGGAAACCGCCCGTGGCAAAGACCCCCAGTCTCACGCCCGTGCCCCAGACCCGGGTGAAGATCAAACCGGTCACCATGACGGCCAGAGCGAAGAAGGCGATGTAGAAGCCGGGCACGGTATGCCAATCGCGCATCACCGTGCGGAAACCCCCTCGTATCCGCGGCAGCCATACACCCCAGATTTTTTCCTTTTTGCGCGGCCACCACAGCCAAAGCCCGGTCAACACGGAGACGATGCCCCAGCACGTGGCGGTTTCAACGGCGAGTCGCCCGGGGGTTCCGGCGAGCAGGCGGCGATGAATTCCCAGCACCACCCGGAAGAAACTGGTTTGGTTGTCGAGCGTGCCGGTGATCTCACCTGCCACGGGATCGAAGAAATACCGGGTCATCTCTTCTGAACCGTCGGGCAAATGCTCCTCGGCGAAACCCTCCCAATTGCGCGTCGGGTCGGCGGCCACGTTGACAAAGAGAAGTTTCCGCTCCGGGTGACTGGCCTTGATCTGTGCGGCGAAGTCATCGAACCCCGTGCGCTGCAGTTCGGTGTTTTCTGAGAACATCAGCTCGGGATACATCACCCGCTCGAGCTCGGGTTTGAACACGTAGATTGCCCCGGTGATCGACGCGATGATGATGATAGGGGCGACCAGCAATCCCATCCAGAAATGCCACCGCCAGACCGCCAGATAGAGGCGACTGCCAAGGGACTTTGTCTCGGGTGAGGGCATGGAAGAGTTCAGTAAGAGGACGGGGAAGCCGGAAGTGAGTGGCGAAGTGGAATCCGGTTACCAGCGGTGCAACGACGATCCCGCTGGTTTGTTTGCCGAGTGCGGAAGGGAGGGTTTCATGATCTTGGATTGGCGCCTGGTCTGTTTGGTGTTGGCATCTCGTTATGCGTTTGAAGCGGCCGGCGCTGGAGTTTGACGGGTCTTGGACCGGGTCCGAAGAGCACCTCGGATTCCGCCTTGAACCCAGTAGATGATGAGTCCTGCCACAAAGAGTAGCAGTGCGATCGTTCCGTAAGACGCGGTAACAATGATTCCTTGCCCCTTGAGCAATCCGATCATGCCAACAATGTAGGCGGTGCCGAATCCGATCCATCGCCAGAAGGGCACGAGGGATTGGCGGGAGCGCAGGCGATAAATTGCGTAGCCTGTGAGAGGCAGCACCCCGATCAGGAGACCGACGATCAGATAGAGCAGTTTTAGTCCGAGGCCTCCCCAGTCGCCGAAGTGCAGTCCTTCCTGGATGTAGAAGAGCTTCTCCTTCCAGGAGGCGTTGGGGGTGTCGATGACTTTAAGAACGCTGAGATCAGCCTTGTCGAATACGACCCCCTGGGAGAACCGTTCGTAGATCGTCCCGGGAATTCGCCCGCGGATGCGCACGGTGCGGGTTCCGTCGTCGGACCAGCTGATTTCTTGAGGAACGAGGTGAGGGTGGACGGTTTGGGCTGCGGCCAGGATACCGCCAATGTCGACCGCATGTGCGGTGTCGGCCGTCGCATCGATGACCGGCTCTCGCTCATAAGACTCCGGTCGCTCAATGGAAAACCACTCCATCAGGCGCCCCTGCATTCCCAGCCAAAACCCGGTTACGGCGAACATGAGTGTCGGCAACAACAGCACGAAGCCGATCAACTTGTGCCAATCGGCATTGGCGGCGCGGGCCGGCCGACGCCGGATCGCCCACATCGCGCGTCCGCCCAGAAACTTGAAGAAAATAACCAGTCCCGTGACGCAGAGAAATGTCAGGGCGATTCCGAACAAGCCTACAAAATTGCGGCCGAGGGTGCCGGCAAAGATGCGCACATGAACGAGTCTCAGGTAGGTCGAGAGAGAGCGGTCGTCTTGTCCAATCCCCAGTTGTGCACCGGTCTCAGGGTGAAGAAACACGCTGTTCATCAGCCAGGGCTGATTGAGCACAAATGGTTTGGGTTTAAAACTGGTGTTGTAGAAACTCGCCCGGACCGCCTCACCCGGTCCCCTTGGCAGGTGGAGAGCGATGAGCTGGGGTTCCCGGCCCTCGGTTGCCAGTGACTGCGAGGCCTGGGCCACCGCTTCGGGCAGCACGGAAACATCAAGTTCCCTGGCATCCGTGCGATACAGATCCCGATGCTCCCAACGGTAGATTTCCTCCGCAAACATCGCGAACGCACCGGTGATCATGATGAATGCCAAAAACCCCCCAGTATAAATGGCGCAGGCACTGTGGCACCGCCAAAAAAGTTTGGTGAGTTTCGGGTTCATCTTGAGCGAATGGGCAATGCCGGTGGTTTAGAATTCCAACGCGAGCGAACCGGTGACGGTCAGCGGGGTGCTGGTGCCCACCCGGATCGCCCCGAAGGAGTCAGACGTCGTGCCGGCCTGCGCCAGGTTGTATTCCTCGTCGGTGAAATTCTTGACGTTGATTTGGAATTTCCAGCGGTCGGTTTTGTAGTAGGCCACCGCGTCCCATTGCATCCAGCCGTCGTATTCGGATTGATTGGCCGTGGAGACATAGTTGTCCGATTGGGCGAACACACCGATGCCGAGACCCAGTCCCTCGGCCGCTCCCTCTTGAAACTCATATACTCCCCAGAAGCTGCCGGAGTGTTCGGGGATGCCGGGCAGACGGTTGCCTTGCTGGGCGGCGGCGGAGAACTCCACTTCAGTGAGCTCGTTATCCAGGTAGGCGTAACCGGCGATGAGCCGGAGCGCAGGCACGGGTTGCCCCACAAGTTGGGCATCAAATCCGCGTGTTCGGGTCTCTCCCAGGTTGGCCGACCACTGCTCGTCGGGAGGGAACGTGGCTGAATCAGGATCTACCACCACAATGTCCTTTTTCCGCAGATCAAAAACTGCGGCGTTGAGGGTCAGCCGGTCCTCGGCGGTGGCCCAGCGAATGCCCAGTTCGAACTGCTCCGAGGTTTCGGGGTCGACGACCGGCCCGCCGAGGCCGTTGCCGGTATCGGGATTAAATCCAGTGGCTGTGGTGGGAGTGAAACCCCGGGCCCAGGAAGCATAGTATGAGAGTTGTCGGCTCGGACGATAAACAATCCCGGTGCGGGGCGACCAGTTGTCGTGGGTGACTCCCGCATCGTTGTTGTCGAATTCGGTATAGCGGAGGCCGGCGAGCACATGCCACTCGGAACCGATGGAGATCAGGTCCTGGGCAAGGAAACCAATTTGTTCCGTGTCGGTTTGCACGCCGGGCCGGCGGGCTCCTTCGAAGAGACCACCTGCGGGGATGCCGATATACTGACGAGAAACGACGTTATAGCCGATGCCCGCCACCCGGTTGCCGTTGGCGTCCACCACGGTGCCACTAAAACCGTCATTGTTGATTTGCTCGTAGTCCGCACCAAACATCAGCTGATGGCTGACCGAACGATCGCCGAGCGGGGCGCCTTCGAGCCGGTGCTGGTAGTGCAGCGTGATGGAGTCGGAATCGCCATCACCGCCCTGCAGGCGCGGGCCGATGACCATGTTGCCGTCGGCATCGATGGTTTGGCCAATGCTGGAATCCACAAAGAAGGGTGATGAGTCGTAGAGAATCTTATCCACCCGGGTGGACGATGCCCGCAGGCTCAAGGAAGCCTCGTCTGAGAATGAGTGATCAACCAGCAGGGAGAGACGTTGGAAGTCGCTGTTGGTATTTTCATTCCAATCGGGCACGCCGAAAAACTGTTCGCTGTTCAGGCGGGAGCTGTAGGTGTAACCGGTGATTGCATTCCCGTCCAGGATCTGGCCGCGATCCTGAGTGTAGGTATCGGTGATATACTCGTATTGGAGGGTCAGCGTGGTGTTCTCGTGGGGACGCCATGCGAGTGAGGGAGCAAGCAACCAGCGTTCGCGGTAGGAAAAATCACGATGACTGCCGCTGTCCTCGAACGAACTGATGAAACGATAGGCCAGGGCTTGATTGCTGCCCAAAGCCAGCGGTCCCGTCAGGTCCAACTCGGCCCGATAGTAGTCGTAGGAACCTGCGATGAGTTCGGCCGAACGGTAATTGCGCTCGAACAGGGGTTTCTTGGTGACGTAGTTGATCACACCACCCGGTTCGCCTTGGCCGTAGAGGATGGCGGCAGGACCTTTGAGCACGTCATAACGTTCGATATTTGCGGTCTCCGTCGTGGCTATGTTCGTGGCGTTGAAGGCATTATTGATCCGGGCTCCATCCTTGAAGAGCGATTGCGATGCGTCGAACCCGCGGATGGAGAATTTCTCTTCACCACCGTTGCCTTGCTTGAATTTCGACACGCTGGCGACATTGCGCAGAGCGTCCTCGACGTTGTTGACCTGTTGATCGGTCAGAATGTCCATCGGGATCGACATGGCGGTGATGGGGGTGTCGAAAGGATCGGCGTCGAAACCAAGCCCCGTTGAAGTGGTGTCGGCGGAGTAATCGCGCTGGAAGGCGGTCACTTCGACGTCGTCTAGTTGGATGACTTCATCGGCTGTCGCTTGGGCAGATACAGCCAACGGCAAGGTGGCCGTCAGCGTAGAGGCGCAAATGATTCGTCTGAGCTGGGTTCTCATGGTGGCAGGTTGTTTTGGGTTAGGTGAGGCGGGTGAACTTCGAGCGCCGCCAAGCAATATTGGGTTCGGATTGCGGCTCTTTCGCTTGGTTTATCCGGTGACGTTGTTGTGCGGCAGACGGTGGTTTCGTGCCGGGGAAGAACCGGCGCCAAGACAGGGCAAATCCGGTGTAGACGAGGAAACATCCGCCAATGCACCCCAGGGCGCCAATGAGCTTGCCGGGCCACCCCAAGGCTGCGCCGGTATGCAGGTGGCGAATCCAACCGCGGATCTTTCCGCCGGCGGATCGGTCTTCAAAGCCGACGATTTTCAAGACCTCGGCATTAAAGGGATTGAGCACGACGGAGGTGGTGGCGGTGCGGGGCCACCGGTCGGCTAATTTGGCTTCGACCACCACCGGGTTGGAACCGCGCTGTTGGCCGGCGGCCGGACTTCCGCTGCCGCCGCTTCCGGAGCGGGCTTCGCTGCCGTGCGAATGACCGTGGCCACGGCCATGACCGCCGTGGGAGTGGCCGCCGCGTCCCCGGCCGGAGCTGAGGGGCAGAGTGATGGTGTCCCACGCGGGCAAGGCTGCTGTCACGCTGGCGAGGCGACGGTCGATGTCGGCGGGACGCGTGCGTTGGGCGGGACGTTCGAAAGTGACATCGGAAAGGTCCACCGTCTGGCGTCCGCGCTGCTGGGGAATTTCTTCCCCTGTCGCCTTGTAGACCAGATCAGCGGCCCAAGTGTAGGAGAGGAAAACGCCGGTGACGGACATCGCCAGAATGGGCACCAGAAACCAGAATCCGATGGCGTTGTGCCAGTTCCAATCGCGGGCCTTGGCGGAGGAGTTGTGGATGAATGCGAGGGAGCGTCGCAACACGGGCCAGCGCCATGCCGCCGGCCACCAAAGGTAGAGGCCGGTGATGGCTAGCACGACGAAGGCGAAATTGCTCGCTCCGGTGATAGCGGCACCGAGGGAGCGGTTGTCTCCTTCTTGGGCGAGCCAGCGATGCCAACGCAGGTTGGCGCTCATAAAACCGCGGATTGCGGCGGAGTCGGGGGCCATGATTTCCCCGGTGTAGGGATTAGCGAAGTAGCTTTCGCGCCGACCGACGCGCAATTCGACTGCCTGCCGGGGATCGGACGAAACGGTGATTTGGGCGAGGGTCTTGTCCGGGTAAATCTCCGCAAAGGCGGAGCGCAGTTCGGTCAACGGCAGGCGCGATGCTTCGGCAGAAACTTTGACTTGGCGAAAATCACGTTCTGCCCAGCCCACGATCTCGTGTTCGAAGGCGAGCACGCCACCCGTGAATGACATGACGGCGATCGTGGTGCCGGCCACCAGACCGGCCACAAGATGAAGCCAGAAGACAGTCTTCCGAAACAGCTTCATGATGGCGGTAGCAAGGGGGGCTTCAGAAGCGGAATTCGACGCTCAGCTTGGCGTTGAGGCCCGGACCGAAATCGAGGGTTTGGTAACCTTGGTAGAGCTCGTCGAAGACATTGTCGACGCGGGCACGGAGGCGCAGGTTTTCCGTCAACAGGTAGTCACCATAAAGGTTGACCAGGTCATAGGCGGGGCGGGTCAGGCGCTCAATAACGGTCGGATTGGTCTCGGTGGTCTGCTCCCATGCGCTCACGTGGCGGTATTCGGCTCCGATCGTAAGGCTGTTTTTGAGCAGGCGTATGCCGCTGAAGGCAAATACACTCCAAGGTTGCTGCTGGATTGGGTCACCCGGCAGGCCGCTGCCCACCTCGTCGCGTTCGCTGTAATCGTAAGTCACACCAAGGAACCACCGCCCCTGGTCGTAACGGGCTTCCAGTTCGATGCCGGAGAGATTGTCGTCGCCGAGGTTGTCGAGGGTATTGTAATCGGGGTCCGGGCTGGGCACCGTGGCGATGATGTTTTTGAGATCCTGATTGTAATAGGCCGCGCGCAGGCGCAGGTGGTCGCGGTCGGTAAACAGGTCCCGGTAGTCGCGCATCAGGCCGATTTCCCAAGTTTCGGAGGTTTCCGGTTCGAGGTTTGGGTTGGGCAGGGTGCCGGGGGAGAATCCACGGCGGCCCTGGGTGGGTTCGCTGGCGATGAAGGCTTCCCGCAGGGTCGGAGTGCGGAATCCGGTGCCCCAACTGGTGAAGAAGGTCAGGTCGCTCCAGCGGTCGTTTTGGGCGAACGGACGGTATTCCACACCGGCCCGGCCGGAAACGTTGTCGCCGTTCAGATCCGTGCCGCCGAGGTCCTCCATGGAAAAGTCGTCGTAGCGAAGGGCTTCAAACATGGTGATGGCGGGGGAAAGGTCGTGGGTGCCGTTGACGAACAAGCCAAGTTGGCTGCGGGTGCCCCCCGGGTCGCTGGTCGTCGGGTTGATTTCGTCGCGCAGGGAGACGAGATCATCCTCGAACCAGTCGGCCCCATAGGTGAAGGCGTGGCTCATGGTGTCGGTGCGGATCGTCGAGGTATTGTTCAGGTTGATGCCCCAGGTGACGATTTCGTGGTATTCACTGGCACCGGTATCGATGCGGATTTCGTCGCGCTCGGTGGTGGTATGATAGGCGCCGACATGCAGGTCGAGGGTTTCGCCGGTAGCGCCGCGCAGGTCGTAGTTGACGGTAAAAGTGTCGATGGTGACCTCTTCCTCGCTGGTGCTCCCGGAACGCAGTTGGCCGCGGGCAAAGGCGCCGGAACCTTCGTATTCGTTGTATCCGTTTTGGTAGCTGAGTTTAAGAGCCGACAGATCACTCGGCTGATATACGGTCTTGAGCAAAATGGAGCGGCTTCGGCTGCCGCTGGCGATGACTTCTTCGCCGTCTGCTGACTCGTAATTGTCGAAATCACGGGCGGAGATCGCTGCAAGGAAAGACCACTCGTTACTGGCGCGGACACCGGCGGCCAGTGAGCCGTTCCAACCGTCGCCATTGGATTCGTAACCCGCGTTGGCGAAGCCACCGAAGCGAGCGTCGGGCGACATCAGGTCAACCGGATCAATCGTAGTGAAGGAGACCGAACCGGCGAGGGCGCCTCCGCCCTTCTTGTTGGCAGCGGCGCCGCGCACGATGTCCACGCTTTTAAGCAGGGACGAGTCGAGCCACATGCGGTTGGTGGCGGAACCATGGTTATGGTCAATCAGGTTCTGCTGGGCACCGTCGACGTCGATGGCGACGCGGCCGGAGCCTTCGAGGCCGCGCACGTTGATGCGGAAGCTTTGGCGGCCGCCTTCGCTGATACCCGTGACACCGGCGGTGTAGTTGAAGGCATCAACAAGAGTGGTGCCCTGGATGTTGGCCAGCAGGTCGCGGTCGAGCGAGGTGAGTGCGTCCGTGTCGGCCAATCCCGTGAGGGTGCTGGCCTCGACCTGGACCTCGGGCAAGAGTAACGCTTTGCCGGATTCAGACTCTTCGTTGTTGGCGAAGATGCTGGCTGGGGAAGAAGCGAGCATGACACAACCTGCGAGGCGGAACGGTTGGGTGGACAGGATTTTCATTGGGAGGGTTAGGTAGAGGAAGTGATTTCAACGATGCCGCCGGGTGACGAAACCCGGCGGCGAGTGTTCGAGATCAGGGCTGCGTGAGCGGCAGCGCCAAAAGGGATGCAACGGATGCAGGTGTCGGGCTCATGAATCCGGTTTGGGGCGGTGCCGGCAGGCACCGGTTTGTTGCAGGGTGTCGCAGTCGGCCTCCATCCGGAGCTCAAGTTTGCGAAGGTTGAATCCGGCTTGTTTCGCGAGCGGTCCCTCGCGCATGGCGAGGCAGGGATCGGTGACTTGATGCAGGTGGCCACAGTCGCGGCAGACCACGGTGGCTGAATTCTGCACATCGGAGACCCTGGTCGGCTCCACGGTCGTGAAACACATTTCGTTTTGGGCTCCGCGGGTTTCGTGCAGCAGGCCAAACTCGCTCAGATCACTCAGGGTGCGATACACCGACGCCATGGAAATGCCGCGATCCAAGCGGCGGGCGATCGGCAAGAGCGTGTCGGCGGTAAAGGGGGTATTCAGTTCGGCGATGACATCACAGAGGGCCTCGCGGACCTGCGTGCGGCGGCTGCCGCGGTCTTGCCAAGCCTTGATCGCTGCGATGCGAAAGGCCGAGGGTGCAGATTTGTCCGAAAAGGACATTGCAGGGAGGGGGTGAAGGAAAACTGCGTTGGCAGGGTTCAGGCGGCGGCCACCGAGTTGCGAAACCGGAACTGCATGGCGATACGATCAGTGGCCGTGAACGCCCGGTCATGCAGCACCGTGCGGATGGTGCCGCGGCAGCAGGCCTCGAGGTTGTCGGCGCCGCCCAGTTCGAGCGGGAAGACTTCCAGTTCACGATCATCGTGCTGGCCGTCCAGCGCCACAATTTCCACGTGCTCTTCCAGCCATCGGCGGAGAGGGGTGAGCTGGGCCGTAGCCTTTTCCGGGGCGTTTTCCAAAAGTCGGAAGTAGCAGGAAATACAACGGCCGGGGTGGGGGTGTTCGGTGGCGGCATCGCGGAGGTCAAGCAGGGTGTCGGCTTGAGCCCGCAGAGGCTGCGCGATGGGAGCGAGAAGTTGGTCGAAGTTAGAAATGGGACTCATTCTCAGATAGGATCGGTCCGACACCATCGATAATGAGACACGTTATCAAGAAATTTTTGAGAATCTTTCTCAAAAAATCCGTAATCCCCTCTTTGGGAGGCAATAAAAAAGGACCGCTTTATGCGGTCCCGTGGTGGTGCGAACTGAAGGTTCGCTTATTTGGCAGTGTATTCTCCACACCAGTCTTCCGCGGTGACGGCCGGGAAGCGTGATTCAAACTTCACGTCGGCTTCGACTTGGAAGACGACAGTCTGAGGTGCGCGACGGCGGCATTCGCTGGCGGAAGCATTGAAGTGAACGCAAGACGCGCAGGTCTTGGTGGCGGTGGCAGTTTCGGTAGTCATGGCTTTATCCCGTTTAATGTGATCGAAACGAAGTGAATTTCGTAATGAGACTGGAATGAGATAATCTCAAAAAAGCAAATCTGGCGATCACATAAATCGTTGGTTTGCAGTATTAAATAGGAATCAGTCTCAATAAGGGAGAGCCTATTATTGAGACTGAGACATAATTTCGATTGGATTGTTGGTGCCGGGGGAGCAGGGTGATCCCGGACGAAGCAAGGATCGTTTCCCCTTGCTGCTACAATTGGGTGACGTAGGTCGAGTGAGACTCCGCCGTTATGCGAAGCGATCCAAGTCGCCGTAGGGGAAGTGGCGGCCGGGACAGACCGTGTGGTTTTTGTCGACACGTTTGTGCACGGTCACACTGACTCCGCGCCGGGTGTAACCTTCACGCAGGAAATCCAACAACTGGTTCATGGCCAGGCGTTGGCGCGCAGTGGGAGCACGGTTTTGCAGGTTGCCGACAATGCAGATGCCAATGCCGCTGTCGTTGACGCGGGTGCTGCGGACATGGCCGCCGCGGAGTTGTTTGGTCCAGCGCGGGCCGATTTCGATTTCGCCGTCGCCGGAGTCCCGGCCGTTGCCAATTACAAAATGGTAGGCGAGTCCGTGTTCCATGCCGCGGCGCTTGTGCGCCTTGCCGTATACCTCCGCGTTGCCGGCTTCGATGGCGCTGTGATGGCACACCACGTAACGCCAGCGCGTGGAATCTACGCGGATGCGATTGGTGGCTGCGACCACGGGGACCAGGAGATCGGTGTTGCTGCGATCCGGGACGGTCAGTTCCTGTCCAACTTTGATGAGGTCGGAGCTGAGACCGTTGGAGCTCTTCAGTTTTTGCACACTGGTGCCGTATTGGCTGGCGATGGAGCTCAGGGTTTCGCCCTTGCTGACCACGTGGATGCCGGTGGCGGCACCCAGCACGGATGCGGGTAGTTTTAATTTCTGGCCCACTTTGATGACATCGTTTTTGAGTCCGTTGGTCTGCTTTAACGTTTTGACGGTTGTGCCGTAGCGTTGGGCGATTTTGGAAAGCGTATCGCCTTTGCGCACGATGTGCAGGTTGCCGGCAGCCGCACCCAAGATGCCGGTGCCCGCCCAAACTGCCAGGGCCGACACCAACGACTTTTTTAAAAACTCACGCCGATATTCCATCGATTATGAAAGCTGCACCTTAGCCATTCCGGGACGGTTGGGCGAGCGCTTGTTTTACGGTGAATTTTGCCACCGCGAATCGCTGGCGCGTCATTTTCCAACGGCGGGTTGAACCATCGGCGCCAAAGACCGCGATCACGGTTTCAACCAGCGGACATCCCGGATCAATGCAGACGGATTCCAAGACGGAAACCACGTCGTCCTTGTCCAGGGCCAACTCTTCGCGAACCCAACCCTTGATCGCCCGGGTGTGTTCCGGATCGATCTGCGAACGGTTGTCGTCAGCGGGGATGAGGTCGTGCATGGTCTGAAACTTACTTGTGCTCCTACTCTTGCTCCAACCGATCAATCGATGAGCAAGAGAACGAGTAAGCGTGTGAGCAGGATGTTGCTAGTCCTCCACCGACAGCACATACACCACACCTTGTTCGTTGCCGATCGCAAGGTAGCGGTCGTTGGAAGCCCAGGCCAACCGGGTGGCGGGATGGGTAAGTTTGACTTTGGCGCACAGGGGATTGGAGCGTTCCGGACTCCACAGGCGCACGACGCCGTCCGTTGAGGCGCTGGCAAGGAGGTCGTGTTGGTTTTGGTAGGCGACCGCGCAAATGGGGGCGTCGTGGGGCAGCATGGCCGGCTCCCGACCTTCGGGGCCGGCACCTTCGCAGTCCCAGACGCACGCCTCGTTTCCGCCGCTGGTGGCAAGGAAGCGGCCGTGGCGATCAAACGACAGGTGCTTCACTTTTGAGGCGTAACCGCTCATGTGAAACTCGTCCTCCTTCTCGGGCAGCCACAGGTGCACGGACGGATCTTGATTGCCCGAAACCAACCAGCGGTTGTCGGCCGACCAGACGAGCGTATGGATGCCATTGTTGTAGGGGAACTCAGCTTGAGCGACATAGTCATTGCTGTCCCACAACACCACGCCACCGAAGTAAGCGATGGCGATGCAGTCGCCCGCCGGTTGCCAGGCGAGGGCACTGATCGTTTTGGGCGCGGGACCAAACGTATGCTTCACCGAGCCATCCGGGTTCAACAGGACGAGAGTGCGTCCGGCGGCGGCGGCCAAGGTCGATCCATCCGGAGACCACGCGAGATGCTCGACCCAACCCGCGTCCAACTCCACGGCTGCGACCTGCTGGCCCGCACCGGGATCCCAGAGTTTCACCTCGCCGTCCTGCCCGCCGGAAGTGATCAACGGCTGGCGCTGGTGATATGCCAGGGCGTTGGTGCCATCCTCGTCACCGGGCAGCTCATGCTGCACCGCGCCATCGGCAACCGCAAAGACCGTGATCGGACCCGCCGCGGAAGCTGCCACCAGCCGGGAGCCATCGGGCGCCCATGCCAAATCAATCACGTAATCGTCGAGCACGGCGGCCCAGTGTTTGGTCAACTGCATGCCCAATTCTGAGCAGGGAAATTCCGTTGCAGGCAATGAGGGAGTGGTTTCTTCGCCCCAATTGGGTGGACAGCAATTTGGCTGGCCTCTTGCAATAGCCGGAATGCAGGGAAGCGACACGTCGAACCCAGATTCAGGCCAGCTCCAAGACCTCCGTCGGATTGCGCGGTGGAAACATCGGATGTCTGTTCCATTGGGACAGATTTTGAGCCTGTTGGATTTGATTCAGACGGTGGGGGTGGAAAGCGAAGTTTCAGCCCTGCAGCATTCCCTGCAGAGCATTCGATCCGTTGCGCACGATCTGACCGATCGTTTGAACGGCCTGCTTAACCACATGTCGGATCAACCCCTGCCGGACCGGGCGGAGGCGCTCGTAAAAGCGATGCGGGATGAAATCGACCGGGTCGAAAAACTGGCCCGCGAAGGAAGTGAAAGCATGTCCGATGCGACCGACGATTCCCTGCGGGCGGATTTGCTTGGGCTAAGTGAAGCCGTGGTGCGATTGCGCCGGGCGATGGACAGCCTGGACGACCGGAAGGGTTCGCTCGTTTCAGGTCCCCGTCTCATCGCGGCAAGCGCGCAGTCCTCGGGCACGATGACACCTTTCGGCACCGCTCCGGGGCATGCGGGAGCCAAGTTGCTGTTGGTCGACGACGACCGCCTGAACCTGAAGGTCATCGGCCGCCGCCTGGAGCGCATGGGATTCAACGTGATCACCGCGAACCGCGGATTGGCGGCGCTTGAAGTTCTTGGCCAGGCCGAGGTGGACCTGGTGATGCTCGACATCATGATGCCGGAGCTCGATGGCTTTGGCACCCTGGCGCAGATCCGGGCCGATGAGCGCTGGCAAAACCTGCCGGTCATCATGCTGACGGCCCTCGATGACGCCGAGAGCACCGCGCGTTGCCTGGCCAAGGGAGCGGACGACTACGTGTCCAAGCCGTTCGACGAGACGGTGCTGCAGGCGCGGATCGATGTCGCTCTCGATCGCAAAAAACTGCGCGACAAGGAGCACCGGCTGATGGAGCGGGTGCGCGCCGAAAAACATGTATCCGAAAATTTGTTACACAGTATCCTGCCGCCGTCCGTGGCCAATCGCCTGCGGTCCGGGGAGGATCAGTTGGTGGATCGGTTTTCAGCCGCGACGGTGATCTTCGTCGACATCGTGGGCTTCACCCTCTTCTCCGCGACGCACGAACCCGAGCAAACGGTGGCTTTGCTGAACGACCTCTTCCGTCGGTTTGACCAGTTGGTCGACAAGCACGGACTGGAAAAAATCAAAACGATCGGCGACGCCTATCTGGCGGTGGCCGGAGTGCCCGAGCCGGTCGATGATCACGCAGTGCGCGGGGCCCGGCTGGCCCTCGAGGTGTTGCAGGCCGTGGACGGCTTCAACGTCAAGCATGGCATCAAGTGGTCGGTGCGGATGGGCCTGCACAGCGGTCCGCTGGTGGCCGGCATCATTGGCTCACGCAAATTCGCCTACGATCTGTGGGGTGATACCGTAAATGTCGCCAGCCGCTTGGAGTCCAATGCCCAACCCGACCAGATCGTCCTTTCCGCCGAGATTGCCGCGAAGTTGGCCGACACGTTTACCGTCGAACCCCTGCCCGACATGCAACTGCACAACCGCGGGCGGATGCAGGTGTTCGAGTTGGTGGGGTAGTGGAGGTTGAGCCAGGCGGCTTCTGCCGCACTGAGGGAAGGGGCGGCGGGGGGGCCGCGCCCGATATACAGCTCCGCAATCGCAGCCGTTGACGCCTGCGCCGAAAAAAAAAGCGACCGGGGTGAATCCGATTCGGGGTTTTGATGCGTAGCCTCTATGAACGCCGCTTGGGTTGGCCAGCTACCGAAAGAGGCAAGACCAACACAAAGCTATGAAAATTCACATTACCATAATCTCTCGTTTCCTCACCGCCATCGTTGCCGCCGCGTCGGCTACTGGGGCTTCAGGCGCCGGCTTCCATATTGAGGCCGGTGCCGGCGTAGCCGTCTACGGTGGCGGTGATTATTCTCTGGTGCCGGATCAGTCCGCCGACCGCTCCGCTGATTCCAAAGACGACGCCGGCGGAGTGGTGTTCCTGGCCGGAGGGTATCGCTTCAACGATGTCTTCGGCCTGAAGCTGACCTACCAGAGCTTCGAACGGGCCACCACCACGTTCGTCGACGAAGTGGTGATCGCCGAAAACGATGTTCCGACGATTGTGTCCGCTTTCACCGACCAGGTGCAGGTGCTCACGTTCGGACCGGAACTGCGTTGGCAGGCGGCGCCGCGGTTTGCCCTGGTGTTGTCACCGGAGCTCAGTGTCGTGTTCAGCGATGCCGAACTGCGGACCTTCACCGACAGCCCCGTGGTCCAGGTGATCCCCACGATCCCTCACTCGGATGATGACGTGACCTTCGGCGTCAGCGTGGCTGGCGAGCTGCGGCTTTCCGAGCGACTGCTGCTCAGCGCCCGCTATCGACACGTCGATATGGATGTCAGCTGGGACCGTCGGGCGGATGTTTTCTCCCTTGGGCTCAAAATGGAGTTCTAATGTCCTGCCTCCGCCCCTGCCACGTGCTGCCGATCCGGCTTGCGTGGCAGGGGACAAGGACTGGGATGAGTCAACCCCGCCCCGTGGTTTCTTTCGAAGATGATTCACTATTAACGCATCGCCAGTTGGTCGCTCGTCTGGCCACTGGCGACCGCGATGCCATGGAACTGCTCTATCAGGAACTCTGTCCGGTGGCGCATGGGGTGGTGCGGCGTATTCTGGAGGATCCCGAAGATGCCCGGGAGGCGGTCCAAGACACCTTCATCAAGGTATGGCAGCAGGCTCAGAGCTACCGGCCCGAACGCGGTGAAGTTGTCTCCTGGCTGGTGCTCATCGCCCGCAACGTGGCGATTGACCGGGTGCGCCGTGGGGCCCGCCAGCAACGTCTGCAAGTGGCCCTCGAACGCGAGTGGAGCGAAGGAACCGATACTCCCTCCGCGGCCGAGACCTGGGAGACCACCCAACGCGTGGACCATCATTTGCGCCAACTCACCGCGGCCCAACGCCGCGCCCTCGAGCTGGCTTTTTTTTCCGGCTACTCACATCGAGAGATTTCGTCCACTCTGCGGATGCCACTGGGCACCGTAAAAAACCACCTGCGGCGCGGCCTTGCCAAGCTGCGCCAACTCGTCTCCAGCCATGACCAATCCGCCTGACCTCGAAGCGTTGCGTTATTTGTTGAACGAGATGGATGAGGAGTCCCGCGCGGCCTTCGAGGAGCGGATGGAGGTCGATCCGTTGCTGCAGCAAACCGTGCATGACACCGCCGAGGCGCTGGGCACGTTCGCCACGTCAACCGCTCCGGCCGAGCCCATGGCGGCTGCCGATCAGGAAGCGGCCTTTCAGCGGGTGGTTGATGTGGCGGCGGCCGATGCAAGGAAGCGTCGCTTGATGGTCTGGTCGCGACGCTGGGCTTGGCCTCTGGCGGCGTCTCTTCTGCTGGGGCTCAACCTTTGGCAGTTTTGGGGCACCGAGAAACCTCCACAGCATCAGCCGGCACCCGCCAAGCCGGGGACGATTGCTTTCACGTCACCGGAGACGGGGGAAACGTTGGGAGGGAGCACGTTGGTCAGCCTCGAACAAGCCGACCCTCAGGAAGGGGACATTGTTGCCTCGGCAGAACTTGCGGAGCATTCCCCGCAGGTAGAGTCGGTGGATTTTGCCGAGTTGCAGCGGTTGCGGGAAATCCGATCCGCTTATGAACAACTCGCGAGGGAAAACGACCGTTTGCAGGATGAGCACACGGAGATTCTGCGTCAGCTTGCGACCTATGCGTTGACCGAACAGGGCGTGAACCGGCTCGCCGCGATGGAACTGGTGGACCCGGCAAGTTATGCCAGCGGGGAGCGGAGGGGTTTGTTTGAACTCGCCCTCAATCTCTTGGCCGAGCCCGGCATCATTGCCTTGGATCCCGCCGTTGCCTCCGGAGCCGGCCAAGGGCAAGGCGAAGGGGCCAACGTGGCAGCCCCGGCGGAAAGTGGTTCAGTCGCCGACCCCTACGCCTGGTCAATTTTTGATGAGTCGCTGGATCGTGGTTTTCTTAACCTCTACAACTTGCCCGTTCCGGCCGAGGGGAACTCGTTTCAATTGTGGGTGCGGCCCGCGTCGGGCGGGTCTTATACGCGGGTCGGAGAGGTGCCACCGCAAATGCACGGTGGATCCGGCAGCCTGAGTTATTCCTTTCCGGGGGGAGATCAGCCGCCTGCTGAGATTCTCATTACCACCGAACCGATTGATGTCATTCCGGATCAGCCGGAAGGCACCCCGATCCTGCGAGGGCCGTAGCTTGATGCCGGCCCGCATGCTTCGTTGCAGCACGAGGAGACTAGTTCAGGCAGGCTTTGAAACCTTCGGTGAGGGCGGTGCGATCGAGGTCTTTGCCGATGAAGAGAGGGTGTTAATGGATGGTCTGGTTTATAGAACTTTGGGCAGTGTGCCTCCGAGTGATCCAAAGTGAGGTTTTAACCCCGCCAAGTCCCGAGTAGGCTCGGCAATTCTGCCCGTTAACTCTTCAACGTAGACACAACCGGCGTGATCGCCGGGGAGCCGCTCGACGAGTTGAACGGCTTCCTGGAGCGCCGCGCCCCATTCCTTTTTCAGAGAAATCAGATCCGGCGGAGTGTTGAGCTGGAGTCCTTCAAAATCAGCCGGGCGAAAGCGTCCCTTGCGCGCCAATTGCTCCAACAAACCCGGGGGGCTGTAGCCTGGATCTTTGCCTACTGCCGCCCAGCAGAGCGCACCCAACGACAAGAGTGTTGAGTGGGCATGCACTACGTCCAGGAAGTCGCGAGGTTCATCGCGACCGGCCAAGGCGTGGACCTTGTTGATGGCGAGATCAATGGGATGGAGCACATAACCCACCTCCGGGTCGGCGAGGGGAGGCATGAATCGAAATGCCGACTCAAAAGCCCATTCGATCTTGGTCTGCTCGCCGCCCCTGCTCGCAATCACCCGGATGTATCCGGGCTGGCTGAGCTCCATTTGCAGTTCGTATCCCTCGGCTTCGAGCAAGTTTCGATCCGCCGCGAATGCTGTCGCAACCAGTGCCTCGCGATCGTTGAAGTAATCAAGATCTTGGGAGAATCGTATTGAATCCGGTGATCGGTGCATCCCCGCGCCACCCGCCAAGTGGCTTTCCGGCGAACGGGTAGAAGCGAGAAGCTTCGCGATATCTCTTTGAATGGGATGAAGCGGCATCCGAATTCAGCGGTCCGCTGACAATCTTTGAGCCGCGCGGAAGCCACTCATCCCCCCGTGCGTTTTTAGTCGTTTTTGAACCCAAACTACTTTGTCCGGGGTGATCTCGAGGTCTCGTCGATACGACCAGAAGCACCGGGCATGAAATTCCCGATACAGTCGTTGTGCCTCCGCCACTGCTGTAGAGGAGGGAGTGATCGTCGATTCAGACATGGAAATCAGACTACACCGTTGCGAAGCGGCCGCAATCGGAACTTCTCAAGCCAGGCAGGCTTTGAAACCCTCGGTGAGGGCGGTGCGATCGAGGTCTTTGCCGATGAAGACGAGGGTGTTGGTGCGGTTTTCGTTCGAACCCCATTCGCGGTCGAATTTTGCGTCAAAGAGCATGTGCACGCCTTGGAAAACGAGGCGCTTGGAAGTGCCTCTGACCGCAAGCACCCCCTTGCTTCGATAAATGTCGTTGCCCTTGATCTGCAGCAGGCGGGCGATCCAATCGTTAAGGCGCTGCGGGTCGCATTCGCCGTCGTGGGTGATGCCGACCGAGGAAACCTCCTCGTCGTGCGAGTGGTTGTGCTCGTAGTCCTGCTGCCACACGGGCTTCACGTTTTCACCGGCAACGGGAATGTGCAACGGATGGTGGCCGCAGCCTTCGAAAACGAGGTAGGTGCCGTCGGCGGGGATCTCCAACTTGTAGCGACCGTCGCCGTCGTCGAGCAGCAGGCGGTGCAGCGTCGTGCCGGGGGCAACCGTGCCGCCGTCGTGCACGCGGTTCTCCCAGTCGGAAAAGGACAGCACGGCCGTATCGCGGGCAGCGTTGAGGATCGATTCGTCGGTCGAACCAATCGGCATCACCACCACATCGAGTTCGTTTTCATCGTGATGATGGTGGTGGTGGTCGTGATCATGGTCGCAGCCTTCGTGGTCATGCTCGTGGTCCAGGTGACCGATCACCAGTTCATGGGTGCCGGCCGGCAAAGGGTAGGCGCCGGCCCATTCGAACGGGTAGGAGGGCTCAAGAAACCGGGGATCAAGTTCGTTGGCGCGGCCGAGGTCGAAACCCCCGATATTGAGCACGAGGTCAAGCGGCACCTCGCAGTTCGTCGCCCGCTGGACTCGGGCGGCGGCGTTCATGCCGCGCACGCGGGTTTCGAGAGCATCGAGAGCTTCGGTCGAAACAAGATCACTCTTGTTGAGGATCATCACGTCCGCGAAGGCGATCTGCTTGCGCACTTCCGGCGCATCGTCGAAGTGCCGCACCACGTGCTTGGCATCGACGACGGTGACGATGCCTTCGATGCGGAAGTTGGAGCGCATTTCATCGTCGGTGAAAAACGTCTGCGCGACGGGTCCGGGGTCGGCGAGACCAGTGGTTTCGATGATGATGCCATCGAGCCGGTTCTTGCGTTTCATCAGGCGGCCGAGCACGCGGATCAGGTCGCCGCGCACGCTGCAGCAGATGCAGCCATTGTTCATCTCAAACAGCTCCTCGTCGCTCTGGATGACGAGTTGGTTGTCGACGCTGACTTCGCCGAATTCGTTTTCGATCACCGCGAGTTTTTTGCCGTGTTGGTCGGTGAGGATGCGGTTGAGCAGGGTGGTTTTCCCGGCGCCCAGAAAACCGGTGAGAATCGTGACGGGGATCGGAGAATCGGTGTCCATCGTGTTGCACGGTTTGCGGTGCCGGGGCGGGGGTCAAGGGATGGCTTTACGTAAATCCGCCCATGGCCGGTGGTTTGACACCCGGGAGGGGACGCCCACGCTCGGGGCTTTCGAGCCTGGAACTGAGCCTTCTTTCGAGAAATTCCCCGCCCAACCTTGTTTAAGAACCTATCCTTTCGTTGGCGTATAACGCTGCTGGTGACCTCGGTCTCCTTCCTCTCGCTGATTGCCGCGTTTGCCGGGTTTCTCTCTTGGGAAGTATTGCGTTATCGCGCTGAGGTCGTGGATCGCCTGGAGCGGACGCAGGACCTGCTGGTCGAGCGGGTGACCGCTACCTTGGCGGCCAATCCCGACATCGCCTTCCTTCCGCTCGACGACGTCAAGGAGGATGAGACGATCCTGGCCGCCGCGGTCTACTCGATGGATAACCGCATCATCGATCGTTACACCAAGCCGGGCACGGAAGAGTTCATCCCGCCGCCCTTTCGTCCCAACCTCGATCCCAACGCGGCCACGACATTCAAGTATCTTGTCCACGCGGGCGAACGCATCGGCATTATCTACCTGAAGGCCGACACCTCCGGTCTCGCCCAAGAACGATTTCGCGAGCCGATGCGGGTCATGTTCATCATCGGGCTCCTTAGCATTTTGGCGGGCATGCTTGCCGCCCGGTTTTTGCAGCGCTCGATCACCAAACCGATCACCGAGCTCGGCCGGGTGGCCAAGAAGGTCGAGAACGAACGGGACTTCAGTGTCCGGGCGCGAAGCAGCGGTGGCGGCGAGGAAATCGAGGCGCTGGTGGCGGCATTCAACGACATGCTGACGACGGTGCAGACCCGCACCGGGGATCTGCATCGGGCGACGGAAGAACTCGCCCAGACCAACCGCACCCTTGAGGAAAAGGTGCAGGAGCGCACCGTTGAATTGGAGCACGCGATGATCGCCGCGCGCGACGCCAACCAGGCCAAGAGCGCCTTTCTCGCGAAGATGAGCCACGAGCTGCGCACGCCGATGAATGCGATCATCGGTTATTCGGAAATTTTGCTCGAGGATGCCGAGGACGATGAGGACGAAGCGACCTGCGAGGACCTCAACAAAATCCTCGCCGCCGCCCGCCACCTCCTGGGCTTGATCAATGATGTGCTCGATCTGTCCAAGATCGAAGCCGGCCGCATGGATCTCTTCGTCGAAGAACAGTCGGTCACGGGCATCACCGAGCAGGTTTATTCCACGGTCGCCCCGCTCGTGGCCAAGGGCGCCAACGAGTTTGTGGTGGATTGTCCCAGCGATGTGGGCGTGATCCGCGTCGATGCCACCAAGCTTCGCCAGATCCTGCTCAATCTCATCAGCAACGCGGCCAAGTTCACCGAGAAGGGCAAAATCACCCTCAAGGTCGAACGCACCAGTGCCGGGACGGACGCCCGCATTCGTTTTTCGGTCATCGACACCGGCATCGGCATGACTGCCGAGCAGTGCGACAAGATCTTTGAAGCCTTCACCCAGGCCGAAGCCTCGACCTCAAGCAAATACGGTGGCACCGGCCTCGGCCTCGCCATCACGCGTCAGTTTGCCCAGCTGATGGAGGGCGATGTGATCGTGACCAGCGAGGTGGGCAAAGGTTCGACCTTCACGGTGGATCTTCCGGTTTCGGTCGACGACAAGACCCGCCGCCGTCGCGCCGATGCGCCGATCATATCGGCGGAGGAAGATGCCGAAGAGATCCCAACCCAGGTCCTGCCGGCGGCTGCTCGCGTGGTGGTGGTGGCCGACGACGAATCCTTGCGTGAGGGGGTCAACGAACTTTTGCCGGGGGACAACTACCAGGTTAACCACGTCGCCCGCGCCAAGCAGGCCATCGAGGTGATTCGTGACATCCATCCGGATGTGATTTTGTTGGATGTGCTGATGGAGGGCGGCCTCGGCCTCGAGGTGCTGAACAAACTCAAGGCCGACAAGACCCTGGCCCCGGTTCCGGTCGTGTTGCTCACCGTGACCGAAGATGGCTCGCTGCCGACCCTCGCTGTCGGGGCCGAGGACTACGTGCCCAAGAACAAGCTCGGCCAGACTCTCCCCCAGATCCTTGAGCGTCACTCCGGCGACCGTCCTGCCAGCCGTCATGTGCTGGTGGCCGAAGACGACAACATGGTGCGCGAGATGATCGGCCGCCAGCTTTCCCGCGAAGGTTGGGAAGTGGTGCTGGCGCCCAATGGCAAAGCCGCCGTCGAAGCCATGGATGAACGTGTTCCCGCTCTCGTCCTGCTCGACCTCATGATGCCGAAGATGGACGGCTTTGGGGTGCTGCGTGAGATGCGCGCGGACGATCGCCTCAAAAACGTGCCGGTGGTTGTCCTGACCTCCCTCGATCTCACCGGCAGCGTGCGCCAGCTCCTGCGGCAGCAGACCGAGAAGGTTCTGCAGAAAGGCCGATATTCGAAGGAGGAACTCCTGGCCGAAATCAAATCGGCCCTCGTCGAGTTCAGCACCAATCCCCCATTTGAGACGTCGGATTCCCCCTCGTCGGACACACGATAGAAGTGGCATTGCCTCGCATCCTCCCCTAAATCCCTACCTACCATGGCCCTTATCCTCCTTGTGGAAGACAACGAAATGAACCGCGACATGCTGAAGCGTCGCCTCAACAAACGAGGCTTCGACGTGGAGATCGCGGTGGACGGTCCGTCGGGTTTGGCCGCAGCCCAAACCGGCAAACACGATCTGGTTCTCATGGACATGAGTCTGCCCGGCTTGAGCGGCTGGGAAGCCACCCAACAGCTCAAAGCCGATCCCGAACATGCCAGGATTCCGGTCATCGCCCTCACGGCCCACGCCATGGAATCGGATCGCCAGCAGGCCCTCGATGCCGGCTGCGATGAGTATGAGACCAAACCCGTTGAGCTGAAGCGACTCCTCGAGAAGATGAACCGACTCCTGGGCGACAAGGCTCCGAGCGAATGAGCGATCCGGATTCCTCCTCCGCTTCCTCCGGGGAGGCCGGCAAAAGCACGCTGGCCCGGCTGCGCCATGACCTGCGCACCCCGCTGAATCAGATTATTGGATACAGCGAGCTTCTGGTCGAAACGGTCGACGAGCATGACATCCCGGAAGTCGTGCCACCGATGGAGGAGATTCACCAGGCCGGCACCGACATGCTGGGCAAACTCAATGACGAGTTGGCCCCGTGGAAGGTGCAGTCCGGTCAGGTCAGTTTGCCCAACCTGCAGCATCAGTTGATCGATCCCCTGCGCATCGTCGACGATGCGTGTGGCCGCTGTTCCGAGATCGCCGTGCGCCACGGGGCCGTCGACGTGGTTGACGATTTGGGCAAGATTCGCGAGGCCGTTCACAACCTGCGCCGCGGGCTCAACGTCACGATTCAGGATGAACCGGTCGTGCCGACCGATACCGGTCCCGCCTTTCCCGTGTTGGAGCAGTCCGTGCCGGTTGCCGTGCGCACCTCCGAACACGGCAAGCTGCTGGTGGTCGACGACGACCATCTCAACCGCGAAATGATTGCCCGTCGCCTTGAGCACATGGGCTTCAAGGTCGTCTTGGCCGCGGATGGTTTGGAAGCCTTGGCGGCGCTCAAGCGGGAGGCGTTCGATCTTGTCCTCCTCGACGTGCTCATGCCGCAACTGGATGGGTTTCAGACGCTCGAACGCATCAAGGCACACGACCGGTGGAGCTCGATCCCCGTTGTCATGCTCAGCGCGCTCGACGATGCCGACAGCACTGCCCGCTGCATCACCGCCGGTGCGGAGGACTACGTGCCCAAACCGTTCAACCCCGTAGTGCTCCGGGCCCGCATCAACGCCTCCCTCGAAAAGAAACGCCTGCGCGACCAGGAGCAGCGTTACCTGGAGCGCATCAAGATCGAGCAGAAGAAATCCGAACAACTGCTCCTTACGATTTTGCCGGAGGCGATCGCTTCCCGGCTCAAGTCAGGCGAACGCAACATCGTTGACGAGGTCCAGGCGGCCTCGGTCATGTTCATCGACATCGTCGGCTTCACTGCCATTGCGGCAAAGACCGATCCGGACACGACGGTCGCATTGCTCAACAGCTTGTTCAGCTCCTTCGACTCCCTGGTCGAGGTGCACGGCCTGGAGAAGATCAAGACCATCGGAGACGCCTACATGGCCGTTGCGGGGGTACCCAACCCGGTCGAGGATCACGCGCTCCGGGCGGCCCGCATGGCCCTGGCCGTCAAGAAGGCCCTGGCAATCTTCAACAAGAACAACAGCGTGGAATGGGAAGTGCGCATGGGCATCCACAGTGGTCCGCTCATGGCCGGCATCATTGGCTCGCGCAAGTTCGCCTACGACTTGTGGGGCGATACGGTGAACCTCGCCAGTCGCCTGGAATCGCAGGGCAACGCCGAGCGCATCCAGATCTCGGAGGAAACGGCCAGACTCATCAGCGACGAGTTCGCGGTTTCCCCCGTGGGGGTGGTGGACATCCGCAATCGCGGCGAAATTCCGGTCTTCCAGTTGGATGGAGCCAAACTCGGTTCGCGGTAGGATCGATCGATTCGCCCGACAACCTGGCGAGCCGAATGCTCGCGCTTTCCATGGATCCACTGGTCCGGCCGGCGGCACCTTTCCATTCTGTAAGGTTCCGGAAAGGCGGGGGTAAGAAACGTGTGCTAGATTGCGGGCCATTAAAAGACCCGATATTCTTTACGCATGAACCCGACACACGTTTCCCTTTCCCATCGTTTCGCCCGGAGCTGGCGAACCGTCGCCTTTGTTTCCATCGCCGCCGCCCTGGGCTGGACGGTCGCCGCCATCGCCGATGACCACCATCGCGAGAATGAAGTGCAGGTGGCGGTGGATGATACCCCGCTCGACCGTTCGGCGGGACAATTTCCCCCCGTCAGTTTTGCGCCCATTGTCCAGGAGGTTGGACCGGCGGTGGTGCAGGTCAGCGTGATCTCCGAGTCGGAGCAACTGTCCCAAAGCCTGCCTTCGTGGATGGAGGATCCGCGGTGGCGTCGCTTTTTCGGCATTCCGGACGACTACGAAGAACGCATTCCCCGGCGACAGGAACGCGGCGCCGGCTCCGGCGTGATTGTCAGTGCGGATGGCTACATCCTCACTAATAACCACGTGGTGGAAAACGCGGTGGAAATTGAGGTCAGCCTCTCCGACCGCCGCGAGGTCATGGCCGAGATCGTCGGCACCGACCCGGATACCGATCTGGCTGTCATCAAGATCGATTTGGAGGACCTGCCCGCGGTCACCTTTGCCGATAGCGACAATCTTGAAGTGGGCGACACCGTGCTGGCAGTGGGGAATCCCTTTGGGCTTGGCCAGACAGTTACGAGCGGCATTGTCAGCGGCCTTGGCCGTGCGACACTGGGCTTGGGTTACGAGGACTTCATCCAAACCGATGCGGCCATCAATCCCGGGAATTCCGGGGGCGCATTGATCGACACGCAGGGTCGGCTCGTGGGCATCAACACCGCCATTCTCAGTCGCAGCGGTGGTTTCATGGGCATCGGTTTTGCCATCCCTTCCGACCTCGCCCACAACGTCATGCAGCAGCTGGTCAGCTATGGTGAGGTGGTGCGCGGCTTCCTGGGATTTTCTGGTGAAGACCTCACTCGCGAGATGGCCCCAAGTTTTGACCTGGATGAAGATCAGCGCGGCACCTTGGTTTTGGATGTCAACGAGGACACTCCGGCGGAGCGCGCCGGGCTGCAGCACGGCGACATCGTCACCCACTTGAATGGTCGCCGCTATGAGAGCTTCCGCGAATTGCGCTTTGCCATTGCCGATGTGCGTCCGGGCACGGACATCACCCTGACCGTTGTTCGCGACGGCGAAGAGATCGAGCTCGAAGCCACTGTCGGCAGTCGTGAGGACATCGACGGCACGGCTGCCATCGAGGAGGATGAGGGCGCCCTTCAGGGAGTCACCGTGAGCAACATCGATCCGCGGGCCCGCCAGCGCTACGGTATTCCGGCCCGCGTCCAGGGTGCGCTTGTGGTTGATGTCGAACGCGACTCCGCCTCGGCTCGCGCCGGGCTGCGTCCGGGCCACGTGATCGTGGAGATCAACCGGGAGCGCGTTCGCGATGCCGACGATGCGGTGGAGCTCACTGAAGTCTTGCCCGAGGATGGGCGCACCTTGCTCCGGGTCTACAGCGCCCGTTTCGGCTTCCGCTACATCCAGGTGGTCGAAGGCCGGCGTTAAATGATTTCGCGGAGGAGCCGTGGGGTTAGACGGTTCCTCCGCTTTGTTAGGTTCTGTTCATAGGATACCGTATTGGTGTTAGGTCTGCATCCGCTCCAGCGACGGCCCGGCAAGGGCCTCGCTGGAGCGGATGTCTTTCTCACTGACTCGACCGCTCCGAGTGTGGCAGGATAACGATTGTGCGAATTCTGATTGTTGAAGACGACGCCAAGATCGCCTCCTTTGTGGTCAACGGCCTCAAGCAGGAAGGCTACGCCGTGGACCATGCGCCGGATGGTGACATGGGCCTGACCTTGGCGGAGACCACGGCTTACGATGCCGCGGTGGTGGATGTGATGTTGCCGGGGCTGGATGGATTGTCGTTGGTGAAGCGGCTGCGGCGCACCCACGCGGATCTGCCGGTCTTGTTTTTGAGCGCGCGTTCCTCGGTCGAGGATCGCGTCAAGGGCCTTCAAGCGGGCGGGGATGATTACCTGACGAAACCGTTCGCTTTCGCGGAGTTATCGGCGCGGCTGCAGGCACTCCTGCGGCGCTCGACCCGCACCCCGGAGGCGACCCGCCTGAGCGTGGGCGACGTGGTGATGGACTTGGTCACGCGGCAGGTGAAAGTGGCGGGGGAGAAAGTGGAGTTGCAGCCGCGCGAATTCGCGTTGCTGGCCTACCTCATGCGCCACCCCGGCCGACCGGTCACCAAGACCATGATTCTGGAGCACGTTTGGGATTACAGTTTCGATCCGCAGACCAACGTGGTCGATGTATTGGTTTCGCGACTACGCAGCAAGGTCGACCCCGACAAGTCGCGGATCGAGACCGTGCGCGGCGTGGGCTACATTTTGCATGGCGGGGCTTAAACAAATTCGCCGTTCCCTGGCGTGGCGTTTCAGCCTGTGGTTTGCCGGTTGGTTTGCCGTGGGGTTCGTGGCGATTTTTGCGCTGCTCTATTGGTTGCTCGGCCGCCAAATCGAGGCGCGTGACTACGAGGATCTCAGCCAGCGCCTGCAGCAATATTCCACGGTCCTGCAGCAGACCGGGGTGCGCGGCCTGCAACAACGCATCGCCGAGGACAGCCAGCAGCCGGGGGTGCGTTCGCTCTTTTTGCGCCTGGTGGGGCCGGGGGGCAGCCAGGTCTGGGGCAAGATCCCACCCGACTGGTTGGAAGCCGACGAAGAGGTGGTGGTGGTGCCGGATGGGTGGGGGCGCTGGCAGGAGCGCACGATTTCCCGGGTGCGCATCACCCGTGACGCTGAGCGGGACCTGGCCATCGTTTCCCAGCGTCTGCCGGCCAGTGACTGGCTGCTGCAGATCGGCCGCGCCACCGACAGCCGGGAGGTGCTGCTGCAGCCCTTGCGCAATACCTTCGCGTGGGTGGCGGGAGTGGTGGTGTTGATGGGTTTCGGGGCGGGTTACCTGACGGCCCGGCGGGCCACCGCGCCGCTCCGCGAAGTGGTCGATACGGCGCGCGACATCATCCATACCGGCCGACTCGATGCCCGGGTGCCACTGCCGGGCAGCAACGACGAGGTCACCGAGCTCGTGCGGCACTTCAACAGCGTGCTCGACAAAAACGCGGGGCTGCTGCGGGCCATGCGTGAGACTTTGGACAACGTTGCTCACGACCTGCGCACGCCCCTGGCGGGTTTGCGGTTGTCGGCGGAGAGTGCCCTGCAACGGCCGGAGATGGATCGCGAAACCAGCAACACCCTGGCAGACGTGATTGAGCGCAGTGACCAGGTGTTGGCGCTGTTGCGGACCCTGATGGAGATCTCGGAGGCCGAGGCGGGAATGATGAAGTTGGAGAAAGTGCGGTGCGATTTGGGAGAGATTACGCGCAATGCCACCGAGCTTTACGAAGAAGTGGCGGAAGCGGCCGGCGTTGAGCTTGCCATCGATGTGCGGCAGGCGGTGCCGATCAACGGAGATCCCACCCGCCTGCGCCAAGCCGTGGCCAACCTGGTCGACAACGCGCTCAAATACACGCCGGAGGGCGGCCGGGTCATCGTTTCAGCCGAGCGGCATACCCGCTCGGTGGTTGTGCGGGTGCGGGACAACGGCCCCGGGGTTCCCGATGACGAAAAGGCCCGGATTTGGGAGCGACTCTACCGCTGCGACGACAGTCGTTCGGAAAGCGGTCTGGGGCTTGGCTTGAGCATGGTGCGGGCCATTGTGCATGCCCACGACGGTGAAGCCACGGTCAAGGACGCGCCGGACGGCGGCTCCGTCTTTGAGCTGAAACTGCCGCTGTAGGCGGATGAACTCCTGACTGGCAAGGGATCACGCTGCGCGCGGGATGCCTGCTTCCGGACACGTTGATGGTCCGCGGGGTCATGTCGTTAAAAAGTGTAATGTATCCCGCGCTCGCGGGAGGAATTCACTTTTTAACGACATGACCCCTTGCGGTGTCCCAACGCGAACGACGTTGCCGATACCGGGAAGAAACGGCTGGGTTGAGGCCTCCTGCCTTCGTCCATGCTCGATTCCATCCAAGTCATCATTCCCGCCCTCGATGAAGAGGAGACGATTGGCGGGGTGGTGGAGCAATTGCGCGAGTTGGGACTGGAGCGTATCCGGGTGGTGGATAACGGCAGCCGGGATCGGACCACCGAGGTCGCCCGGGAGGCGGGCGCGGAGGTGCTCGCCGAGCCTCGCCGCGGTTACGGTCAAGCGTGTTGGACCGGATACCAACAGCTGGACGAAAGGGTCGAGTGGATCCTGTTTTGTGACGCCGATGGCAGCGACGATTTGAGTGACGTGGCGCGGCTCATTGAGGAAACGAAATCGGGAGCGGATTTTGTATTGGGCAACCGTCGGGCCTCGGCCCAGGCGCGGGGATCGATGACCCTCGTCCAACAGTTTGGCAACGGTCTGGCGACGACGTTGATGCGGTTCGGTTGGGGCCATCGTTACGGCGACCTGGGCCCGCTGCGACTGATTCACCGACCGCTGCTTGAGCAGATTGCGATGCGGGACCGTGGTTTTGGGTGGACCATTGAGATGCAGGTTCGCGCCGTGGAGGAAGACGCCAGGATCGTTGAGATTCCGGTCGGTTACCGACGGCGCGGTGGTGGTCGTTCAAAGATCTCGGGCACCATCCGCGGAAGCGTTGCCGCCGGTTCGATCATCCTTCACACCCTGGCTCAGCTGGGCTGGCGCCGCTGGAATGGCCACTCTCATGGTTACAAAATAGGCGGTGTCGTGCTTCTGCTGGGGGCCGTGGGCATGATGCCGCATGGCGATTTTGCGGCGGGAGGCATGGTGCCGTGGTTTTTGGCGGCGGCGGCCGTGATGTCGGTTGGCTGGCTGCTGGCGGGAAGACCCCGTGACATCTCCCTCGGATGGTTTTGGGGCGTGGCCATCGGGGCACGGTTGCTCGTGGTGCCGATGGCCCCGGGCGATGATGTCTGGCGGTATCTGTGGGAGGGGCAGATCCAATTGGCGGGTTTCTCACCGTATGTTTATGCGCCGAGTGCCATGGAGCTGGAGGCGCTTCGCACCCCGTCCTGGGCGTTGATCAATCATCCGGATGCCACGGCGATTTATCCGCCGGTGGCGCAGTTGTTCTTGCGGATTGCTGCTTGGATTGGCGGGGGAGTCACGGGGCTCAAGATTTGGTTTTTGGCCGCGGATGCAGTCACCATCTGGCTGTTGGCGCGAAGATTTGGCCGGGGCTCGGCGCTGCTGTTCGCGTGGAATCCGTTGTTGATTTATGTCGGCGTCGGCGGGGCGCACTACGAACCGATTCTGTTGCTGGCGATGGTTGCCGGTTGGTTGGCTTGGGAAAAATCCAGCTCAGGCGGCCCGACCGCCTGGTGGCTGGGAGTCGCGGCCGGGGTGAAGTGGATCACGGCGCCGTTGCTGGCGTGGTGCGCCTGGTCCAGGCTGAAAAGCAGGCAGTGGAAGGCAACGATCGTCATTGGCGTGATGGGAGGGCTCCCGGTGGTGTTGGCGTTGGGCTGGTTTTGGTGGGAATTTGGCACGATTGGCTCGCTCGCCCCGGAGGATTTTGTGCGGGAGGCCCGCACCTCGGAACTGGTGCCCTGGTTGATCGAGGTCGTCTGGCCGGCTTCGGCTTATCGCAACGGCCTGCTGGTGTGGTTTTTTGCCCCCGTAGCCGCATGGATTTTTTTCCGGGCGAAATCGCTCGAAGGGTTTGCGGAGACGTTTCTGGTTGCATTGCTCGTATTCGCGCCGTCGGTGCACGCGTGGTACTTTGTGTGGTTGCTGCCTTGGGCGGTCGCGACACGCAATGCCGGCTCAATTGCCATCAGTGTGAGCGGCTTCACCTATTTCCTGCTATGGCACGCCCTGCTTAACGGTGAGGGATGGCAACAGACCCCTTTTGAAAAACTAGTGTTGTGGGGACCTCTGGTCGTCGGCTTCAGTTGGAGCCATTTTCGCAAGCGAATTTCGTGACGCCCACCATCCTTATCTTTCTCAAAGCACCCGTGCCCGGTCAGGCCAAGACACGATTGGCTGCCGGGGTGGGGGATGATGCGGCGATGGAGATCTACCAAAAACTGGTGCACCGCCAGATGGCCGCGCTGCCCGAAGACTGGCCGGTGGAGGTGCATTTTGCTCCCGTTGAGGAGGAGCCGCTTATGCGCGCCTGGGTTGGGGAATCATCCAATCGCGCGTTCTTCCCCCAGGTTGATGGAGGACTGGGCGCGCGCCTGGTCCACGCCACGAAGGCGGCATTTGAGCGCGGGGCGGAGGGAGTCGTGCTCTTGGGGGGCGACTGTCCGGAGGTCAACGCAACCATCCTTACCCGGGCAGCTGAGATGATTTCGGCTCGGACCATGGTTCTGGGCCCCGCCTTCGATGGAGGCTACTATCTGCTGGGAGTGGGCGCCCCCCACGTTGCCTTGCTCGCCCATGATGAATGGGGCGGGCCCACCGTGGCGGCAACCACCCGGCGACTGGCCAAAAGGCAGGGACTGGCCGTACGGGAGCTGCCGCGTCTCCGGGATGTGGATACAGTGGAAGACTGGCGCGCCGTGGCGCACTTGTTCGACTAGCCGATCGGCGATCAGCGCACCGTGCGGAGTTGCACACTGTCGACGAGGCGGTCGTGAGAGATGATGTCGGTGGCCACGATGAGCTTGTCTCCCGGCTTCACCATGCCTTCGCGATAGAGCAGGCTGGTCGCGTTCTCGATCGTTTCGTTGGGGTCGGACGCCAACTGCATGAAATAGGGAAACACGCCGCGATAAAGACGCATCTGTCGCAGCGCCGACACCGAATTGGTCATGGCAAAGATCGGAGCCCGGTTCGGACGCAGGGCTGCCAGCGACGTCGCCATGAATCCACGGCGTGTGAACGTGAGCAGCACGGACTGGGGAATTTGGTCCGCCAGCAATACCGCCGATTTGAGCACGTTGATTTTTTCGCCTTTGAGCAGGGCCGGGTCGTCGAAGGCCGGGTGGCCTTCCTCCTCAATGCGATGGGCGATGCGGTCCAAGGTCTGCACGCATTCCAAGGGGTATTTGCCGACGGTGGTCTCGCCTGAGAGCATGACGCAGTCGGCCTCCTCATAGACGGCGTTGGCGACGTCGGTGATCTCGGCTCGGGTCGGTAGGGTGGAGTCGATCATCGATTCAAGCATATGGGTGGCGATAATCACGGCGCGGCCGCGGTCGAAACACGCCTTGACCGCCCGGCGTTGGATCACGGGCAATTCCTCGAGCGGACACTCAATGCCCAAATCGCCCCGGGCCACCATTAGCGCATCACACTCGTTGATAATTCCCTCGAGGTTCTGGATCGCCGACTGATCCTCGATTTTGGCGATGATGCGCGCCTTGGAGTCGTTCTCCATGAGGAATTCGCGCAGGGAAGTAATGTCCTGGGCCTCCCGCACGAACGAGAGCGCAATGAAGTCGATTTCCTCCTCGATGGCCACGAGGCTGTCACGACGATCCTTTTCGGTGAACGCCGGCAGGTTCACTTTTATTCCGGGTAAGTTGATGTGTCGGCGCGAGGTAAGCTGGCCATCGATCAACACCTTGCAGCGGATGCGCCGACCATCGATTTTCTCCATCACCTCGAACCGCATCAGGCCGTTGTCGACCAGCACAATATCTCCGACGGAAATATCGTCGACCAGCTGGTTGTAGTTGACGCCCACGGAGCGGATCTCCTCGGGACTGTGACCCGGTTCGCCGCCGGGACGCACCGTAAAGTCGAATACTTCGCCCGCCTTGAGTTCGAGGGGAGCATCAAGGTCTCCCGTGCGAATCTCGGGACCCTTGATGTCCATCATAATGGCGATCTCCCGGCCCGCGCGTTTGGAGACCTCGCGGATGCGGCGCACGACCGTGCGGGTCCAGTCGTGATTGGCGTGAGCCATGTTCAAGCGGGCGATATCAGCGCCCCCTCGAATGAGTTTTTCGAGCATCTCCTCGCTCTCAGTCGATGGACCGAGGGTGAAAATGATCTTGGTGCGACGGAGACGTTTACGTGCTTCGGTCATGGATAGGTAATCGGCACATTTGGGAGCGCGTTTTATCCGCGCAATCGGGAACCGTTTTGTGGTGTTGGACCGTTCGGGTTTTTGATTAATCCAAGTCGAGGAACGGCGTGCCTTCTCCCGGAGGAACGATTGAAAAAGCGCAGCGACTGAGCGTGTTTCTAAGGTCGGCGATCGCTGTCTCCACTGCCGCCAGGCTGTTGCAGTCTTTGGAAAGGTGAGTGAGGCAGACGTGGCGCCAGCGCGGACTGGCGATTTCGGCCAACACCTCGCGGACGCCCTCATTGGAAAGGTGGCCGTGGCGTCCCGAGATCCGTTGTTTGGTCGACCACGGTCGCCGGACATCGGCCTGGAGTAAGTTGGGGCAGTGGTTTGACTCGATGGCCACCACATCAACTTCAACCAGACGGCGGCGAACGTGTTGCGGGATGTGTCCCAAATCGGTCAGCCAGGCCACTGCCCGCCGCGGAGAAAACAGGTCGTCGTCGTTTCCGCTTGCGAAGGTGAATCCGACCGGTTCCTGCGCGTCGTGGGGCACGGAAAAGGCATCCACTTCCAAGTCGCGGAATTGAAATCGCGAGCCGGTTTCAAACACCTGCCACGTAGGCCGGTGCTTGAGTTTGGTTTGCACGGCCCGGGCCGTGGCCCGGTTGGCGAAGACCGTGACATCCGGGTGCCTTTTCAGGGCATCCAACCCCGCCGTGTGATCGCCGTGTTCGTGGGTGAGAAAGACCGCGTTGATGGCATCCAGGTCGGTGTTGGCTTCCTTGAGTAACCCACGGAGGCGCCGGCCCGAGAACCCGGCGTCGATCAGGATGCGTGAGGATTCAGTCTCCAGTAGGGCGGCATTGCCTGCACTACCGCTGCCCAAAATCCGAAAACGCATCGCCATGATGCGAAGGACAAAACTGCGGGGAGCCCGGGGCAAGGGTTTTGCCCAGAACTTTACTGTCCCGCGGTCCGTGAGCCCGCGCGATTGATTCCGGGCCCAAGTCGCGTTGCGCTGGTGTCATGAATCTCCGCCGATTGAGGCTGCTCCCGTTTCTATTGCTTCCGCTCTGGACGCAAGCTGCTCCGAACACGCGGGATATGAATATCCTCTTCATCATCGCGGAGGATTGGTCGGCCTTTGCCCTTGGCTCCTATGGCAACCCGGTGGTGCAAACCCCGCATCTGGACGCCTTTGCAGCGCGCAGCTTGCAATTCAACCGGGCCTATTGCCAGGGCCCTGTCTGTAATCCATCCCGTGCCTCCCTCGTGACCGGTTTGCGGCCGGACACCACCGGTGTCTACGGCAATGGCGAAGCGATGGACGAACACGTTCCGGAGGGGTCGCCATCGATGGCGGCCATGATGGGCGGCCGCAAAAACGTTTGGGCAGGCAATATCGGCAAGCTCGTGCACCGCTGGGATGAAGCCCGTCGGTTCGCCGAGGGTTTCGACCGGAATGAGTATACCCACTTCTATGATGAAATCGTCGATTTCACCGGCGAGCAGGCCATCGTGCCGTGGATCGAAGGTGGACCGGTGTGGGCGGAGGATGAGGCGTTCCTGCTGCCCGAGCCGCATCGATCGGAGCTCAAGCGGTTGCACGAGATTCGCGAAGCCAAAAAGGCGGCGGGTGAACCGGATACGTGGCCGCTGCGCAAACCGTTCCAGCAGTATCATGCCGAGATGCTCGGCGATTCGGGTTTGCCGGCGGAGCAGATGGAGGACGGACGCATCGCCCGGCGCGCGGTCGAGCTTCTGGGAGAACTGGCTGGTCGCGATGGCCCGTTCTTTTTGTCGGTGGGCCTCTATGCCACCCACACTCCGCTGCTCGCACCGCGGGAATTTGTGGAGCTGTATGATCCCGCCCAAATGCTGCCGACGCCTTTCCCGGTCGAAGACGACATCGGGGTGCCGGACGTGGCCCGGCGTTTTGGCCGCAACTACGATGTTTTCAACGGCATGTATCCCCAATTTGCCCGCACCCGCGAGCGTGAGGCCGAGGCGCTGACCGCCTATTATGCCTGCGCCAGTTATCTCGATGCGCAGGTGGGGATGATCTTGGAGGGCCTGGCCGCCGAGGGGTTGGCCGACAACACCATTGTGGTGTTTGTGGCCGACCACGGTTTCCAACTCGGGGAACATGGCATGTGGAGCAAGTTCAGCCTGTTCGAGCAGTCCACCCGGGTGCCCTTGATCGTGCATGTGCCGGGCGCCGCCGCCAACGGTTCCGAAACTGATGCTTTTGTGGAGTTGGTGGATTTCATGCCGACCTTTGCCGAATGGTGGGGGCTTGAGCCGGCCACCGTTTTCGAAGGTGACAGCTTCCATCCGCTGCTGAGTGATCCGGAACAACCCTGGAAGGAGGCGGTGTTTTCTTCCATTCCGATTCGCGGATTGGGTCGCATGGTGCGAACCGATGACTTCCGCTACAGCGAATGGCGCCAAGATCGGTCCCTGCCGCACGAAACGCCCCCGTTGGAGCGCGAGCTCTACGACCTGGTCAACGATCCGGGAGAACAGCGCAACCTGGTCGATGATCCCCTCTACACGGCCGTGTTGCGCGAGATGCAATCCCGCCTGCGTGCCGGCTCCGCGGCCGCCCGTCCACCCCGGCGGTAGGACATCGCTTGCGCTATAAATTGCGTGGTCCCATTGACGGTTGAGGGCATTGGGGCAGGTTGTCGCCCTTCATGCCACTTCCCTCCTATCACGATGCCGGGCCGGTCTATGTGACCCGCCAGGCGCACTTTAACGCTGCCCATCGCCTGCACAATCCGGCGAAGAGCGCAGCGTGGAATCGGCGCACGTTCGGGCCGTGCAACAACCCGAAGTGGCATGGGCACAACTACGTCATTGAGGTCACCGTCGCCGCTCAGCCCGACCCGGAAACGGGCTACGTCGTGGATCTGGGAGACCTCAAGAAGGTGATGGAGGACCGGATCCTCAGCAAGGTGGACCACCGCAACCTCAACGAGGAAGTCAGTTGGCTCAAAGGGGTCGTCCCCTCGGCCGAGAATCTGGCCATCGCCTTCTGGCGGCGCTTGGAAAAACACCTGCCTGCCGGTCGGCTTCACCGTATCCGTCTTTTTGAGACACCCCGCAACTTTGTCGATTATTTCGGGCCTCACGGAGCGCCCGCTGTCTCTGAGTAAACCTGCAACCGGCCAGTTAATCCCGCCTGGGCGGGGCTACGGTTTTCGTTCCAACCGCCTGGCCGCTTAAATCCAAAAACGAAAATGAACACCACTGAAAGCAAGACCATGTATCTCCACCGGGCGGCCGGCCAGCCGCCGAAGATGGAGCGATCCTACGACGCCGGCTTCAAGATGACGCCGGACTACCACGCCTCCCTGCCTGACATGATGGACGCGGAGGACGCCATTCAAGGCGCCGCCGTGCCCATTCAACAGGTTGGCGTATCCAATTTTCACCTACCATTGCAGTTCCGCACCGAGACGGGCAAGCTGGTGACGCTGCAGGCGGCGATAACCGGCAGTGTGTCGCTCGAGGCCTCTCTCAAGGGCATCAACATGAGCCGGATTGTGCGTTCGTTCTACGAGCACGAAGACGAAGTCTTCACCCTCGAAACCGTCCGGGCCATTCTCGACAAATACCGCCGCAAGGTGGAGTCGCTCGATGCGCGGTTGAAGATCAGCTTCTCTTACCCGATGCTCCAGGAGTCGCTGCGCAGCGGCCTGTCGGGATGGCAATACTACGACGTCTCCTTCGAAGGCATCATGGACGGAGACGGCCGTTTCCGTTCCTTCATCGAGTTCGATTTTGTCTACTCCTCCGCCTGCCCGTGCAGCGCCGAGCTTTCGGAGCATGCCCGTGACGTGCGGGGAGTCTATGCGGTGCCGCACAATCAGCGGTCCAAGGCCCGGATCAAAGTCCAAGTGGCGGAAGGAGCCGACCTGACCATTGAGGACCTGCAGGCCCACTGCCTCAATGCCCTCAAAACCGAGACGCAGGTCATGGTAAAACGCGAGGATGAGCAGGCGTTCGCCGAGCTCAACGGTGCCTACATCAAGTTTGTCGAGGATGCGGCCCGTCTGGTTTACGCCGAGCTCGCCGAAGATACCCGCATCGTTGATTTCCAAGTCGCCTGCTCCCACCTCGAGTCGCTGCACTCGCATGATGCCGTGAGCGTGATCTGCAAGGGGGTGCCCGGAGGGATGAAGGCCGACTTCATGGAGTTCCGCAGCCTGGTTTGCTGACCTTGGATGATTTTTCCTCACCGAAGGCAACAAAGCTAAGCAAGGCCACTCCTCTGCGGGAATTTTACCGGAGAGAGCAGAGTGGAGCAGGGAGGGTGATCTTTGCGTGCTCCACTCCGATCTCGGTTTTCTCCGTATAAATTAAAACTGCGGGAGAGTGGCCCCGCACTGCGTTCTCTTCGTTTCCTTCTGTAAATTAGAATCAATCCACTCAGTCTAACCTCATGCCGAAGCCTGTAGTTTTGATCACCGGAGCGTCCCAAGGAATTGGGGCGGAGATTGCCATGACGTTCGCCCGGGAGATTTCCGGCGTGCGGCTGGCTTTGGTGGCGCGCAACGAGAAGAACCTCGCCAAGGTCGCCAAGGCCTGCGGGGCCAAGGGGGCCACGGCCGGGACATTCGGCTGTGACGTGAGCGACGAAACCGCAGTCGCTGCCATGAAGGCCGCCGTGCTGCAGCGCTTCAAACGCATCGACGTGTTGATCAACAATGCCGGCAAGTTCGAGCCGACCGATTTCCTGACCATGGCGGTGGCCGACTTCGACCGGCTCATCAACGCCAACTTGCGCAGCTTGTTCCTCGTCTCGCGGGCGTTCGCCCCGGCCATGGTGGAGCGGGGCGGCGGTCACATCTTCAACATGAGCTCCATCGCCGGCCAACAGGCCTACCCGCAGGGGGCGGGCTACTGCGCGGCGAAGTTTGGAGTAACGGGATTGTCGAAGGTCATGCGCACGGAGTTGAAGGATAAGGGGGTGCGCGTGACGACGGTTTACCCGGGGGCGACCGTTTCGCCCTCGTGGGACGGCAGCGGCTTTGACCCCAAGCTGATGATGCCCACCCGGGACGTGGCACGGGCATTCTTCGACATCTACCGGCTCTCGAAGCGCACGGTCGTGGAAGACATCGTGCTGCGGCCGCAGGGCGGGGATTTCTGATCCGTTACGCCGGTTTGATGTCAGTTGCCGGAGCGGGCGGTGGGTCGACCTTGGCGGGTTCGGGACTGTTGAGTTGAGCGGCCAATGTGTCGGTCTTCCGGCCCTTTTTGCGCAGCATGACCTTTTGGAAAAAAAGGTTGTTGGGCACCCGCCACTCACTGCCTTCGTGGTCGACCAAGGTGGTGAAGAAGAAATTCAAGTCCACCACCCGCCCCTCGACGTTTTCCGACGGCAGCGTGATATCGTCACCAATATGGAAGGGCCGCAGCAATACGAGAATCACGGTTGCCGAAGTGTGGCTCAACAGGCTCCATACCGCGACAAAACCGATGGCGACCATGGCCAGGATGGTGGAAATCATCGCCCAGATTCCGCCCAGCTCGAAACCGAACACACCGAGCACCATCACCAACACCACCACTCGCACCAACCACCGCAGCGCATTGCGCGCGGGAATAATGTCGTTCTCGTCCAACTGAGTGCGACGGGCGAGCAATGCCAGGCCGCGGCTGATGATCAGGTTCAAGAGCATGCCGCCGAGAATGACAATCGCGGCGACAGGCAGGGCGGCGAGGAATGCCGGCGCAAGTTCTATGACTCCCTCCCAGATTTGTTCAAAACGCATACGACGGGCGGACGAGCTAAGCCCGTGCCAACGCGGCCAACAAACGGCGGCGGGCCTGCTTCAGTCCCATTCGCAGAGTCCGGCCACGTAAGCGGCGGAACTATCCCGCTGCCAGCCGTCGAGTTGCGCCTGGTCCTTGAGTTGTTGACCCCGTTGGCGTGGCACCAGGGCAAACGCATTTTCAACATCCGCCAGGGTGGTCATGTCGCCCCAAAGCTTTTCGAATTGGGCGACCGGAAACACATCCTCCTGCCCCTGTCCCCAGCGTTTTTTCACGTCCTTGAGCGTGACGTAGGTTGGCACCCGGTTGGCCAGTCGACGCACCCCGGCGTTGATCGCGTCCTGGTCGGCAAGGGTCTCCCGGGTGAGGCCGAAGGCCGCCAGCAGCTTGTCAATGTGGATCCAGCACGTGTTGGCGTTGTAGTAGGACAGGCGGAACTCGTCTTCTTCGCGGGGCAGGGCGAGTCCCTCGACGACCCGCACCCGGCCATCGATACGGGCAAATCCCCCGCCGTGATCCTCCACCCGTTTGGTGATCGCTTCCCAGCCCATGGTGGCGTCGGTCGACTTGAACCACCCCAGCATGGCGGGGTCGGCCGTCGCCCCCAGGGTATCGATGTTGTGCACCATCAGGTAACGCAGGCCGGGGTGCTGCGTGAGCAGTTGGTGCAAGGTGCCGTTCTTGATCAGGTTCGGAATTTCAAACCAGTGTCCCACGGGATGGAGGCATTGGTTGGGCAAATTGTTGGTATAATCGGCGGCCTCACCCGTCGAGCGCGCCCAATTGGTCAAAGCCGCCCGCACACTGTCGCGCATCTTCTGCTGCTGCTCATCGAGCTTTTGCTGCGCCGTTTCTTCCCAGGCGAATTGCAGGTCCCGCACGGTGGGCACGAGTCGCAGTCCGATTGAGCGGCCCGGTGAAAGCCAGATGCCATCGTCCAATGCTTCACCGCGAGTCGCCCGCAGGTAAGCTGCGATCGGGGCGTGGGTCAGGTAGCTGGTCGTGAAGACGTGCGGCAGCGGTGCTCCGTGTTGTTGGGCACTGCGCCGCGTCTTGGCCAAGTGCACGTCAATGAAGTTGCGATGAATCCCTTCGAATTTGGCAAAAGGGTGCAGCCCCTTGACGCAGCCTGCGCCCTGGGTCCAGCGACTGCCCACGCCGGCGGCATAAGTGACGATGGCCAGTTCCCCGGCGGCCAATGCATCGGCCCCGACTTGGGTGAATTCATCGCCGGAGGTATGGAGGTGAAACAGGTCATCGGGGGCGAGATCGTCGATTTTGGTGGTCGCGGGCAGGCGATTCATCGCCAGACCGATGCGTCCGTCACGCAGTTCCTGCCGGATGCGTTCATGCTGGGTCGAATCGAAGCCGTTGGCTGCGAGCAACTCCTGCAGGCCCTGGCCCGATTCGTCGGTGGAGGCGATGGACGGAAGCATCTGGCCAAGCAATTCCGGCAGTGCCTCGCGCAAGCCCGCATCTTGTCGCGAGCGCTGGGTGAAGACCGCCAGGTCGTGGCGCTCGCGGGCGGATAGTTTTTCGGCCGACTGGCGCAAGGTTGCGGGGATGACCTGTCGATAGTGGCCGATAGGCAGCACGGATTCGGTGGCGTTTGTGTAGGCTCCGGTCGATCCGTTTTCGTTGATGGTGAAATCGTAAACGACCGGATCCATCGCGAAGGGCAGCGAGGCTTCGAGCTCGCGCTTGGCCGTTGTCATGATGGCCAGCAGTTGCTCCTGGGCTTCCGTTTTACAGTCCGGGTTAAAGATGAAGCCCATGCCCCCGCCCGACATTCCGCCAAGCATCCAAAATCCCCAAAAGTCATCGCCAAACGCATCGCGCACCTCGGCGATGAGCCGTTCGGTGTAGCGGTTGCTCACCCACGGGATGATTTGCTGCAACGGACCGGTAAAGTTTTGGGTGAGAGCCGCTCCCAAGGCCTTGATATCGCCCGCGGCGAGGTGCCCGAGGATCGCCTCCAACGTTTGCACAGTGGTGCCCCGTGCCTTCCATTCGTCGATGCAACGCAGGAGGTATTTTTCGGTCACCATTTCCAGGATCGGACCGACATTTTGCGCCATGCCACCGTGAACGAGGACCAGTGCGTCCTGGAGTTTTTGACGCGAGGTTTTTGGAATGCGGTCTTCACCGAGCAGGGTATGCTGAGGCAGGAGACAACCTCGGCTGACGCCAAACTCGGCATCGAGCGGATCACTGGGTTTGCCTTCAATCAACTTGATCCCGGGCCAGACCCCGCCGGAATCCTGCCAGCCGCCGCCCGACCCACCGAGCCATTCCCCGAGAATTGCTCGCGCGGCCACCATGCGACGATCTCGCTCCTCAAGCGGTCCGTCCAGCTCGGTGATTTGGCGCGTGGCGCGCATGCACACTGCGATCAAGGCACCGAGCAGATTGGTCGACACGGCGAGACGTGATCCCTTCGGAATGCCGTTGACGTTGGAGATGAGCTCAAAGCCGCGTCCGGTTCCAAAAATACTGGCCAGCAGGTCCGCGAGTCTTGCTCCCGATCGCTCGATGCCGGGTGGGATAATGCCCGCCGCGATGACCGCCGCTTTCAGCAGGCCAAGATAGTCGCGTCCAAAATCGAAGATCTCCTCAAGATCCGTGATCGCGACGCTGGTCTCCAAGTCGACGCTGGCCAGGCGCAACACGGGCTCATCGATCACACGAAAGTAGGCCTCGACCGGAGGCCGCGTGCGGGCATCGCGGCCGTGCACGCCGAGGTCGATGGAGACGTTGAGCACCCGGGCTCCCTCCGGGTAGTCCATCCCGAGAAAGAAGATGTCGCTCCACGCACAATGCGTCAGGTCCATGCGCACGGCGGTGCGCTCGACGAGCATCGGGATGCCAATATCCTGGGTGGCGTCCGGAATCAGTTCGGGCCGCACGCGCAGCGGCTGGTCAAGGGGGTGCCCGAGTCGAAACATCCAAGCGTTGCCCCGGGTGGAGCGCACGGTCCGCCGGACCTGGTTGGCGAGGGTTTGAAACGCGAGGGCGTGATAGGCGGAACCCAAGGCGCTGGACAGGGTGTCGTTGGGGCCTTCGTCGGCCTGGGCCTTCAGCAGGATGCCGATTGCATCCTCGAAACGCCGGTCGAGCAGACGTTGAAAGGCGGTATATGGCACGCGCCCGGACGCGCTCAGCTCGGCGCATTGGGGTAGGTGGTAGCGGTGCAGGACGTGCAGGAAAAACAGTGCCCGGACACGTTGGTAGAGATTGGACTCGGCGTGTCGGTAGTTCTCCAACTCGGTGGCAGCGGCAAGCAGTTCAGCGAAGGACTTGCTTGTGCACCAGTCATCGACCGATTGGTCGCGCACCGCTGCATCGTCGCTGCGGATGATGTCGATCAGTGAAGCCATGGCTTACTTGGCGGGTTGGCCGAGAAGCTCGATGATGTGGGTCATGACCTCGTCGCGGTCCTTGCCGCCCAGAGACAGTGCGAGTTGGGCGGTGAGCAGGCCGTAGGAAGCGCCGATATCGTAGCGGCGTCCCGCGATGTTGAGGGCAAGATAACGACGGTGGTCGGCCAGCTTGCGCAGGGCGCTGGAGAGGCCGAGGGATTGATCCGGGTGGGCCTGTTTTTCCCGTTCGAGGATTTCGAAGATCTGGGCGTCGAGCACATGCAGGCCGAAAAAACACAAATAGAACCCGGCCCGCATCCCGGGCACGAGGAGTTCCGCCTCAGCCACCGTTGGCGTGGGTTTTTCCAACACCGTATCGACTTCGTAGAGCGGCAAGTCACCGCCGACCAGCTTGCCCCCGACGGCGCCAAAGGAGGTGAGCTGGCTTTCGCGGGTAGGCTGCACGGCGGACACGGGAGTCTTCTCCGCAGCCGCGACGTCGAGCAGCTGGCGGGCACAGCTCGCGGAGGCATCGCTGAGATGAATGTGGTCCCCCACCAAGTGCAGGAACGCGTCCTCACCGATGAAGTCCTTGCCGTGCAGCAGGGCGTCGCCGTAGCCGCGGGGTTCGGCTTGGACGGCAAACTCGGTTTGCCCAATCAAGTCGCCGCAGGCCTCGGCATAGGCCGCTTCATCGCCCGGACAGACCACCACACAGAACTTGTCGATGCCCGCTCCGGCCGCCTCCCGCAGGATGATCTCGAGGGCGGATCGTGCGACTCCATCACGATCGATCAGAATCTGCAGAGGGAGGGTGCGCTGCTGGGGGTTGGCAGCCGTGATCAGGGCGTGGCGAACATTCATGAACGGCGGCGATTCACCCCGAGTCGGCTGGGTCTTTCAACGCTCAATACACCGGCGTCGCGCCAAACTCGGAAGCCACCCATTCCCCGTGCCGACACGCGCTGGCCAAGGCTTCGGCGGGCGAGGTGTCTTCCATCAGCAGGTGCGACAGAAGCCGGGCTAAAAAAGCGTCTCCCGCACCGACGGTATCCACGACGTTCACCTTTTGACCGGTTTCCCAAAACCACTGGTCATCGATCAGGAGTCCGGCACCGCGCTCTGCTGCCGTGATGCAAACGATCCGGCAGCCCTTGTCGTGAGCAAGGGTGCGGGCGAGACCTTCCTCCGAGCCCGGTTCTTCACTTTCGGAATTCAACACAATGCGGGCGGCCTCCTCCGCGTTGAGCTTGAGCAACGTGGTGCGACCCGCGAGATTGCGCACCAGCCCAAGGTCGTCGTGGGGCGTGCGCAGGTTCACGTCGAAAACCCGCCAGGCGGTTTTGGGCATGACCTGAAAGAGACGGTCGAGCGTGGTTCGATTGACCGGA
The DNA here is from genome assembly GCA_028280945.1 of Opitutaceae bacterium. GTDB lineage: Bacteria > Verrucomicrobiota > Verrucomicrobiia > Opitutales > Opitutaceae > Actomonas. The sequence continues at coordinate 154,646 of JANQKV010000008.1, forward strand.
CTGCGCAGCGCGAGGGAACCGAAGACAACGGCTCTGGCATGGATGGCGAGGCGGACGATGTCCTCGGAAATCAGCACCTGATCCCACGCGACGCTCGGCGTAATGGTATAGGTGGCGTCGCCGTTGGGGCCGGTATTGGCCACCACCGTTCCTGTCGGCAGTCCCGCGTGGAATGTGATCCCTTCTTTCGAGATGCCCCAATTGTCGAGCCGTCGAACGAGCTCGTCGCCGAGTTTGTCCCGACCGATGCCGGAGAGGAGTTCGACGGGTTGACCGAGTTGGTGCAGGTGGTAACCCACATTAAACGGGGCGCCGCCGGGAAAGAGCCCCTTGGGCAAAAAGTCCCAGAGAATTTCGCCGAAACAAAGAATCGGGCCGTGCGAAGACATGGAGGGAATAAGTCGAGTCACGCGACACCAGGGCAAGATTCCCGCCGGGTCGATCATAACCGTGGCCCCTCCGGTGGGGCGGATCAGAGCAGGTCGGTTTGCTCGGAGTAGCCCTTGAGGCCAAGGGCCTGGTAGGCTTTGGCGGTGAGGGTGCGGCCTTGGGGGGTGCGTTGCAGGTAACCTTCCTGAATGAGAAACGGTTCGTGCACCTCTTCGAGCGTGTCGGCTTCTTCACCGACGGCGATGGCAACCGTGCCGAGGCCGACGGGGCCTCCTTTGTAGTTTTCCGCCATGATGCGCATGATCCGCTTGTCCATCTCGTCCAAACCGCGGGCGTCGATCTCAAGCAGTTCGAGTGCTTTGGACGCGACGTTGCGGTTGATTTTGCCGTCGGCCCGCTCCTGGGCGTAGTCGCGCACGAAATTGATGAGGTTGTTGGCGATGCGCGGCGTGCCGCGCGACCGGCCGGCGATCTCTTTGGCTCCCGCTTCGTCGATCTCGACTTCGAGCAGGCCGCAAGAGCGCTTCACGATGCCGGAGAGGGTGGCGACGTCGTAATAATCAAGGCGGGTCTGTAGCGTGAACCGCGAGCGCAGGGGTGCGGTCAGCAGACCGGAGCGGGTGGTGGCTCCGACCAGCGTGAACTTGGGAATCGAGAGGCGCACGCTGCGCGCGTTCGGGCCTTGGTCGATCATGATGTCCAGCCGGAAATCCTCCATCGCCGTATAGAGGTATTCCTCGACGGTTTTGGGGATGCGGTGGATCTCATCGATGAAGAGCAGGTCGCCCTCCTCGAGGCTGGTCAGCAGGCCGGCAAGATCGGAGGCCTTTTCGACGACCGGGCCGGAGGTGACCCGGACTTGTTTGCCCAGCTCGTGGCCGAGAATGAAGGACAGGGTTGTCTTGCCGAGGCCCGGAGGTCCGCTGAGCAGAATGTGGTTGAGGGCATCACCACGACGCTTGGCTGCCCCGACCATAACCTGGAGCCGTTCGACGGTTTTTGCCTGACCGGTGAAGTCGGAAAACGACAGCGGCCGCAGGGCGGCCTCCGTTGCGGTTTCGGGGGTGTTGAACGTCGAGGCAAGGTAGTCAGTGCCTTTGGGTTGTTCGTCGGGCATCAGGTTGAGGTTTGGTTCACGCGGAGGCGCGGAGACGCGGAGGGAGGGAGATTATTAACAACTCGGTGGAGCCCTTCCTTAAGCGTGGGTGCTCCAAAATTAATCAGCAGACCGACAGGTTGATTCAAGAGCTTGAGGTATGTGAGCAGCTGTTTGCTATGAACAGGAACGAGCTTTTCGACCGACTTCAGTTCAACCACTACGCGTCCCTCGACCAAAAGATCGACACGCAGTCCTTCGTTAAAAAATTCGCCGTCATACTCGAATGAGACCGGCTTCTGTCGATCTACATTGAACCCGCGTTTTATCAATGCACGAGCGAGCAGCGATTCATAGACTGATTCCAGCAAACCAGGGCCAAGCTCGCGATGAATCTTGATGGATGCATCAATGATGGCGCTTGTGATCTCGTCAGTTGGTTTCATTGCTCAAGCCTCCGCGGTCTCCGCGTCTCTGCGTGACATCATCCCTCCCACTGCAGCTTTGCGCCGAGGGAGTTTAGGTTTTCGACGAAGCGGGGGTGGGCGCGTTTGATGATTTCGGCGTGGCGCACGAGGGACTCGCCGGGGATCGACGCAGCGACCATCGCCAAGGCCACGGCGGCGCGGATGATATAAGGCGAATCCACCACGGCGGGTCGCAGCGGCGCCCCACCAAACACGATCAATCGATGGGGGTCGCTCACCACGGCGTGCGCGCCGAACTTCGCGAGCTCGGGGATCCAGGCAAATCCGTTTTCGTAGACCTTGTTCCAGAAATGGATGGTGCCGTTCGCGTGGGTGCTGAGCGCGATCATCAAGGGCAGCAGATCCACGGAGAAATACGGCCAGGGAGCAGCCTCGATCTTGGGCAAGAGGTTGCTGGTGTGCGGGGCGGTGATGGTGAGACTTTGGTCGGGGCGCACGATGGCCGTGTTGCCTTCGTGTTCCACGGTGACCCCGAGGCGGGCGAAAGCCCGGCCGATGAGATCGAAGTGTTGGGGC